>JBKBHB010000016.1:0-76969 GCA_046297855.1 Azonexus sp.
GCTCGCCGAACTCGACGACGAGTGGATGACCGGCAAGGTCTATCTCAACTTCAACCCGTAACCCGAATGTCATGACCACCAATCCGGAAATTTACAGAAAAGAGGTTGCACAATCCGCCCGCTGGGACGGGATTTTTCAACGGCCTGCTAATGCCTCGTTTGATTTCGAAAAAATTATTGATTCGTCTCTTGCTGCTGCACCGAAGAGTTCAGATTTGGTATCGAGATTTTTGTCCGGAAGAACTGATACGCCACGTTATGTAATAGGCCGTAATGACGAGTCGTTGGCGGTGTTGAGGCATATTAAACTTGACGGCATCATTGATGATTACGTGGGTAATTTGCCGTCGTGGCATGGTGTTAATGTTTGTAAACTTGAGGCTGTTCCGTCGGATGCAATTATTGTTAATTGTGCCACATCAATAAGCCCTGTTGATGTTTTATATAATATTCATCGGGTTGGTTTTTTGAATGTGATCAACTATAGTGATCTTCTTTGGTTTGGGCACGAATTATTTCCATTGCCATGGTTCGTAAGCCAGCAACGCGCTGAATGGTCTAATGGCAAGATTGCCTGGTTTGAGCTTTACAATCGTTTGGAAGATGATGAGTCGAGGAAGACCTTTTTGGATGTTATGAGGTTTCGACTGACTGCTGATCCCATGTATATGCAAGGGTATGGCGTTCGCTTAAAGGATCAGTACTTCGAAGATTTTATGCAGTTGCGACACGAGACTTTCGTCGATGCAGGTGGATTCGACGGAGATACTACAGAAATTTTCTGCAATCGATATTCAGATTACTCTTCCGTTTTGTTTTTTGAGCCATCTCCAAAAAATATCGAGATGGCGAAACACCGATTGAAAAATTTAAGTAGAGTTGAGTTTTTTCAGCTTGGCTTATCAGATCAGCCGGATAGTCTAAGATTTAATGCGGATTTTGATTCAGCATCTGCAATTTCTCCGAGCGGGAGCCTCATCGTCGAAGTTGCACGTCTTGATGATGTAATCACCAAGCCGGTATCGTTCATTAAAATGGATCTCGAGGGTTGGGAGTTGAATGCACTTTTTGGTGCGAAAAATCACATACGTCAAAATACACCCAAGCTTGCTATCGCAGTATATCATTCGGCATCAGACTTTTTGCGTATTCCAGATTTTATATTGGGTTTGAATCCGAATTACCGAATCTACATGAGGCATTACACACAGGGTTGGTCGGAAACTATAATGTATTTTGTGCCCGATTCCATATAGTGAATATATCATTGGGGTGTTGATTATGAATAATCCAATTAGAGCCGCAATGGTTGGAGGGGGGGTTAACTCAGCAGTTGGGCGGTCCCATGAGATTGCTCTGCGCCTCGATAATGCCTTTGAACTGGTTGCGGGCTGTTTTAGCCGGAATAAGCTGATAAATGAGCGTTCGGCAGCGGCATATCGTATCGCTCCAGATAGAGTGTATGAGTCTCTCCACGATTTGCTGGTCGCTGAGAGAGGAAGGCTTGATGTGGTAGTGATCGCTACGCCGATCACTGCTCACGCGAGTCAGATTTGTGCAGTATTGGATGCCGGTCTGATTGCAATTTGTGACAAGCCACTGGTAGCTACTCGAGCAGAGTGTGATCTTCTTTTTAGCAAGGTTTCCCCTGTCAGTTGTCGCTTGTTTTCCATTTTTAACTATACGGCCTATCCAGCAGTACGGGAAATCAAGCGCCGTATTGCATTAGGGGAGATCGGGAAAGTCTTCAAGGTCATGGCAGAGATGCCCCAAGACTCTTTTTTACGCCTGAAAAATGCTAACAAGGTGGATGCCATTCAGGCATGGAGATTGAAGGATGGCGATGTGCCGTGTGTATCACTTGATCTCTTTGCCCATATCCATAGCCTGATGAATTTTCTTACCGGGCTAAGGCCGCTATCTGTATTTGCTAAATCTAAGGCTGTCAGTGGAGTCAGCGATGGACTGATAGATGATGTCGACGCTTTGATTGATTACGAGAATGATGTTCTGCTTAATGCGTGGTACGGTAAGGTTGCCCTAGGTTATAGAAACGGGTTAAAGATTAGAGTTTTTGGTACTGACGGCAGCTTCGAATGGGTTCAGGAGGAGCCAGAGTTAATTAAATTTGCCAACGAAATCGGTGATCGTCTGGTTTTGGATCGGATTAGCTCGACATCCTTGGTCACTTCCGAAGGGCGGTATAACCGGTTTAAAGCCGGGCACCCGGCCGGATTTATTGAGGCCTTCTCAAATTATTATTACGATATTGCGACAGCGATACATCAACAGAAGCTGAATGAGTACACTTTGTCAGCAGAGGTCGCTGCTGAAGGCATTATGGTTGCTGAAGCAATTAAGAAATCTTCACTAACGCAGCAAAGAGTTTTGCTTCGCTGATGGGGACGGGGCGCTTTTCTTTCATTGATGTCACTCGCCCATTCGACCTTACGCGGCGTCCTCTGGAATTTTTCTGAGTTACTTCTCAGACGTGGGGTTACCGCTTTTACGACGGTTTTGTTAGCCGCCTTCCTGGCGCCTTCCGACTTTGGATTGATATCGATGTCGGCTTTGTTTGTGTTATTTGCAGTCGGTGTCATCGACTCGGGGCTCAGGGAGGCGATGATTCGACGAAAACATTTGTCGGCTCGCCTTCTCAAATCATCCATGGTGGCAACACTGGTTTTAAGCCTGATTGTCTACATGGTTTTATTCTTTTCAGCGCCATTGTTATCGGAGTTCTACAACGAGCACCGTCTTACTGCTTTGATTCGTGTTGGTGGGGTGCAAATTCTGATTAGCGCCTTGCAGATGCCACCCGTGGCCAAGCTTCAGCAGCAATTGGATTTCAAGTCCCTGATGAAGTCTAGTTTTCCTGCGGCGTTGATATCGAGTTTTGTGGCCTTGACGCTGGCATGGATAGGATGCGGGGTTTGGGCCTTGGTGGCGCAATCCTTGATATCTTCCACGATTACAACAATTGGAGTTTGGCATTTCTCTCGTGTTAGGGTGGCCTGTCGTACCAATTTAAAACTCTTGGTTCCGCTTTATCGATTTGGATATCAACTATTTTTGTCTGGCTTGATCGCATTGTCTGTACGAAATTCCGTCCCCGCACTTCTTGGCAGGTTTGTTGGGGCAACAACAGCGGGCTATTATTATTTTGTAGATAAAATTCTCGAAGTTGTTATGGGGCAGTTGGTTTATTCGGTACAGAACGTGACATATCCAGCATTCTCGAAAATTGATCAAGCTCGCGGTGACTTGCGTGAAGGGTATCGCAAAGTGATCCAGGTTACGGTTTTTATTGTTAGTCCGGTTCTATGCATTTCTGCTGGTTTGTCCAAGGAGCTATTTCAACTCTTCTTTTCATCAGAGTGGTGGCCGGCTGCAGAGTGCTTTCAATGGCTATCTCTGGCTTATTTGATGTATCCATTGCACGCGATAAATTTGAATATCCTTAAAGTTAAAGGGCGGTCGGATCTTTTCTTTCGCTTAGAGATAATTAAAGCAATCATTGCTGTTTCAGTTCTGTTTTTCACAATTCGTTATGGATTGATTGAAGTCTTGATTGGCCAGGTTGTAGTGTCCGTTTTTTGCTATTTGCCGAATGTTTTTTTTACCGAGCCGCTTATCAAATATTCTTTTCGTGATCAATTGATCGATGTTTTTCCTTATTTTGTTTTTTCTATGATTTCTGGTTTGGTGGCGACTTTTTTGGCTAGTACGATGTCTAGTATGCACTTGGTTATTGAGGTCTTCATCTCAATTTTTGGTGCATTATTTTGTTACCTTGGCTTGGCGAAGATCGCCAAATTAAAGGCTTTGTACACACTGTATGATATTTTTCGGATTCTGGCAAAGAAAAGAGCTTCGCTTTGAAGAAGAAATTTCTCATTTTTGCTCCCTCCTACCGTGAGACTGATGGCGGTGGCATTGTTCTTCACCGTCTATGTGCCTTGTTAAGGGAGCTTGACTATGAGGCGTATTTGACCAGGTCGTTCAATGGAATGCCGGTATATCAAAATGATTTTGTTAAGCCGCTTTATATTCTAATAAAACGTGCAATCTTGCGCTTCGTTTCGCCGTTTAATACAAATTCGGCTTGGGATACGCCTATAATTAAGGCCCCTGATACGCTGTTGGGTTCTGAGTGGGTTGTTATTTATCCCGAGGTTACCTTCGGTAACCCCCTGCGTGCTCAGAATGTTGTTCGATGGTTCTTGTATCAACCAGGCTTCCATACCGGAATGGTTTTTTATGGGCCGAATGAGTTTCATGTTGATTTCAACTTGTTTGCTTCGGGTTTTAATTATCCAGGGTGCTATAAATCGGATTATCCGCTGAATGTTCTGAGTTTTCCTTTTGAATACTACAATTTGGATGGTGCCATTCCTGATGACTTGCGCATGGGAACTGCTTATTGTCTTCGTAAAGGAAAAGAAAAGAAAATACAGCATGATCTGAGTGATTCGATTTTGATCGATGGTAAGTCGCATGCTGAAGTTTCGAAAATATTCAAGCGCGTCAAGCGGTTCATATCCTATGACGCTTATACAGCCTATTCGTCGTTCGCCGTGTTATGCGGTGCCGAATCGGTTGTGATCCCAGATAAGGGTGTTGATAGGACTCAGTGGTACCCGGATCCTGCTGATCGTTATGGTGTGGCCTACGGCTTTGAAGATCTCGAGGAAGCCCGCCTCACAGCGGACAGAGTATTACCTAGAATGAAAGAAAAGGAGAGGCGCTCTCTTGAGAATGTACAGCGCTTCGTTGACGAAGTTCATGAATTTTTTCGCAATTAAGAGAAATCGCTCATGGTTGTTGTTGCTGTTGTTGTCACCTACGAACCAGATGCAACTGCTTTGTTGCCGCTCTTGGATAGCCTCGTTAAACAGGTGGCGCATGTTGTCGTAGTGGATAACGGTTCAACCAAGGATGTTTCAGCACTGCTGAAGCACTACCCTGAAGGACGGCTGCTTTTGCTCCCGTTAGATGAGAATCGCGGAATTGCGGCAGCGCAGAACTTGGGAATTCGTTGGGCCCGTCAACAAGAAGCCTCACATGTCATTCTGTTCGACCACGATAGTCGTCCGGCGAGCGACATGGTCGCGAATTTGCTCGCAAGTGAGGCTGCACTCGCTGCGGCGGGCCATCGCGTTGCTTCTATCGGGCCGCGCTATACGGATGATCGTCAGGATAATCCACCACCGTTCATACGTGTGAGGGGGGGGAGACTTCATCGATGTCTGGCTCCGGAGGTCGGAGATTCAGTGAACGTCGATTACCTGATTGCATCCGGCTGCTTGATACCCATCAATGTTCTGGATGTAGTAGGTGGAATGGCAGAGGAGTTGTTCATCGATTACGTAGACATTGAATGGGGCCTGCGCGCGCGGAGTAAAGGCTATGAAAACTTTGGTTGTTTTTCGGCTATGATGTCGCACTCTCTTGGCGATGAGCCAATAACGTTTTTAGGTGCGGTTTACCCAGTGCGAAGTCCACTCCGCCATTACTACATGTTTCGAAATGCAGTGTTGCTGTACCGGATGGCGCATATTCCCGCAGCCTGGAAATGGGCTGATGGCTTGCGCGGTGTCTTGCGTTTTGGATTCTATGTATTGTTCGCCAAGCCACGTCGCAAGCATCTGCAAATGATGCTACTCGGCCTACTTCATGGTCTGCGCGGCAAGACGGGTAAACTGGTTACATGATGCTAACCGATGCATGCGAGAAACCACCCATGATTTCGGTCTCCATCGTAAGCCATGGACACGGTGCGATGGTTCTCAGTTTGATCGAGTCCCTTCTCAGATGCCCGGAAGTGATTCAGATTATCATCACAAAAAATATTCCAGAGTCGTTACAGATACCTAGAGACCCGCGGATTCGCGTGTTGGATAATCCGCACCCCAAGGGGTTTGGGGAGAATCATAACGCGGCATTCAAGCTCTGCCAGCAGCCTTTTTTTTGTCCTCTGAATCCTGATATTTCGTTGATCGACAACCCATTTGCAAATTTGCTAAAGGAGTTGCAGAAATCAGGGGCAGGGATTGTAGCGCCGTTGGTGATCTCACCCAGCGGTTTGGTGGAAGACAGTGTTCGACGATATCCAACAATAACCTCATTGCTTTGCAAAGTATTTGGGGGAGATGGCGGTCGCTATAATCTGAGCCTGAACGATCCCGCGTTTTCTCCGGATTGGTTCGCGGGAATGTGCATGCTGTTTCGTAGGGAGGCTTACGAAAGTTTGGAGGGCTTTGATACGAAGTTCTTCCTGTACTACGAAGATGTAGACATTTGTATGCGTGCGAGGAAATCAGGGATTGGCCTCATGGTATGCCCGTCGGTGGCGGTTATTCATGATGCACGTCGAGACAGCCACCGAAATTTTCGTCATTTGCTATGGCATCTGAAGAGCATGGCGCGCTATTTCATAAAGCATTGGGGGCGCATGCCCGGTGAAGCTTGCTGAATCGCTGGTGAGGGTCAGTTGATTCTTGTTTCCGGTGCTTCAGGATTTATTGGCGGTCGCCTTGTCTCTCGTTTTTCGGCTGAGGGCATTGCCTGCCGTTCGCTTGTCCGTTTTCCGGGCACTGGTTCTTCAAGCGTTGTTGCGGATCTGACGGCTCCGGATAGCTTGCTAGGCGCCTGTGCAGGTAGTGACAGTGTTGTCCACTGTGCGGGCTATGCGCACTCCTTTGCTGCATTGTCTGGAGAGGATTCGGCCTTGCATTGGATGGTGAATTTTGAGGGGACACGTAATTTCGTGGAGGCTGCAGCCCGCGCTGGGGTGAGGCGCTTTGTCTATCTTTCGAGTATCAAGGCTATGGCAGACCCTGGTGAAATCTGTGCCGATGAGGGGTTGGCGGGGTATCCGGATTCTGATTATGGTCGATCCAAGCGGGCTGCCGAGCACGCGGTCCTGGAGGCGGGCAGTAGATATGGGATGCATGTCGTCAATCTACGCTTGGCCATGGTTTACGGTTCAGGCGGGCGCGGAAATTTGGAACGTATGGGACGCTTGGTAAAACGAGGGTGGTTTCCCCCGTTGCCAGAGACGGGCAACCACCGTTCGCTAGTGCATGTTGAGGATGTGATTTCCGCGGTACGCTTGGTTCTTGATGATCACCGTGCGAATGGGAAAACTTACATCGTCGCGAGCCAAGAGGCTCCTTCGGGGCGCGCACTATTTGATGCGTTACGGCAGGCACATGGGTTGTCACCATGTCATTGGTCGGTTCCTGCTTCAATACTGTGGAAAGGAGCTCGGGTTGGTGATTGGATTGGGCGCCTTTCTGGGCGTCGCTTACCTTTGAATTCAGAGGTAATCGATAGATTGCTCAAGTCGGCTTGGTACTCTCCGGGGCGTATTGAGCGAGAATTGGGTTGGCGTGCTCAAATAACCTTGGTGGATGGCTTGTCAGAGATGTTTTCTGGAGCCTTGCCAGGCGCTCAAATCACGTTGTGAGCGAATAAGTCAGCGATTTTTGAATAATGCTTCGCTTTCTGGATATTGTCCTTGCTGGTGTGGGGTTGTTCGTCTCCCTGCCGTTGATGGTGATTCTTTTCCTAATAGGCTTGCTTGACACCGGTTCGCCGTTATTTCGGCAGGTGCGCGTGGGGCAGTACCAAAGGCCATTCACTTTAGTGAAGTTCCGTACGATGCGGCTAGGCACGGAGTCGGTCGCAACGCACTTGGCGAGCCCTTCAGCGGTGACATACGTGGGTGCATTTCTGCGCCGTACCAAACTCGACGAGTTGCCACAGTTGTGGAACGTTCTCAAGGGTGACATGAGCTTGGTGGGGCCAAGGCCATGTTTATTGAGTCAGAAAGAATTGATTGAAGAGCGTGCCATTCGAGGCGTTTTCGCCGTTCGTCCGGGGATTACGGGGCTGGCCCAAATCAATGGCATAGATATGTCTGCCCCCAAACTATTGGCTGAGAGAGATGCGCAAATGCTGCAGAACTTGGGAGTGGTTGCGTACTTGAGCTACATCATCAAGACGATCACGGGGGCAGGACGCGGTGACCGGATTCGGCAAGGATGAGAATGCAGCAGCCTCTGTCTAAGTTATCCGTTCCCATCCTGGCTTTGCCGCGGGCGGCAAAGCGCTTTGTTGCCTTGGCGGTCGATCTGGGCCTCTGTGTCCTGACCGTATGGTTGGCTTTCTATTTGCGGCTGGGGGAGTTTGTAGCTCTGTCTGGTACCGCTTTGTGGGCGATAGGAGTCTCCGTGGGTATTGCGCTGCCCATCTTCATCGTGTCAGGCCTGTACCGCGCCATTTTCCGCTACAGCGGCTGGCCTGCCTTGTTGGCGGTGGCGCGCGCAGTGGGAATTTACGGCTTGCTCTATGCCTCTGTCTTTACGGCTATCGGCGTAGCCGGTGTGCCGCGTACTGTGGGTATCATCCAGCCCATATTATTACTGTTGTTTGTCGGCGCATCCCGTGCTTTGGCCCGGTTCTGGCTGGGTGACCAGTACTTGAATATTCTCAAGCACGCGTCCCGCCCCAAGGTGTTGATCTATGGCGCTGGCACGACCGGCCGTCAGTTGGCGGCTGCCATGGTCAATAGCCACGAAATGCAGGTGGCAGGATTCCTCGATGATGATGACCGACTGCACGGCCATGTGCTTAACGGCCAGCCTATTTACAACCCGGCTGACCTGGATAATCTGGCCATCACGCTCAACATCAGCGATGTCCTGCTGGCCATGCCCAGCCTCTCACGGTGCCGGCGCAACGAAATCCTCAATCACATTCGAAGTGCGCACGTTGCTGTGCGCACCCTGCCCAGCGTGACCGACCTGGCTCGAGGCAAGGTGAGCGTCTCGGACTTGCGGGAGTTGGACATTGATGATCTGCTGGGGCGTGAACCAGTGGCGCCCAACCAAATCTTGCTGACCAAGAACATCGTGGGCAAGGTTGTGTTGGTTACGGGCGCAGGAGGTTCCATCGGCAGCGAGCTGTGCCGCCAGATCCTGGCGGTGAATCCCGCCAAGCTCCTGTTAATCGAGCAAAGCGAATTCGCGCTGTACGTCATTCACCAGGAGCTGGAAGGGAAACTGGTCGCTTTGGAAAACGCGGCGCCGCCTGTTCTGGTGCCACTGCTGGCTTCTGTCCAGGACGATCATCGAATGCGTGAGATCATGGCTACCTGGCGGCCTGATACTGTCTACCATGCAGCAGCCTACAAGCATGTGCCATTGGTCGAGCACAATCCGGCCGCCGGAATAAGGAACAACGTGCTGGGTACGCTGCGTACCGCCCTGGCTGCAGCAGAAAACGGCGTCAGCGACTTCGTGCTGATCAGTACCGACAAAGCCGTGCGCCCCACCAACGTGATGGGCGCCAGCAAGCGCTTGGCCGAAATGGCGCTGCAGGCGCTGGCGGTTGAGGGCGGTACCAGGTTCAGTATGGTTCGCTTTGGTAATGTTTTGGGCTCATCGGGGTCGGTAGTCCCCAAGTTTCGCCAGCAGATTCGCGATGGCGGCCCCATCACCCTGACGCATCCGGAGGTGACGCGCTATTTCATGACCATCCCGGAAGCAGCGCAACTTGTGATTCAGGCGGGTGCCATGGCCAAAGGGGGCGACGTGTTCGTGCTCGACATGGGCCAGCCGGTGAGGATCATGGACTTGGCTCGGCGCATGGTGGAACTGTCCGGTCTGACGGTGAAAGACCCGCAAAATCCCGAGGGTGACATCGAGATTGTCGTGACCGGGTTGCGTCCCGGTGAAAAGCTTTACGAAGAATTGCTGATCGGTGACAACCCCAAGCCCACCACGCACCCGCGCATCATGAAGGCCCATGAGGAGTTCATTCCGTGGGCCGATTTCGAGGCCAAGCTCAACGTCCTGGAAATGGCTTTGAATGCAAACGATGTGGCTGCAATTCGCTTGATCATGCAGCAACTGGTGGCTGGCTATACCCCGGGCGAAGATATCGTGGATTGGGTTTACCTGGAGCAGGGGAGCGAAATTGCAGGCGCTGCTTAGAATGAATCTCGTTGGAAAATGCCTGTGTGCAAGCCGGACCTTCCAACAGGTGATCGTGGCTTGGCGACTATACTTCCACGATGTGTGCTGATTTCCGTGTATGACGGCCAATTTCCCACCGGCGGAGGAGATTATCAGTCCGCGTTATTGTTGCGCGATTGGGGGGCCGGCGTGCATTTGATGACTAATTGCTTGAAGAGTTCAGATGGAATTTCTTGACCTGTCCCAATTACGTTCGGCCGGTGGTTGCGTTCGTCTACCGGGTTCGAAGAGCATCTCCAATCGCGTTTTGTTGCTGTCTGCGTTGTCCGAGGGTGAAACCGAGGTGCGCGATCTGCTTGCTTCGGATGATACGGCGCGCATGCTCGAGGCTTTGCAGGCGCTTGGTATTGGTGTCGCGTCGCTGGGTAAGGGATGCTGGCGTATCACCGGCGGCCGTGGTCGGTTTCCCGTCAAACAGGCCGAACTCTTTCTCGGTAATGCGGGGACTGCCTTTCGCCCGTTGACGGCCGCACTGGCGCTTGCGGGCGGCGACTATGTGCTGAAGGGGGTCGCCCGCATGCACGAGCGGCCGATTGGTGATCTGGTCGATGGCCTGCGTCAGTTGGGGGCGGATATCACCTATCTGGGTAATGAGGGCTATCCGCCGCTGCACTTGAAGCCAGCCCATATCCAGCCGGGGGGCGTGGTCAGGGTGCGCGGAGATGTTTCCAGTCAGTTCCTGACTGGCTTGCTGATGGCCTTGCCGCTGACCGGTGAGACCGTTGCCGTGGAAGTGGTGGGGGAGCTGATTTCCAAGCCTTACATCGAAATCACGCTGGCCACCATGGCGCGCTTTGGCGTTGTGGTTGAGCCCGAAGGTTGGCAGCGTTTCACCGTCAAGGCGGGGAGTCGTTATGTCTCTCCGGGGACGATCTACGTCGAAGGCGATGCCTCGTCAGCCTCCTATTTCCTCGCCTTGGGTGCCATCGGTGGCGGGCCGGTACGGGTCGAGGGCGTGGGCCGTGACTCCATTCAGGGCGATGTGAAGTTCGCCGAGGCGCTGGCCGGGATGGGGGCGGTGATCGAGATGGGGCCGAACTGGATGGCGGCGCGGGCGCCGTCAGGGGGGTTACGGGGGGTCGATCTCGATTGCAACCACATTCCCGATGCGGCGATGACCCTGGCAACGACGGCCTTGTTTGCACAAGGTCCGACCACCCTGCGCAATATTGCCAGCTGGCGGGTCAAGGAAACCGACCGCATCGCAGCGATGGCGACCGAGTTGCGCAAGCTGGGCGCCGAGGTTGAGGAAGGGGCGGATTTCATTCGCGTCACGCCGGTCGCCAGGTTGAAGCCGGCTGCCATCGACACGTATGACGACCATCGCATGGCGATGTGCTTCTCGTTGGCGGCTTTCGGTACGCCCCTGCGGATCAACGATCCGCAGTGCGTCGCCAAGACCTTCCCCGATTATTTCGAACGATTCGCCACGGTCACGACAGCGGCGCCGGTGATTGCCATCGACGGGCCGTCGGCCTCGGGCAAGGGTACGGTGGCCGCACGGGTCGCTGAAGCACTGGGTTTTGCCTATCTCGATTCGGGTGTACTGTACCGGTTGACCGCGCTGGCCGCGCGTCAGGCCGGGGTGGACTGGGCGGACGAAACCGGTGTTGCGACGATTGCCGCTACGCTGGATGTTACGTTCACGGCCGGTGAAATTTGCCTGAACGGGGCTGTGGTCGGCGATGCCATCCGCAGCGAAGAGATGTCTTCCGGCGCTTCGCAGGTCGCCGCGCTGCCGGCCGTCCGCGAGGCCTTGCTCTTCCGTCAACGCGCCTTCAATACCCTGCCGGGTCTGGTGGGCGACGGACGCGATTTGGGGTCGGTGATTTTTCCGAAGGCAACGCTCAAGGTTTTCCTGACGGCCAGTGCCGAAGCGCGCGCTGAGCGCCGCTATAAGCAGTTGATCGAAAAAGGATTCTCTGCTAACCTCGCAGACCTTCTGTCAGACCTGAAGCAGCGCGACGAACGCGATTCGCAACGCAGCGTGGCTCCACTCCGGCAGGAAGCTGATGCCAAGCTGCTCGACACCACGCATCTCACCATCGAACAGGCGGTGAACCAAGTGCTGGCGTGGTTCGGCGAAGTATCGAAGTAGTGGGTGTGACCGGCTGCAATGGCCGGTTGCATGTTGTTCAACCTCAACCCGCTGCGGGTCTTGCGATTCGCGGCATGAAAGTTCTCTCCGTAATGGAATCTTTTGCTCAACTATTTGAAGAATCCCTGGCTCGCCAGGAAATGCGTCAAGGCGAAGTCATCACCGCCGAGGTGGTGGCCATCGATCACAATTTCGTCGTGGTCAATGCCGGCCTGAAATCGGAATCCTATGTTCCGCTCGAAGAATTCCTGAACGATCAGGGTGAAGTCGAAGTCAAGGAAGGCGACTTCGTCCAGGTCGCCATCGAAATGCTGGAAGACGGCTACGGCGCCACGCGTTTGAGCCGCGATCGCGCCAAGCGCATCGCCGCCTGGAACTTCCTGGAAGAAGCCCTGAACAACAACACCCTGGTCACCGGCACGATCACCGGCAAGGTCAAGGGCGGCCTGACCGTCATGTCGAATGGCGTGCGCGCCTTCCTGCCGGGTTCCCTGGTTGACATGCGCCCGGTCAAGGACACCACGCCGTATGAAGGCAAGACCCTGGAGTTCAAGGTCATCAAGCTGGATCGCAAGCGCAACAACGTCGTGATGTCCCGCCGTGCCGTGCTGGAAGCAACCGCCGACAAGGATCGCGAAAAGCTGCTCGAGAACCTCAAGGAAGGCACCATCGTCAAGGGTATCGTCAAGAACATCACCGACTACGGCGCGTTCGTCGATCTGGGTGGCATCGACGGCCTGCTGCACATCACCGATCTGGCCTGGCGCCGTGTTCGTCACCCGTCCGAAGTGCTGGCCGTGGGCGACGAAGTTACCGCCAAGATCCTCAAGTTCGACGCCGAGAAGAACCGCGTCTCCCTGGGCATGAAGCAGCTGGGCGACGATCCGTGGGTGGGCATCGCCCGCCGTTATCCGGCCGGCACCCGCCTGTTCGGCAAGGTCACCAACCTGACCGACTACGGTTCCTTCGTTGAAATCGAGCAGGGTATCGAAGGCCTGGTGCACGTCTCCGAAATGGACTGGACCAACAAGAACGTTCACCCGTCCAAGGTCGTCCAGCTCGGCGACGAAGTCGAAGTCATGATTCTCGAGATCGACGAGGAGCGTCGCCGTATCTCCCTGGGCATGAAGCAGTGCAAGCCGAATCCGTGGGACGACTTCGCCATCAACCACAAGAAGGGCGACAAGGTGAAGGGCGCCATCAAGTCGATCACCGACTTCGGCATCTTCATTGGTCTGCCCGGTGGCATCGATGGTCTGGTTCACCTGTCCGACCTGTCCTGGAGCCAGTCCGGCGAAGAGGCGATCCGCAACTTCAAGAAGGGCGACGAAGTCGAGGCGGTCGTGCTCGGCATCGATGTCGAGAAGGAACGCATCTCGCTGGGTATCAAGCAGATGGAAGGTGATCCGTACACCAACTTCATTGCCACCCACGAGAAGAACAGCATTGTGCGCGGTACCGTCAAGTCGGTCGATGCGCGGGGTGCCGTCATTGCCCTCGACGGTGACAACGAAGGCTACCTGCGGGCATCCGAGTTCTCGCGCGACCGTATCGACGATCTGTCGCAGCACCTGAAGGTCGGCGACGAAATCGAGGCGATGATTGTCAACGTCGATCGCAAGACCCGTGGCATCAACCTGTCGATCAAGGCCAAGGATAGTGCCGAACAGCACGAAGCGATGCAGAAGCTGGCTTCTGAATCCTCCGCCGCTTCGGGTACGACCAACCTGGGTGCCCTGCTGAAGGCCAAGCTCAACCAGCAAGGCTGATAGGCAAAAAGCATGACCAAATCCGAGCTCATCGCCCGGCTGGCGGAGCGCTTTCCGCAGTTGGTGGCGAAGGATGCCGATTTTGCGGTCAAGATGATTCTCGATGCGATGTCCGAAGCGCTGGTGCGCGGGGATCGCATCGAGATCCGCGGATTCGGCAGTTTTGCGCTCAACTACCGTCCCCCGCGCATTGGACGCAATCCCAAATCGGGGGAGAAGGTCAGCGTCCCGGCCAAATGGGTTCCCCATTTCAAGGCCGGAAAAGAATTGCGCGAACGGGTCGATCAGGCGATCTAAAGCCGGAGTGGGCCCAATGTGGTAGATTCGGGGCAGTGAGTTTTCACTGCCCTTTTTTATTGAATGTCATGACAGCATTGACCTGGGCCATCCGGCTCATCATCTTTGTCGCCCTTCTCGTTTTCGCGACCCAGAATACCGATCCGGTCAGCCTGCGTTTCTTTACCGGACAAGTCTGGCAGGCGCCGCTCGTCCTGGTGTTGCTGGCCTTTTTTGTCGGTGGCGTGGTGGTCGGCGCCTTGTCCCTGCTGGGCGTGATTTTCCGCCAGCGGCGCGAAATCGCCCGCCTGAAGCGTGCCGCCCAGCGCAAGCCGGAAACGGTGGATGTCGTGGTTCCGCCGGCCGTATGAACGAGTTGATCGAATACTGGCAACTCCTGCTCATTCCTGTTTTTTTTGGCCTGGGCTGGGCCGCAGCCCGGGTCGATATGCGGCAGGTGGTGCATGAATCGCGCGCCTTGCCGCGCTCGTACTTTCAGGGGTTGAATTTCCTGCTCAACGAGCAGCCGGACAAGGCCATCGACTCCTTCCTCGAGGTGGCCAAGGTCGATTCACAGACCGTCGAGCTGCATTTCGCGCTCGGTAACCTGTTTCGCCGACGGGGCGAAACCGAGCGGGCCATCCGCATGCACCAGAACCTGATCGATTTGCCGGAGGTCGAGGAGCGCATACGCCTGCAAGCCCTCCTGGAACTGGGTCAGGACTATCTCAAGGCCGGCCTGCTCGACCGGGCCGAGGAAATGTTCAACAAACTGCTCGGGACCGCGCTCGAGGAAGAAGCCAAGCGCAATCTGCTGGAAATCTATCAACTCGAGAAGGAGTGGCTGAAGGCGGTCGCTATCGCCCGCGAATTGCCGGATGTGGCCTCCCATCGCGAAATTGCCGAGTACTACTGCGAGTTGGCGGCTAACGAAATCATGCGTTCGCGACCCGACGAGGCGCGCCAGTATCTTGAAGTCGCCATGCAGGAAAACCGCAAATGCGTCCGGGCCAGCCTGCTGCAGGGGGATTTGCTGCTTCAGGAGGGCAAGCCCCTGGCGGCGATCGAGGCCTGGCAGCGCATCGAGCAGCAGGACCCGGCCTACCTGGCCCTTGTCGCGCAACGCCTGCTGGAGGCTTACCGCAAGCAGGAACGGCTGGCCGAGGGGATTGCGCTGCTCAGTGGATACCTCGAGCGCTATCCGTCGCTCGACTTGCTGGAAGTGGTTTATCAACTGGTGCTCGAAAGCGAGGGCACCGAGGCGGCGTATCGGCTGGTGCGGGGCGAATTGCAGCGCAACCCGACCCTGCTGGGGCTGGAAAAACTGATGAGTGCGCGCTTGCCGCTGGTCTCGCCGGAGGTCAGGCCGGACGTCGAACTGGCCAAGACCATCGTCCAAGGGTACACCAAGCGGCTGTCGCGGTATCGGTGCGATAATTGCGGGTTCAAGGCCCGCCAGTTCTACTGGCGCTGCCCGGCCTGCGGCGGCTGGGAGACTTACCCGCCGCGGCGCAGCGAAGAATTCGATCAATCCTTGTAGGAAGCTCTATGAAAATCACCGTCGTCGGGACCGGCTATGTTGGTCTGGTCAGTGGTACCTGTCTGGCCGAGGTCGGCAATGATGTCCTGTGTCTGGATGTCGATCCGGAAAAGATCCGCATCCTTGAGGCGGGCGGCATGCCGATCTACGAACCGGGCCTTCAGGAAATGGTGCGCCGCAATGTGGCGGCTGGTCGCCTGCACTTCACGACCGATATCGAAAAGGCGGTCCAGCATGGCACCGTCCAGTTCATCGCCGTCGGCACGCCGCCCGATGAGGACGGCTCGGCCGACCTGCAGTACGTTCTTGGCGCCGCCCGCAATATCGGCCGCCTGATGACCGATTACAAGGTGGTCGTCGACAAGAGCACCGTGCCGGTCGGTACCGGTGCCAAGGTTCATGCCGCAATTGCGGAAGAACTGCAGAAGCGGGGCATCAATACGCCCTACAGCGTCGTCTCCAACCCCGAATTTCTCAAGGAGGGTGCCGCTGTCGAGGACTTCATGCGTCCCGACCGCATTGTCGTCGGCGCCGAGGACGAGCAGGCCATCCACCTGATGCGTGCGCTCTACGCACCCTTCCAGCGCAATCACGAGCGTCTGATCGTCACCGATATCAAGAGTGCCGAACTGATCAAGTATGCTGCCAACGCCATGCTGGCCACCCGGATCAGCTTCATGAACGAACTGGCCAATCTGGCCGAGGTGCTCGGGGCCGATATTGAAATGGTCCGCCAGGGCATCGGTTCCGATCCGCGCATCGGTTATCACTTCCTTTACCCGGGGTGCGGCTATGGGGGGTCCTGCTTCCCGAAGGACGTCAAGGCACTGATCAAGACGGCGCAGGACGATGCCGGCATCAAACTCAAGGTGCTGACGGCCGTCGAGGAAGCCAACGATGCGCAGAAGCATGTGCTGGCCGGCAAGATCAAACGCCGTTTCGGCGATCTCGGCGGCAAGCATTTCGCCCTGTGGGGCCTGGCCTTCAAGCCGAACACCGACGACATGCGGGAAGCGCCGAGCCGGGCGCTGATTGCCGACCTGTTCGAGGCCGGCGCCACCGTTACGGCCTATGATCCGGTCGCCATGCACGAGACGCAGCGCATTTTCGGTGACGAGGCACGGCTGAACTATGCCGAGAGTCCGATGGCCGCGCTGGAAGGGGCGGATGCGCTGATCATCGTGACCGAGTGGAAGGAATTCCGCAGCCCGGATTTCGAGGTCATCAAGGGGACCTTGAAGAACCCGGTCATCTTCGATGGCCGTAACCTGTATGACCCGAAGTTCGTTCGCGGCTTGGGGATCGAGTATTTCGCCATCGGACGCTGAGAGATTCAGGACATGCTGGACAAGGTTTCGCAGGTTCGCCTGCTGGTCGTGGGGGACGTGATGCTGGACCGTTACTGGTTTGGCGACGTCAGCCGCATTTCGCCGGAAGCGCCAGTGCCGGTGGTCAAGGTCGAGCGGCAGGAAGAGCGCCTCGGCGGTGCTGCCAACGTGGCGCGCAATGCCGCCTCGCTGGGCGCCACGACAGCGCTGCTGTCGGTTGTCGGCGACGACGATGCCGGCCGCTCCCTCAGCCGTCTGCTCGACGAGGGCTTGATCGATGCCGGGCTGCATGTCGATCCGGAGATCGACACCATCGTCAAACTCCGGGTCATCGGGCGCCAGCAGCAATTGTTGCGCATCGATTTCGAAACACCGCCGTCGCACGAGATCCTGCAGGCCAAGCTGGCCGATTTCGAGCGTCGGGTAGCCGATGCCGACGTGGTCATCCTGTCGGATTACGGCAAGGGCGGACTGACCCATATCGCGGAGATGATCCGCATCGCCCGCGCGGCCGACAAGCCGGTGCTGGTCGACCCGAAGGGCGACGAGTGGGGCAAGTATGCCGGGGCGACGGTGATTACGCCGAACCGCTCCGAGCTGAAACAGGTCGTCGGAAGCTGGAAAAGCGAGGCGGAACTGGTTGCCAAGGCCTGCAAATTGCGCGACGAACTGGGGCTGGAGGCCCTGCTGGTGACCCGGAGCGAGGAGGGGATGACCCTGTTCGCCGATGAGGTCCATCACCAGCCGGCCAAGGCGCGCGAGGTGTTCGACGTCTCGGGCGCCGGCGATACCGTCATTGCCACGCTGGCCGTCATGCTGGCGGCCGGTGCCGCCTGGGATGAAGCCATTCGCGTCGCCAACATCGCCGCCGGCATTGTCGTCGGCAAGCTCGGCACGGCAGTCGTGACCCGCCAGGAACTGCTCGCCGCCCTGTAAGGAGAATTCCATGCATTACGTCGTTACCGGTGCCGCCGGCTTCATTGGCTCCAATATCGTCAAGGCGTTGAACGAGCGCGGCATTACCAACATCATCGCCGTCGACAACCTGACCAAGGCCGACAAGTTCAAGAACCTGATCGATTGCGAGATTGCTGATTACCTCGATAAACAGGATTTCATCGAGCGCATCCAGGCTGGCCATTACGATGGCGAGATCGAGGCCATCCTGCATCAGGGCGCCTGCTCCGACACCATGGAGACGGATGGCCGCTACATGATGGAGAACAACTACCGTTACTCGTTGATCCTGCTCGACTGGTGCCAGGATCAGGATGTGCAGTTTCTCTACGCCTCGTCGGCTGCCACTTATGGGGCCAGCAACGTTTTCAAGGAAGAGCGCCAGTACGAGGGCCCGCTGAATGTTTACGGCTATTCGAAATTCCTCTTCGACCAGATCGTTCGTCAGCGGTTGGCGAAAAATCCGTCATCGCAGATCGTCGGCTTCCGCTACTTCAACGTCTATGGTCCGCGCGAAACGCACAAGGGGCGCATGGCCTCGGTCGCTTTCCACAACTACAACCAGTTCAAGGCCGAGGGCAAGGTCAAGCTGTTCGAGGGCTCACATGGTTATGAAAACGGCGGCCAGAAGCGCGATTTCGTCTTTGTCGGCGACGTCGCCAAGGTCAATCTGTTCTTCCTCGATCATCCGGAAAAGTCCGGCATCTTCAACCTGGGCTCCGGGCGGGCGCAGGCTTTCAACGATGTTGCCGTTGCGGCCGTCAACGGCTGTCGCAAGGCGAGGGGAGAAGCCCCTCTGACACTGACCGAGTTGCAGTCGCAGGGCTTGCTCGAATACGTCGCCTTCCCGGAGGCCTTGAAGGGGAAGTACCAAGCCTTTACCCAGGCGGACCTGACCCGGCTGCGCGAGGCGGGTTACGAGGCACCGATGGCTACCGTCGAGGAAGGTGTTGCCCGATACATCGACTGGCTGCATGACCATGTATAAAACCCTGCAGGATTTTGTCGGCAACACGCCGCTGGTGCGCCTGGTGCGCATCCCGGGGCCGGATAACGAACGGCGGGGGAATGTCATCCTGGCCAAGCTGGAGGGCAACAACCCGGCGGGTTCGGTGAAGGACCGGCCGGCCCTGTCGATGATCGCCCGGGCCGAGGCGCGCGGCGACATCAAGCCGGGCGATACGCTGATCGAGGCGACTTCCGGCAATACCGGCATCGCGCTCGCCATGGCCGCGGCGATGCGGGGCTACCGCATGATCCTCGTCATGCCGGAAAACCAGAGCGTCGAACGCCGGCAGAGCATGCGTGCCTTCGGTGCCGAGCTGGTGCTGACGCCGCGCGATGGCGGCATGGAGCTGGCCCGCGACGTCGCCGAGAAAATGCGCGATGCCGGGCAGGGCATCATCCTCGATCAGTTTGCCAATCCGGATAATCCGTTGGCCCACTACGAGGGAACCGGCCCCGAAATCTGGCGCGATACGGCGGGCAAGGTGACACATTTCGTGTCGAGCATGGGTACGACCGGCACCATCATGGGCACCAGCCGCTTTCTGAAGGAAAAGAACCCCGCCATTCAGGTTGTGGGTTGCCAGCCCGACGAGGGGAGCCAGATTCCCGGGATCCGCAAGTGGCCGGAAGCCTATCTGCCGCGGATTTTCGACCGCAGCCGGATCGATCGTGTCGAAAACGTCAGCCAGGCCGATGCCGAGGCGATGACGCGGCGCCTGGCCATGGAAGAGGGCATCTTTGCCGGTATTTCCTCGGGCGGTGCGCTGGCCGTTGCGCTGCGCCTGTCGCACGAGTTGGAGAATGCGGTCATCGTCACCATCGTCTGCGACCGGGGGGATCGATATTTGTCGACGGGTGTCTTCCCGGCATGAAACCGGTTCTTGTCTTCGATATCGAGACCATTCCCGATGTCGCCGGTTTGCGTCGGCTCAACGAGCTGCCGGCCGAACTCTCCGATGCGGAGGTGGCGGAGCTCGCCTTCCAGCAGCGGCGGGCAAAGAGCGGCACGGATTTTCTGCCCTTGCATCTGCAGCGCGTCGTCACCATTTCCTGCGTGCTGCGTACCAGCGAAGGTTTCAAGGTCTGGTCGCTTTCCGAGCCGGACCTGAACGAAGGCGCCATCATCCAGCGCTTTTTCGATGGCATCGAGAAATTCACGCCGCAGATCGTCTCCTGGAACGGGGGGGGCTTCGACCTGCCGGTGCTGCACTACCGCGGCATGCTGCAGGGGGTCGTGGCGCCGCGCTACTGGGACATGGGTGACGGGGACTACGCGGATTCCCGTGATTTCAAGTGGAACAACTACATCAGCCGCTACCACACGCGCCATCTTGACCTGATGGATCTGCTTGCCCTGTACAACGGCAGGGCCAATGCCCCGCTCGACGAACTGGCCAAGCTGTTCGGCTTCCCCGGCAAGCTGGGCATGGATGGGGGCAAGGTTTGGTCGGCCTGGCAGGAGGGCCTGATTGCCGAGATCCGCAATTATTGTGAGACCGACGTGGTCAATACCTACCTGGTCTACAACCGCTTCCGCCGCATGCGGGGCGAACTGACCGCTGAGGAGGAGGCGGCAGAGGTCGAATTCGTCAAGGCGCAACTGGCCCGGATCGGTGCGCCGCACTGGCAGGAGTTTCTCGCCGCCTGGGGCTGAACACCTTACCGGGCGGCGTTATAATCCCAAGTTCTCAAACCTAAACGCAGAGAGATACCACATGGCACTGAACAACGTTCCTTCCGGCAAGTCCCTTCCCGACGATTTCAACGTCATCATCGAGATTTCCGCGCACTCCGAGCCGGTCAAGTACGAAGTTGACAAGGATAGCGGCGCGATTTTCGTCGATCGCTTCATGTCCACCGCCATGCACTATCCGTGCAACTATGGCTACATTCCGCACACCATCGCCGGTGATGGCGATCCGGTCGACGTGCTGGTCGTTGCCCCGTTCTCCCTGCCGCCGGGTGTCGTCGTTCGCTGCCGTCCGCTGGGCCAGTTGTCGATGACTGACGAAGGCGGCCAGGATGCCAAGCTGCTCGCCGTGCCGGTCGACAAGCTGACCCCGCTGTACAAGGATGTGCAGAGCATCGAAGACTTGCCGGAACTGCTGCGCAAGCAGATTGCCCACTTCTTCGAGCACTACAAGGATCTGGAAGCGGGCAAATGGGTCAAGGTCAATGGCTGGGAAGGCATTGAGGCGGCCCGCAAGGAAGTCATGGATGGTGTCCAGCGTTACAAAGACGCCAAGGACAAGCCGGCTTACTAAGCGCCCATGCTGCGTATCGCCGTTGCCCAGTTCAACGCCACCGTCGGTGACCTGACGGGCAACGTCGAACGCATCATCCAGTGCGCCGCCGAGGCCAAGGCCCGTGGCGCGCACGTGCTGCTCACGCCGGAGCTGGCGTTGTGCGGTTATCCGCCGGAAGACCTGCTGCTGCGTCCGGATTTCTACCGGGCCTGCAACCGGGCGCTTGATGCTCTGGCCGCCCGGCTCGACGGCATTGCCGTCATCGTCGGCCACCCGGAAGAAAGCGAGGGTGTCTGCTTCAACGCCGCCACGGTGATCGACCATGGCCAGCGCATCGCGACCTATCGCAAGATGCGCCTCCCGAACTACGAAGTATTCGACGAAAAGCGCTATTTCGAGCCGGGGAACGCACCCTGTGTCGTCACGCTGAATGGCGTGTGCTGCGGCATCAACATCTGCGCCGATATCTGGGAAGAGGGGGCGGCCGAACAGGCCCGCCAGGCCGGCGCCGAACTGCTCCTCGTCCTCAATGCCTCGCCCTGTCACCTCGACAAGACCCGTGAGCGGGTTCAGGTGCTGGCCGATCGCGTGACGGCAATGGGCATCCCGGCGGTCTATTGCAATCTGGTCGGCGGCCAGGATGAGCTGGTGTTCGATGGCGATTCCTTCGCTCTCGACGCCGATTGCCGCGTCTGCATGCGTTTGCCGCAGTTCGAGGAGGCGCTCGGTATCGTCGATTTCGAAGCCGGCCGTCTGACATCGCGCGATCTGTGTGACGAGCTTCCCCTTGAGGCCGAGGCCTACCGCGCGCTGGTCCTCGGCGTGCGCGACTATATCGGCAAGACCGGCTTCAAGGGCGCCATCATCGGTCTTTCCGGAGGCATCGATTCGGCACTGACCCTGTGCATTGCAGTCGATGCGCTGGGGGCCGACAAGGTGCATGCGGTCATGATGCCGTCGCCCTACACCGCGCAGATGAGCCTTGACGATTCGCGCGAAATGATTCGCCAGCTTGGCTGTTCTTACGACGAAATTGCCATTGCGCCCGCGATGGCAACCTATGCGGCGATGCTCGACCCGCTGTTCGCCGGCCTGCCGGCCGATACGACGGAAGAGAACATCCAGGCCCGCATCCGCGGCAACATCCTGATGGCCTTGTCGAACAAGACGGGCAAGCTGGTGCTGACCACCGGCAACAAATCCGAGATGGCGGTGGGCTACTGCACCCTGTACGGCGACATGGCCGGTGGCTTCGCGGTGATCAAGGACGTTTACAAGACGCTGGTCTATCGCCTGGCGCGTTATCGCAATGCGTTGTGCCAAGGCGACCCGGTGATTCCGGAAAACATCATTGTCCGGCCGCCTTCGGCCGAGTTGAAGCCGGACCAGAAGGACCAGGATTCGCTGCCCGAATACGAGGTGCTGGATGCCATCGTCAAGGCCTACATGGAAGAGGACCGCAGTCCGCGCGAAATCATCGCGGCCGGTCTGCCGGAAGCCGATGTGCGCCGCGTCGTGCGCTTGCTGCGCATCGCCGAATACAAGCGCCGTCAGGCACCGGTCGGTATCCGCATCACACCACGCGGTTTTGGCAAGGATTGGCGGTATCCTATTACCAACCGTTATGTTGATGAATTTTAAGAACCTGAGAGGGGAACCAGACCATGAAAAAAATCGAAGCTGTCATCAAGCCGTTCAAACTGGACGAAGTGCGCGAAGCCTTGTCCGAAATCGGTATCAGCGGCCTGACGGTGACCGAGGTCAAGGGTTTCGGCCGTCAGAAGGGGCATACCGAACTGTATCGCGGTGCCGAGTACGTGGTCGATTTCCTGCCCAAGATCAAGATCGAGATCGTGGTCAATGAAGAGCAGGTTGATCCGGCCATCGAAGCCATCATCAAGGCAGCGCGCACCGGCAAGATCGGCGACGGCAAGATCTTCGTGATGCCCGTCGAGCAGGTCGTCCGTATCCGCACCGGCGAGACCAACGAAGCCGCCATTTAAATTGATGACCCCGGGCGGCCCGCCCAGCGGGCGCCAGGGAGGATCTCGGGGCAGCCGTCGGGCTGCCTTTTATTTTCTGGCGGCGCGCAACAGCGCGATCAGCGCGCCTTCGCCGCCATCGTGCGGCCGGGCCTGGCAGTAGGCGAGGATTTCCTGGCGCTGGGCCAGCCAGCCCCGGACCAGCTGGCGCAGGATGGACAATTTTTGTGGCGAGCCGTGGCCCTTGCCGTGGATGATCCGGACGCAGCGCCGGCCGTCGTGCAGGCATCTGGCCAGGAAATCGGCCAGTTGCTGCCGGGCCTCGTCACGGTTCAGGCCGTGCAGATCGAGCTCGGCCTGGGTCACCCAGCGACCTCGCCGCAAATCACGCAGCACATGGGCCGGGAGGCCCGGACGCAGGTAATGCGGTTCGTCGCCGCCCTCCAGGCGATCCTGCAGGCCGATCTGGCCGTGCAGGCTCTCGTGCAGGGCGGCGCGCTCGTCCTTGAGGAATTGCCGGGGGCGCGGAGCCGGGGGCGGTGTGCCGAGCGCCACCCGGTTGCAGTCGGGCAATGGCACAACGCCTTGCATTGCAATGATCAGTGCGGCGGCATCCGGATCGCGTGGCAGGCGGGGCGGCAGGGGGGCTTCCCGATGCCAGTGAGGGGGGAGTCCATCATCGGGCGTCAGGCGCGGCGAGGCGATGGAATCGGCGCGCCTCTGCGGGGTAGGGCGAGGCGGCAGGCGGCGCGACGGCGGCTGGCCGAGTTGGACGCGATTGTCGGGCGGCAGTGGCCGGGTACCCGTCAGGGCAGCCCGGAAAGTGGCCAAGTCGTTGTCCGGTGCGGGAAGCGGCGCAGCCGGCGGTTGGGCTGTCACGGCGGAGGATTGGCTGCGGGTGCTCTCCGGGCGGCCTTTCCAGGCCGCCCGTAGTCCCGTCTTGAGCTGGTCGTTGGCCGGCTTAGTGCCCAAGGTTATCGAGGTAGCGTTCGGCATCGAGTGCCGCCATGCACCCGGAGCCGGCCGAGGTACAGGCCTGCTTGTAGATCGGGTCCTGCACGTCGCCGGCGGCGAAGATGCCAGGGATGCTGGTTTGCGTGGCATTGCCGTTGCGGCCGGCCTGGGTGACCAGGTAGCCGTTTTCCATTTCCAGCTGGCCGGCGAAGAGGTCGGTGTTCGGCTTGTGGCCGATGGCGATGAACACGCCATGCACATCGACCTTGCTGATCGCGCCGGTTTGCGTGTTCCTGACATTCAGGCCGGTGACGCCGGAGTCGTCGCCCAGCACCTCGTCGAGCGTACTGTTCCACAGGATGGTGACCTTGCCCTCCTCGACCTTCTTGAACAGTTTGTCCTGCATGATCTTCTCGGCCCTGAACTTGTCGCGGCGATGGATTACGGTGACGTGGCTGGCGATGTTGGCGAGGTAGAGCGCTTCCTCAACGGCCGTGTTGCCGCCGCCGACGACGGCAACCGGCTTGTTGCGGTAGAAGAAGCCGTCGCACGTTGCGCAGGCCGAAACCCCCTTGCCCATGAAGGCTTGTTCGGAGGGCAGGCCGAGATACATGGCCGAGGCGCCGGTGGCGATGATCAGCGCGTCGCAGGTGTAGGTGCCGCTGTCGCCGATCAGCGTGAAGGGTTTTTCGGTCAGCTTGGCGGTGTGGATGTGGTCGAAAATGATTTCGGTGTCGAATCGGCGGGCGTGCGCTTCGAAATTTGCCATCAGCTCGGGGCCCTGGATGCCGTCGGCGGCAGCGGGCCAGTTGTCGACCTCGGTCGTCGTCATCAGTTGGCCGCCTTGGGCCATCCCGGTGATCAGCACCGGCTTGAGGTTGGCGCGGGCGGCGTAGACGGCGGCGGTATAGCCGGCAGGGCCGGAACCGAGGATGATGAGCGGCGTGTGGCGGGCATTCTGGGACATGACGATCCTCTTGGGTGGCTGAGCGGAAAATTATAGCCTTGTCTGCGTTGGGCACCCAGATTGTCCGGCTGTTCAGTGCCTACGCGGGCGCAGTGGCGGGGGGGGATTTTCCACGGGCCCTATGAAAGATGGGAAATGAGTTTATAATTGTTTCGTAACTCTATGAACGGAAAATGATTTATGGCAACCACGCCTGTTGGTTATAGTCCGGTTGTCCTGCGCAATGTCCCGCTGTTTTCCGGGCTTGACGACCTGGAACTGGAAAAGCTGTCCAAAGTGTCCGGGCGGAAGCGGGTGGAGCGGGGGGCCTTTATTGTCCGTTCCGGCGAAAACACCGATTCGCTTTATTTTTTGCTTGTCGGACGGGCCAAGGTGACCAACGTCGATGAGGAAGGGCGGGAGATCATCCTGGCCTGGCTTGGACCCGGTGAGTTTTTTGGAGAAATGGGTCTGATCGATGGCAGTCCGCGCTCGGCCAATGTCGTCGCCGTTGAAGCCTGCGAGTTGCTCTTCCTGAGCAAGGACGCTTTCCAGCGTTGTTTGCAGGACAATTTCCAGGTGGCGCAGAAATTGATGAAAACCCTGGTCATGCGTCTGCGCGAAGCCGACCGCAAGATCGAGAGCCTGGCGCTACTCGATGTCTATGGCCGGGTTGCCCGGCTGTTGCTCGACCTGTCGGAAATCGCCGATGGGCGGCGGGTGATCAGGAAGAAGATGTCGAAACAGGATATGGCGAAAATGATCGGCGCGTCGCGCGAGATGGTCAGCAAGGTGATGCGCGACCTCGAGTCGAGCGGATATATCTGCTACGAGGGTGACCTGCTGGTCATCCCGGGGGCCTGAGCATGGCCCGAATGGCGAAGGCGGCGACGGCTCCCAGCCCGCTGCCCGAGAAAATCGGCAACTTGTTGCAGGAGTCCCGCTGGCTGGGCGTTGGCGCTGTGGCGCTCTTCCTGATCCTGGCCCTCTCGGGTTTCAACAAGGAGGATCCGGGCTGGTCGCACGCCGTCGTTTCATCGTCGCTGCACAACCCGACCGGACGGGCCGGAGCGTGGATTGCCGACCTGATGCTCTACGTGTTTGGCCTGTCGGCCTGGTGGTGGGTCGTGCTGCTCGGCATGTTCGTATGGTGGGGCGTTCGCAAGTTCAACGCGCCGGAAGCGCACCGGCAGCACCCGCTGTTCATTGCCTTGGGCGGTTTTCTCTTCCTGTTGCTTGCCAGTTGCTCGCTCGAGGCCCTTCGGTTCTACTCCTTGCAAGCCGAATTGCCGCTCGCGCCGGGCGGCATGCTGGGGATCGAGTTGGGCGGGATGCTCGCCCGGCAGCTGGGCTATACGGGTTCGACACTGTTCCTGCTGGCGGCGATGGCGGTTGGCTGGAGCATCTTTTCCGGAATGTCCTGGCTGTGGGCTTTCGAAAAACTGGGCTTGATCCTCGAAGCTTTTGTCGGCTTTTTCTATGGCCGGGTCGATGCCTGGCGCGACCGGCAGATCGGCAAGGAGGTGGCGCAGCAACGCGAAGTCGTGGTCGAGGAGGAAAAGCGCCGCGTCGAACTGCATGAACCGATCGTCATCGAGACGCCGCCGCCCGAGGTGCCGGTGTCGAAAAAGGCAGAGGCCCGCCTGGAACGGGAAAAGCAGCAGATGCTCTTCCCCGAGGCGATCGTCGGCGGCCAGTTGCCCCCGCTGCATTTGCTCGATCCGGCGCCGCCGGCCACCGAGACGGTCGGTGCCGATACGCTGGAATACACCTCGCGCCTGATTGAGCGCAAGCTGGCTGACTTCGGCGTGCAGGTGAAAGTGCTGGCGGCGATGCCCGGCCCCGTCATCACCCGCTACGAAATCGAGCCGGCGGTTGGCGTCAAGGGGGCCCAGATTGTCAATCTGGCGCGCGATCTGGCGCGGGCGCTGGCCATGGTGTCGATCCGTGTCGTCGAGACGGTGCCCGGCAAGTCCTGCATGGCACTGGAGTTGCCCAATCCGAAGCGACAGGTGGTCAGGCTTTCCGAAATCATCGCCAGCAAGCCGTACAACGACATGACCAGCCCGCTCACCGTCTGCCTGGGCAAGGACATCGGCGGTCAGCCGGTGGTCGCCGACCTGGCCAAGACGCCGCATCTGCTGGTGGCCGGCACGACCGGGTCCGGCAAGTCGGTCGGCGTCAATGCGATGATCCTGTCCATGCTCTACAAGTCGGAGCCGGAGCATGTCCGCCTGATCATGGTCGATCCCAAAATGCTGGAACTGTCGATCTACGAGGGCATCCCGCACCTGCTGGCGCCGGTCGTCACCGACATGAAGCAGGCGGCCAACGCGCTGCATTGGTGCGTGACCGAGATGGAGAAGCGTTACAAGCTGATGTCGGCGATGGGCGTCCGCAACATCGCTGGCCTCAATACCAAGATCAAGGAGGCCGAGAAGAAGGGCGAGCATATCCCCAACCCGTTGACCCTGACGCCGGAAACGCCCGAGCCCCTGAAGGCGATGCCGTACATCGTGGTCATCATCGACGAGTTGGCCGACCTGATGATGGTGGTTGGCAAGAAGGTCGAGGAGCAGATCGCCCGCCTGGCGCAGAAGGCGCGGGCCGCCGGTATTCACCTCGTGCTGGCAACGCAGCGGCCATCGGTCGATGTGATTACCGGCCTGATCAAGGCCAATATCCCGACCCGCATCGCCTTCCAGGTGTCGAGCAAGATCGATTCGCGCACCATCCTCGACCAGATGGGGGCCGAGGCGCTGCTCGGCCAGGGCGACATGCTCTACCTGGCACCAGGGACCGGCTACCCGACCCGCGTCCATGGCGCCTTCGTGTCGGATGACGAAGTGCATCGCGTCGTCGAGCATCTCAAGACGACCGGTGCGCCGGAATACGTCGAGGACATCCTGAGCGGTGCTGCCGCTGACGACGAGGAAGGCGGCGGCGAGGGGGGCGACAGCGGCGATGCGGAGAATGACCCGCTCTACGATCAGGCGGTCGACATCGTGCTGAAGAACCAGCGGGCCTCGATTTCGCTCGTTCAGCGCCACCTGCGCATCGGTTACAACCGCTCGGCCCGTCTGATCGAGGCGATGGAAAAGGCCGGCCTCGTGTCCGCCATGGATGGGCGCGGCGGGCGCGAAGTGCTGATGAAGAAGCCGGCCGAATAAGCCGCCGTAGTTACACCCTGAAACAGCGTGGCCGGCTACGGCGCGCTAAGCTTGTCGCATGAATAAGACCTTCAGCCATCTCGCCTCCCTCCTTGCCCTGGCGCTGTTGCCGGCGCTCGCCCAAGCCGGGGCCATCGACCAGTTGCACGATTTCCTGAAGAACACGCGCAGTTTCAAGGCGGATTTTTCGCAGGTGCTGCTGGCCAAAAACGGGCGCAAACCGCAGCAGTCCTCCGGTACGGTGGCTGTCGCCCGGCCCGGCAAGCTGCGCTGGGAAATCGTCAAGCCCTACCCGCAACTGGTGGTCGGCGATGGCGAGCGGTTCTGGATCCATGACCCGGAATTGCAGCAGGTGACTGTCCGCAAGGCCGACAAGGCGCTCGGGGCCTCGCCCGCCGCCCTGCTGTCCGGCAGCAACGACCTGGAGCGGAATTTCAATCTGCGGGAAGCCGGTGAGGCAGACGGCCTGGCCTGGGTCGAGGCGACGCCGAAGACCGGCGACAGCGGTTTCGAGCGCGTGCGCCTGGGCTTTGCCGGTCCGGAACTGCAGGCCATGGCGTTGTTCGACAGCTTTGGTCAGACGACGCTGGTCCGCTTCAGCCGCATCGAACGCAACCCGAATCTGCCGGCGGCCACCTTCAGATTCTCCCCGCCGGCCGGGGCCGACCTCATCGGCGAATAGGTGCGAGCCGATCTGGGCTGCAGCCGGGCCGCCGCTGTCTGCATGGCCGGGCTGGAAACGGGCTGTTCGGGGAACGAAGCGCCGACACCCATGGAACTTGAGACCGCACCTCGGACGATCAGGAGCGAGCGACGCGATTTTGCCGAGTGGCATCGCGGCCGTTCGCCCTATGTCTTCTGGGCGCTCGATGTCGATACGCTGGCAGTGCGGCAGGCGGTGTTGGAGGCCGAATGCCATTTGTCCGGACTGCTGCTCGACGATTATCGGCGCCAGCCGCATGTGACCCTGGATCTGTGCGGCTTTCCGGCTCACTCGCCGGGCGATGCCGAGGAGTTTTCGGGCAGTTGGCTGGGCGATCGTGTGCGGCGTTTGCGGGCGGCCGGGCTGACCGAATTCGCCCTCGAGATTGGCGGACTGCGCAGTTTTGTGTCGGCACCCTATCTGACGGTGCAGGGTGCTGACGACCGGCTGGCGGCCATTCGTCAATGCCTGGCCGATGGCAACGGCAATCGCTTGCTGGGCGACTACGTGCCGCATTGCACGGTCGGCCTGTACGCCGCTGCCTGGCCGGCCGGGCTGGTGGTTGGGCGGCTCCGTGCCTTTCCGGCGCGACCGGCGCTGCGTCTTGCCGTGCATCGCCTCAGCCTGATGAGTTACCAGCCATCCGACATTGCCGGACCGCTGACCGTGCTGGGCGATTACTGGCTGGCTTCCGGCCGCATGGCCTGGTATCCGGCGAGCGCCTGTCTGGGGTTTGGCCAGCTGCCGGATTGACCGCATGAGCACGGCCTCCCCTTCTTGATGCACAATGGCTGAAAGGAGGCGTGTCATGGTGGCTGGAAATCTGGTTCATAAGCTGCGTGCGCTGATGGGGGGCAATGCCGAACGTGTCGCGCTGACGGCCAAGGGCGTCGAGCAATTGCGCGGCCAGTTGCGCGAGTGCGCCGCCGGCCTGGGGGGCGAGGTGTCGGCCCGCGGCCGGGCGACGCGGTTGGCGGAAACCTATCTGCGCCTGAACGACGAGGGGCGGCAGCGTTTTCTGAAGCTGATTGCGCTGGAGTTCGGACCCGATCCAAAGAAGGTCGAAAAGGCCCATACCGCCTACCAGAAGGCAGTCGGCACGGCCGACCAGTGGAAGGCCGAAGCCGCCTTGCGCGGCGCCATGCGCTCGTCGCGCATCCGCATTCTGACCCAGTTCAACGCCATTCCACAGGGCGTCAAGTTCCTGGTCGATCTGCGTGCCGACCTGTTGCGCTATCTGGAGCAGGATAAGGAGCTGGCCGTGCTCGACCGCGAGCTGGAGTCGCGCCTGAGCGCCTGGTTCGATGTCGGCTTTCTGGAGTTGCAGCGCATCACCTGGCAGTCGCCGGCCGCGCTGCTCGAAAAGCTGATCGAATACGAGGCGGTGCATGAAATCCGTTCCTGGGGCGACCTCAAGAACCGCCTCGATTCCGACCGCCGTCTCTATGCTTTCTTCCACCCGCGCATGCCGGCTGAGCCGTTGATCTTCGTCGAGGTGGCGCTGACCGATCGCCTGGCCGACAACGTGCAGGCCCTGCTCGACGAACACGCCCCGGTGTTCGACAACCGCAAGGCCGACACGGCCATCTTCTATTCCATCTCCAATACCCAGGTCGGCCTGCGTGGCGTCTCTTTCGGCAACTTCTTGCTCAAGCGGGTGATTGATGATCTGCAGCGGGATTTTCCCAAGCTGGCCCGTTTCGCCACCCTGTCGCCGATGCCCGGCCTGGCTGCCTGGGTGCGCAAGAATCCGGCGGTGCTGGGCGAAGCCGGTATCGCTCTGTCGCTGGAGGACTTGTCGACCGGTGCCTGGGCAGGCGACAAAAAACAGGTGCGTGCCCTGCGCGAACCCTTGTCCCGCCTCGCCGCACGCTACCTGGCCAGCGCCCGGCAGGGGGGCGGGGAGAGCGGGCTGCCGGCCGACCCGGTGGCGCGCTTCCACCTCGGCAACGGCGCGCGTGTCGAGCGGTTGAATTTCCTGGCCGACACGTCGGCCAAGGGCTTCCGCCAGTCCTTCGGGCTGATGGTGAATTACCTGTACAGCCCGGACGACATCGAGGCCAACCTGGAGGCCTTCGCCAGCCAGGGTAGCATCGCCATGTCGGCAGCGGTCAGGCGGCTGGCCAAGAAGGCGTAGCTGTTAACTCAGGCCGAGGGCCGCCATCTTGCGGCGCAGGAAGGCGATCTGCGTCTGCAGCGGCAGTTGCTTGGGACACAGGTCGTGGCAGCCGAGCAGTGCCATGCAGCCGAACACGCCGTCGTCGTCGCCGATCAGTTCGTAGAAATCGGCATCGCTGCGCTGGTCGCGCGGATCGAGCCGGAAGCGGGCGATCTTGTTGAGACCGACGGCGCCGACAAAACCTTCGCGCATCTGCGCCGTGCCGCAGCCGGCGATGCAGCAGCCACATTCGATGCAGCGGTCGAGTTCGTAGATGGCTTCGGCGAGAGCCGGCTCCATGCGGGCTTCCAGGGCATCGAGATCGACCGGCGTAGTGTTGTGGATCCAGGTTTGCAGCCGTTCGCTGGTGCCGCGCATCCACTTGCCGGTATTTACCGACAGGTCGCCGATGAGCTCGAAATAGGGCAGCGGCATCAGGGTGATGTGGTCGTCGAGGTCGCGGGTCAGGGTGCGGCAGGCCAGCCCGGGGCGACCGTTGATCAGCATGGCGCAACTGCCGCAGATGCCGGCACGACAGACGAAGTCGAACTGCAGCGAGCCGTCCTGGTGCGCCCGGATGTCGTTGAGGGCGATGAACAGCGTCATGCCGTCCGCCTCGTCGAGTGCGTAGTCCTGCAGGTGCGGTACGCTGGATGGGTCGGCCGGGTTGCAGCGCAGGATGCTGAGGGTCAGGCGGCGGGGCTGGCCGGCAGTCGGCCGGCGACGGTGCAGGGGAATCATGCTTCTTCTCCGATGCGGGCGTTGGGGCCGCGCAGGTGCGGGGGCAGCAAATGGCGGAAGGGCATCAGTGCCTGCTGCACGGCATGACGGTCGGCGTGGCCGAGGCGGGCGCGGATGGCCGCGATCTCGGCCTGACGGAGGGCGGTGGCCGGGTGCTCGATGGCGTCGCGTGCGCCATAGCCGCGCCAGCCGGGTGGCAGTTCCATGCGTGCCACTTCGAGGGCTTCGTAGTCGAGTCGGGGGCGGGTTGACTCACCATCCGGCCAAGTGGCCAGTGTCCGCTTCAGCCATTCGGCGTCGTTGCGCCGCGGGTAATCCTCGCGGAAATGTGCGCCGCGGCTTTCGGTTCGTTGCAGCGCGCCGCAGGCGACGCATTGCGCCAGCTTGAGCATGCGCTGCAGGCGCCAGGCGGTGGTCAGCTCGGGGTTGGCGCCAGCCCGCGTGGTGCGCAGGCCGAGCTGCCGGCTGCGCCGGATCAGTTGCTCCAGTTCGGCGACGGCGGCGGCCAGCGGGTCGCCGTGGCGCACGATGCCCACCTGTTCGCTCATCACGGTTTGCATGCGCTGCAGCAACGGGGTGGCGTCCTCGCTGCAGCGTCGGTTGGCGATGGCCGCGAATTCGGCGCTGGCTTTGGCCCAGGTCTGGCGCACCAGAGCGGTCGATACCTGCATGTCGCCCTCCGGCGAGGCGCAGAAATCGGCGATGGCCTCGCCGACGATCATGCCGGCGACCACGGTTTCGGCCACCGAGTTGCCGCCGAGCCGGTTGAAGCCGTGCAGATCCCAGCACGCCGCCTCGCCGCAGGCGAACAGGCCGCGCAGGCCATAAGCCTGGCCGTGGGCGTTGGTGCGGATGCCGCCCATCGAGTAATGCTGGGCCGGGCGCACGGGTATCCACTGCTTGGCCGGGTCGATGCCGAGGAAGTAGTGGCAGATTTCCTTCACCTCGCGCAGCTTGTGTTCGATATGCGCGGCGCCGAGCAGGGTGATGTCCAGCCACAGGTGCTGGCCATAGCGCGAGGCGACGCCCTTGCCGCTGCGGATGTGGGCTTCCATGCGCCGCGACACCACGTCGCGCGAGGCGAGTTCTTTCTTCTCCGGCTCGTAGTCCGGCATGAAGCGGTGGCCGTCCACATCGCGCAGCAGCCCGCCATCGCCGCGACAACCTTCAGTAACCAGGATGCCGGCCGGGAAGATGGCCGTCGGGTGGAACTGCACCGCCTCCATGTTGGCAAGGGGCACGACGCCCGTTTCCAGGGCAATGGCGGCGCCGATGCCCTCGTTGATCACCGCATTGGTGGTCGATTGGTAGATGCGCCCGAAGCCGCCGGTGGCGATGCAGGTGGCGCGGGCGACATAGGCCAGCAGGCGGCCGTCGATCAGGTTGCGGACAATGGCGCCATAACAGCGTTCGCCGTCGTGGATCAGCGCCACCGCTTCCCTGCGCTCATGCACCGGGATGCCGGCGGCGATGCTCTGGTCGCTGACGGCGTAGAGCAGGGCGTGACCGGTACCGTCCGAGACGTAGCAGGTGCGCCATTTCTTGGTGCCGCCGAAATCGCGGGCGGTGATCAGGCCGTGCGCGGTGGCGCTTTCGGTCAGCGTGACGCGCTGGCCGTCCATGACCACTTCGTGTGGCCCTTGCTGCACGCGGTTCCACGGCACGCCCCAGGCGGCCAGTTCGCGCACGGCTTTGGGGGCGGTATGCACGAACATGCGGGCGACCTCTTGGTCGTTGCCCCAGTCGCTGCCGCGTACCGTATCCTCGAAATGCACATCTTCATTGTCGCCAGCGCCCCGGGTGGTGTTGCCCAGGCTGGCCTGCATGCCGCCCTGCGCGGCGGCGGAGTGCGAGCGCTTGGGGGGCACCAGGCTGAGGATGATGACCTGCTGGCCGCGCTTACGGGCCGACAGCCCGGCCCGCAAGCCGGCCAGGCCGCCGCCGATGACCAGCACATCGGTGTGGATGGTTTCCATGTCAGTGCCTTCCGCTGGCGGCCGGGGCGCTCTGGCTGGCCGGCACGTAACGCTCGCCGGCACGTTCGGCATGGGCCCGGCCGAGGTCGATGTAGGCACCGAGCGTGACCAAGCCGAGGGTGATGAAGAAGGCGCTCAGGCCGTGCCTGACCCAGCGCAGCCGGCGGCGGCTGCGGTTCGGGGCGCCGTGATCGAAGCAGCCCCATTTCAGCGCCAGGCGGTAGAGCCCGATGCCGGCGTGCAGTTCGCCGGCGAACAGTAGCAACAGGTAGAGGGGCCACAGGTTTCCGGTCCACACCCGGTCGGCCGACTCGTAGGGTCCGATCAGCGACGGATTCATCAGCATCTGGTAGAGGTGAATGGTGGCCATGAAGAACAGCGCAAAGCCCGTCCATACCTGTAGCCACCACAACGAGGTGTCGCCGTGGCGCAGGCGGTTCTTGTGGGCCACGAAGGCACGGTACTGGCGAAAGCCGGCCGGGAATTTGCGCAGCGCCAGCCAAGCGTGGCCGACGAACAGGGCCAGAACACCGGCGGCGACGCCGGAAACCAGGATCGGGTAGGGCTTGCCGAGGAAGTAGGCGCCTTCGAAGAAGCGGGCGACGGTGTAGAAAGCGTCGTGGCTGATCAGGATGGACGACACGAAGGCCATGTGGGCCATCAGGAACAGGGCGAGCAGCAGGCCGGACAGGCTTTGCAACAGATCGAGACGGGCCGGCCAGCGGCTCTTGCCGGGTTTTGCCCGTGATGCGACGGAGGCGACAGCCAGGGGCGTTGTCCCGGCCGTGCTGGCAGCCAGCAAATCATGGCGCTCGGGGGATGGGTTCAGGGGTGTCATGGTTTCGTCCTCTACCGTTGGCCGGCATGTCGTCTCCACCTCTTCTTTTGAACCACTCTAGCACAGCGGGATGCAGCCGGAATGTGAAATTGTTGCGCAGCAGCAAAATTCACCAATGGGTCTGTGCCCGGGGCGCAACAGCGCAGCCGGAAGCAAGCGCGGGTGGCGATCTGTTAAGATTCGCCCCGGTTTTCCGGATCGCCTCCCCTTGCCTTCACTCCCCGAAATCTTCTCGCCCGACGGGCCATTGGCGCGAGCCATTGGCGGCTATCGCGTGCGCCAGCAGCAGGTCGAGATGGCCGAGCGCATCGCCGCCGCCATCCAGAACAATTCGGTATTCATCGCCGAGGCGGGGACCGGCACGGGCAAGACCTTTGCCTATCTCGTCCCGGCGCTGCAGTCGAACGGCAAGGTCATCGTTTCCACCGGCACAAAGACCTTGCAGGATCAGTTGTTCAACAAGGATCTGCCGATGGTGCGCGACATCCTGAAGGCGCCGGTCAAGATCGCGCTGCTTAAGGGGCGCGCCAATTACGTCTGCCCCTACCACCTGCAGCGCTCGCTGGCTGACGGCCGTTTCCTGACCAAGGAAGACGCCGCCGACGCCCGCCGTATTTCGGTCTTCGCCAAGACGACGCAGACCGGCGACAAGGCCGAGTGCCTCGAGGTGAACGAAAATTCCCCGGTCTGGAATAGCGTGACCTCGACGCGCGACAACTGCCTGGGCCAGGACTGCCCGGACTACAAGGACTGTTTCGTCATGCAGGCCCGCAAGGAGGCGATGGCAGCCGACCTGGTCGTGGTCAATCACCACCTTTTCTTCGCCGACGTGATGCTGCGCGATGAAGGCATGGCCGAACTGCTTCCGGCCTGCAACACGGTGATCTTCGACGAAGCCCACCAGTTGCCGGAAGTGGCCACCCTGTTCTTTGGCGACAGCGTGTCGACGGCGCAGGTCGTCGATCTGGCGCGCGATGCCAAGTCGGAGGGGCTGACCAGCGCCCGCGACTGCCTCGATATCCAGAGCAGCGCCAAGGCCATGGAAAAGGCGGCGCGCGACCTGCGCCTGTCCGTGGGCGTCGACGCCGGGCGATTTTCCTACGAGCAGTTGCAGGAGCGGCCGGAATTCGCTCCGGCCCTGAAAACGCTGGAGGAGGAAATCGCCAGATTCGCCGCCATCCTCGAAACCCAGGGCCAGCGCGCCGAAGGCATCGAAAAGTGCTGGCAGCGCGCCCTCGAACTGCAACAGGCATTCGCCCAGTGGCAGAGCCTGGCCGATCTCGGCTATGTGCGCTGGGGCGAGGCTTTCACCCAGTCGCTGCAGCTCAACTCGACGCCGCTCAAGGTCGCCGACATTTTCCGCAAGCAGATGGGCGGCCATCCGCGGGCCTGGATCTTCACTTCGGCGACACTTGCCGTGCAGGGCAAGTTTCACCATTACTGCGCCGAACTCGGTCTCGGCGACCCGGACTCGGCCTGCTGGCACAGCCCGTTCAATTACGGCGAGCAGGCGGTGCTCTACGCGCCGCTCGGCATGCCCGATCCGAACGCCTGGAACTATACCGACAGGGTGGTCGAAGCCGCGTGGCCGGTCGTCAAGGCCGCCAAGGGGGGGGCGTTTTTCCTGTGCACCAGCCTGCGCGCCATGCGCCGCACGCATGAGTTGCTGAAAGCGAAGATCGAGGACGAAGGGCTGGATATTCCGCTGCTGGTGCAAGGCGAGGGCAGCAAGAACGACCTGCTACAACGCTTCCGTCGTCACGGTGCGTCGATCTTGGTCGGCAGCCAGAGCTTCTGGGAAGGGGTGGACGTGCGCGGCGAAGCGCTGTCGCTGGTTGTCATCGACAAGATTCCCTTTGCGCCGCCGGACGATCCTGTCCTGTCGGCGCGTATCGAGCAGATGAAGCGCGAAGGCCGCAACGCCTTCATCGAATACCAGTTGCCGCGTTCCGTCATCAACGTCAAGCAGGGGGCCGGCCGCCTGATCCGCGACGAGAACGACAGGGGCGTGCTGATGATCTGCGACCCGCGCCTGATCGCCAAGCCCTACGGCCGCAAGATCTGGCAAAGCCTGCCACCGATGAAGCGCACCCGTGAATTGCAGGTCGTGCTCGATTTCTTCGCCAAACGCTGAGGCTATGAAAACCACCTTCGACCAACTGCGCGAAACCCAGCCGCAATTTTTCTCGGCCGTCGCCCTCACGATTCCGGAGGCGACCATGCAGGCGATGGCGGCGCTGATCGCTGCCATCGAGTCGGTGATCGCGCTGCCGGCCTACCAGGCCCATGCCCTGGCCCAGGCGCCAGCCATCGCCCGCCTGCCGTGCGCGGCGCGCGGTGCCTTCATGGGCTACGACTTCCATCTGACCGACGCCGGCCCGAAACTCATCGAAATCAACACCAATGCCGGCGGCGGCCTGCTCAATGCCTACCTGCTGGCCGAGCACGGCCGGGCTGCCGAGGGGGCGCGCATCCGTGATGAATTCGTTGCCATGTTTCGGGAGGAATGGCGTCTGGAGCGGGGCGACGTGCCGTTATGCCGCATTGCCATCGTTGACGAAAATCCGGCCGAGCAGTTTCTGGCGCCCGAATTCACCTTGTTCCGCGCACTGTTCGAGGCGCACGGCATCGCCGCCGTCGTCTGCGATCCGAATGCACTGCTCTTCGACGGTGGGGCGCTGCGCCATGCCGGCCAGCCCATTGATCTGGTCTACAAGCGCCTGACCGACTTCGCCCTCGACACGACGGCCAGTACCGCCATACGGACAGCCTTCGAGCAGGGCAAGGTCGTCCTGACCCCCCATCCGCGGGCCCACGCGCTCTATGCCGACAAGCGCAACCTGATGTTGTTGTCCGATGCCGCTGCCCTGGATGGCCTCGGTGTCGATGCGGCCACCCGGCAGATCCTGCTCGCCGGCATTCCGCAAACCGTCGCCGTCACGCCCGAACAGGCGGAAACCTTCTGGGCCGATCGCAAACGCTGGTTTTTCAAGCCGCCGGCCGGTTTTGGCAGTCGCGCCGCCTATCGCGGCGACAAACTCACCAAGCGCGTGTTCGAGGAGATCCTGCATGGCGGTTACATCGCCCAGGAAATCGCGCCGCCGTCGGAACACGCTGTTGGTGAGCAGACGATGAAGGCCGACATCCGCTGCTATGTCTACAACGGCCATATCCAGCTGGTCGCTGCCCGTCTTTACCAGGGGCAGACCACCAACTTCCGGACGCCCGGCGGCGGTTTCGCCCCGGTGTTCGTTGCCGGGTAAAATTCCGCCATGAAAGTATTCGGCATTGCCGGTTATTCCGGCTCCGGCAAGACCACCTTGCTGGAGAAACTCATTCCCCAGCTCACGGCCCGCGGTCTCCGGGTTTCGGTCATCAAGCACGCCCACCACGGTTTCGATATCGACCGTCCCGGCAAGGATTCCTATCGCCATCGCGAGGCCGGGGCCACCGAGGTGCTCCTCTCCTGCGGCGACCGCTGGGCGCTGATGCATGAGCGGCGGGCGGAGCCGGAACCGACCCTCGATGAACTGCTCGGCCATCTCTCGCCCTGCGACCTCGTGCTGATCGAGGGTTTCAAGCAGGAACCGGTGCCCAAGCTGGAAGTCTATCGCCCCGAAAACGGCAAGCCGCCGCTCTTCCCGGAGCGTGCCGACATCGTTGCGATTGCGACCGATGCCGATCTCGCCACGGACCTTCCCCGGCTGCCGCTGAACGACTACGTGGCCATTGCCGATTTTGTCATGCACACCATGCAACTGCAGGAACGCCCATGCTGACCTACGAACAAGCCCTGGAAAAACTCCTCGCCGCCGCCCGGCCTGTCGAGGAAATTCGCCGCGTGCCGTTGCTCGCCGCGGCCGGCCGCGTGCTGGCCGTCGCCCAGCAATCTGGCGTCTCCGTTCCGCCACTCGACAATTCGGCGATGGACGGTTACGCCGTGCGCACGGCCGACGTGACGACGGCCGGCGTCTGCCTGCCGGTCAGCCAGCGCATCCCGGCCGGCACGGTCGGCGTGACGCTGCAACCGGGCAGCGCCGCACGCATCTTTACCGGCGCGCCGATTCCTGCCGGGGCCGACGCCGTGGTCATGCAGGAACGCTGCGAGCATGGCGAGGGCGGCGTGGTCATCAACCATGTCCCGCAGCCCGGCGAAAATATCCGCCGGGCAGGCGAAGACATTGCCATCGGGACGGAAATCCTGCCCGCCGGTGTCAGGCTCCGGCCGCAGGAAATCGCCCTCGCCGCTGCGGCCGGCCTGCCGGAACTGCCGGTCTATCGCCGGCTGCGCATCGGCATGTTCTTCACCGGCGACGAACTGGTCCAACCGGGTGAGCCGCTGCCTCCCGGTGCCATCTACAACACCAACCGTTTTGCATTGCGTACGCTGCTCGAAGGCATGGGCTGCGAGGTGCGTGACCTGGGGGCGATAGGTGATACGCTCGACGCGACCCGCGACGCGCTGCGCCGTGCGGCCGCCGACAACGACCTGGTCATCACCAGCGGCGGCGTGTCGGTCGGCGAGGAAGATCACGTCAAGCCGGCGGTCGAGGCCGAAGGTTCGCTCGATCTCTGGAAAATCGCCATCAAGCCGGGCAAGCCGCTGGCCTTCGGTACGGTGCGCAAGGCCGATGGCAACGCCTGGTTCATCGGACTGCCAGGCAACCCGGTGGCGGCGTTCGTCACCTGTCTGATGATGGTGCGCCCCTTTGTCATGCGCCTGCAGGGCATCGCCCGGGTTGCGCCGCGCATCCTGAACCTGCCGTGTGCTTCGGCCTGGAACAAGCCGGACGGCGCCCGCCTCGAATTCCTGCGCGGCCGCATCAACGACGCCGGAGCTATCGAGCTGTATGGCAATCAGGGCTCGGCTGTCGCCACCTCGCTGTGCTGGAGCGATGGCCTGATCCTCAACCCGCCGGGCAACTGCATCGTAGCGGGCGATACGGTGCGCTTCATTTCCTTCGCGGAGTTGCAGGCATGAGCGTCAGGATTCTCTATTTCGCCGGCCTCAAGGAAAAGCTTGGCCGGCCAGCCGAAACCATCGATCTGCCGCCAGAAATTCATACCGTCGGTGGTCTGCGCGACTGGCTGGTCGGGCAGGGCAGGGAGGCCTTGGCAACCACCAGGAACCTGCGCTGTGCCGTCAATCAGGACATGGCCACGCTCGATGTGCCCATTCAGGATGGCGACGAAATCGCCTTCTTCCCGCCCGTCACCGGCGGCTAAACAAGGAAAACGCATGTCCATCCAATGGTATCCCGGCCACATGACCTCGGCCCGCAAGAAGGCCGCCGAGACGCTGGCCGTGGCCGACGTCGTGGTCGAGGTGCTCGATGCCCGTCTGCCGCAAGCGAGCAGCAACCCGATGATCCATGAGTTGCGCACCTTCCGTCAGCGCCCTTGCCTCAAACTGCTCAACAAGGCCGATCTGGCCGACCCGGAAGCGACCAAGGCCTGGCTGGCGTATTTCGATGCCCAGCCCAACGTCAAGGCGGTCGCCATCTCCTGCAAGAAGGCTGGCGACGTGGCCAGGATTCCGGCCCTGGCCCAGAAGCTCGCGCCGCATCGCAACGACGCCGTCAAACCGCTGCGCCTGATGATCATGGGTATTCCCAACGTCGGTAAATCGACGCTGATGAACGCCCTGGTCAAGAAAAAGGTGGCCGCTGTCGGCGACCAGCCGGCCGTCACCAAGAGCCAGCAACGCATCGACATCAGCAACCGCCTGACGATCTATGACACCCCCGGCATGCTGTGGCCGAAAATCGAGCATCCCATCGACGGCCTGATGCTTGCCGCCAGCCACGCCGTCGGCGTCAACGCCTATATTGGCGAGGACGTCGCCACCTGGCTGGCCGGCTACCTGCTCGACCACTATCCGGCCCTGCTCAAGGCCCGCTACGGCTTCGAGCTGCAAGGCCTGGACGCGGTTGCCGTCCTCGAAGGCGTCGCCAAGAAGCGCGGCTGCATCATCAAGGGGCGGGGTGGCGAACTCGACCTCGAAAAGGCTTCCGGCATCCTGCTCACCGACTACCGCAGCGGCACCCTCGGCCGCATCAGCCTGGAAACGCCCGCTCTTCGTGCCGAGCGCGCCGCGAGCCTGGCCGAGCCAACGTCCCGGGAAGCCGACGAGGCCTGAATCGGCACCGGATGGAATCCGCAAACGCCGACCATTGCAGCTTTTGCGGAATTGGTTATAATGCGCGCCCTGTCGGCAGCAAATGCTGACAGTGCCGATTCCCCGATAGCTCAGTCGGTAGAGCGCCGGACTGTTAATCCGTAGGTCCCTGGTTCGAGCCCAGGTCGGGGAGCCAAAGATTCAAGCATTGAGCCCAGCCAGTCCGGCTGGGCTTTTTGCTTTCTGGGTCACCGTCGCTGAATCGTAGCCAGACAGTACCGAATTCGACCGAGGGCGCGCCTGCCAGCAAATCGGGAGCCCGCGGGGGGGGTTCTCGCTGCGATGCCCCCGCTCGGCGACAGGGCGGAGCGACTTGGGTGGATCAGCCAGCGGCGGTTCTCAGCAACAGGGCCTGTGCTTCGCCGATCAGTTCCGTCAGGAGATCGGCCAGCAGCCGGATGCGGGGCGAACGTCTGACATCCGGGTGCATCGCCAGCCATATTTGTCTTACCGTCGGACAGACAGGATCGGATACGAGCGACAGGCTATCGTCGCCGGCTGCCAAAAAGTGGGGGAGTATGGCGACTCCCAGGCCTTGGCGGGTCGCGTTGAGCAATGCCGTGAGATCGTTGCTCCGGAAGACAAAACGGCGGTTCCCGGCAATCTGGCTCAGCCAGCGCTGCTGCGGTACCTGGACGAGCGGGTCGTCATAACCCAAAAACTCCCAACGATCGGCGGGCCGGCGGGTGTAACCACAGGCCGCGTACAGGCCGTAGCCCACCTGGCCAATGCAACGCGCCACCAGCCCCGGAGCCGTGGGCCGCGACATCCTGATCGCCAGATCCGCCTCACCCCGGGCCAGATTGGCCTGCCGCGACTCACCGATCACTTCCAGATCGATGTTGTGCCAGCGGGCGCGCATCGCGGCCAGGCGGGGCGCCAGGAAATGGCCGGCCAGAACCGGCGGCGCCGAAATCCGGACCGTTCCCTGCAAGGAAGAAACCCCGAGCGCCGTTCGCGAAAATGCCTGGACTTCGTCGTCGAGTCGGCCGGCCTGGGCGATCAATGTCTCGCCTTCTGCCGTCAATGACCAGGCTTTGGGCAGGCGGTCGAAGAGCCTGATTCCCAGCGACTGTTCCAGTGCCTCGACACGCCTGGCAACGGTCGAATGTTCGACCCCGAGATGCCGGGCTGCACCAGACAGGCTGCCGTTGCGCGCCAGTTCCAGGAAATAACGGATGTCATCCCATTGCAGCCCTCGTTTGCCCGTACTGCTGCGATTCGTGCTTTTTTGCACAATGAGTGTCGATATATTGTGAATTGATGGTCAATTTTGATCAACGTAAGCTCTCCTGACAAGGGTAATTCGTCGTCGGTCAATTTGTTGGCGGCGCGGGTCACTGTCGGCGGATAGCCGCTGCCGCATACTGCAAGAACCGTATTCTTGGCGAGAGGAGAACAGCTCATGTTGTCATGTTGCGATACAGCCCGGGCGGGCGGCCTGGTGTCCCGGAGCGATCCGGAAGCCTCCGGCGCCGCCAGGCCGGAAACCCGATTTTTCGAGCGCGCTGCCGGCCGCATCGCCTTTGATGACAGCGGCGGGCACGGTCCGTTGATCGTCGCGATTCCCGGGATGGGGGAGATCAGGCAGCAATACCGCCTTGTGCGGCCGCAGCTTGTCCGGTCGGGCTATCGATTCGTGACCCTGGATATTCGGGGGCATGGTCAGTCATCGGTTAACTGGACTGACTATTCGGCCCGCGCGGTAGGCGGCGACGTGCTTGCCCTGATCGACCATCTGCGGGCCGACAGTGCCGTCGTTCTCGGCAACTCCTTCGCGGCTGGCGCGGCACTTTGGGCGGCCTGCGAGCAACCGGACAGGGTCAGGGGCATCGGCATGCTGGGCCCCATCCTGCGCGATCTGCCAGTTGATCCGCTGACCCGGATTGTGGCCCGCATCGGTTTTGCCGGCCCTTGGCGAACGTGGTTCTGGATGACCTACTGGAACAGTCTTTTCCCCTTGCACAAGCCGGTCGACCATGCGGCCTACCGTGAGCGCCTGGCAGCCAATCTCAAGGAACCGGGACGGATGAAGGTGCTGCAAAAAATGGCCAGTCTGTCGAAGTCCGATACGGAGGCGCTGGTCGGCAAGATTCCCGTTCCCGTGCTGATCGTCATGGGGAGTCGTGATCCGGATTTCAAGGATCCGGTGGCGGAATCGGCCTGGCTGGCCAGAAAGATGGACGCCCGGGTTGTGCTGGCTCACGGTGCCGGACATTACCCCCACGTGGAAAGCCCCGATCAGGTTGCCCGTGAAATCGAGAAATTTCTCAAGTGCTTGAAAGGCAGATGATGCGGCATGAGTCGAAACGGCAACGCGTGGAACCGCAACAAATCTTCAAGGTGGAACATTCAAAGGGAGCGATCATCCATATGCGCTCAGGTCTGGCCTGGCTGACCGAAACGGATGGCACGGATGATCATTTTTTGGGGGCTGAGCAGACCTACCGGATACGCAAGCAAGGCCTGGTTCTGATCGAATCTGCCGATAGGAAGCGCATCGAGTTCGAGATGCAGCCTCCGCCTCACGCTTTTTCATGCCGGCTGATCCGGCGTGCAGCACGGGGCGTCAGCCCAGTCCAGCGCTTGAAGGCCCGGTGGAAGGCACTCGGTTCGGAAAAGCCGGTCAAGTAGGCAATTTCTCCCAGTGCCATGTTGGAATTTGCAATGAAATCAAGCGCCGCCTGTTTTCTCACCTCGTCGAACAGGGTGTTAAAGCGGGTTCCCCCGGCCTGCAAAGCGCGTTGCAGGCTGCGTTCGCTCATGCACAGCTGGCGTGCGGTCTGGCCGATTGTCGCCTTGCCCTCTGCCAGACCGGCGAGAATCAAGCACCGCACCTGCGCGATCAGGCCATCTTCGGCGGATAAGGAAAGCTGGTGCAACAACCGGTCGGCATGGCTGGTCACAATGCGAGAAAGTGCGGGGTCAGCCGCTGGAACGGTCGCCTGCACCGAATCGGCCGTCAGTAGCAGCGTGTTGCGGGCCGCGGAAAAAACTGGCACCACGCCCAAGATACGGCGATGTTCTCCCGTATCTTCGGGTGCCGGATGGGCGAAACTGGCCGATACGACGACCGGCAGGCGACCTGCCATCTGTCGGGCGATGATCAGCAAGGATGCCATGGTGAATTCAGCGGCATGCCGAACCGGCAACCAGTCCGGGGTGCGGAATCCGTGTTCGATCAGTACGCCCTCCGGCACATCCTCCACCCTGAACTCGGCGATGTCGTGCATCAGGCGGTTGTACCGCACGAGGCGATCCAGCGCTTCCCGAAGCGTGGGCGCTGTTCGCACCACGTAATCGAGGACGTCGAACATGCCGGGTTGGATCATTTCGGCGACATGTAGCCCAAATGCCGTATCCTCGGTTAGACGGGCCGCATTTTGCCAAAGGGCATTCTCCTGTGCCAGCGGGATTCGGGCATCGGGATCATGCAGCAGGTCTGGATCGAAGCCGGCCGCTTCGCTGAGCCGGGATTCGGAAACGCCAAAGTGAGCCGCCCCTTTGAGGATGATCGCGGCAATCCGGGCCGAAACCGTCAGTTTTCTGGTAGCAGTCATTACGTTAATGGAAAAGGAGCCCTCATGAAATCCCGTCATTCATTTCCGGTTGCGGTCGATGCCCACAGCGCGCCGCTGAGAACAACACCATCGAATTATCCCGAAGAATTCGCCAGGAAGATGCTCGGCCGTGAAAAGCGGCCGCTGGGCGCTCTCTTCGGTATCGCCAACTTCGGGGTAAATCTCACGACCCTCGCACCGGGGGCGGTTTCCGCTCTGCGCCATGCCCATACCCGGCAGGATGAATTCATTTACGTGCTCGACGGCACGCCAACCCTGCGCACCGATGCCGGCGACACCTTGCTGGCGCCGGGCATGTGCGCCGGTTTTGCCTCGGCGACAGGAGATGCTCACCAACTGCTCAATCTTTCGGACAAGGTGGTCACCTACCTGGAAATCGGCGATCGCTCTGCGGGCGATGAAGTGCACTATCCCGACGATGACCTGCAGGCGATCCTGGTCGAGGGGCGCTGGCAGTTTGCCCGAAAGAACGGGGAACCCTACTGAGCGTTCAGCGGGATGGAGGAGCTTGCCATGAACACGACTCAGAAAGCAGTTGCCGTGATCACCGGTGGCGGGACCGGCATCGGTCGCGCAACAAGCGAAAAACTGGCAGCAGCCGGCTGCGCGGTGGCGATCATCTATTCGCAGAGCAATGAAGAAGCTCATCACACGGTGAACGCCATACGCGCGGCCGGCCAGGATGCGATCGCCATCCGTACCGATGTTGCCGACGACCGCCAGGTACAGCACGCGATGGCCGAAATCGTCGCGCTGTTCGGCCCCATCACCTATCTCGTCAATAACGCCGGCATCACCCGGCAATTGCCGTTTGCCGACCTTGAGGCCATTCCTGACGAAGCCTGGGACGAGCTTTTCGCAGTCAATGTCAAAGGCGCCTTCAATTGCAGCCGGGCTGCGGCACCCTACCTGCGCACCAGAGCCGGCAGCGCCATCGTCAATGTGGGGAGCATCGCCGGAGAAACCGGTTATGGTTCGTCGCTTCCCTATGCCGTTTCCAAGGCCGCCCTGCACGGCATGACGAAATCGCTGGCGCGGGCGCTGGCACCGGAGATTCGCGTCAATTGCATCGCCCCGGGCGCGGTCGCCACCCGCTGGTGGTCGGGTCATGAAGCGAAAATGCGTCAACTCTCGGGCAAGCTTCCGTTGCAGCGGATCTCGACAGCGGAAGATATTGCGGAGAGCATCTGGTTTTTGCTCACCGCCCGTTCCATGACCGGTCAGATCATCAAGGTGGAAAACGGGCAGACGCTTTGAGGGGGGTGATAAATGTCGGAGAATTTTACATGTGGATTATTTCGCATCATGCCGATGTCACGGCTTGACGGCGCTACGTGACTGTTCTTAAATGGAATCGGCAAGTGAACGACGACCTGGATTGGAACTTGCTTGGGCAAAGACTGTACAGGCGCTAGGTTGCCCAAATCTTCATGAAATTCCGGCGGGCAGCCAGGAATTCGCAACGAGGTTCAACGTGAAATCCAACATCGAAAACAAGGAAGGCCAGAAACCGAGCGAGCAGCCTTCCGCTGCGATTTCAGGTCATCGACGCAAGCTGATTCGGGGCGGGGTAGTCGGTGCGCCGGTGTTGCTCGCCTTGAAGAGCACGCCTGTGTTGGCCTGCAACTGCAAGCAACCCTCCGGTTTTTCCACATCCGGGAATTTGAGCCGGAACGGGGGAGCGGCCTGTACCGATCCCGCCAAGGGGCCGACTTACTGGTCTGCGAATACCTACGACAAATACATCAGCCCAACGAAGAAGGTGAAGTATTTCCGGTATGCCAACGTACCGGCCGATACCAAATTCAAGGATGTCTTCGGTGGGGTGGATGAACGAACGCTCATCGTTGTATTGAGGGAAGGGGGCTTTGCGGCACTGGTGGTTGCAGCGTATCTGGATATCAAGGCAGGCTGGTTCGTTGCCGGCGTTTCCCTGACATCGATTCGGGAAATGTGGAACGGAACCTATCGCCCGACAACTGGCGCCCAGCCGTGGTCCAAGGCAGAAGGGGAGAATTACCTGCGTTATGTGATGGGCCTGCCGCTTCGCTGAACCGTCATTCGGCCGCAGTCACGTTGTGTCTCAATGTTTTCGCAGCCCGGCCAGGGTTCGAGCGCTGGCCAATTCAGAAATCCTCTGGAAGGAAGTCGATGAAGGCTGGGTGCGCTTTGACGCGGGGTTCGGCACGACCTTGCTCCTGAGTCCGTTGGCCCGTTTCGTCCTCGCGGTCATCGACGAAAGTCCCGTTGCACTCTCGCCGGAGCAGATCGTTCAACGGGTCATGGCCGAGGAGCGCGAGGCCGATCCAGTGGACTGCCTCGTTGAAGTCGAGGCCACGTTGCAGATATTATCCGGGGCTGAACTCATCGAACCCTGCCGCCTTTGATCGTCAGCGACCTGGCACTTCCGGAATTGCACCGTCGTTTGCGGCGCGACGGTTTGCGCATATCTTCCGGGCCATTCCATTGCCGAATTCAGACCCGTATTCGCGAGATCATTCCCGAACTGATCCGGCTGTATGCCTATCATCCGGTTGTTCCGGACGATGCCTTCGTCGATTTTCATGTCGCGATCGAAAGCGGGCGCGGCCTGCACCGCTGGTTCCGGCCTCAGGCACGCTTCCTGGTCGATGGTGTCGAACCCTTCACTCCGCTGCCGCGTGCCCAGGCCTTGCCGATGATCGAATGGGGGCTCAACTGGTGCATCACCGCCTATAGCCAGCACGTCCTGATTCTGCATGCGGCAGCCTTGGCACGCGGCGAGCGGGCGATCATCATGCCGGCTCCTCCGGGCTCCGGCAAAAGCACCTTGTGTGCGGCCCTGGCCAATCGCGGCTGGCGTCTGCTGTCGGACGAACTGGCCATCATCCGCCTGGATACCGGTCAAATCGACGGGCTGGCGCGGCCAGTCAATCTGAAGAACCAGTCGATTGAGGTCATCCGCGCTTTTGCGCCGGATGCGTTTCTGACTGCGCCGGTGCGGGATACCACGAAGGGCACCGTTGCCCTGATGGCGCCACCGGCTGACAGCGTCCGGCAACTCGGCCAGCCAGCCTGGCCACGCTGGATCGTATTCCCCCGCTATGTTGCCGGAAGCCGGGCGAACTGGACGCCGATGCAGACCGGCAGCGCATTCCTGCAGATTGCCGACAATGCGATGAATTACCATGTGCTCGGCAAGCAGGGATTTTCGGCGGTATCGGACCTGGTCGACCGCTGCGATCATGGGTGTTTCGAGTACGGCGATCTGGACGAGGCGATTGCCTGTTTTGACCGTCTGGCCGCGGAGGCATGAGGCGATGAGCCTGCTTGTCACGGCGTTCAGAAATCCGGCCATGGTGCGCGAAATGCGCGATGGGCAGTGGGATGTGCTCATTCGACAGGCGCGCCACGCCAATCTGCTCGGACGCCTGCATGAGCGGCTCGATCAGGCCGGCGAACTGGCCCGTGTGCCGCTGCGCCCGCGCAATCATTTGCGTTCGGCGGCGACGATGGCGGAGCGGCAACACCAGTCGATCCGGCGCGAGGTTGACCTCCTGCAACAGACGCTCGCCCGCCATGGTTTGCCGCTCATCCTGCTGAAGGGGGCGGCCTATGTCATCGCTGGTTTGCCGGCAGCCAGCGGCCGTGTATTTGCCGACATCGACATTCTGGTGCCGCGCCACCGGCTGCCGGAAGTCGAATCCCTGCTCATGTAGACGGGATGGGTGAGCACAGCGACGGACGCCTACGATCAGCGCTACTATCGCCAGTGGATGCACGAACTGCCGGCCATGCAACACCTCTTTCGTGGTACGGCGCTTGACGTGCATCACACCATCCTGCCGCCAACTTCCCGGCATACGCCGGATCCCGCGCGACTGATCGCAGCCAGTGTCGAGATGGCGGACTGGCCAGGCGTACGCGTACTGTCCCCGTGCGACATGGTCCTGCACAGCGCGGCACACCTCTTTCACGAAGGAGAGCCGGACAACCTGTTGCGCGACCTGACGGATCTCGATGCGCTCCTGCGGGAATTCGCCGGTACCGACAGCGCCTTCTGGCCGAAGCTGATGGCGCGGGCCGAATTGCTTGACTTGCAGCATCCTCTTGCCTTGGCCTTGCATTATGCGTATGGCGTGCTCGACACCCCGGTACCTGCCGGGGTGCGTGAAAGGGTTTCCCACAGGCTCAATGGCGGGCCGCTCCGGTGGCTGCGGGGAGCGATCTACCAGCGGGTTCTGCGGCCGCAACACGATTCGGTTGCCGACTGGTTTTCTCCCGTTGCGCGCCGCCTGCTCTACGTCAGGGCGCATTGGCTGAGGATGCCGCCCTGGTTGTTGGCCTATCACCTGGCCCACAAGTTCCTGTTCCCGCCCAAGGGGGGGTCAGTACCGCTCGATGGCGGACGGCAAGCCTGAACGGCGGTCGTTCAGTTTCCGTGCAGCAACTGCTGCACATAAATGGCGGGGATGGCATAGCTGATCCCCGATGGAGCCGACAGGGCGGCCTCCTTGCTGCCCTTGACGAACACCATGTTGATGATGCCGATGACGACGCCGGTTTCGGCATCATAGACCGGACTGCCGCTATTTCCCGGGTAGGCGGTGGCATCGAGCTGGAAAATCTCGAAGCTGCCGCGCTTGAGCTGTTTGATCAGTTTTTCGTTGATCTGATTGGCATTGCCGCCGGGCAGGGCGATGGGCGTGATGGCGGCAACGATGCCCCGATGGGTGACGGGTGAAAAACCCAGCGCGCCGCCGATCGGAAAGCCGGTGAAGGCGATCGGCTGGCCTTCCCGGACGCTGCCGGAATCTCCGATCTGGAGCGCCGGCAGGGCCGGGCCTTCGAGACGGATCAGGGCAATATCCCGTTCGTCCAGCCGGGTGATGACCCGGGCCCGCCGCAGGGTGGCGCTGCCTTGCGATGGCCGGGTCAGGACAGCCAGTTCCGGTGCATCCGGAATGCCCGCTTCGGGCAGGACATGGGCATTGGTCACGACTTGCGTTCCGTCCCCCGTGACGAAGCCCGTGCCACGAAAGACAAAGGGCGGGCTCTGCGTCTTCTTGTAGGTGCCGATGGCGACGATGGAGGGTTTGACCCGCTCGATGGTTGCCGGCAGGTCGGCGAAAGCAGCCCCCGGCAGGACGATCAGCCAGAACAAGACAAGCCGCAGTGCCACTGAACGTGCCGTCACATCAGTCTTCTTGCCGCGACGATGCGCGAAAGCTCGGGGGAGGGCGGCGTGACCGTGGCATCGAAGGGATGGTCGTCACGCTTGAAAATCTCCCGTATCCGCTGGACGTAACCACGCGTTTCCGGATAGGGCGGGATGCCGACATGGCGATTTACTGCTCCCTCGCCGGCATTGTAGGCAGCGGCCACCAGGGCGATGTTCCCCTGGAAGTAGGCGAGTAGCCAGCGCAGGTAGGCGAGGCCGCCACGGATGTTCTGTTCCGGATCGAAAGGCTTCTTGACGTTGAAGCGTTCGGCGGTTTCCGGGATCAGTTGCATCAACCCCTGGGCGTTCTTGCTCGAAACAGCCAGCGGATTGTAATTGGATTCGGCCCGGATGATGGCCATGGCCAGGCGCGGATAAACGCCATACTGCGGTGCGAGCTTTTGCACCAGTTCCATCACCTTGCGTTGTTCCGGGGGGGCGCGGGCGATGATGTCATGGCCATTGTGATCGGCGTCGGGCGGGGTGAGCAGGCAGTCGGGCGGTGCGCCAGCCGGTTCGCCGACCTGGCGCAGCATGCGCTCGGCCAGGCGATCCCCCTGGCGGGCGGCCAGGCTGAAGAAGTGGGCGGCGCGTGCATCGTCGCGGGCAATGCCGCGCCCCATGGCGTACATCCAGCCAAGGTTGTACTGGGCTTCGACATCGCCCAGGCGGGCTGCCTCGCAATAGAGGGCCATCGCTTTTTCCGGTGCGCGCGGCAAACCATTGCTACCATGCTCGTACCCCCTGGCTTCCTCGCGCAAGGCCGCTGCCCGTTGCCGTTGTTCAGCCGCATCGTCCGCCCAGGCAGGCTGGGCGGCGAACAAGGCGAGCAGGATCATCCCTGCCCGGCTGTGCTTCCGTAATGTCGGAACGATGCGCATAAGCTGACCTGATGACCTCCCTTACAGACGCCAGAGCGTGATGCCGGCCGCCCGGCAGGCATCCTGATCCAGCATGCTCTTGACGTCGGCGATGACGCCTCCTTTTTCCAGTTTAGACTGGTAATCTGCAATGGGAAGGGCCTTGTAGTGCTTGTGGTTGACTGCGGCGACAATGGCGGCGGCCTTGGGGAGATTCTCCCATTCGACGAGGTCGACGCCATATTCGTGGCGGGCTTCGGACGCGTCGGCCACCGGGTCGTGTACGACTACCCGGGCGCCGTAGGATTCCAGTTCGCGGATCACGTCGATGACGCGCGAGTTACGCAGGTCCGGACAGTCCTCCTTGAAGGTCAGGCCGAGGACGATGATCGGGCAATCCTTGATCGGATGACCGCCCCGGACCAGCATCTTGATCGTTTGCTCGGCGACGAATTTGCCCATGCCGTCGTTGATGCGGCGGCCGGCGAGGATGACTTCCGGGTGGTAGCCCAGTTTCTGCGCCTTGTGGGTGAGGTAGTAGGGGTCCACCCCGATGCAGTGGCCACCGACCAGGCCCGGACGGAAAGGCAGGAAGTTCCATTTGGTTCCGGCCGCCTGCAGCACTTCCAGGGTGTCGATGCCGATCTTGTCGAAAATGATCGCCAGTTCGTTCATCAGAGCGATGTTCAGGTCGCGCTGGGTATTCTCGATGACCTTGGCGGCTTCGGCGACCTTGATGCTCGAAGCAGGATAAACCCCGGCCGTGATCACGCTGCCGTAAATTTCCTGAACCTTGGCCAGGGTTTCCGGCGTGTCGCCGGAGACAACCTTGACGATCTTGGTGACCGTACGTTCCTTGTCACCCGGGTTGATCCGCTCGGGCGAATAGCCGACGAAGAAATCCTTCTTCCAGGTCCTGCCGGACTCCCTTTCGAGGATCGGGATGCACACCTCTTCCGTGGCGCCCGGATAGACCGTCGATTCATAAACCACGATGGCGCCGGGCTTGAGGTTGCGGCCAACCGCGGTCGAGGAGCCGACCAGCGGGCTGAAATCCGGCTGGTGCGCCTCATCCACCGGGGTTGGCACGGCAACGACGACGAAATCGGCTTCACGCAGCGCACTGGCATCGGTCGTTACGCTCAGTTGGGTGGCGGCTTTCAGGTCAGCCGTGCTGACTTCGCCGGTCGGATCGATGAACTGCTTGTAGCTTTCGACCTTTTCCTTGGAAAGATCGACGCCGATGGTGCGATATTTCTTGCCGAACTCGACGGCCAGGGGTAAGCCAACGTATCCGAGGCCGACTACTGCGATGACGGTCATGTTTGTCTAGTCCTTGCTGATTTGGGAATGGGGTAAATGGGGTGAATCAGAGCGATTTGAGCAGTTGGCCGACTTCCGCCTGCTGGCTGAACTTGTCTCCCAACTGCGAGAGTGCGTCGAGTTCCCGGCGAGCCTCGTCCTTGCGGCCCGCGGCGACCAGCACTTTAGCCAGATTCAGCTGGATTGTGGAGGCTTGTGGCGCCAGTTTGAGTGCCTCGCGCAGCAGATTGACCGCCTTGTCGGTCTGACCCTTCTCGGCCAGCAACATGGCCAGGGTATCCATGAAGGCGGGCTGATTCGGGGCGATCTGGTTCGCCTTCTCGGCGTATTCGAGTGCCTTGGGCGACTTGGTCTGGCCGAGCGTCCAGGCCAGATTGTTCAGGATCAGCGCATTGTTGGGCTGCAAGGCCTGGGCTGCCTGGTAATGGCCGGCCGCCTGGGCGAAATTCCGGCGTGCGCTGGCCAGGTCGCCAAGATAAAGGCGGAAGGCGACATCCTTCGGGTGGTCCTTCAGCCAGCTGGTCGCGTGTTTGTCCGCTTCGGCGGCGTTGTCGGCGGCGAGCAGCGCGCTGTGCAGCTTGATGGCGAGGTCGGACGAAGCGGAAGCCTGGCGCAGGCCGTTGCGATAGGCGGCAATGGCGTTCGGCCAGGCTTTCTGCGTGGCGTGGATATTGCCTTCCAGCAGGTAGCCGGCAGCCTCCTTCGGTTTTTGTTGCTGGATCGTGCCGGCGATGCGCAGTGCTTCCTTGTGATCCTTGCTTTCCATGGCCAGGTTGGCCAGGATGGCCTGCGCTTCGAGCAGGTCGGGCTTGATTTCGAGAGCTTTCTTCAGGCTCTTGATGCCTTCCTCGCGGTTCTTGCCGGCCAGTTGCGTTTCGGCGAGCAGCATCAGCGGGAGCGGCGAGCCGGGCTGCAGTGTTGCCAGCTTGCCGAATGTCGTGCTGGCCTGATTCAGATCGCCCGACAGGCGCTGAACCTTGCCCAGTGCCTCGACAATTTCCGGCCTGTCGGGCAGGGCTGCAACCGCCTCATTGGCAGCGGCGAGGGCTTTCTTGTTGTCCTTGTTCTTCAGGTGGAGCTGGATCAGGGCGAGGCGCGGGGCCGACTCGGTTGGCGCCGCGGTCACCGCCTTGCCGATCAGGGTGGCCACCTCGTCGGCGCTGCCGCCGGTTGCCGCCTTGAGTTCGGCCAGCGCGAGCAAGGCCTGGATGTTCTTGGCATCGGCAGCCAGAATGCCTTCGAAGCGTTTCCGGGCGTCCTCCGGTTTCTTGTCGATCATGTCGAGGCGGGCCAGGTTGGCTGCCGCGGGGAAAAAGGTGGGCGATACGGTCAGGGCCCTTTCCAGGCTCTGGCGGGCAGCCGGCACATCCTTCTTGGCCAGTTGGGCTTGTGCCTTGAGGTTGTAGCTGGCCGGATTTCCCGGTTGTTTCTTGATCAACACGTCGATGGCAGCGAGGGCCTTGTCGACCTGATTGTTGCGCAGGTGGGCGGCGACCAGCGCGAGGTCGGCCGAGATACCCTTGTCCTCGGCAGAAATTTCCTGCAGTTCCTGGAAGGCGTGTTCGGTATTGCCTTGCACCAGGTGGGCGACGGCCAGCGAGGTCTTCTTGCCGGCGCTTTCCGGATCCAGCTTACTGGCTTTGGCAAAGAATTCCGCCGCCTTCTTCGCATCGCCGTTCTGCAGGTAGGCTTCGCCGGCCAGGGTGAGCAGGTTGGAATCCTGTTCGATGACGTCCATCATCGGTTGCAGCGTCTCGAGCGCCTTGGCTGGCTGGCCGCTGCGCAACTGGATGCTGGCCAGGAGACGGCGAGCGAGGGGCAGCCGGGGGGCCGATTGCAGGGCGCGGGAGAGATAGGTTTCAGCCTGCAGGAAAGAGCGCATCTGGAATTCGATGGCACCGGCCAGTTGTAGCGTGAGCGGGTCGTTCGGGGAAATGCGGAGCAGTTGCTGGATCGATTCCTGTGCCGCCTTGAAATCCTTGCGCTGATAATGGAGTTGGGCGTCGAGGAAATAGGTGCGCGGGTTTTTCGGGGCAATCTTCTTGAGTGCTTCGAGTTGCGCGGCTGCTTCGTCGAACTTCTTAGCCTGCATCAGGGCACTGATGGTGGCGGCATGGGCCGGAACATGGGTCGGATTGGCCTCGACCGCCTTCTGGAACTGGGCAAGGGCAGCGGCGCTATCGCCTTCGCTGCCGAGCAGTCCGCCCTTGAGCAGGAGACCTTCCGGGTTGGTCGGGAATTGATTCAGGAAGGCATCCAGCTTGCCGCGGGCTCCGGCCATGTCCCGGCTGGCAAGCGTGCTGCGAATGTCGGCGAGGCGGGCTGCGATGTTGTTCGGGTCGGCCGCCAGGGCTTCGTCCAGGAGTTCCCTTGAGCGTTCGGCATTGCCCAGCAGGGCATGGGCAGCACTCAGCGAGGATTTCAGCGAGGATTGCGCCGGGCCGCTGGCAAGGCTGGTCTTGCCGAATTCATCGATCACCTTCTGGGCCTGGTTGAGGCCCAGCATGCTGCGGGCGAGCAAGGGAACGACCGCATCGGATGCGTAGTTTAGCGCCTGCGCCTTGCGCAACTCGACTTCGGCGCCCTGTACATCGCCGCTTTCGAGCAGGGCGGAGCCCAGCAGGAAGCGTGCTTCAGCCAGGTTGGGATTTTGCTGCAAGGCGTTTTTCAGCTGGATGACGGCAGCCTTGGTGTCTTTCTTCTCAAGATATTCCTTGCCGGAGGCAATCAGCTTTTCCGGCGAATCGCCGCCACAGGCGGCGATGAGCAGTGCGGCCAGCAGACTGGATATGGTCTTGGTGAAGCGGGGGCGCAACGTAGTCATGATGGTTCTCTTTTCAGGGGAGGTTATTTCAAGCCCAGGCGATGCATCAGGTCGTACAGGGTCGGGCGGCTGATGCCGAGCATTTCGGAGGCTTTCAGCAAGTTACCGTTGGTGCGGCCAAGGGCGGTGACGACGGCCTGGCGCTCCGCTTCGTCGCGAATCCTGCGCAGGTCGATGAAGCCGTTCTCCTCGGCCGGTTCGCCGAAAAGGCCAATGTCTTCCTGCGTGATGCGCGTTCCATCGGCCATGATGACAGCCCGCTTGATGCAGTTTTCCAGTTCCCGCACATTGCCCGGCCAGCGATGCGCCTCGATGGCACGGATTGCGTCTTCCCCGAGGGTCATGCTGCCGCGCTTCTGTTCTTCGGCGAAACGGCGCACGAAGGCGTGGGCGAGCAGTGCCGCGTCGCCCGTACGCTCGCGTAGCGGCGGGATGGGAACGACGATTTCAGCCAGGCGGTAATAGAGATCCTCGCGGAAGCGGCCGTCGCTGATCTGGGTTTTCAGATCCTGATGCGTGGCGCAGACGATCCGCACATCGACGGGGATTTCCTGCCGCCCGCCCAGACGCTCGACGACACGCTCCTGCAAGAAGCGTAGCAGCTTGGCTTGCAGCGGCAGGGGAAGGTCGCCGATTTCATCGAGCATCAGGGTGCCGCCGTTGGCTGTCTCGATCTTGCCCGGGGTGGTCTTGGCGGCGCCGGTGAAGGCGCCTTTCTCATAGCCGAACAGTTCGCTTTCCAGCAGGTTTTCCGGAATTGCCGCACAGTTGATGGCGACGAAGCGTTCGCGGGCGCGCGGCGAGGCTTCGTGCAGGCCGCGGGCAAGGAGTTCCTTGCCGGTGCCGCTTTCGCCGAGCAGGAGCACCGTTGCATTGCTGCTGGCGACCTTTTCGATCATGCGGCATACGCGTTGCATGCCGGCGTCCCGCGTCAGCAGTCCGCCCAGCGCCGAAGGGTGCTGGCTGGCGAGCAAGCGGCGGTTCTCCTGCTGCAGGTCGTAGAGTCGGAAGGCGCGATCGATGGTCAGGGCCAGCAGTTCCGGCTCGAAGGGTTTGGCGAAGAAGTCGTAGGCGCCGAGCGCGATGGCGCGCAGCGCATTGGCGTGGTCATTCTGGCCGGTGAGCACGATGACCTTGGTATCGGGGGCCGCAGCGAGGATCTGTTCGAGCAGGCGGAACCCTTCCGACACCGAATCGGCATCGGGCGGCAGGCCGAGATCCATCGTCACGACCGCCGGATGATGGCGGTGAATCTGGGCCAGGGCGCTTTCGCGGTCAGCCGCGGTCAGCGTTTCGTATTGGTCGAACGACCAGCGCAGCTGCTTCTGCAGCGCCAGGTCGTCCTCGACGATGAGGAGGGGGCGGGGCCGTTCGGTTGTCACGCGCTTATGCTTTCTCTGAGATCGGATTCGGTTCGGATCACGAACAGGGGGAGGGCTACGGTAATCCGGGTGCCACGGCCGGGTTCGCTATCGACGAGCATTTCGCCACCCAGTTCACGGATGTATTGGGCGCTTTCGTAGGCACCGATCCCCATGCCGGCCTCCTTCGTGCTCTGGAAGGGCTTGAACAGGCGGTCCCGGATGAATTCCTTCGACATGCCGTGGCCGGTATCGCCGACTTCGATCAGGGCGCGGTCGTTCTGTCGGGTGATATGCAGCCAGACCCGGCCATCGGGGGCCGACGCATCCAGCGCGTTTTGTACCAGGTGGCCGAGGACGCGCTCCAGCCGCTCGTCGTGGCCGCGGGCGACGAGGTGTTCCTGGCAATCGATTTCGATCGCCCGGCCCTGCTTCATCTTGTCCTTCTGGATGCGCTGGGCGATATCGTCGAGACTGACGCCGCAGACGCCACCAGGCGGCTTTGCGCCTTCGCGCAGTTGCAGCATCAGCTGGCGCATGCGTTCGACGGCATGGTCGACGGTCATCAGCATGTCCTGCTGGAATTCCGGATTGTCGCGATGCCGTTCGGCATTCTTCAGCATCAGCGACAACTGGGTGACGATGTTCTTCAGGTCGTGCACGACGAAGGCCGACATCTTGTTGAAGGCGTCGAACTTGCGAATTTCGAGCAGGGCTTCGGTCGCCTGCATCTTGGCCAGGAAACTGGCGGCCTGACAGCCGGCCGTGCGCAGCAGGTCATTGACTTCCCAGTTCACGTTGATCGGTGTGCGGGCGCTGGCCAGGATCACGAAGCCCTGCATGTCATGGCCGACCATCAGCGGTACGATCAGCCAGGCGTTGGGGACTTCCGACAGCCAGCCCGGGATTTCCAGATCGTTGTAGCGGGCCGGGAAACAGCGGTATTCCTCCATGTTGATGACCCAGCCGCTGGAGATCAGGAACTGGCAGAAAGGCGAGTCATGCGCTTCCCTGGCGGTGCATTCCGGCAGGTTCCAGCGTGCCGTCTGCACGTAATCGTCCTGCCCGGCCTCGCGCAGACAGAGCATGCCAGCCGGGCTCTCGACCATGTTGGCCAGGCCGCGGATAACCTGCTGGCCCATGGATTGCGGTGAATCCTGTGTGGTCAGGGTCTGTGTGAAGCGCAGCCATTCCTCACGATAGTCATAGCGGTAATGGAAGAAGTGCTTGCCGACCAGCACCCGGATCTTGGCCCGCATCGAGCCGGATACCAGCAAAATGCCCACCGTCAGCAGGCCGGCGAAGATGAGGGCCAGCTGGAAGGCGCGTCCCCAGTCGCCGCCGAAATAGCGTACGTAATAACCGACACCGGCGACAAACAACAAATAGGTTCCGGCGATGAGCAGAGTGACGGAATGGAAGGCCACTTTTTGCGACAGGCGGATTTTCGATGTCCAGTCCCGGCTGCGCTCGGAGGAGAGCATCAGCAGCGGCAGCGTGATGACATGGATGAAACCCCGCACGGCCAGCGTATCGCTGTCGATACGGCTGAACATCATGGCATCGGAGAACAGGTAAAGGTCATAGCCAAACTGGAAGAGCAGGGCCAGACACAGCGGCTTGATGTTCCAGATCGAGTCGTCGGAAACCGTCCGGAACAATTGTTCGACCAGGACGAGGCCGAGAACGGCCGAGGAGAGGCCGTGCAGGATCAGGGCGCGCAGCCATTCGTCCGGCTTGAGCCAGCCGGTGACCAAAGCACCCTGTAGGGCGACGCCGATGGCGACCAACAGCCAGCAGGCCTGCAGCAGCAGGGCAGGGAGGCGGGGACGTGCCCCGGAGCCACCCGGCCCGGGCGACAGGACTGCGATCAGGAACGCATACCACGCCCCGTAGCGGCAAGTATCGAGCAGGGCAGCGGAGAGCACGGCGAAGGGCTGACCTGCTTCTGTCGAAAACAGCGAGGCGAGCGCCCAGATGGCTGACAGGATGGCGGCATAACCAATGCGGCGGGTCCGTGCGTTGTGCCGCCAGTCGCCGCCGGCTGCCAGCAGGTAGATCGCCAAGGCGACATAGCCGGCGGCGGCCAGGGAAAAACTCCAGAAGGCGAGCGGGGTGTCGGCGGTATCCATCAGCGGACGGCGTTCACGTAGAGGCAGGAAGCGTCAATGGGCGCCCTTGCCGGTCAGGACCACGCCGACCGTTTCGAACAGGACGACCAGATCAAGAAAGAGCGAGTGGTTCTTGACGTAGTAAAGGTCATACTGCAGTTTCTCGGCCGAATCCTCGACCGTCGCGCCGTAGTGGTAGCGCACCTGGGCCCAGCCGGTGACGCCCGGTTTGACGCTGTGGCGCACGGCGTAGAAAGGGATCTCCTTGGTCAGCTGATCAACGAAGAAGGGACGCTCCGGACGCGGTCCGACCAGGCTCATGTCGCCCTTGAGGACGCTGAACAATTGCGGCAGCTCGTCGATGCGCAGCTTGCGGATGATCTGTCCGACCCGCGTCACCCGGTTGTCCTTGGCCCGCGCCCAGACCGGCTTGCCATCTTTCTCGGCATCGCGCCGCATGCTGCGGAACTTGATGACATTGAACAGCCGCCCGTTGAGACCGACGCGCTCCTGACGATAGAGCAGCGGGAAACCGTCTTCCAGCACGATGCACACGGCGGCGATCAGCATGATCGGCAAGGCAAGGAGGATCAGGATGCTGGCGCAAACGATGTCGAACAGGCGCTTGACGCCGCTACGGAGAGAACCCTGCCGGAAGCCGTCACCAAAGATCAGCCAGCCGGCGTAGAGGGAGTCGAGCCGGATCTGGCCCAGGGTCTGTTCGAAGTGGCTGGCCAGGTCGAGCACCTTGATGCCTTGCAGCTTGCAGTCCAGCAGCTCGCGCAGCGGCATCGAACCACCGCGCCTTTCGCTGACGGCGACGACGATTTCATCGGCTTTCAGGTTGCGCGCCGTGTCGGTCAGCGACAGTGTCCGGCTGAGCACCATGTTCGACGCAACCTGCGGTTGATCCTCGTTGGCACCCGGATAGAAGCCGATGATCTCGGCCGACGGGTCCGATCGTTCCAGCGCATGCCGGACGGCCACAGCCTGCGGACCGGTACCGAAAACCAGGATGCGCCGCCGGAGAATTTTGGTGGCTGATGACTGGGTGGCGCCAATTCGGCTGACCAGCGTACCGAACAGCGCCGACATGGCGGAAAGCTGGATCAGCTCGCGGTTCAGCGTTGCGATCGGCAGCAGGCCATAGAGCAGATAGGCAACCGGAATGGCCAGGTAAACGGAGAGAACGACACGAGCACGGTCATTCCGGTAAGGGCGGGTCGTCGTGCGCTGGTAAAAGCCGAGCAGAAGATTGATGCTCAGCATCACGATGGCGAAAACGCAGGAAAAAGCGATCACCTGCCCTACATGCAGCGGCAGGCCGTTGCCCAGCCACATCAGGACGACCACCAGGCAAACGATGAGGAAGGAACTGTCCAGCAACGCTCCGGCGACACTGCGCACGGAGAACCAATGATTGAACACCTTGATCATGACGTCCCGCTCCCACCTTTGCTACCTGAACTGCCGCTCTTTGCTCAAGCCGCAGCGAATTCATTCAACCCCGAAGCATGCCATTGGTGGCCTTGCGAAACGAATCGCAATCACCGGCATGAATCCCAACAACATCTCTCTGCCTTCACTGTATTGACTTTGGCATAGTCTAAGTAGGCACTATTTCACATTGACGAAGAATCTAGAGCTTTGCTCGGCGCGGCACAATCGTGGATATGCCAGATTCTTGAATTTATTTGCCAAAATACTCAATACGCTAAAATATCGTAATGTTTTCAATGCAGTGCCAGCGTGTCATCCATGAAGCATTGTAGCCAAATCGGCTCTGCGCGGCTTTAGCACGAAGGGCATAGTGGGTGCGTGCGTCTGACGAAAACTGCTCTCCCCGGCCGGCGATGTGCGGTCGACAAGCCGTCCAGCAGCCGCGAACGTCTGCATCGTCCGCAGGCGTCATTCAAACCAGTGCCTCAACTACCGGTGGATGCCCGAGAAAAGCCTGTGGGCTGGCGCTCGCACCATAGGCCCCTGACTGGAAAATGACGAACAGATCGCCCGGCTGGGCCGTCGGCAGGCGCATGCGGTCGGCCAGGATGTCGAGCGGCGTGCACAGCGGGCCGACGACGCTGACGCTCTCTTCGGCAACGTGCTGCAGCCTGTTGCCGATGGCTACCGGGTAATTTTTGCGAATGACCTGGCCGAAGTTGCCGGATGCCGACAGATGGTGGTTCAGGCCGCCATCGATGACGAGGTAGGTCTGGCCGCGCGATACCTTGCGATCGACCACGCGGGCGACGTAAACGCCGGCTTCGCCGACCAGATAGCGTCCCAGTTCAATGACCAGCGATGCTCCGGGGAAATCCGTCCGGGCGCGTTCGGCCAGTTGTTGCAGGTTATGGCCGATCGGTGTCAGGTCAAGGCGTGGCTCGCCGGGGAAGTAGGGGATGCCGAAACCGCCCCCCAGATTCAGGAAGCGGACGGGGGCGGGGGCATGGGCGGCGAGCTGGAGGGCAAGCTGATAGGATTTTTGCTGCGCCTCGCAAATCGATTCCGCTTTCAGGTTTTGTGAGCCGGCGAACAGGTGGAATCCTTCGAAGGCCAGCCCCTGCTGGCTGATCAGGGCGAGCAGTTCAGGCACCTGCTCGGCATCGACGCCAAACTGCTTGGGGCCGCCGCCCATTTTCATGCCTGAGCCCTTCAGTTCGAAGTCCGGATTGACGCGCACGGCAACCCGCGCGGGCAGCGCCAGTTCGCGGGAAATCCGGGTCAGCAACTCGACCTCACGGAAGGATTCGATGTTGATCAGGATGCCCGCCGCAACCGCCTGGCGGAGTTCGCCTTCCCGCTTGCCGGGGCCGGCGAAACTGATTTCGTGGGGCGACGTACCCGCGTCGAGGGCCACCTTCAACTCACCGCCCGATGCGACATCGATTCCATCGACCAGGCCGGCCATGAAGCCGACCAGGGCCGGCATCGGATTGGCCTTCATGGCGTAATGCAGCTTGATGTCAGCCGGCAGGGCCGCGCGCAGTTCTGCCACGCGAGCGGCGATCAACTGCCGGTCGTAGGCGTAGAAGGGCGTTTGTCCAAGACGCGCCGCCAGGCGGCTGAGCGGGATGCCGCCGATCAGCAACTGGTTGCCTTCGGTGGCAAACTGATTCATCGGCGCGTGCAGGGGGGGCGGGGGAGGCGTGCTGGTCATGGCCAATCCTGTGCTGAGTTCGGACGTTATTGTTGATTGCGCTGGTCGACCCAGGCAGTGGCCAGGGATTTACGATCGATTTTCCCGTTCGGGTTGCGCGGCAGCGGGCCGCTCCGCACCTCGATGCCTGAGGGCACCATGTAGGCCGGCATCCGGGCCCGACATTCGGCCAGCAGCATGCTGACATCCACCGTGCCATCCGCCGTGGGGGGCGTGACGATGACCTGGATGGCCTGGCCGAGCCGGTCGTCATCCACCCCGAAGGCGACGCATTCGCCGACCAGGCGGGTGGCATAGAGGATTTCCTCGACTTCCGTCGGGCTGACCCGGTAGCCGGATGTTTTCATCATTTCGTCGCGCCGGCCGATGAAATAGAGGAAGCCTTCCTCGTCCATGCGCACCGTATCGCCCGAGAAGACGGCAATTTCCGGCAGCACCAGGCCGGCCTCGCGGCCCGGTGCGTTGGCTGGTAGGGGCTTGTAGCGCTCGGCAGTCTTTTCCGGATCGTTCCAGTAACCCATGCCGACCAGGGCGCCGCGATGGACTAGTTCGCCCGGCTCGTGCGGTGCACAGGGCGAACCATCCTCGCGCAGGACGAGGATTTCGGCATTGGGAATCGCCTTGCCGATCGAATCCGGCCGCCGGTCGGCTTCCTCGGGCGGCAGATAGGTCGAGCGAAAAGCCTCGGTCAGGCCGTACATCAGGAAGGGCTTGGTCTTCGGCAGGTGGCGGCGCAAGGCGTCGAGCGTCTCGCGCGGCATGCGGCCGCCCGTGTTGGCGAAGTAGCGCAGGTGTTCGGTAATGCCGGACGGCCATTCGAGCTGGGTCAACTGGATGTAGAGCGGCGGCACTGCAGTCAGGCCGGTGACCTTCTCCCGCTCCAGGGCCTTGAGCACGTCGCGCGGCAGCAGGTAGTTGAGCAGGACAACCCGGGCGCCGACATGAAAGGCGGTAGTCAGCTGGCTGAAACCGGCGTCGAAGGAAAGCGGCAAGGCGGCTAGCAGCGTATCGCCGGCATGGTTTCCCAGGTAGCTGGCAACGCTCTTGGCACCGGCCACCATGTTGCGGTGCGACAGCACGACGCCTTTGGGTTTGCCGGTACTGCCGGAGGTGTACAGGATGCCGAGCATGTCGGTGTCGATAACGCGGTGCCCGGCGGCCGGCGCAGCTTCAAGTAGCGCACGCCAGGTGGTCAGCGCCAGGCCTGCCGGGGCGACTGAGCCAGTGGCGCCGTCAAGGACGATGACGTGCCGCAGGTCATGGCAGGCGGGCAGGGTCTCCTGCAACAGGGCGAGCCGTTCCGGCGAGGTGACCAGCATCCTCACGTTGCAGTCGCGCAGGATGTAGCCGACCTGCTCCGGCTTGAGCAAGGGGTTGAGCGGCACGAACACGCCACCGGCGGCCGGTGCGCCAAAACTGGCGATGACCGTTTCGAATCGTTTTTCGAGATAGATGGCGACCCGCTCGCCGCGCTGCAAGCCCAGGCCAATCAGGCCCGAAGCGAAGCGGGCGACCTGATCCTGCAGTTCACCGTAGTTCAGGGTGTGTTTGCCATAAGTCAGCGCCGGAGCATCGGGTGCCCGTTCGGCAGCGCGGAAAATCAGGTCGGGGAGCAGGCTGGTGTCTTGCATGAGGCGAAGTCTGGCATAAGTCGAAGTATGACGTTGAGGAGTATCTCACAGTCGAAATGTCATTCTCCTTCTATAATCTGACCTTCGCATCGTGTCGCCTAGGAGCTTGGTTTGAGTACGGAAAAGGAAGTCCTGTCCCTTCTGGATGAAATTCTCAGTCTGAACGGTCGTGCCAAGGAATTTGTCGCCAGCACCCCGTTGCTCGGCGCGATTCCGGAACTGGACTCGATGGCTGTCGTCGCCTTGATTGGTGGTTTGGAAGAGCGTTTCGGCTTTACGGTAGACGATGACGAAATCGAAGGCAGCACCTTTGCCACCGTGGGGTCACTGGTCGAGTTCGTTGACGGGAAACTGGCGGGCTAAGCCAGGCTGTGCAGCCGTTTTTCCTCCCTTGTTCGGTAGGCGAGCGCTTTTGCCTGTTTCATCCGGCAGGCGGCAAGTCTTTGGGTGCGGTACTTTACCTGCACCCCTTCGCCGAGGAAATGAACAAATCCCGCCGGATGGCCGCGCTTCAAGCCCGGACGCTGGCTGCTGCCGGGTATGACGTGCTGCAGATCGATCTGCTCGGTTGTGGCGACAGCAGTGGCGACTTTGCCGACGCCAGCTGGCAGGCCTGGCGTGACGATGTGCTGGCCGGCTATCGTTGGCTGCGCAGCCGCTCACCGGCACCGCTGATTTTGTGGGGACTGCGGGCGGGCTGCCTGCTGGCCGCAGGGGCGGCAGCCGACATTCCGGAAGCAGCCGACTTCATCTTCTGGCAGCCGGTGCTCTCCGGCAAGCAGCACTGGCAGCAGTTCATGCGCCTGAAAATGGCTGGTGAAATGGCCGCCGGGCAAGCCAAGGCGATTGGCGAGCAACTTCGCCAGACACTGGCGAGTGGCCAGTTAGTCGAAATCGCCGGCTACGGTATTTCCCCGGCGCTCGCCACCGGCCTCGAACAGGCCGACCTGAGTCCGCCTTCCGGTCGCCATGGCCGGCTGATCTGGCTGGAAACCTCGCTGCGCGAGGTTGCATCGCTTTCCCCTGCCGCTCAGAAGGGCATTGCGCTGTGGCAGGCAGCCGGCTACAGCGTGGATGCCCGCATCGCCCGCGGCGCGGCCTTCTGGCAAACCACGGAAATCGAGGATGCCCCGGAACTGATTACGGCAACGCTGGCGGCTCTGGCGACAGACTCATGAACTTCAGCGAAAAAACGCTTGTCTTCGATTGCCTGGGCGAGAGACTGCTCGGCATCGTTGCCTTGCCGGAAATGTCGCAGCGCACGGGGGTTCTGATTGTTGTTGGCGGGCCGCAGTACCGCGCCGGCAGTCATCGCCAGTTCCTGTTGCTGTCGCGGACACTGGCCGCTGCCGGCTACCCGGCGATGCGTTTCGATTACCGTGGCATGGGTGACAGCAGCGGCGAGCAGCGCAGCTTCCAGGAGGTCGACGACGATATCGCCGCGGCCGTCGCGGCCTTCCGCCAGCACTGTCCACAACTCGAACGCATCGTGCTGTGGGGGCTGTGTGATGCCGCCACGGCCGCCTTGCTGTACTGGGACCGGACGCGCGATGCCCGCCTGGGTGGCTTGGTGCTGCTCAATCCCTGGGTGCGCTCGGAAGCCACGCTGGCGCGCACGCACATCAAGCATTACTACGCCCAGCGCCTGCTGCAGGGCGAATTCTGGCGCAAGCTGCTGAGCGGCAGGCTCGGCCTTGGGCGGGCCTTGTGCGGCCTGGTGGGTAGCCTGCGGCGCGCACGGCAGGCGTCGACCGGTGACGGCGCGGCGGCCGAACTGCCTTTCCAGCAACGCATGATGCGGGCGCTGGAAGACTTCCCCGGGCCGATGCTGCTGATCCTCAGCGGCGACGACTACACCGCCAAGGAGTTCCTCGAAGCCTGTCGCGGCGATGCGCAGGCGCAGCGGGCACTGGCTGCTTCGCACCTAACCCGCATCGAGGTGGCCGCCGCCGACCACACGTTCTCCTCGCGCGACTGGCGGCAGGCGGTCGAGACGGCGACGCTGGCCTGGCTGCAAAAGTCGACGTCGCCCTGAGACCCGGAGCGCCGACCGTGTCCCTCGACTATCAGGTTTTCGATCCATCGCCCTGTCACTTTCCCCGGCCACGGGTGCCGGTGCTGCCGCGCGGCTTTGAGGCGCCCGGCACCGACGATGACAAGTTGTTGCGGAAGGTGCCGCCACTCGGTGGCCGTGGCCTGCACTTCAGCCGCGGCCGTTACGCGCTCGGCGAGGCCTATCGGCGTGCAGGCCTGGATGCCGACAGCGCGCTGCTGGCGCCGGCCTACCATTGCGTGACCATGCTCGATCCGGCACTGGCGCTCGGGGCGGAGGTCCTGCTCTACCCGTTGACCGCCGACTTGGCGCCCGATTCGGTGGCGCTCGAGGCCTTGCTGCAACGCTCGGCCAAGCCGGTTAAGGCACTGCTGGCGACGCATTTTTTCGGTTTCGTGCGCAATTTCTCCTGGCTGAAACACTGGTGTGACGCGCACGGTATAGTCTTCGTCGAGGATTGCTCGCACACGTTGTTTACCGAGCGTTATCAGGCCGGGGGGGCAGGGCGGTATGGTCGCTTCGTCGCATCGAGTCCGTATAAGTTCTTTCCGAGCGCCGACGGCGGCTGGCTGTATGCGCCGGACGCCGCGGCGCTGGCCGGCGGCGTCACGCAGGCCGCGGGTTGGCTGGCCGAGTTGCGTGGCATGAAACAGTGCCTCGACGCCGCGCGCTCGCCACGGGTCGGTCCGCCCGACATCGCGGCGCTCGACGGCCAGTTGGCGCTACTCGCCGAACGGCCGGCGGTCGTCGGTGACGATCGCCGGCAACAGCGGCCGGCGCAGTCGGCTCAGTATCAACTGGAGGCCGAGCGCGCCGCCGCGCTGCGCAGTTCGCGCTGGCTGCTCAGGCATTCCTCGGTCAGTGCCGCGGTCTGCCGGCGTCAGGCCAATTACCGGCGCTGGCTGCAGGCGGTGGCCGGGCTGCCGCACTGCCGCCCGCTGTATCCCGAATTGCCGGAGCTGGTCGTGCCCTACATGTTTCCGCTCTACATCGAGCACCCGCTGCCGCATTTCTACTGGCTCAAGCAACTCGGCGTACCGGTCTGGCGCTGGGACGAAATGGCCGTTTCCGATTGCCCGGTGGCGGCGGACTACCGGCTGCACCTGCTGCATCTGCCCTGTCACCAGTCGCTGAGCGACGACGAGATGGACTGGCTACTGGCCGCCGTCGCCCGGGTGCTATGCCGACCGTTCAGCGGGGGCGGTCGGTGAGCTGGGAATTCCATCCGGCAAAAGAGGCCTTTGTCTCGTTCGCCGCCGACTGGGATCGCCTGAATGGCGAGTTGTATGCCAACCATCCGTATTTCGACAGCCGTTTCGTCGGGCCGCTGCTCAAGCATTTCGGCACGGGTCGCGAACGGCTGTGCCTCTTCCGCGAGCAGGACGTCGTCCGGGCCGCGCTGATCCTGCTCCCACTCAGGGCCGGACGCTGGGCGACTTTCCGGCCGGCACAGGCGCAGATCACGCCCCTGCTGGTCGCCGATACCGGGTTACTGACCCAGTTGCTGGCAGCATTGCCTGGCTTTGCCTGGAGCATTGAGTTCCATGCCGTCGATCCTCGCTATGCCCCGGCCTTCTCGTGCACTCGTGCTGAAACCATCATCTCGCACCATGCCAGCACGATCGGCATCGAGCCAGGGCTTGGCTTTGAGGCGTACTGGCAACAGCGGCCAAAAAACCTGCGCAGCAACATCCGCCGTTACGTCAACCGGCTTGAGCGCGAGGCCGGGGCCGCCGAGTTGGCCTGCCTGAAGGTGCCGGAGGCGATGAATGAAGGCGTACGGCGTTTCGGCGAACTGGAAAGTGCCGGCTGGAAGGCGGCTGCCGGTACCGCCGTTTCGATCACCAATACTCAGGGGCGTTTCTACGCCGAAGTGCTGGCCAATTTTGCTGCCAGCGGCCAGGCGGAAGTCTGTGAACTGTCGGTTGGCGGGCGGCTGGCCGCGTCGCGTCTACTGATCGGCAACGCACGCATGCTGGTGATCCTCAAGACTAGCTATGATGAGGCGCTGGCCCGGTTCGCACCCGGTAGGCTACAGCTGCGCCAACTGCTTGAGCGGCAGTTGACCGAGTATCCGGAACGAACCATCGAGTTCTATACCAACGCCACGCGAGAGCAGGCCGAATGGGGTACGTTCAGCAGCACAATCCAGAACATCCAGCTGTTCCGGAACGACGGCGCGATCGTCGCCTATACGCTGCTTAAAGCGGTGCTGCGGGGTCTGACCGGAGCCGCGCGCCCGCATCCTGCAGCAGCCGACACAGAGCTGGAATTCGAGGTGCGTTCCTGCGCAAGCCCCGAAGCGCTGGCCGCCGAAGCGGCGGTGCTCGACCACTTTGCGCCAGGCGCCAGCGTAGAGGAATCGCTCGACTGGTTCGGGTTGCTGCAGCGACAGGTTTATCCCGACGATGCCGGCATTCGCTATTACTACGTCACTGAGTGCGACCGGCCCGTAGCCATCCTGCCGCTGCGGCACACGCAGCAGGGCGGCGTCCGCACGCTGGAGTCGCTCAGCAACTACTACACCTCCCTTTATAGCCCGCTACTGAGCAAGGACAGCGACCCGCTGACCTTGCGTCATCTGCTGGAGGCGGCAACCTGTGATAACTGCAGCGCCCATGTGATGCGTTTTGCGCCGATGGACCCCGACTCGCCGGGCTATGCCGCGCTGCTCAACGATCTGCGCGCCATCGGCTGGATTCCGCTGACCTTCTTCTGCTTTGGCAATTGGTATTTGCGCCTCGACGGCGGCTGGGATGACTATCTGCGCCAACGCAGCGCCAATCTGCGCAGCAGCATCAAACGACGCAACCGCGAGTTCGCCGCCGAGGGTGGCACGTTGGAAGTGGTGAGCGGGCCGGACGGCCTGGAGGAGGCGATCGCGGCCTTCCAGGCGGTGTATTCGGCCAGTTGGAAGAATCCGGAACCCTATCCGGATTTCGTACCCTCGTTGATCCGCTTATTGGCGGCCCGCGGCATGCTCCGCCTCGGTATCGCCCGCCTGCAGGGACGGCCGATCGCTGCCCAGTTGTGGATCGTCGGCCAGGGCAAGGCCAGCATCTACAAGGTAGCCTATCACCATGCCTACGCGGCGCTGTCGCCGGGGACCGTGCTGACCAGCTATCTCCTGCGTCACGTTATCGAGCAAGACAGGGTTGGCGAAGTCGACTTCCTGATCGGTGACGACGATTACAAGAAGATCTGGATGAGCCACCGCCGCGAGCGCTGGGGCATCATCGCTTTCAATCCGCGCACAGTTTTCGGCTGCGCCCTGCTGTTCAAGGAAGTGGCCGGACGCATGGCGAAGACGACCGGCCGCCGGCTTGGCACGACCCTGGCGCGCGCCCGGGCTGCGCTGCACCGCCCGGATGCAGGGCACAATGATCAGTTGTCCTCCCGCAACACCCGACAAGAGCACATCATGGCCTGGACTATTCTGCCCATCGAGAAATTCACCGACTATGCCGCCCAGTGGGATACCCTGGTCCGCGCCCGGCCCGGCGCGCCCTTCCTCGAATCGGCTTTCCTGAAACCGCTGCTCGACGTGTTCGGCAGCGGCAGCGAGCGGCTGTGCCTGCTGCAGGACAACGGCCGGCTGCGCGCTGCCGCGATTATGCAGCGGGATCGCAAGGTTATCTGGCAGACCTTCCAGCCGTCGCAATTGCCGCTCGGCGCGTGGATCACCGACGGCCATGTCGATCTGGTCACCGCCACTGCCAGCCTGTTGCGACAACTGCCTGGCATGACGTTGGCACTCGGGGCCAGCCAGATCGATCCGCGTCTGCAGCAGCGACCGGAAGACAGTGCGACGCTACGCACTCAAGACTACATTGCCACCGCCTGGGTCGATGTCGAGGGCAGCTTCGATGATTACTGGGAAGCGCGCGGCAAGAACCTTAAGCAGAACACGCGCAAGCAGCGCAACAAGCTGCAGGGCGAAGGCATCGAGACGCGCATCGAATGCCTCACCAATGCGGAACAGGTGGGCGAAGCCATCGCCACATACGGGGTGCTGGAAAGCGCCGGCTGGAAGGGCGCCGACGGCACTGCCATCGCGCCGGACAATGCCCAGGGACGCTTCTACCGGGCGATGCTGGAGAACTACTGCCGCCAGGGGCGAGGCCGTATCTACCGCTACTGGTTCGGCGACAAGGTGGTGGCGATGGATCTGTGCATCCATGACGACACGGTGCTGGTCATCCTGAAAACCGCCTACGACGAATCCTACAAGTCGGTGTCGCCCTCGACGCTGATGCGCCAGGACCAGTTCCAGCAACTGTTCGCCGAACAGAAATTCCGGCGCATTGAATTCTTCGGCAAGGTCATGGAATGGCATACCCGTTGGACATCGCAAAGCCGAACCATCTATCATGCAACCACCTATCGCTGGGCCTGGCTGAAAGCGCTGCATGCCCGCCGCGCCGCTGTACGGGCGGCCCAAGCATCCATTGCGCCGGCCGAGAGTTGAGCGGCGATGAAGAACACCCCCATGCCCTTCGTCCGTCCGTAGAGAAATCATGAAACGTGTCCTGATGATCGCCTACCACTTCCCACCCCTGGCAGGCAGCAGCGGCATCCAGCGCACCCTGCGCTTTGTCCAGCATTTGCCCAAGTTCGGCTGGGAGCCGCTGGTGCTGTCGGCCGATCCGCGGGCCTACGAACGTACCAGCGACGATCTGCTGGCGGACGTGCCGCCAGCGACTGTGGTGCGCCGCGCCTTTGCACTCGATACCGCGCGTCACCTGTCGATCGCCGGCCGCTACGTCGGTGCCATGGCCCGCCCGGACCGCTGGGTGAGTTGGAAATATGCCGCCGTGCGCAACGGCCTGCGGCTGATTCGCGAATTCAAGCCGCAGGCGATCTGGTCGACCTATCCGATCGCCACCGCTCACCTGATCGGTGCCGAGCTGCAGCGCAAGAGCGGCTTGCCGTGGATTGCCGATTTTCGCGACCCGATGGCCCAGGACGGCTACCCGGCCGACCCGCTGACCTGGCAGAGCTACAGGAAGATCGAGGAACATACGCTGCGCAGCGCACGCTTTTCCACCTTCACGACGCCGGGCGCGGCCCGCACCTACCTCGCGCGTTACCCGGTCGATGCCGGGCGCGTGGCCGTGCTGGAAAACGGCTACGACGAGGAGACCTTCGCAGGGGCGGCCAGCGGCGGCGAACGGCGCAGCCTGCATCCGGGGGCGATTACGTTGCTCCACAGCGGCATCGTCTATCCGGCCGAGCGCGATCCGACGCAGTTTTTCGCAGCGCTGGGGCAGCTCAAGGCCAGCGGCGCGATATCCGCCGGCAGCCTGGTCGTCCGTTTTCGCGCCTCGGTTCACGACGACCTGCTGCAGTCGCTGGCTGCCCGTTACGACGTCCGCGAGTTCATCGACTGTCAGCCGCCGGTGCCGTATCGCCAGGCACTGGCCGAGATGCTCGATGCTGACGGCCTGCTGGTCATGCAGGCTGCCAATTGCAACGAGCAGATTCCGGCCAAGATCTACGAATACCTGCGCGCCAATCGCCCGATCCTGACGCTTACCGACCCGCAGGGCGATACCGCGACGACACTGCGCGCCGCCGGCGCGACCGACATCGCCCGCCTCGACTCGGCGGCTGATATTGGCCGCGTCCTGACCGAATTTCTGGCGGCGATCCGCGCGGGCAGGGCGGTGCTGCCGCATCCTCAGGCCGTTGCTGCCGCCTCGCGCGAAGGGCGGACGGCCCAACTGGCCGGGTTGCTCGATGCGGCGACCGAGCCCTGACGAGATGACGCCGGTCGCCGCACCGCCAGCAGATAGCCTCATCAGGACGAGGCCATGCTGAGCCGCGGGCGCGACCTGCTGACGGCCCTCGTCGCCCTTGGTGCTGGCGGCTTCCTTGCTTGGCACTACCCGCTCGGCACGTTCGCCGCGTCGCTCTTGTTCTTCGCCGCCAGCGCGCTGGCCTTCCATCGCCCGGCCTGGTTCCTGGTCATCATTCCGGCGCTGCTGCCGGTGATCGGCCTGGCCCCGTGGACCGGCTGGCTGACCTTCGAGGAGGTCGACCTGCTGGTGCTGGCCACTGCTGCCGGCGGCTATGCCCGGATGCTGGTCGGCGGGCCGCCGGCTGCCCCGCGCCACCGCAACTGGGTGCAGATGGTATTGGCCGGGCTGATGGCGTTGTCGCTCTTGATCTCGATGGTGCGCGGCTTTGCCGATGCCGGCGGCTTCGTCTTCGGCTGGTATCAGGGCTACGACGGCTCGATGAACGCACTGCGCATTGGCAAGAGCTTCTTCCTGGCGCTACTGCTGGTACCGCTGATCGACCGCCTGCTGCGCGATCCGGCGCAGCAGGCAAGCCGCAAGCTGGCCTGGGGGCTGGCGCTCGGTCTGGGTACGGCGACCCTGGCGGCGCTGTGGGAGCGCCTAGCCTTCACCGATTTGCTCAACTTCTCCAGCGACTACCGTTCTACAGCGCTGTTCTGGGAAATGCACGTCGGCGGCGCCGCCCTCGACGGTTGGCTGCTGCTGACCGTACCGTTCGCCGTCTGGGCCTTGCGGCATACCCGGACTCCGGCGCAGCACGCGCTGGCCCTGGTACTGATCGTGCTCGCCGCTTACGCCGCGCTGACCACTTTTTCGCGCGGCGTGTACCTCGCGTTGCTGGTGGCGCTGCCGCTGCTGGCCTGGCAGACCCGCAACGCTGGCGTTGCCCGCCAGGGGGCGCCAGGCTGGGGGCCGCTACGCTGGACTGTCGCGCTGTTACTGCTGGCAAGCATGCTTGGGCTGGCTTTTTACGGCGGTGGCTACCGTGGATTGATGGCACTGCTCGGTGTCGTCATCGTGACGCTGGCCCTGCCGTCTACGCTGCGCGGCGTTCCCGTAATCCGGTTGGTGGTTGGCGCTTTACTCGGTCTGATGCTTGGCGGGCTGCTCGTGCTGCTCGCCGGCTTCCTGCCCAAGGGGCCTTATGTGCTTCATTTCGCCGTCTTCGCGGCGCTGGCACTGTTTCTCCTCTGGCAGCGTGCTGGGCAACAAGCCAGTGGACAGGACAATCGGCACCTCTACTGCGCCATCGGCTTTTTCGCGCTGCTGGTAACTGCCGCCAACGTTGCCGATCACTGGGGGGGCAGTGGCGCACTGTGGGGCATGCTTGGCGCTCTCACGATCGTGCTCGTCGTCGCGCTCGCTGGCATCTTCTCGGCCCGGCCGGCCTGGCCGGACAACCTGCGCTGGCAAGGTACCTTCATGAGCGCGACGGTGGCCGTTAGTGCCGTTGTTGCGGTGTTCATCGGCGGCGGTTACATGGGCGACCGTTTTTCCACCTCCTCGAAGGATCTCGATGGCCGCTTCGATCACTGGCACATCAGCCTGTCGATGTTGCAATCACCGCTCGATCAAGCCTTCGGCAAGGGCTTGGGGCGCTATCCAGCGAATTACTTCTTCGCCATCCCCGACAGCAAATTCCCGGGAACCTACCAGATCGTCCGGGAAGGTGAGGGCAGCTGGTTGTTGCTGGTCGGTGCCCGGCATCCGATGAGCTTCGGCGACGTCTTTCGTATTTCCCAGCGGCTGGACTTCGCTGCCGCCGGGCCGTTCGAGGTGGCGCTCAAAATCCGGGCCAAGACGGATGTCAGCATCCATGCAGAGGTCTGCGAAAAACACCTGCTCTACGTCGCTGGCTGCGCTATAGGCCGCGCAGCCGCCAAGGCAGGGGAGGGCTGGCAAGCCGCCAGCATCAAGCTGACAGGCCCGCTGCTCAGTGGCGGTCCCTGGTACGCGCCACGGATCAAGATGTTCTCGCTGGCTATCGCCAACCAGAGCGGTGCGGCGGAGATCGACGAGATCACCTTGACCGGCCCGGGCGGCGAGAGTCTGCTGACAAACGGTGATTTCAGCAACGACATGCACCGCTGGTTTTTCAGCAGCGACCGCGACCACATGCCGTGGCACGCCAAAAATATTCTAGTCAATGTGCTGTTCGATCAAGGCTACGTCGGCCTGCTGCTCTTCCTGCTGCTGACCGTCGGTGCGCTGTGGCGGCTCAACCTGGGTAGGGCACGACAGCACGAACTGGCACCTTACCTGTCGGCGTCGATCATCGGTTTTCTGGTGGTCGGGATCTTCGACAGTCTGATTGATGTGCCAAGGCTGGCGCTGATGTTCTATATTCTCGTCCTGGTCGCGTTTATGCCAAATGCCTTTGTTTCGCGGGGCAGGCCGGCTGAGCCAAGCCATCACTAACAGAGACAGGAGATTTGCCATGAGTGGTACTGCCGAGCACATTGTTACGGGTCTGGCCGAGAAGCTGGGTTATTCCATCATCCCGACCTGGCGCCTCGAAAGTCGAGAACTGGCGCAGCATCTGGCCAAGGTCTTCAAGCATTACGCGATTACGACGGTGTTCGATGTTGGTGCCAATGTTGGTCAATACCATGATTTCCTCCGGCAGCAGGTCGGGTTTGCCGGCCAGATTCATTCCTTCGAGCCTCAACCGCATCTGGCCGCGGCCCTAAAGGAGCGGCAGACTGGCGATCGGTCCTGGGTAGTTCACAACCTAGGCCTGGGCAGCAGCAATGGCGAATTGACACTCAATGTCATGGCCCGCGATACCTTTAGTTCCTTTCGGCAACCGGTCGCAGATGGTGCCGGTTCGTTTTCCGCAAGCAACACCGTCGTCGACAGCGTTGTGGTTCCTGTATGTCGGCTCGATGATCTGTTCCCACCGGCGCTAATGAGCGGACAGTCGTGCTACCTGAAGGTGGACACCCAGGGTTTCGACTTGGAGGTGTTGCTCGGGGCTCCAGAGTTGCTCAAGACTACCCGGGCTCTGCAATTTGAACTGGCCATCCAACGGCTCTACGCCGATGTTCCCCATTATCGTGAGATGCTGGAAAGGGTCGAAAACATGGGGTTTCGCATTTCGGGGCTGTTTCCTATCAGCATGGACGAGGGCCTGCGGGCGGTTGAGTTCGACTGCGTCATGGTTCGCGCTGCCGACACCAACTGAACGAGCAAAGGCAAGCTGACAATGCGCGTGATCGCTTTCCCCAAAACCGGCATTTCCTACAACGATTGCTTCTCGGCGGCCCTGGAGTCGGAAGGGGTGGAGGTCATCGAGGGAATCTTCAGCGGCGGCTGGCTAATCCAGAACCTGCGTTCCGGCGACTGGCTGCATCTGCATTGGCCATCCTTCGCCTACAACATTTCCGGCTCCAAGGTGCGTCAATGCCTGTGGTTCGCCAGGTTTGCCGTGCTATTGCTGCTCGCCCGGGCGAAGGGCGCGCAGATCGTGTGGACGGCGCACAATCTGCTGCCGCATGACCGCTGCCAGATCCCCGCTTTCGATATTCTCGGGCGCCACCTAGTCATCCTGTTATCACGCCTGATCCTGGTGCATGGCCCGGGGCCGGCTGCAGCACTGCAGGCGCGTTTTCCCGGCGTGCGTGGCAAGCTGGTGTCCATTCCACATGGCCACTGGATCGGCTATTACCAGGCCGACCTGCCGAAACGCGAAGCACGCGATTTTCTGGCGGTGCCGCAGGACAAGCCGATGTTCCTGTTCATCGGGTTGTGCAAGCCTTACAAGAACCTGCATGAACTGGTCGCCGCTTTTGTCGAGTCCGATCTCGATGCCACGCTGGTGGTCGCCGGTAAGTTTGCGGATGCCGCCTACCGCAACCGGATCGTCGCGCTGGCCGGCAACGATCCGCGCATCCGGATCAGGGAAGGTTTCATTCCCGACGAACAGATGCAGCACCATGTCAAAGCGTGTGACTATGTCGTTGTTCCCTACCGTGAAATCCTCACTTCCGGGACTGCCATGCTGGCCTTAAGCTTTGGTCGCCCGCTGATTTCGGTCGACTTCGGATTCCTCCGCGACGTGGTTTCGGAAAAGGTCGGCATCCTGTTTCCTCACGATGATCCGGAGGGCCTGGCGGCGGCACTGGCCGGCGCGGTCAACCGGCAGTTTGACGAGGAAGCCATCATCGCCCATGCGCGCCAGTTTTCCTTTGACGATGCCGCCCGAATCTTTGCCCGATCATTGCAGGCCGGCAAGCCGGTGCCTGCTTGATACCACCTGTGTCGTTTGCGATCGCCACTATTATTTGCTTCCGATATTTCTTGCTCTGACAAGCCATGCATAACGCTCCTGCCAGCCCGTCTCCTTCCTCACTCCCGATCTGTCGTGGCTGCGTCCGATTTGGCGACGCCGATCTGCAGGCTGTTGCCAACGAAAAAGGAGCGCTCGCTGCCTGGTCGGAAGCCTGGGTGCGCCGCGGTGCGGCGGCCCCGAATACCGTGCAGGGCGATTTCGCCGTGGCCATTCCGACGCCGGGAGGCGGTGTATTTCTGGCGGTGGACCGCTTCGCCATCCATTCGCTTTGTTATCGCGTCAAGGACGGGCAACTGCATGTCGCAGAACGTGCCGACGAACTGGCCGGTGCCGATGCCCAGCTTGACCCGCAGGCGCTCTACGACTACCTCTACTTCCACATGATTCCGGCGCCGCGGACGGTGTTCAAGGACATCTTCCGCCTGCCAGCCGGCCACTACGCGTTGTTCGAGAACGGCCGCCTGACGGTTGCCCCCTGGTGGAAGCCGCATTTCAGCGAAGACCGGCGGGTGCCACTCGGCGAGCTCAAGGCAGAGTTCCGGCAGATCCTGCGCGATGCCGTTCGCGACCGGCTCGATGATGGCGGTACCGGCTGCTTCCTGAGCGGCGGCACCGACAGTTCGACAGTGGCCGGGCTACTACGCGAAGTCACGGGGCAACCGGCACGGGCCTTTTCCATCGGCTTCGAGGCGGCCGGTTACGACGAAATGGAGTACGCCCGCATCGCTGCTCGCCACTTCGGCGCCGAGCATCACGCGTACTACGTGACGCCGGACGACCTGGTGCGCAGCATTCCCGAGGTCGCCGCTTCCTACGACCAGCCCTTCGGCAATTCTTCCGTCGTGCCAGCCTTCTACTGTGCCAAGGCAGCGCGCGAAGCCGGCCTGACCCGGATCCTGGCAGGCGATGGCGGCGACGAGTTGTTCGGCGGCAACACCCGCTACGCCAAGCAACGGGTGTTCGGCGCCTACGAAATGATTCCCGGCTTTCTGCGCCGCGGCCTGCTCGAACCGCTGCTGAACGGCACCAAGCTGCCGGGCAGGATTCCCGGCATAAAGAAGGCCGTCAGTTACGTCGAACAGGCCAGCGTGCCGATGCCGGACCGCATGCAGATGTACAACCTGCTGACCCGCTTGGGACTCACAGAGGTGCTGACGCCGGAGTTCCTGGCCCTGGTCGAGCCACTGGACACCCTGCGCCAGCAGCGCGAGACCTACCGCGCCGGCGACGGCCAGGCGCTGGTCAATCGCATGCTCTGGTACGACTGGAAATACACCCTGGCCGACAACGATCTGCCGAAGGTGCTGGGAGCGACCAGCCTGGCCGGGCTGGAGGTCGGTTTTCCCCTGCTCGACGACCGCCTGGTTGATTTCTCGCTGCGCCTCGACCCTGAACTCAAACTCAAGGGGCTGACCCTGCGCTGGTTCTTCAAGGAAGCGCTAAAGGATTTCCTGCCGCCCGAGATCATCACCAAGAAGAAGCACGGTTTCGGTTTGCCGTTCGGGGTTTGGGCGGTTGAGCATGCAGGGCTGCGTAACTTGGCTCTGGATTCGCTGGATTACTTGCGTGGGGCAAGGGTTGTGCGTGCCGAATTCCTCGACAAATTGCTCAAGGAATATCTGCCGCAACATCCTGGCTACTATGGTGAACTGGTCTGGATATTGATGATGCTGTCCCAATGGTTGCAGTCAAAGCCCCATCGCAGATCGATTTTGTCGTGATTAAGGCATGGTGTAGAAACCCGCTAAGGAACCTCTGAACAAGCTTCAATAAACGAGGTTACTTTTCCGGCCGAAGCCAGATTTTTCATAATGCGACAACGAATGTGCCGTTTTCCTGCTGATTTCCGGAGTTTCGATCTCCGG
>JBKBHB010000017.1:0-73337 GCA_046297855.1 Azonexus sp.
GAATAGTCCTCGGGACGTAAGCTCACCCCGGAAACGGGGAGGCAGAAACCGCCGGATACGTGATCCGTACGTCCGGTGGTGTGGGAGGACGGCGGGGGCGACCCCGCCTCCTACCCGATTGCCGACCGCTTTTTGTTCGCTGGACGTTCTGGCTATTCGAGGTGCTCGACCATCAACTGCGGGCTTTCGACGCCCATGTATTCGTTGATCGCCAGCCGGTAGGCCGCGCGGGTACGGTTGCCGGGCTGTGTCGCAAAGTTGAACTGGATGGCGTCGATGCGGCTGTTGCCTTTGCGCAGGCGCAGCTTGAGGTGTTTCTCCTTGAGGATGCGCTGTTGCTCGACTTCGAATTCGTCACAGAACAGGGGAGGGGGAAAGCCCTGGCCCCAGATTTCGTTTTCCAGCAGACGGGCCGCGTCGAGCGACAGGTAAGCGCCTTCCAGGCTGCCGTCGGTCTCTAGCGTGCGGGTCAGGTCGGCCGGGTCGAGCAGTTCGTTGGCCACTTCGGCGAACAGCTGCTGGAAACGGGTGAAATCGTTTGTGCGCAGTGTGGCGCCGGCTGCCATGGCGTGGCCGCCGAAGCGGACCAGCAGGTCAGGGGCGCGCTTGGCGACGAGATCGAGGGCGTCGCGCAGGTGGAGACCGGGGATGGAGCGTCCGGAACCCTTGATGATGCCGCCTTCGCCGGGGGCGAAAGCGAACACCGGACGGTGCAGGCGGTCCTTGATGCGGGAGGCCAGGATGCCGACGACGCCTTCGTGCCAGCTGGGGTCGAAAATGGCAATTCCGGCAACGGTGTCGTCAAATTTTACATCTGACAAAATGGCCAGCGCCTGCTCCTGCATGTCGGCTTCGATCTCGCGGCGCTCGCGGTTGAAGGCATCGAGCTGCTGCGCAATGCTCAGGGCGCGGGCCGGGTCGTCGGTCAGCAGGCATTCGACCCCGAGGCGCATGTCGGCGAGACGGCCGGCGGCATTGAGGCGCGGTCCGAGCAGGAAGCCGAGATCAAAGGCCGTGGCGCGTTTGGGATCGCGGCCGGCAGCCTTGAACAGCGCGGCGATGCCGGGCTGCATCTGGCCGGCGCGCATGCGCCTGAGGCCCTGGCTGACCAGGATGCGGTTGTTGCGGTCGAGTTTGACCACGTCCGCCACGGTGCCCAGCGCGACGAGGTCGAGCAGGCTGGCGAAATTCGGTTCCGGGCGCTCGGCGAACCAGGCGCGGTTGCGCAGTTCGGCGCGCAGGGCGAGCATGACGTAGAACATGACGCCGACGCCGGCGATGCATTTCGACGGGAAGTCGCAGCCCGGCTGGTTGGGGTTCACGATGCAGTCGGCAGCGGGGAGGGTGGCGCCGGGCAGGTGGTGGTCGGTGATCAGTGTGGCGATGCCGTACTGCCGGGCACGGGCGACGCCTTCCAGGCTGGCGATGCCGTTGTCGACGGTAATGATCAGGTCGGGTGACTGCTGCGCGGCAAGATCGACGATTTCCGGCGACAGGCCATAGCCCAGCTTGAAGCGGTCGGGGAGCAGGAAATCGACGTCGGCGCCCAGCGCTTTCAGGGCACGCATGCCAACGGCGGTGGCCGTGGCACCGTCGCAGTCGTAGTCGCCGATGATCAGCAGCCTGGCCTCGGCTTCGATGGCATCGGCCAGCAGTTGCGCGGCCTCGGAGGCGTGGGTCAGCGTGGCCGGGGGGAGCAGCGACTTCAGTTCGTAGTCGAGTTCGGCCTTGTCGGTGATGCCGCGCGCGGCGTAAAGGCGGGCGAGCAGCGGGTGCAGGCCCTGCTGTTCAAGTTGCCAGACGGCACGGGGTGGAGCGCTGCGGGTGACGATGCGGGTCAAGCGGTGCTTCCTTCGGCCAATTCCCGGGCGATCAGGTCGAGCGGGCGGTTCTTGCGCCAGAATTTCCAGCGGTCCTTGCCGTGCATGGTCCAGGTCAGCAGGCCGTATATGGTCGGGGCGACGATGGTCAGGGTTTCGAGCGAGCGGCCCGCGGCCCCCCGGAGCGGTGCGAACCAGTCGGCATCCAGTTTGTGCCAGGCCGTGCGCCAGCCCTCGCTGTCCTCGTAGAGAACCGGCGGCAGCAGGTTGTCCAGGACAACCAGCTGACGGTCTCCTTGGGCGCGGTCGAGCAGTTCGCTCAGCCCACCGGGCAGCGGTTCGGCCGGGACGTTGGTGGCGCGGGCGAGACCAGTGGCCAGCGGATTGCTGCTCCACACCGCCGACCAGGCCGGCGTCGGCAGTGCCGCGAGCAGACCACCACCCCACAGCCACAGGCTGTTGATGGCAGGCTTGCCCTCTGCCTGGCGCCGTTCGTTGACCGGATGGTCGTGCAGGAACATCTGGACTTCGTTGAGCCAGCGGGTCAGCGGGCTGTTCTGGCCGGACAGTTCGCCATCCAGGCGCCGGCCGGCCATGGCCGAGAGGGGGGCAGCCGGGTGGTCAACGCCATCGTTCAGGCGCAGGTACCAGCGGCGGGCGGTCACGGCGTGGAGGCTGCCGATGTCGGCTAAGGCCGCATTCAGGTCGGCTGCCAAGGTTTGGGCTTCGGTCTCGTCGATCTCGAACGCGCCAGCGTCTGCCAGGATGATGCGCTCATGGTGGAAGCGCAGATGCACCGGGTCGGCGCACAGCCAGTGGCCGTCACGGGCGGCGTCGCCAATCGCTTCGCCAAGCAGGCGCAGCGGGCCAAAGGGGGCGTCGTGCAGGTTGAACTGCCGGGCGAGCGCCGTTTCGAAGGCTACCTTGTCTTGCCGTGTGAAGCTGGCGCGGGCGGCCAGCCATTCGAAACCGGGCAGGCTGAGCTTGCCGAGCGCCAGTAGGTCGTTCGGTTCTGGCCAGATCAGTTCAGGGACGAGCAGGGTGAGGCGCACGGGTGCAGGCGGCGGGATGGGCAATCAAAAAGTGTACCATAGCGACTTTGCTTGTCTGCCTGATAATCGAATGGCACTGCCTTATGAATTGCTGATTGGATTGCGCTATACGCGAGCCAAGCGGCGCAATCATTTCATTTCCTTCATTTCACTGATCTCGATGCTTGGCATCGGGCTTGGCGTTGCCGCGCTGATCGTCGTGTTGTCGGTGATGAACGGCTTCCAGAAGGAATTGCGGACGCGCATCCTCGGCGTGGCATCGCATATCCAGATTACCGGAATCAGCGGCGAGTTGCAGGGCTGGCGGTCGATCGCCGCGCAGGCCATGCAGCATCCGGAGGTGCGGGCGACGGCACCTTTCGTCCAGTCGCAGGGCATGTTCAGTGTCGATGGCGGGGTCAAAGGCGCCATCGTGCGCGGCATCCTGCCCGATCAGGAAGACAAGGTGGCCGATTTCCGCAAGACGATCCAGAGCGGCAGCCTGGACGACCTGCGGCCGGGGGAATTTGGCGTCGTGCTGGGGGCCGACCTGGCGCGCTCGCTGCGCGTGTTCACCGGCGACAAGGTGACGCTGATCGCACCACAGGGCACGGTGACGCCGGCCGGCGTGGTGCCGCGCCTGAAATCGTTCAAGGTGGTCGGCATCTTCGAGGTCGGCATGTACGAATATGACGCTGGCCTGGCGCTCATTCACTTGGCGGATGCCCAGAAGCTGTACCAGATGGATGACCGGGTGACCGGTGTGCGGCTGAAGGTGGACGATCTGTTCCAGGCCCCGCGCATCGCCCGCGAGCTGGTCAAGTACATCGATGCCGACGCTTATCTGCACGACTGGACGAAAAGCCACGCCAATTTCTTCCGGGCCGTGCAAATCGAGAAAAATATGATGTTTATCATTTTGTCGCTCATCGTGGCGGTGGCAGCATTCAACCTCGTTTCAACACTGGTCATGGCGGTGACCGACAAGCAGGCCGATATTGCCATCCTGCGTACCCTGGGGGCCCGTCCCTTGTCGATCATGGCGGTTTTTGTCGTGCAGGGGGCGCTGGTCGGCTTCATCGGCCTGGGGCTGGGTATTGCCGGCGGGGTGGCGCTGGCCTTGAACATCGATGTCGTGGTCCCCTTCATTGAGCGGGTGTTGGGTGTGCATTTCCTGTCGAAAGAGGTCTATTACATTTCCGATCTGCCTTCCGATCTGCAATGGGGCGATGTCTGGGGCGTCACGCTGATCGCCTTCGTGCTTGCCCTGCTCGCCACGCTTTACCCGAGCTGGCGGGCTTCCCGTGTCAATCCGGCGGAGGCGCTGCGCTATGAGTGAGCCGATTCTGGTTGCCCGGGGGGTTTCGAAGGTGTTTCGGGGGGGCGGTTTGGCGGTGCCGGTACTTTCCGGAATCGACCTGACCGTGTTGCCGGGCGAGACCCTTGCGATTGTCGGCGCGTCCGGTTCGGGCAAGAGCACCCTGCTGCACTTGCTGGGCGGGCTGGACAAGCCCTCGGCCGGCGAGGTGTCGTTGATGGGGCGGGCTTTCTCGGCGCTGGATGAGGGGCAGCGGGGCGACTGGCGCAACCGGCATCTGGGCTTTGTTTACCAGTTCCATCACCTGCTGCCGGAGTTTTCGGCGCTGGAAAACGTCGCCATGCCCTTGCTGATCCGGCGCGAGGAGCGCCGGGCGGCCTTGACGAGGGCGGCGGAAATTCTTACAGCGGTGGGTCTCGGGCATCGCCTCGAACACCGGCCGGGGGAACTGTCCGGCGGCGAACGGCAGCGGGCTGCCATCGCCCGCGCCCTGGTCAGCCATCCGTCCTGCTTGCTGGCCGATGAACCGACGGGCAATCTGGACAGTCATACGGCGGGTGTGGTGTTCGATCTGTTGATCGAGCGGGTGCGCATGCAGCAGGCCAGCCTGGTTCTCGTCACCCATGATCAACAGCTCGCAGGCAGGGCGGATCGGGTATTGCGGTTGAACGATGGCGCACTTTTCGCTTGAGGTTCGTGTTGTGAAAATGTGTCATAATTGACCAAATTATTAAATTTACCCTTGCTGGTGTTTTAGGGGGATGAACATGCAAGCACTTTTTGCTCCGGCTGTAGCGTTGACGAACCGCTTGCGTTATCGCAGCAAATTCATGGTGTTGGGGTCGGCGATCGCCATCGTGATGGGGGTGCTGCTTTATTCGGTTTTCTCCCTGTTGAGCCGGGATATCCAGACTGCGCAGGACGAGCTGGATGGTTTGCGGATGATCAAGCCCCTGAACAAAATGGTTCAGGTCATGCAGCAGCATCGCGGACTTTCTTCAGGCGTGCTGAATGGCAATGAGGCGATGAAGGACAAACGAGCCGCCAAGGAAAAGGACGTCAGCGCGGCCATTGCGGCAACCGATGCCGCCCTGTTGCCGAAGCTGCGGGAAAGCGCCTCCTGGCAGTCGATTCGCCAGGATTGGAACGAGATCAGCGCGCAGGGCCTTGCCTGGAGCGCGCCGGAAAACATCAAGCGGCATACGCAGATGATCAGCAAGACCTTGCAGTTCATGGTCGAGGTCGCTGACAGCACGGAATTGACGCTCGATCCGGCGATGGATACCTACTACTTCATGGACAGCATTGTGTCCAAGATGCCCGCGATGCTGGAACAACTGGGCATCACGCGGGCGCGCGGCACTGGCGTGCTGAGCAAGAAGGAACTGACGCCGCAGATGCGCATCGACCTGACTTCGCAACTGGCGCTGATGGGGGGGCTGCTGAATGCGCAGAACATCAACCTGGAAAAGGTGATGCGCTACGCGCCGGAACTGCGGGGTAGCTTGTCCGGCCCGGTCAAGGCCTTTGCCGACGATTCCGAAAAGCTGTTCGCCCTGGTTCGCGACGATATTCTGGGTGAGAAATTCTCCCTGGAACCGGCGGCGTATTTCGACCAGGTGACGCGCCTGATCGATGCCGGATTCCAGGTCATGTACGACACCCTGATTCCGCAATTCGAGCAGCAGTTGCAAAAGCGCATGAACGAGGCCCGGAATCTGCTGTACTTTCAGGTGGGGCTTTCCGTTGCAATCTCCCTGCTCGTCGGTTATCTGGGCATGGGTACCTATTACTCGGTCATCAACAGCGTCATGAACTTCTCGCAGGGCGCTCGCCGGCTGGCCGATGGCGACCTGACAGTCCAATTCGAGAGCCACGGCGCCGACGAGCTGCACGCTGCCGGCAAGGACTTCAATGCCATGGCCGCCGCTTTCCGAAGCCTGCTCGGCGGGGTACAGGGCGACGTCCAGCGGATCAATGTGGCTGCCGAGCAGGTTGCTTCGTCGAGCCAGCAGATTTCCGCCAGCAGCTCGGCACAGAGCGATTCGGCGTCGAGCATGGCGGCAGCCGTCGAGGAAACGACCGTCGGCATTGACCATATCGCCAAGAATGCGCAGGATGCGCAGGATTACTCGCGCCGCTCCGACGAGGTGGCCGCCGAAGGGGGGCGCATCGTGCAGGGGGTGGTCGACGAAATTCAGACCATCGCTCAGACGGTCAATCAGTCGGCTGCCGCCGTCGAGGCGCTGGGGCAGCAGTCCAGCCAGATTTCCGCGATTGTCGACACGATCAAGGAGATTGCCGATCAGACCAACCTGCTGGCGCTCAACGCCGCCATCGAGGCAGCCCGGGCGGGAGAGTCCGGGCGCGGCTTCGCGGTGGTAGCTGACGAGGTGCGCAAGCTGGCCGAGCGGACTGCCAAGTCCACCCAGGAAATTTCCGGCATGATCGGCGCCATCCAGTCCGGTACCGCAACGGCGGTGTCGAGCATGAAGGAAGGGGTGGCGCGGGTGGCTGCCGGCGTCGAGCAGGCCCAGCTGGCCGGCGAGGCGATCAGCCAGGTGCAGGTTCAGGCGCGTCAGGTGCTGGAGGCGGTCTCCGAAATTTCCGTCGCGCTGCGCGAGCAGGCTGCGGCGAGTACGGAAATCGCCCAGAGCGTGGAGCGGATTGCCCAGATGGCCGAGGAAAACAACATTGCAGTGGCCGGCAACGCCGAGACGGCCGACACGCTGCGCAACCTGGCGCACACGCTGACCAGCGCCATTTCGCGCTTCAGGACCTGAGTTTTTGCCGCCGCCGCCAGGCGGCGATGAGTCCGATTCGCCACGCGGCGCGCGTGGCGAAATAGCCGGCCAGCGCCAATCCGCTGGCCAGTAGCACGAGCCCGATGCCGAGCGGCTCGGCAACGCGCAACATCCACCCTCGCATCGCTTCCGTCCAGGCGACGAAATTCGTTGCGTCAAAGCCCGGCGGGGCCAGAAAGCCGTTGCTTTCACCGAGCGTTACCCGGCCGATCTGGTAGGCCAGCAAATAGAGCGGCACGATGGTGAAGGGGTTGGTGTAGAGCGTGACGAACAGGGCCAGGGGCAGGTTGACCCGGAAAACCACGGCACAGACTGCGGCGCCCAGCATCTGCAACGGTCCGGGGATCAGGCCGCAGAAGAGGCCGGCCGCCACCGCGCCCGCCGCCGAATGGCGATTCAGGTGCCACAGGCGGGGATGCAGCAGGGTTGATTCGAAAGGTCGCAACCACGGGTTGTTGCGGACCGTTTCGTGATTGGGCAGGACTTTTCTGAGGTACCGGCGCATCCCGCTATTATTGCAGCATGCGCCTGAATATTCTCGCCTTCGCCGTCGGCATCCTGTGCCTGCAGATGCAGCCGGAACTGCCCGCCGGGTACGGTTGGCTGGCGGCCGGCGGGCTGCTGGTCTTGCCGCGGGTTGACCGGCGCACGGCGTTGACGCGTGCCTTGGCGGTGCTGGGTTGCCTGGCGCTCGGCTTTACCTGGGCGGCGTGGCGGGCCGATGGCCGGCTGGCCGATGAACTGATCACCGACTGGGAAGGGCGCGATCTCACCCTGGTGGGCGTCGTCGCCGGGTTGCCGCAGGAATTTGCCGGCGGTATCCGTTTCGAATTCGCGGTCGAACGGGTCGAAGACGGGGCGGTCGTACCGGAACGGATCCTGTTGTCCTGGTACGCCGGGCGGCGCGACAGTGCGCGTCCGGCGCCGCCGGCTGTGCGTCCCGGCGAACGCTGGCGCCTGACGGTGCGCCTGAAAAAGCCGCACGGCAATGCCAATCCGGGCGTTTTCGACTACGAGGCCTGGTTGCTCGAACGGAACATCCGTGCCACCGGCTACGTCCGGCCCGATCCGCCGGAACGCCTGAGCGAGATGGTTTGGCGAACGGACTACGGCATCGAGCGCTGGCGCTTGGCGATCCGCGACAATTTCACCGCACGCCTGCCCGAGGCGACGTATCCCTACGCCGGCGTCCTGGTTGCGCTGGCCATCGGCGACCAGAAGGCGGTCCAAGGCGATTTGTGGACGACCTTCAATCGCACGGGAACCACCCATTTGATGTCGATCAGCGGCCTCCATGTGACGATGGTCGCCGCCCTGTTCGCCTGGCTGGTCAGTGCGGGCTGGCGGCGGGTGCCGGCGCTTGCCCTGCGCTGGCCGGCACAGAAGGCAGCCGTGCTGGCCGGTTGTGGCGCTGCGCTGGTCTATGCCTTGCTGGCGGGGTTCGCGGTGCCTGCCCAGCGTACGCTGTACATGCTGCTGGTCGCCGGTGCGGCGCTTCTTTCCGGGCGCCTCGTGGCACCCAGCCGAATTCTTGCACTTGCCCTGCTGGCGGTGCTCCTGCTCGATCCGTGGGCGGTGCTGGCAGCGGGTTTCTGGCTTTCCTTCGGCGCCGTCGGAGCCTTGCTCTACGTCAGCGCCTCCCGGCTCGGCGAGGCCGCCGGCTGGCGGGAAAAACTGCGCGGTTGGGGGATCGTGCAATGGGCGGCGACGCTGGCCTCCTTGCCGGTACTGCTGGTCGTCTTTCAGCAGTTTTCGCTGGTTTCGCCCCTGGCCAACGCCATCGCCATTCCACTGATCAGCTTCATCGTCACGCCGCTGGCCTTGCTCGGGGCCTTCTTGCCGTGGTGGCCGATCCTGGCGCTGGCCCACGGGGTGCTGAACGGCCTGATGATGTTTTTGGTCTGGTGTGCGGCTTGGCCGGTATGGACGGCGCCGGCGCCACCGCTCTGGGCAGCCCTGGCGGCGGGGGTCGGGGTGGCCGTCTGCCTCTTGCCGCGCGGGGTGCCGGGTCGCTGGCTGGGTGCCCTGCTGATCGTGCCGGCGGCTTTCTGGCCGGTGGACAAGCCGCCCGCCGGCACGGCCTGGGTGACGGTGCTCGATGTCGGACAGGGGCTGGCGAGCGTGGTGCGCACCCGGGAGCACACGCTGATCTACGACCCGGGGCCGCTGTACAGCGCCGAGTCCGATGCCGGTCAGCGGGTCGTCCTGCCCTACCTGCGGGCGCTCGGCTTGTCGGACATCGACCTGCTGATGGTCACTCATCGCGATACCGATCATTCCGGCGGGATGGCTGCCGTGCTGGCCGCCCTACGTGTGGACAAGGTGGTGTCGTCGCTGAACGATGCGGTCGGGGAGCGCTGTGCCGCCGGCCAGCGCTGGACCTGGGATGGGGTCGATTTCGAGGTGTTGCACCCGGCGGCTGAGGCGTATGCCGGGGAGTCGAAACCGAATCACCTGGCCTGCGTGCTGCGCGTGACAGCCGGCGGCCGGCGCCTGCTCCTTACTTCCGACATCGAAGCAGCGGATGAGGCGGCCCTCTTGGCGCGCTATCCGGACGATCTGTCCGCCGAGGTCATGCTGGTGCCACACCACGGTTCGAAAACATCATCGACGCCGGCTTTCCTGCAGGCGGTGGGCGCGCGGGAGGTGATCATTCCGGTCGGATACCGTAACCGCTTCGGCCATCCGAAGCCGGTCGTCGTCGCCCGCTACGAGGCCCTCGGCCAGCGCATCTGGCGGACCGACCGCGACGGGGCCGTCCTCGTCACGCTCGCCCCGGCAGCAACCGTCGTCAGGGGCTGGCGGCAGGAACATCGTCGCTACTGGCATGACCGGTGATACATTCGGGAAGAAGGAGAGAACATGCAATTTCGACAAGCCGCCGTGCAATGCATCGGGCCATCCGGCCTGCATCGCATGGCCTATACCGAGTGGGGGGAGCCCGACAATCCGCGCGTGCTGCTCTGCGTTCATGGCCTGACCCGCAACGGCCGCGATTTCGACGCGCTGGCCGCGGCGCTCGCCAGCCACTACCGGGTCGTCTGCCCGGATGTCGTCGGGCGCGGCCGGAGCGGCTGGTTGCGCGACCCGGCCGGCTACGGCATTCCCCAGTACGTGGCCGACATGGTGACGCTGATTGCGCGGCTGAATGTCGAGGCTGTGCATTGGGTCGGTACTTCGATGGGCGGCCTGATCGGCATGGCCTTGGCCGCCCAGGAAGGCACGCCGATCCGCCGGCTGGTGCTGAACGATGTCGGGCCGCTGATCACCGTCGAGTCGCTGCGGCGCATTGCCACCTATGTCGGGACCAACCCGCAGTGGGCCAGCTTCGACGAGGCGCTGGCCTACGTCAAGCTGATCAGCGCGCCATTCGGCCCGCTGAGCGAGGCGCAATGGCGTCATCTGACTGAAACCAGCATTGTCCAGGGGAAGGACGGCAATTGGTCCTTCCGCTACGACCCGCGCATTGCCGAGCCGTTCAAGGCCGCGTTTGTCGACCAGGATATCGACCTGTGGCCGATGTACGGCGCCATCGCCTGTCCGACGCTGGTCATTCGCGGTGCCGAGTCCGACCTGCTGGCGCGCGATACCTGGCTGGCCATGGGCGAGCGCGGGCCGCGCGCGACACTGGCCGAATTCCCCGGGGTGGGCCATGCCCCGATGTTCCAGTCGGACGACCAGATTGCGGTCGTCCGCGATTTCTTGCTGAGCGTATGAAACACATCACCGTCAAGGGACTGAAACTCGAATACCGCGATCATCCGGCCAGTACCGCGGATGCGCCGACCCTGCTGTTGCTCCACGAAGGATTGGGCAGCGTGGCCATGTGGCGGCATTTCCCGGAGAAACTGGCGGGGCGCACCGGTGGCCGGGTCATCGTCTGGTCGCGTGCCGGATATGGTGGCTCCGACCCTTATCCCGAGCCGCGCAAGCCGCGCTACATGCACCGGGAAGGCGAGGAGATGCTGCCGGCGCTGGTCGCCGCGCTGGGTATCGAAAAACCGATCCTGGTCGGGCACAGCGACGGTGGCAGCATTGCGCTGATCTGTGCCGGGGCGCACCCGGATCTGCCGCGGGCGGTCGCCGTCATGGCACCGCACGAATTTGTCGAGGAAGAAACCCTGGCCGGCATTCGTGCCGCCCGCAAACTGTGGCAGGAAACCGACTGGCCGAAGAAACTGGCGCGTTACCACCATGATGCGCCGCGCGTCTTCAGCGACTGGAACGACTGCTGGCTGTCACCCGCTTTCCGCGACTGGAACATCGAGGATTACCTGCCGAAGATCACCTGCCCGGTGCTCGCCATACAGGGCGAGGACGACGAATATGCGACGATGCGCCAGATCGACGTGATCGCCGAGAAGGTGCCGGGCACGCAGGTGCTGAAGCTGGCGCAATGCGGCCATTCGCCGCACCGCGATCAGGAGGCGGCGGTGCTCGACGCGCTGGCCGCCTTCGTCAGCCGGGCCAGCGGATCCTGCCGGTAGTAGCGCCTGAGCAGGTTGTAGAGATCAGGATATTCCCCGGCGACAACATCGGGAATCTCGAAAAAGCTCTCCGACAGCACGGCGAAGAATTCAGCCGGCGCCTCGCTGGCGTAGGGGTCGATCAGCGTTTCCTCCCCGCTGTCGATGCGGGCGCAGAAATCGTCGTAGGCCGCGTAGAAAATCGTTTCCCACTCGCTTGCGTCGAGATCGCCGTGCAGGGCCGGCATGCCGTCGGCGTCGCCGTTCAACATGTCGAGCTTGTGGGCGAATTCGTGGATCACCACGTTATAGCCGTCGCCGGCCATCTTCACGTCGTGCCAGGAGACGATCAGCGGGCCGCCTTCCCAGGCTTCGCCGGACAGCACGTCGTCGTATTCATGGACAATCCCCGCTTCGTCCTCGAAGCGGCGGCGGACGACGAATTCGTCCGGATAGACGATGATCCCCACCCAGTCGCGGTACGCCTTGAGACCAAGCTTGAGAATGGGCAGACAGCCCTGGGCCGCGATGACGACGCAGATTTCATCGTTCAGCGCCAGGCCGCCGGCGGCGCTGAATTCCTTTTCGGCCAGGAAGTCCTCGGCCAGGGCGCGCAGTTGCCGCTGTTCGTCCGGGGCCAGGATGTCGAGGAAGGGCAGGGTGCTGACGGTTGCTGCCCACAGCGCATCGGGGATGGGCTGCCGCTTGCGGCCGCAGAGTTTGTCGAGCAAGCCGATCATCGCTTCATGGTCAGCCAGATGCCGCTGAAGATCAGGCCGATACCGAGATAGTGATACCAGAGCGGGATTTCGCCGAGAAAGAGGAAGGAGAGCAGCGTTCCAAAAACCGGCATGAGATGGATGAACAGGCTGGCCTTGTTCGGCCCGACTTCGGCGACCCCTTTGTTGTAGAAGATGTAGCCGACGAAGCTCGGGAAGATGCCCACGTAAGCCAGCGCCGCCAGCGAGCCGACATGCACGTTCATGTGGCGGCCCTGCGCCAGTTCCCAGGCATAGGCCGGGGCGAGCGACAGCAGGCCGACCGCGATGGTGGCGCCGAGCATCAGCATCGGGTGCACGCCGGCTGGCCGCCAGGCCAGGACGACGGTGTAGATGGCCCAGTCGAGCACGGCGACCAGCATCCAGACGTCGCCGAGGTTGAGGTTCAGGTGGGTCAGTACGGCCAGGTCGCCGCGGGACACGATGGTCAGTGCGCCGCACAGCGAGACAACGACCCCGATAGCCTCCGGCCGGCGCAGGTGTTTGCCGAGAAAGGCCCAGGAAATGGCGATGGTGGCGACGGGGATGAAGGAATTGAGCAGCGTGGCGTTGGTCGCCGAGGTGTGCTGCAGGGCGAGGTAAGCGAAGGTGTTGTAGCCGCCGACACCGAGCAGGCCGAGGACGAGCAAGGGCTTCCAGCCTTGCCGGAGCAGCGGCCATTGTGTCCGGAGATGGGGCAGGGCGAGGGGCAGCACCAGGACGAAGGCGATCGCCCAGCGCCAGAAGGCCAGCGTCAAGGGGGGGATGTCGCCCCGGATGGCGCGGCCGACGACCATGTTGCCCGACCAGGAGAGCACAGTCAGGGTGAGCAGCAGATAGGGATTGGCAAGGCGATTGAGCATGGTCGGCCGATTATGCCTGAAGCCGGTGATCGGCGGACTTGGGGAATTTCCCCATGGCCGGCCGCCTTCATGACAAGTGTGGATTTTGTCCGCATGGCCGGCTGGCGTCCGATCTATAATGCGCGCCATGGTTTCCGTCGTCCATTCCGTCGCCGCGCTCAGCGACTTCGATCAGTTCCTCGCCACCCTCACCGAAGGCCTGACCCCGGCCGATGCTGACCGCCTCCGGGCGGCGGTGGAATATGCCTGGGAGACCTACGGCGACCGTAACCTGGGCAGCGGCGAGCGCATCTGGTCGCACGCCCTGGGCATGGCGATCATCGTTGCCGGGCTCAAGCTCGATGCCGAGTCACGCATTGCCGCGCTGCTCTTTGCCATCCCCTCCTACGACGAGCATCACGGGCTTGCCCGCATCGAGGAGCGCTTCGGCAAGCCGGCGGCGCACCTGGTGCAGGGCATTTCGCGCCTCAACCGGCTCCGGCCGATCACCAAGGGTTTCGTGGCGACCAATATCGAGGCGGGGGAGATCAATCCGGCCGAGATGAAGGCGCAGGTCGAAGTGCTGCGCAAGATGCTCCTCGCCATGGTCGAGGATATCCGCGTCGTGCTGCTGCGTCTGGCCAGCCGGACGCAGACCCTGCGCTTCTACGCGGCGCATCCGGACGATCTGCGCGTCCAGGTGGCGCGCGAAACGCTCGAACTCTACTCGCCGCTCGCCAACCGCCTGGGCGTCTGGGAACTGAAGTGGGAACTGGAAGACCTCTCCTTCCGCTTCATCCACCCCGAGACATACAAGAAGATCGCCCGGATGCTCGACGAGAAGCGCAGCGAGCGCGAGCAATTCATCGTCGAGGCGGTGGCCAGAGTGCGGACCGAACTGGAGGCAGCGGGTGTCAAGGATGCCGAAATCTACGGCCGGCCGAAACACATCTACAGCATCTGGAACAAGATGCGGAAGAAGGGTGTCGAGTTTTCCGAAGTCTATGACGTACGCGCCCTGCGCATCATTGTTGACGACCTGAAGGACTGCTACACCGCGCTCGGCATCGTGCATAACCTGTGGCTGCCGATTCCGAAGGAGTTCGATGACTACATCTCGAATCCCAAGGGCAACTACTACCGCTCGCTGCACACCGCGGTGCGCTGTCCGGACGGACGGAGCCTGGAAATCCAGATCCGCACCTGGGAAATGCACAAGCATGCCGAACTGGGCGTCGCCGCGCACTGGCGCTACAAGGAAGGCGCCAAGCGGGCAGGCGAGGACAGCTACGACGAGAAGATCGCCTGGCTGCGCCAGCTGCTGACCTGGAAAGACGAAGTCTCCGACAGTTCGGACTGGGTCAAGCACTACAAGCAGGCGGCGCTGGACGAGACGATCTACGTCATCACACCGCAGGGCAAGGTGGTCGACTTGCCGGCCGGTTCGACGCCGGTCGATTTCGCTTACCGGGTGCATACCGATCTCGGCCACCGCTGCCGGGGCGCCAAGGTCGGCGGCCAGCTGGTGCCGCTCAACACGGCGCTGGAGACCGGGCAGGAGGTCGAAATCATCACCGCCAAGGTCGGCGGGCCATCGCGCGACTGGCTCAATCCGTCGCTCGGCTACATCCATACCAAGAGCGCCCGGACCAAGGTCCGGTCCTGGTTCTCCAATCTGGCGCTGGAAGAAACCCTGACCGAAGGGCGCGGCATCATCGCCAAGGAGCTGCAGCGGGCCGGGCAGACTGGGGCCAATATCGAGGAACTGGCGCACAAGCTGGGCTTTGCCAAGGCCGATGACCTGTACATCGCGGCGGCCCGTGGCGACCTCAACCAGCGGCAGTTCCAGGCTGTTGCCAAGGGCGGCGACCTGCTGGCCGAAACGCAGTTGCCGGACGAGGTGGTGGCCAAGCCGAGCAAGCCGGTCGAGGGGAATCAGGGCATCCTGATCGTCGGCGTCGACAAGCTGCTGACCCAGCTTGCCCGCTGCTGCAAACCGGCGCCGCCCGATGAAATCCAGGGTTTCATCACCCGCGGCAAGGGGATTTCGATCCACCGCATGGATTGCCCCAATTTCGCCAATCTGGCGGCGCTGCACCCGGAGCGCGTCATCGAGACCGACTGGGGGGGGCAGACGACCGGTGTCTTTGCCTGCGACATCATCGTCGATGCACACGACCGCCAGGGCCTGCTGCGCGATATTTCCGAAATCTTCACACGGGAGAAGCTCAATGTGGTCGGCGTCAACACCCAGTCCAAGCAGGGCAAGGCGCACATGAGCTTTACCGTCGAAATCACCAACCTGCGCCAGCTGCAGCGCACGCTGACGCTGATTCACGATGTCGAAGGTGTGGTCGGCGTCCGCCGCGCCTGATGACCGGAGCAATCGCATGAAAGGCCATTTTGCCGCCATCGCCCTGATCGTTGTCGGTGCCGTCGCGCTGGCGGTCAACTTCGACCTGTTCGAACTCGATCTGGTCGCCGTGATCCGGAAATGGTGGCCGCTGGCGCTGATCGCGCTGGGCGTCGGGCTCTTCCTTACGCCGGACGATCGGCCACGTAGCTGACCACCCGGTTGCGGCCGCGCTCCTTGGCGGCGTAGAGCGCCTGGTCGGCCTGTTGCAGCAGATGGTCGAGGTGGTCGACCTCGGCGCTCAGCACGGCGATGCCGATGGAGAGCGTACAGGCGACGCTCTGGCCGTCAGCGAGCGACAGCGGGGCGCTGACGATCCGGCCGCGCAGCCGCTCGGCGACCATGATGGCCTGTCCGATGGGGGTTTCCGGCAGCATCACGGCGAATTCCTCGCCACCCAGCCGGCCGGCAATGTCGATGCCGCGCAGGCCGTCATGAATCAACCGGCCAATGGCCTTGAGCACCTGATCGCCGGCCGGGTGGCCGTAGGTGTCGTTGATGCGCTTGAAATGATCGATGTCGAGCATCAGGAGGGTCAGTGGTGTGCCGTAGCGCCGGCTGCGGCCAAATTCCTGCTGGGCCAGGCTCATGAAATGCCGGCGGTTGTAGAGCCCGGTCAGGTCGTCGTATTGCGACAGACGCTCAAGTGCGTGCTGGGTTTTCTTGAGTTCGGTGATCTCGGGCGAAATGCCGCAGATGCCGGTGATGTTGCCCGCCGCGTCGCGCGTCGGAAACTTGATGGACAGGAAATGCCGCTCACCGTGGGCATCCGTCAGCTTTTCCTCGGCTTCGATCGTCCGGTTGCCGGCCATGACTTCGAGGTCGAGTTGCCGGTAGGCCCGGGCAGCGTCGGGCGGGAAGATGTCGGCATCGGTCTTGCCCAGCAACTGCTCGCGGGGCCGCCCGGTCACCACTTCGTGCTGGCGGTTGACCAGCACATACTGGCCTTCCCGATTCTTGACGTAGGTGGCGGCCGGAATGTTCTCGATGATATCAGCCAGGAAATTGCGGCTCTCGCGCAGGCTGGTACGCAGTTCGTTCTCGATGCTGAGATCGCGCACGATGCCGACGAAAAAGCGCTCGTCGGGCGCTTCGACTTCACTGACGCCCAGGCTCATCGGAAAAATTTCGCCATTCTTGCGCAGGCCGACGACCTCGCGGCCCGATCCGATCACCGTGCGCTGGCCGGTTGCGACGTAGTTCCCGAGATAGGTGTCGTGTTCTTCCCGAAAAGGGGAGGGCATCAGCATCTTGACGTTCTGGTCGAGCACTTCCTTGGCACCATAGCCGAAGATGCGTTCGGCCGCCTTATTGAAGCCAGTGATCCGTCCGGTCCGGTCGATGCGGATGATCCCCTCGTTCACGGCGTCGACCATGGCGGCGGTTGAGCGGTGGTTCGAAATGAGGCGCATCATTGCCTGGATGCGGAGATCGAGCAGCAGTGGCTGGATCGGCTTGGCCAGAAAATCGTCGGCGCCGGCCATGAAGCTGGAAAGGAGGTTCTCCTCGTCGGTGTGGGCGGTGATGATGATGATCGGGACCCGCAGTTGCGAGGGGATGCGGCGGATGCGCCGGATGGCTTCAAGCCCGCCGATGCCGGGCATTTCGATATCCATCAGAACCAGTTCCGGCGGATTGTCCAGAAAGGCAGCGACGGCGGCTTCGCCGGTCTGCACGCAGTCGACCTGATGGCCATTGCTGCGCAGTTGATCGGCCAGTACGCTGCCGACAGCCTGGCTGTCATCGGCGAGCAGAATGCGTAAGGGCTTCATGGTGTCGTTTCGGGCGCGCTGCTTGTGGTTTTGCGTCATTGACCGAACAGGGCCGGCAGCATCTGCGGGCAGTACCTATTCGGCAAGGTTTTCGATCAGCACGAAAAGCCGGCGATAGAACTCGCCATCGGTGATGGTTTCCTCGCCCACCTTGACCAGCGAACTCTTGTCGGTGGGCCAGGGAACGGACAGCGAGCCGATGCCGGCCACCGACAGTCCGGTGCTGCTGCCGCCGGATTTCAGCTCGAAGCGGGTTTGCAGCGCGTTGGCGTAAATGGTCGTGTCGCGTCCCGTGCTCATGCAGGTCAGGGTGATGCGCAGCTGCACCTGATGATCGGCATCCGGCTGGAAGAACTTGGAACCCCGGATATTGCTCGGCACCGTGGCGTCGACTTCGTAGGCCTGGCTGAGCAGGGCGCGCTTGCCGTATTCGCAGAGTACCAGCGGTGGCAGGTCGCTGTGGTACTGGAACGGGGTCTCGGCCTCGAAGGCTTCAGCCCGGTAAACCGGCACCGGCTTTGCCGCGCAACCGGCCAGTGCGGCAGCAAGGGTGAAGGCGGCAAGTCGGCGAAGGGGGCGGGGGCGGGACATCGAAAATGGGGGCAACGGCGAGGGTGTTATCTTAACGCGATGCCGGCCATTTGGCTGACGCTGGACGAGGTCTGGGGCAGGTGATTTTTATTTTGTCATGGACAAATATCGGTTGGCTTCGTATAGTGTCTTCAGACTTCGGCGCTTTGCGCCGCCCCCGATGTGGATTTGGTTTTTTGTGAGGTTGACCGACATGACGACCCTGAACCCGACCCATCCAGCCGCCTTGCCCCGGCATGTTGCCTGGCTCGGCTACGGCGGACTGCTCCCTTTCATCGTGCTCGTTGCCCTGGCCGGCAGCGATCCGCATCATCGCCTGGCCTGGTCGGATGCGCTGGCGGGCTACGGCGCGGTGATCCTCAGCTTCATTGGCGCGCTGCACTGGGGTGTGGCGATGAGCGCGCCGGGACTCGATCCGGTTCGGCGTCGCCGGGCATTTGTCTGGAGTGTCGTGCCGGCGCTGCTGGCCTGGCCGGCCACTCTGCTGGCAGGCAGTCTGGCGCCGTTGATCCTGGTGCCCGGTTTTGTTCTGCATATTGTCCAGGACAAATCGCTGCTTGGTCCAGCCGGCCTGCCGGCCTGGTATTGGCCGCTGCGTTGGCGACTGACCGTGGTGGCCGTCATTTGCCTGCTGGCCAACGCCTGGCAGACCTGGGCCTGAGGCGATGAGTGTCTGGTTCCGGCGTTTGCCCGGTTTTCGTTCCGAACCGGCCGGTGTCGAGCGGCTCATCCTGCGCCGGCTGCCGCGGGTGCTCGTCGCCGGCTCCCTGTTGCTCGCCTTGCCGGCTGGGGTTGTCCGGCTGGCCGGGATGCTTGCGCCGGCATCTGCCTTGGCAGCCGTTGAGCTGCCGGTCGACATCGCTGTTGCCAGTCTCCTGATTTTGCACTGGACCGTCGTGCTGACGGTGGCCATTGCCGCCTTCATCGTTCTGGTCATGAAGGGACCGGCCTTCGTTGCCGACGCCTATCCCCTGGATGAAGCCGATACGCCGGCTGACGCGGAAGGGGTGCGGTGAGCGCCGTGGAGAAAAGCGCCGCGGTGCCGAGCAGCCGGCTGGCCCGTTTGGCGCGCCTGGGCAGTCTGGCGTCGGGCGTCGCCGGGGGGATGCTGGCCGAGGGGGTGCGCCAGTGGTCGCGCGGCAACCGGCCGAGCGTTGGCGAGCTGTTGCTGACACCGGGCAACGCCCGGCGCGTTGCCGAGCAGTTGTCCCGCCTGCGCGGCGCGGCCATGAAGGTCGGCCAGTTGCTGTCGATGGATGCCGGCGACCTGATGCCGCCCGAACTGGCGGCCATCCTGTCCCGGTTGCGGGCCGATGCCCGGCCGATGCCGATGAGCCAGCTCCTCCCGGTGCTGGAAACAGCCTGGGGGGCGGGGTGGGACAGCCAGTTTGAGCGCTTTTCCTTCACTCCGCTGGCGGCGGCGTCGATCGGCCAGGTCCATGCGGCGCAATGCAAGGGGGGCGCGCGGCTGGCCATCAAAGTGCAATATCCCGGTGTGCGGCAAAGCATCGCCAGTGATGTAGACAATGTCGCGACGCTGCTTCGCCTTTCCGGCCTGCTGCCGCGCACCCTCGATGTGGCGCCGCTGCTCGAGGAAGCCAAGCGCCAGTTGCACGACGAGGCGGATTACCTGAAGGAGGCGGCCCACCTGGAGCACTATCGCAGCCGGCTGGCGGCCGCGGGGGATTTCGCGTTACCGGCCGTGCACGCCGGGCTGACCACGCCGGATATCCTGGCCATGACCTTCATGGACGGCGTGCCCATCGAAGCGCTGGCCGGGGCGCCGCAGGCCGAGCGCGACCGCGTGCTGGGGTTGCTTTTCGAACTGCTGTTCCGGGAGATTTTCGAATTCCGCTGCGTGCAAACCGATCCGAACTTCGCCAATTACCGCTACGACCAAGGGAGCGGCCGCCTGGTCTTGCTCGATTTCGGCGCGACCCGGCATTTTCCGGAGCGCTGCATCGCCGCCTATCGGCGCCTGCTGCTGGCCGGTCAGGCCGGCGACCTGGATGCCCTGGCGGCAGCGGCGATCGAGATCGGCTATTTTCAGGTCGATATCGACCCGGCGCATCAGCGGCAGGTGCTGGATATCTTCCTTGCCGCCTGCGAGCCTTTGCGGCACGAGGGGCCTTACGATTTCGGCACGTCGACGCTGGCTGTCCGCATTCGCGATGCCGGACTGCGCCTGGGGCGGGATCGGCGCTTCTGGCATACGCCGCCGGCCGATGCGCTGTTTCTGCATCGCAAGATCGGCGGCCTGTATCTGCTGGCGGCGCGGCTCAAGGCGCGGGTGGATATCGGCGCGATCTTCCGGCGTTGCCTGGCGGCGGTGCCGGCAGGGGCGGCTGGAGGGTGATCAGGCGCGCGGGAAACCCGGGCGGCGCATTTGTCGCAAGCCGGCTTCGGACAGGCCGGCGATTTCGCCGATCACCTGGTTGATGCGATCGCCCAGTAACCACCAGGCATTGCCATAGGGATGGACGGCGACGTCCAGTGTGTTGCACAGTTGGCGAGCAGCGGCTCGTTGTTGTTCCAAATTCATTCAGTCTTTCAAAGATGGCCCCGGATCAGCGTCGGACGCGCGGGGCGGAAGGGGTACGGCCTTCGATCTGGCGGAAGGTGATGCGTCCCTTGGAGAGGTCGTAGGGCGAAAGCTCCAGCGTGACCTTGTCACCTGCGATGATGCGGATGTGGTGCTTGCGCATCTTGCCGGCGGTGTAGGCAACCAGCGAGTGTCCGTTGTCGAGGCATACGAGAAAGCGCGAATCGGGCAATACTTCCGAAACGATGCCTTGCATTTCCAGCAATTCTTCTTTGGCCATGATGGGCTCCGGTGAGTGGATGGGGGGAATTTCCCCGCTGACTGCCCCCCCCCCGCGTTGGCCGGGGGGGCAGAAACGATCAGGCGATCCGGATGTTGCTCGCCTGCTTGCCCTTCGGGCCGGTCGTCACGTCGAACGACACGCGCTGGCCTTCCGTCAGCGTGCGGAAGCCGTTGGATTGAATTGCCGAAAAATGAGCGAAGAGGTCTTCGCCGCCTGCTTCGGGGGTGATGAAGCCGAATCCCTTGGAATCATTGAACCATTTGACGATACCGGTAGCCATGTCTTGAATCTCCGTAATGTGTGACGGGGCTGGGCCCCGAAAAGGGGCGAATTCAAGGCGGCGAGGTACGAATGGGGGAATGGCGCCGTAGAGCTACGGGTGCGCAACCAACTAATCAACAACACTACTTAAGTTCGCTGCAGTGCACAATACAGGTCGGGGGCGAGAATAGCAAACGATTATTCGGGATCGCTGGCCGAAAAACCGGTCATTCATGCCGAATCTGACAGTGGGGCGCTGCGGCCCCGGTGCATGGTTTCAGGTGCCGCTGCCCAGCGTCACCATCAGTTCGCCCTGTGCGTTGTGCGGCTTGCTGCGCGGCGAGCGGCGACGCTGATAGGCGCCCTGGCTGTTCATTTCCCAGCCCTGCTGGTTGTCGGCGAGGTAGAACTTGAGGCCCTCGGTGACGACGCGCCGTTTCAGCTTGGGGTCGAGAATGGGAAAGGCGAGTTCGATGCGCTTGAAGAAATTGCGTTCCATCCAGTCGGCCGAGGACAGATAGACCGTTTCCTTGCCGCCGGCCAGGAAGTAGAAAATGCGGTGGTGTTCGAGAAAGCGGCCGATGATCGAGCGAACGCGGATGTTTTCCGACAGGCCGGGGACGCCCGGGCGCAGCATGCAGACGCCGCGGACGATCAGGTCGATGTCGACGCCGGCCTGCGAGGCCTGGTAGAGGGCGTCGATCACTTCCGGTTCGACCAGCGAGTTCATCTTGGCGACGATGCGTGCCTTGCCGCCCGCGCGGGCGATTTCCGCCTCGGCCTGGACGGCGGCGACGATGTTCGGCTGCAGCGTGAAGGGGGCCTGCCACAGGTGGCGCAGGGTGCGCGCCTTGCCGAGGCCGGTCAGTTGCTTGAAAACTTCCGAGACATCATGCGTGACTTCCTCGTTGGCCGTCATCAGGCCGAAGTCGGTGTACAGACGGGCGGTGCGCGGGTGGTAGTTGCCGGTGCCGAGGTGGGCGTAGCGGCGCAGCGTGCCTTCCTCGCGGCGCACGATGAGCAGCGCCTTGGCGTGCACCTTGTAGCCGACCACGCCATAGACGACATGGGCGCCGACCTGTTCCAGCTTGGTCGCCCAGCCGATGTTGGCTTCCTCGTCGAAACGGGCCATCAGTTCGACGACGACGGTCACTTCCTTGCCGTTCTGCGCGGCGCGGATCAGCGATTCCATCAGCACGGAATCGGTGCCGGTGCGGTAAACCGTCATCTTGATCGCCACCACGGCGGGGTCGGTCGCCGCCTGGCTCAACAGTTCGATGACCGGCGCGAAGGACTGGTAGGGATGGTGGAGCAGGATGTCGTTCTTGCGGATGCTGTCGAAGATGTTGGCCCCTTTGGCCAGGCCCTTGGGCGTGCCGGGCACGAAGGGGCGAAATTTCATGTCCGGGCGGTCTACCCAGTCTGGCACCTGCATCAGGCGCACCAGGTTCACCGGGCCGTTGACCCGGTAAAGGTCGGCCGCCTTGAGGTCGAACTGGGCAAGCAGGAATTCGGTAATCGCCTCGGAGCAGTTGTTGGCTACTTCCAGGCGCACGGCATTGCCGAAATGGCGTTGTGGCAGTTCGCCCTGCAGTTTGGTGCGCAGGTTGGTGACTTCTTCCTCATCGACGAAGAGATCGGAATTGCGCGTCGCCCGGAACTGGTAGCAACCGACCACCGTCATGCCGGTGAACAGTTCGCCGACGAACTCGTGCAGGATGGACGACAGGAAGACGAAGCCATAGGCGCAGCCGGCCAGTTCCTCCGGCAACTGGATGACCCGGGGTAGCACGCGGGGCGCCTGGACGATGGCGATGTTGGAACTGCGGCCGAAGGCGTCCTTGCCATCCAGTTCGACGGCGAAGTTGAGGCTCTTGTTGAGCACGCGCGGGAAGGGGTGCGAGGGATCGAGCCCGATCGGGGTCAGTACCGGCACCATCTCGCGCATGAAGTAGGTGCGGATCCATTCGCGCTGCGCCTCGTTCCAGGACGAACGGCGCAGAAAGCGGATGCCCTGTTCGGAGAGCGCCGGCAGGATGACCTCGTTGAGTTGCTGGTACTGCTCGGCAACCATGGCGTGCGCTTCGGCCGATACCAGCCGGAAAACCTCCTGCGCCGTCTTGCCGTCGGTCGTCGTCACCGACGATTTGGCCCGAATCTGCTCCTTGAGCCCGGAAACGCGAATTTCGAAGAATTCGTCGAGGTTGCTCGACACGATGCACAGGAAGCGCAGACGCTCCAGCAACGGCACCCGCTCGTCCTGGGCCTGGGCCAGAACCCGGCGATTGAAGGCCAGCAGGCCGAGCTCGCGGTTCAGGTAATTCTCGGTCGGGAAGCGGGGTTTGAGTTGGGGATGGGTCATCGTGCGGGCTCCATGTAATTCCTGAAGTATAGGCTTCAAGTCCATCATTTTGTTGCACTTGTGTTGCAGCCGGATGACGAAATGATGCCTGCTGCCCGGGGTCTCCGGTCACGCCGCTGTAACATCGGCCGGCTAGTGTGCCGGCCAACGAATCGTGACGGCGGAATGAAGGTGCACAGGCTCGGCGACAAGGCGGGAAAAAGACTGGCGATGACACTGGGAACGGTCGCCCTGACCTTGTTGCTTGGCGCTTGTTCGCCGCGCCAGATGATCGTCGGCGGCCTGGCCGACGAACTGGCCAGCCAGGGGCAGGGTGACGAAAACGATCTCGACCTGCTGCGCGATGCCGCACCCTTTCATTTGAAGCTGTCGGAAGCCGTCCTGCGCCGCGATCCGGGTCATGCCGCGCTGGCCGAATCGGTCGCCGCCGGCTTCACGCAATATGCCTACGCTTTCGTCGCCTTCGAGGCCGAACAGATCGAGGCGCGCGACGCCAGGAGTGCCGATCGCCTGCGTCAGCGGGCGGCCAAACTCTATGAACGGGCGCATCGCCATGCCATGGCGGCACTGGAGAAAGCCCAGCCCGGCTTCGCCGCCCAACTGGCCCAGCCTGGCGACACGCTGCGCCTGCGCCCGGCGCAGGCCGGCCTGGCTTACTGGGCTGCTGCTTCCTGGGGCGGCTGGATTGCGCTGAGCAAGGACGATCCCGATATCGTCGCCGACCTCCCGCTCGCCGTACGCCTGGCCGAACGGGCCTGGGCCGCTGATCCGGCGTGGGGGCAGGGCAGCCTGACCAGCCTGCTCGGGACCTTTGAGGCCGCACGGCCGGGCGGCAGCCCGGCGCAGGCGCTGGCCTATTTCGACCTGGCCATTGCGCAATCCGCCGGCCGCAGCGCCGGGGCGCTGCTCACCAAGGCCGAGGGCTACGCCCAGCCGGTTGGCGACAAGGAATTGTTTGCCGGCTTGCTGCGCCAGGCGCTGGCCATCGAGGATGAAGCCGGCAGCCCGCTGACCACGCAGAACGCGGTGATGCGCCGTCGCGCGCGCTGGCTGCTGGAACAAATCGACGACCTGTTCTGAGTCGCACCAAGCACGGAGAGACGCATGAAGAGATGGGGAAAATGGGCGGCGCTGCTGCTGGCTGGCATTCTGGCGACATCGGCGCTGGCCGCCGACAAGCAATTGCGCATCGGTACGCTGGCCACCAAGAATTCGCTGTACCACCGCCAGTTGATGGAACTGGGCGAGGCATGGCGCTCGGCGCAGGGGGGCAACGCCAAGTATCTGGTGTATCCCGACGGCAGCCAGGGGGGAGAGACCGACATGGTGCGCCGCATGCGCATCGGCCAGTTGCAGGGCGGTTTGTTGTCGGTCGTCGGCCTGCGCGAGATCGAGCCGTCCATTGCCGCCTTGCAGAACATGCCGCTGATGTTCCGTAATTGGGAAGAGGTCGATTACGTGCGCGAGAAGATGCGCCCGGCGATGGAGAAAAAATTTCTCGATAAGGGCTTCGTGGTGCTGGCCTGGGGCGACGCCGGCTGGGTGCGCTTCTTTTCCAGGGAGCCGGCCGTGCGTCCGGACGATTTCAAGAAAATGAAATTCTTCGCCTGGGGCGGCGAGGTGGAGCAGCAGGAAATCATGAAAAGCCTCGGCTACACGCCGGTGCCGCTGGAGACGGGCGATATCCTGCCGGCGATCCAGACCGGCATGATCGACGCCGTGCCGTCTACGCCCTATTTCGCCCTGGCGACGCAGATCTACACCACAGCCAGCAACATGCTGGAACTGAACTGGGCGCCCATCGTCGGCGCGCTGATCATTACCAAAAAGGCCTGGGATGATCTGACGCCGGAAGGCCAGGCCGCCGTGCGCGAGGCGGGCGCCAAGGCCGGTGTTCAGTTGCGTGCCAGGGCGCGGCAGGAAGTGGACGATGCCGTCGAGGCGATGAAGAAGCGCGGCCTCAAGGTGAACAAGCCGAACGCCGAACAGATGCAGGCGTGGAACCGGTTGGCCGACAACCTCTACCCGCGCATCCGCGGCAAGATTGTACCGGCCGACACCTTCGACGAGGTGGTCGGCCACCTGAAAGCCTTCCGCGCCGGCCAGCGCTGATGCGCGCACCGCTCCCCCGGCCTGTCTGGCGCCGTCTGGCCGCTTTCGAAGCGCTGATCGCCGGCACGGCGCTGGCCCTGATGCTGCTCATTCCGCTGCTCGAAATCGGGCTGCGGCCGTTGTTGGGCAAGGGCATCGAGAATGCGCCCGTGCTCGTCCAGCACCTCGGCCTGGTACTGGCCATGTTCGGGGCGCTGGTCGCCGAGCGGGGGCAGCACCTGAGTTCTCTCGGCGCCGGTCTGGCGGCGGCGAAGAATCCGTACCTGCGTGCCGCCACCCGGGCCTTTGCCCAGGCCAGCGCCGCCGTGCTCTGCGGCATGCTGACCCAGACCAGCTGGACCTTCGTGGCCAGCGAAATGGCAGCGCCGCACGCCATTGCCTATGGCATCGCCGGCTGGATGGTCGAACTGGCCATGCCGGTCGGGTTCGGCCTGCTCGGCTTCCGGCTGGCCGGGCGCTTGGGCGGCCCACTGTTGCTGCGCTGGGGGTTCGGTCTGTTGTTGCCGGCGGCAGGCTTCCTGTTTGCCGGCCATTTTGACGGCGAAACCTTGCCTTTCTGGCCCTTCGCGCTTTGGTTGGCGCTCGTGCTGGTCTGCGGCGCGCCGATTTTCGCAGTGCTTGGCGGCCTGGCGCTGGCCCTGTTCTGGAGCGAAGGCCAGCCGCTGGCCGCGGTGCCGCTCAGCCATTACCAGATCACGGTCAATCCCTCGCTGCCCGCCTTGCCGCTCTTTACGCTGGCCGGCCTGCTGTTTGCCCGAAGCGGAGCGGCGGCCCGCCTTGGCGCTTTGTTCACCGCCGTGTTCGGCACAGGCGTCGGCGGCACGGCCATCGCCGCGGCGGTGCTCTGTTCTTTTTTCACCGCCTTCACCGGCGGTAGCGGCGTGACCATCCTCGCCCTTGGCGGGCTGTTGCTGCCCTTGCTGACCAAGGCCGGCTTTCCCGAGCAGCGCGGCATCAGCCTGGTGACCAGCGCCAGCGCGCTCGGCGTGCTGCTCGCCCCGTCGGTGCCGCTGATCATGTACGCCATCATCGCGCGTGTGCCGATCAACACCATGTTCCTGGCTGGCGTACTGCCGGCGATGGTGATGGTGGTCTTCCTGCTGCTCGTCGGCGGCTACCTGCGGCGCCGCCAGCCGGTGGTGCCGGTGGAGAGGCCGGTGCCCGCGCCCGCGGCGCTATGGCCGGCGCTGCAGGCCGCGAAGTGGGAGTTGCTGGCGCCGGTGGTGGCCATCGGCTCGCTGGTCAGCGGTATCGCCACCCCGACCGAGAGTGCTGCGCTGACCGCAGCCTACGCCGTGCTGACCCAGGCCCTGGCGCATCGCGAGCTGGACTGGGTGACCATCCGCGCGGCATTGGTCGATTGTGCCGAAGTGATCGGCGGCATCATGGTCATCCTGGGCATGGCGCTGGGCCTGACCAATTATCTGGTTGACGCCGGTATTCCCGATCTCGCCATCGAGTGGGTGAAATCGGTCCTGCCCAATCCGTTCGCCTTCCTGATCGCGCTTAACCTGTTCCTGCTGCTGGCCGGAGCGCTGATGGAGATCTATGCTGCCATCGTCGTGCTGGTACCGCTGCTGCTGCCGGTGGCGCTGAGCTACGGTATCGACCCGGTGCATTTTGGCGTGATTTTCCTGGCCAATATCGAGATGGGTTTTCTGTGCCCGCCGGCCGGCATGAACATCTATTTCGCCTCGGCCATGTTCGCCAAGTCGATCCGCTATGTCGCGCTGTCGGTGCTGCCGGCTGTGCTGGCCATGCTGCTCGGGGCGCTGACCATATCGCTGCTGCCCTTTCTGGCTACCTGGCTGCCGGGCCTGTTCGGGCTTGCCGCCGTTTAGCGGACGCCGAGACGGGCATCGTCGAGACGGCGAATGTCGTCGTCCGGCCGTATCTCGAACAGATTGACTACCTTGCGGACGCCGGCGGTGGTCCGGGCGATGTCGATGGCGGCCCGGGCCTCCCGCTCGCTGACGATGCCCATCAGGAAAACCACGCCGGATTCCGTCACCGGCTTGACGTGGTTGCTGGCCACCTGGTCGGTATCGAGCAGGCGCGCCTTTACTTTCGACGAGATGAACACGTCATTGCTGCGCGTACCGAAGGGGGCAGGGGGGGCGATCCGCAGCTCGTTGTGCACCTGCTGGATGCCTTCGATGCCGGCGGCCAGTTGTCCGACCGCCTCGCGGCTGGCTTCGTCCGGCACCTCGCCGGAGATCAGCAGCCGCCGGTTGAAGGCCGTGAAATTGATGTTGGCCCATTCGGCCAGCGCTGACGGCACGCGGTTGCGTCCCTTCCATTCCGCCGTTTCGTCGTCGGCCTGGGTGCCGGTCGAGCGGCGGTCGTGATAGCTGATCGCGGCGCCGGCGGCTCCGCCAACGAGAAGGGCCGGTACGCAGGCGCCGAGCAGCGGGGCGGCGAGCGCGAAAGCGACGAGGCAGCGGCGGGAAGGCAAAGGGGGCATGGTGACGAACCGGCAAGGAGGCAGACAGCCGATAGCTTCGGCCAGCCAGTTGTCAATTCGATGACAGGGTGGTCGCGGTAGCCCCTTGCCCGGACTGTCATGCGGGTTTCACGGGCGGGAAACATGCAGCCGGCAAAGTTCGGTACATGGAAGCAAGCACCACTCTTCGCATGGCGCCCGGCCGGCAGGCCGGTTGGCCGGGTTTGCTCGGGCTGGCGGCGCTGGTGTTCGTCTGGCGCTTGCTGGCCATCGGGCAATCCGGGGCCAGCCTGTATGTGGACGAGGCACAGTACTGGCTCTGGTCAGAAGCGCTGGACTGGGGATATTTCTCCAAGCCGCCCGGCATTGCACTCCTCATCCGGCTGTCTACGACGCTGTTCGGCGATGGCCTGCTCGGTGTCAAGGCGCTTGCCCTGCTCTGTTACCCGGCGGCGGCGCTGCTCGTCTGGCTGATCGCCTGCCGGCTGTACGACGCCGTGGTGGGCGGGTGGGCGGCGCTGATTGTGCTGACCCTGCCGATCTATGCCTGGCTCGGCTTGTTTGTCTCGACCGACGCGCCGCTGACAGTGCTCTGGCTGGCGGCCCTGTGGTTTTACCTGGAAGCCGTCGAGGCCGGTCGCTGGCGTGACTGGCTGGCGCTGGGCGTGGTATGCGGCCTCGGTTTGCTGACCAAATATACGATGCTGCTCTTCATCGTCGCTGCCGGCCTGCATCTGCTGGCCTTTCACCGCGAGCGCCTGGCCACGGCCCGGCCCTGGGTGGCGCTGGGCGTCGCGCTGTTGTTGCTGGCCCCCAATCTGGCGTGGAACCTGGCGCATGATTGGCCGACCCTGCGGCATACGGCCGACATCACGCTGCATCGGCAGGCCAGCGAGCGCTGGGCGGCATTGGGCGGCTTTCTCGTCGTGCAGGTGCTGGCGTTCGGTCCGCTGTTCGGTCTGGCCGTCCTGCCGGGCATCGCCCAGGGATGGCGGGAAAGGGCCGCCGGTTTGCTGCTCTGGTTCTCCATCCCGTTGTGGCTGGTGGTTTCGTCGCAGGCCTTGCATGGCGGCGCCAATGCCAACTGGGCGGCGCCGGCCTTTGCCCCACTGGCCATCGTCCTGGCAGCGTGGCTGACGGCCGGCCGGCGCGGCTGGCTGATCGCCGGCCTCACGCTGAATGTCATGCTGGCCGCGCTGGCCTATCATGCTCCGGCGCTGCTCGCCGCGAGCGGCGTGGCCAACCCGGCGCGCTACAACCCTTTCGTCCGGGCGACCGGCTGGCACGAACTGGCCGAGCAACTGCGCCCCATCGTCCGGGCCCATCCCGATGCGGTCCTGCTCGCCGATAACCGGACGGTACTTGCCCATATGCGCTACGAGTTGCGCGACCTCCGGCCGACGGTGGTGAGCTGGAATCCGCGCCGCGAGGCGAGCGATCATTTCCGGCTGACTACCGATCTCGGTCGTCATGTCGGAAGCGACGCGTTATACCTTGGTGACCAGGCGCCGGATGCGGCCATGCTCGGCCGTTTTGCCGGTAGCCGCCCCCTGGCGACCTTGCGCGCCGAACTGGACTCCAACCTGTCGCGCCGGATTGAGGTGCATCTGCTCCATGCTTTCCAGGGCTACTGAGCGCCGCCTGGTGCTGTCGACCTTCGCCGTGCTGGCCGTCGTCTTTGTGGCGTGGCCGGAAATCGATCTGGCCGTGGCTGCCCGCTTTTACCAGAACGACTGGGCCTGGTTACTGCCGCGCGAAAGCCCGCTGATTGCCTGGCCCTATCAGGCCGTGCCGGTCGTCGGGCGACTGCTGCTCGGGGTGCTGCTGTTGCTTGGCCTGGCAAGCGGCTTGCCTTCCTGCCGCGTGCTCCGGCCGCAACGCCTGCTGTTCGCCTTCTTCCTCGCGGGGGCGCTGGCCGGCCCGGTGCTGCTGGTGGATGCCGGCCTGAAAAACCATCTCGGCCGGGCCCGCCCGGCGCAGATCGAAGCATTTGGCGGCAGCCAGCAATTTACACCGGCTTTCGTGCCGAGCCGGCAATGTGCGCGCAATTGTTCATTCGTCAGCGGCCATGTGGCCACGACGGCCTTTGTCGTGATGATGTTCGGCTGGCTGGGGTCGCCGCGCCTCCGGCAGCGCTGGCTGCTGGCCAGTCTGGGGGCCGCGGCCGGCATGAGTCTGGTGCGCATGGCGACGGGCGGGCATTTCCTGTCCGACTGCCTGTTTGCCTGGTTTGCCGCCTATTTTGGCCTTGACCTGGCGGAGTGGCTTTTTGCCCGGATTGCCTGGCTCGGCAGGGCGCGTCAGGCTTTTGTCGAAGCCGCCCGGGTCGCCGCCGAATACTGCAGGCTGGCTCCGCGGCTGGCCGGCCGCTGAGCGAGGAAGCCGCTGTGTTTTTTCATTCAACCAACCTGAGAAGCAGCATGATTTTTTGCGAACTGTTTTCCCATAATCCCAGCATCATCACCGTGCCGGCCGGCCAGCCGCTGTTCAGCGAGGGCGAACCCGGACACCTGATGTACGTGTTGTCGATCGGTACGGCCGAGGTCATCGTCAATAACCGGGTGGTCGAAATCCTGCGCCATGGCAGCGTGGTCGGCGAAATGGGCATTGTTTCGCCCGGCCCGCGTTCGGCTACCGTGATTGCCACCGAGGATTGCGAATTTGTCGCGATCGACGAAAAACGCTTTCAGTTCCTCGTCCAGCAGACGCCATTTTTTGCGTTGCAGATCATGCGTCTGATGGCCGAGCGCCTGCGCCAAACCAACCGGATGGTGCCGGTGATCGAGGATATCTGAGTTCCGGACAACATCCCGGACAAAAAAAGAGGCGGTTGCCCGCCTCAAAGAGATTTCCGCCACGAGGGAACGTGGTGGTCAGACAACGGGGGCGCCATCTTCCCGGACCAGGGTGACCGGAACGGCGCAGGGGCGCTGGAGCAGCTTGCGGGCCAGCCCGGTCGGGAAGCGGCCAAGCCAGAGCGTGGCCGGCACGACGATTTCGGTGCACGCGAGCTCTTCGGCCAGATCGACGATGCCGGCCACTGTCTCGGCTTCGCGGAAGAAACTGCGCGAGGCGAGTCCGGCGGCCTGGAGACGGGCGGCGGCTTCGTCGAGAAAGACGGCCGAGCGTTGCTGGAAATGCCGGCGGACTTCTTCTTCGGTGTAGAAGCGCAACACTTCCCAGTTGTGCACCGGTTCGGCGACGAACAGCAGGCAAATTTCGGGCGGCGAGCCGGTCTGTGCCAGGCGACAGGCGTAGTTCAGCGCCCAGCGCGAAGCCTCGGTGGCGTCGATCGGAATCAGCAGGCGGCGAGGGGTGCCGGGGGAGGTGGCTGGGGACAGGTGTTTCATTTCGGCGAAATTTCCCATGTCACTTCCTTTCGTCGGGATCGTCGGAGCGGCCTTCCCGTCCGGAACGGGCTTCGCTGTCGATAACCCGACGAATCCGGCGCAGGAAGAAAGGGCCGGCCATCAGAAACAGCAGGGGCAGAGCGACCGGCAGTTGCGTCAGAAAGACGATGGCGGCCGGGCTGTTGCTGCCGCTGGCCGGACGCAGCAGCCAGGTGGTCAGGACCACGGCGGCGACGATGCCGATCCGTTCGATGCGATCGAAATCGGCGCAGCGGACCTTCTCCATCACCGCCGGCCACTTGCCGACCGGCCAGGCCCGCAGGCGCGGGAAAATCTGGACCAGCAGCCACTGCAGGTAGGGTGAGCGAAGGATCAGGCTGGGCCGGGGCATCACAGGGCGAGGAAGGCGAAGATGGCGACGCAGGTGGGCGGCAAGGCAGCCAGGAATAGGCCGAGCGGGCTGACCGACTGGTCGTCGAAGCTCGATTTGAGAATCGCCACACCGGCCGGGTTGGGCGCATTGGCGATGATGGTCAGGCCGCCGCCGGTGACAGCGCCGGCCACGATGGCGTACTTGAAGTCGCCCGAGACGCCTTCAACCAGCGAGGCCAGATAGGTCAGCGCCGCGTTGTCGGTCACGGCGGTCAGCGCGGTGGCCAGGAAGTAGAGGACGGTCGGTTCGACGCCGGTGAGCGCGCTTTGCAGCCACCATTGCTGCAGGCCACCGAGGACGACCAGGCCGGCCAGGAAGAAGGCGACGAGCAGCCCTTCGCGCAGGATCAGGCGGTCCTGGTATTTCTTGTAGGCTTCGGTGTAGCCGAGGAAGAACAGGAAGAGGCCCATGAAGACGACGGCGTGGTGGGCGAAAATGACGACGCCGACGAGGAAGGCAAGGTGGATGCCGGCGACGGTGCGCGGCACGGCGGTGCCGTTGGCCGCGCCGTTCGGCTTGCCCTTGGCCGCCAGTTCGCGGCGGAAGAACCAGGTCAGCACGGCGGCGTTGGTGAACACGGCGAAGGCTGCCTTCCAGCCGAAGTGGGAAAGCATGTAGAGGGTGTCCCACTGCCATTTGGCGGCAACCATCAGGACCGGCGGTGCAGCGAAGTTGGTCAGCGTGCCGCCGATCGAGATGTTCACGAAGAGCAGGCCGATGGTGGCGTATTTGAGGCGGTTGGAAATCGGCTGGCTGAAGAAGCTGTCGCGCAGCATCAGGGCGGCCAGGGTCATGGCCGCGGGCTCGGTGATGAAGGAGCCGAGCAGCGGGACGAGGGACAGGCAAAGGAAATAGACCGCGACGGCGCGCTGGATGGGGATCATCGCGGCGATCAGGCGAACGGTGCTCATTACTGTTTCGAGGATCGGTCGGCTGGCGGCGATGACCATGATCACGAAGACGAACATCGGCTCGGTAAAATTGCGCGCTTCCAGGTAATGCACTGCGGCATCCTTGCCGGACAGGGAGAACAGCGCGGCAATCAGGACGAAGGCCCAGAAGCCGAACACCACCTCGACTTCGGCCAGCAGATGCCACAAGCCGGCGTGGCGCGGCTGGACATGGGCGAGGTGGGCGAAAAACTTGGTCGAAAAGGTATGCAGGACGGCGATGCCAAATATGGCGGCGGCGACGATTTCCGGTGTGGAGACAGCTGAAATGGACATGATGGTATGCACAGGGACGATGCGCCCGACTATAGCCCTCCGCCTCCGCGCCGATAATTCGGGCAGCGCGTACGGAAATCCCGTACGGCCTTCCCCTATCCGGCCCCGGGGGGGCTTGGGGTACAGTGCGTCCTGCACGGTTCGCTCCTGCGCGCCGTGACGGCTCCGGAACTGCCCGCAACGTGAATACGCTGTCGCTCAACCTCGCTTTCGCTGTGCTCTACATCGCTCTCGATGTGTCGAGCTTCATCCACCCGTTGCACGGGCTCAACATCACGCCCTGGAACCCGGCGCCGGCCCTCGGGCTGGTCTTCATGCTGCGCCGCGGCCGGGCTGCCTGGTGGCCTGTGCTTGGCACCGTGCTGCTCAGCGAACTGCTGGTTCGCGGCATCCCGCAGGCCTGGTGGGCCAGCCTGCTGTCGGCGGCCATCCTGGCCGGCGGCTATATCGCGCTGGGCGAATACCTGCGCCGCCGGCTGCTATCGACTTCGCTGCTGGACGACCGTGTGGCGCTGATCGCGTGGATTCTGCCGGTTGCCGGCGGCACCTTGCTGGTCAGCATCATTTATCTGAGCAGCCTGCAGCTGCTCGGCCTGCTGCCGGCCGACGGCTGGCGAACCGGGGTCGTCCAGTTCTGGGTGGGCGATAGTGTCGGCATCACGGTGGCGATGCCGCTTTTCTGGTGGCTGAGCAGCGAGCGCGGCCGCTTGTTGCTGCGCACCGCCGCCCTGCGCTGGGAAACCCTGGGTTACGTCGCTGCCAGCCTGCTGGCCGTGTGGGTTGCTTTCGATTTCGGCGGTGGCAGCGGCTTCAAATTCTTCTACCTGCTCTTCCTGCCGCTGATCTGGGCTTCGGCCCGGCAGGGCATGGCCGGTGCGATCCTCGCCGCTTCGCTGCTGCAGATCGAGGTGATCATCGCCGTCCAGGTGCTGAGTTACAACGTGGTGACCATTGCCGAGCTGCAAATGCTGTCGCTGGCCATGGCCCTGATCGGCTTTTTCGTGGGCAGCGTGGTGGACGAGCAGCGGCGGACCAGTGACGAACTGAAGCAGACGCTGCGTCTCGCGGCGGCGGGAGAAATGGCCGGCGCGCTGGCCCACGAGCTGAACCAGCCGCTGACTGCGCTGGCGGCTTACGGTTCGGCCTGCGAACGACTGCTCGAGCGCGGCGAACAGGGCGAGCGCCTGCATGCCGCCATCCACGGCATGCTGGTCGAGTCGGCTCGGGCCGGCGAGGTGGTTCGCCGGCTACGCGACTTTTTCCGGACCGGCGCAACCAAGCTGGAAGCCGCCCGGCTACCGGAAATCGTCGACCAGGCCGCCCGCCATTATCAGGCGCGGGCGGCGCAACGCGGCATCGAATTCACGATCGGCACGATGCCTGACGTCAGCCTGCTGGCCGACCGCCTGCAACTCGAAGTGGTGTTGCGCAATCTGCTGGCCAACGCCTTCGATGCGGTCGATCAGCCCGACTGTGCGCAACGCGCGGTCAGCCTGCGGGGTGAAATCCTGCCCGGGGCGCGCGTCTGCCTCGTCGTGACCGACTCCGGCCGGGGGCTTTCCGAAAAGGTCGCCGGCACACTGTTCGAGCCCTTCAATTCATCCAAGTCGAGTGGCCTGGGCCTCGGGCTGGTGATCAGCCGCGCCATCGTCGAAACCCATGGCGGCACGCTGTGGGGCGAGGTGGCCGAGCATGGCATCTTCAAGATCGTTCTGCCGATTCAGGAATCCATGAACCATGTCTGACAATCTGACCGTCTTCATCGTCGATGACGACCCCTCCGTACGGGATGCCCTCAGCCTGCTGCTTGGTGTCGAGGATTACCGGGTTGCTGTGTTCGGCGATGCGGAAAGCTTCCTGAAAGCCTACAAGAAAACCTGGCGCGGCTGCCTGCTGCTCGATATCCGCATGCCCGGCATGGATGGCCTGACGCTGCAGAAGCACCTGAACCAGTTGGGCAGCGACCTGCCGGTCATCGTGATGACCGGCCATGGCGACGTGGCCTCGGCTCGCGAGGCCTTCCGGGCGATGGCCGTCGATTTCCTGGAAAAGCCGCTCGATCACCGCAAGCTGCTGGCTGCCATCGCCGACGCCTTTGCCCGCCAGCAAAGCCAGCTCGCTGCCGATCTCAACCGCTCGACCGTCGAGCGCCTCCTCGCCGGGTTGACGCCGCGCGAACGGGAGGTGATGGCCCGTGTGGTGGCCGGGCAGCATAACCGGGACATTGCCGCCGAGCTCGGCATCAGTCCGCGCACCGTCGAGGTGCACAAGGCACGCATGATGGACAAGCTCGGGGTCGGCAATGTGGCCGATCTGGTTCGGCTGAACCTGGAACTGCGCGCCTGAGCGGCGCGCCGCGACTCAATGGCCCGTTGCCGGGCCGGAGAGCAGGAAGTCCACGCGGCGCACGGCTTTCCGGCAAGCGGCGTTGCGGCAATTGGCCGGCGCCTGCTCGTCCCCCAAGACCCGCTTGCGGATCTGGTAGGCGGCCACGCCCTGTTTTTTCAACGCGCGGGCGACCGCGCCGATCCGGGCATCGGCCACGGCCAGGTTGAAGGACGGGCTGCCGTTGTCGTTGGCATGTCCGACCAGGGTGACGGTCAGCCGCCGGTCGGCCAGCAGGCGGCTGGCCAGCGGCTGGAGCTTGCGTCGTTCAGCCGCAGCGAGGGTACTCGACCCCGGCGAAAAGAAGATGCTTTCCTCCGGGTCGGCCGGCAAGCCCGCGCCAAGATTTGCCGCGGGTGGCGCGGCCGGTGGCATGGCCTGGCTGGCGGCCTCCGGCGGAACGATGGCCGGGCCGGGCGCCGCCATCGTGTCGGCCGCTTTCTCCGGCAGCCGGTGGCCGGCACATCCGCCCAGCAGGGCAACGATGAGCAGGGCGGCGGCGCCCGGCAGGTTGGGGCTATTCCGCATGGCGCACCATCTCCGCCAAGGGAATCCGGGCGAACTGTTCATCCGTTTCCTGCAGATGGTCGATCAGTTCAGCTAGATTGATATGCAATGTTTTCAGGGCGACCTCGGGCAGGCTGGCCAGCGCCGCCGGCAGCACGCCTTCGGCCGGGCCGGGCAGGCGTGCGATAAGTGCCCGGCCGCTGGCCGCAAGGATCAGCCCGACCCGGCGCCGGTCGTTGGCCGCCTTCTGTTTTTCCAGATAGCCCTGGCCGACCAGCCGGTCCACCAGTTGGCTGCAGGTGGACTGGTGGATGCCCAGGCGCTGGGCGAGTTCGGTGACGCCGATGGCGGGGGTGCGCTCGACTTCCTGGAGGATCCACATCTGGCTGCCGGGCAGGCCGCAGCATTGTTCGAGGGTGCGGAAATATTGCCGCATGGTGCCGTAGATGACGCGAAATTGCTGCAGTACTTCGAGGGTCAGGCGAGGGGGGTGGGATTTCATGGGAATTGCACGAATCAGGTGCGGGAATTATATTGGTAAGCAATGTAGTATCCAAGCGTCCGCTCCGGCCCCCCGTTTTCTGCGAGGCCAGGCGGTGGCCGCCGCAGCCTGCCGCCCTTCCGGCCGCAATCAATCGACAAGGAGTTTCACGGTGGCAAGACGTCCGTTACGCATCGGCCTCTCGGCCCGGATCTACCATCCCCAGCCCGGGGCAACCGGTTTGCAGTCCAAGTCGCTGCATTACCTCGAACAGTCGGTGGCCCACTGGGTGATGTCGCGCGAGGTGATGGTCTTCATGATTCCATCGGTAAGCGGCGATGGCCTGCTGCACCGGAGCAGCATCCGCCTGTCCGACTACCCGCAGTATCTCGACGGCCTGGTCCTGCAGGGCGGGGCCGACATCAGCCCGCAATCCTACGGCGAGGAGCCCGTGCAGCCGGAGTGGGCGGGCGACCGCCTGCGCGACGCCTACGAGATGGAACTGCTGCACGAGTTCATGGAGGCCGGCAAGCCGGTGCTCGGCATCTGTCGTGGCGCCCAGCTGATCAACGTGGCGCTGGGCGGCACGTTGTACCAGGATATCGCGACCCAATACGACCAGCCGGACATCCACGTTCACGCCGATTACGACAAGTACGCCCATGCCATTGCCTGGGAAGCCGGCGGCAGCCTGGGCAAGCTCTATCCCGAGCAAGCCGGCGGGCGGGTGGTTTCCATCCACCATCAGGCGATCAAGGCGGTCGGCAAGGGCTTGCGGGTCGAGGCGCGCAGCGTTGCGGACGGCCTGATCGAGGCCGTTCGCCTCGAAGGCAAGCCCTATGTCCTCGGCTTGCAGTGGCATCCGGAATTCCATCCGCCGGGCAGCCCGGACCTGCTGAACTGTACGCCCATTCTGGACGAATTCCTCAACGCGGCGCGGGGCCGGCGATGGTGAGGGCGGCCTTGCCCATCTGGCGCCGCATGGCCGGACAGCGGACATGATCGAACGCCTCCTCGCCCCGCTGCGCAGCCTATGGGAAAGCCTGATCGAGCGCCTGCTCTTCCTGCCGCCTTTTCCGGAAAGCATCGATTCGCTGGCCCTGTTCAGCCTGCTGCTCGTTGTCGGCCTGCTGATCGGCGAGTGGCTGCATGCCCATCTCCGCTGGCCGAAGGTCATCGGCTACGTGCTGGCCGGCATCGTGTTCGGGCCGTCGGCGCTCGGCTGGATCAGCATCGAGGCGCTGGCCCAGGCCCGGCCGATTGCCGATGCGGCGCTCGGCCTGCTGATGATGGAGGTCGGGCGGCGCCTCGACCTGCGCTGGCTGCACCGCAACCCGGAATTGCTGCGCAGCACGCTGGCCGACATTGCGCTGTCCTTTGCGCTGATCTTCGCCTTCGCGCTCTGGCTGGTCGGCCTGTCGCCGGCCTGGGCGGCGGCCACCGCCGCGGTCACGATGGCCTCGGCGCCGGCCGTGGTGTTGCTGACCATCGAGGAGTCGCGCGCCCAGGGGCAGGTGACGGAGCGCATCATCCTGCATACCGCAATCGGCTCGGCTGCCTCCTTCATTGCCTTCGCCTTCGTGCTCGGCATCGTTCATGCCGAACTGAGCGAAGACTGGCTCAATGCCGTCGTCCATCCGCTCTGGGTGGTAGCCGGTGCCGTGCTGATCGGCGGCTTGGGCTGCTGGCTGGCACTGTTCATCGCCCGGGCGCTGCCCAAGCGCTCGCTGGCCCAGGTTTTCGTCCTCGTCGCCTCTGCCCTGCTCGCCGTGGGCATCGCCCGGATGCTGGCTGTGCCGGTTTTCCTGACGCTTTTTCTGATGGGGGTCTTGCTGGCGGCTCGCGACCAGCGGCAAATACTGCGCTATACCAACCTGCCGGAAGGTCACTGGCTGCTCGCCATCGTGCTCTTTGTCATTGTCGGCGCCTCCTTGCCGTGGCAGGAATTCACCTGGCAGGCCGGCCTGCAGGCGCTCGGCCTGCTGCTTGTCCGGGCTGCCGCCAAGGCCGCCGCGCTGGCCGGGGCGGGCGGCAGCCTGCCGCTGCCCAAGCGTCTGCTGGTGGGGGTCGGCATTCAGCCGCTGTCGGCGACGGCGGTGTTCATGGCGTATGAAATCGCCGGGCTGTATCCGGAAGTCGGCCGTTCGGCGCTGGCTCTGCCGCTTTTTGCGGCGGCGATGATGGAATTGCTCGGGCCGGCCCTCTGCCGGCTGGCTCTCGGCCGATCCGGCGAATGCGGCGCCGGCGGAAAGGGAGGCCTCGCATGAGCGGCCAAGGACTGGAACACTTCAAGGACAGCGCGCCGCTGTCGCTTGGCGTCGAACTCGAACTCCAGCTGGTCTCCCGGCCCGATTTCGATCTGACGCGGGGCGCCACCGACCTGCTTGGCAGCCTCGATTACGACGGCCGCTTCGGTGAAATCAAGCTGGAAATCACCGAAAGCATGATCGAGATCAGCACCCGGGCGCAGCCGACGGTCGAGGGCATCGCGGCCGACCTGGCTGGCCTGCGCGACACGCTGCGCCAGCATGGCGAGCGCAACAACATCGGCATCTGCGGCGGCGGCACCCATCCCTTCCACCATTGGCCGGACCGCCGGATCTGCCCGGGCGACCGCTTCAGCAGCCTGTATCAGCGCTACGGCTACCTGGCCAAGCAGTTCACGGTGTTCGGCCAGCATATCCATGTCGGCTGCACGTCGGCGGATGAGGCCATCTGGCTGACCCAGGCCCTTGGCGTCCATGTCCCGGCCTTCATAGCCCTGTCGGCCGCGTCGCCCTTCGTCGATGGCGAGGACAGTTTCTACCAGTCGGCCCGTCTCAACGCGGTATCGGCCTTCCCGCTCAGCGGGCAGTGCCCGCCGCTGGATGACTGGCCGGCTTTCTGCCGCCATTTCGAATTCCTGCAGGCCTGCGGCATCGCGCAGGGCATCAAGGATTTGTACTGGGATGTGCGGCCAAAACCCGAGTTCGGCACGGTCGAGATTCGTGTCTGCGATACCCCGCTGAGCATTGAGCAGGCAGTCGCCCTGGCCGCCTTTGCCCAGTCGCTGGCGCGCTGGCTGCTGCGCACGCGGCCGCCGCTGCATACCGACAGGCAGGCCCATGTTGCCCGCTACAACAAGTTCCAGGCCTGCCGCTACGGCTTCGATGCACGCATTTCCGACCCGGTCGGGCTTGGCCAGCAGCCCTTGCGGCAGACGCTGGCCCCGCTGCTCGAGGCGATTTCCGAAGACGCCCGAGCGCTCGGTTGCCTGCACTGGCTGAATCCATTGAAGCAGCAGCTCGCCGAGGGGGCGGGCGATGCGGCCTGGCTGCGGGCGCGTTTCCGGGAACAGGGCAACCTGAACGATGTGGTGCGCGAAGCCAGCGAACGGCTGATGCGCTGAATAACCAAAACGGAGAATCGAAATGCGTTGCCGCTGGTCCTTTGTTCTCTTTCTGCTCTCGCTGTCGCCGGCTCTCCCGGCGGCGACGCCTGCCTGCCAGTTCGACAGGCTACCGGCCGGCGCGCAGCAGCTCGGGCCGTGGATCGACCGGAGCAACTGGCTGGCCATCGAGCACCAGCGCCTGACGCTGCAGGCGGCGACCAGCTTCATGCCGGCCTGGCGTCTCGTCCCGCCCGCCGACCGGCCCGCCGTGCCGCCGGTCGAACGTTCGCTGGACGATTGGCCGGCGGTCGATCCCTATGACGGCCAGGCGCGCGGCCTGGGCTTCCTGCTCGACAGCCGGTTGGCCGCCGACGGTGTCGTCGTGCTGCGCAACGGCCAGATCGTCGCCGAGCGCTACCGCAACGGCCTGCTGCCCGACCGGCCACGCCTGCTGCTCGATGCGACGCGCCCGCTGCTCAACCTGCTGGGGGCGATGAGCATCAACCAGGGCAAGCTCGCTGCCGACAAATCGGTCTCCCGCTACATTCCCGCACTCGCTGCTTCGGGCAGCTTGCGCAAGATAGCGCTCCAGCGCCTGCTCGATGACGACGAGCGGCACATCTGGAGCCCGGCCGAACTCGCCGCCTGGCAGCAGGCCGCCGGTTGGCGCAAAGGCGCCAGCGGCAATGGCCTGCGCGCCTGGCTGGCGGAGCCGGGGCGCTGGGATAAACCGCTTGCCGACGTGCCGGATGCCCGCGCCATGGCCACCCCGGATGATGACCTGCTCGCCTGGGCCCTGGCCGAAAGCAACGCCGTGCCGCTGGCCACGCTTTTTTGCGAGCAGCTGCTGCGCCGTGCGCAGCCGGAACATGCGGTGTTGTGGCTGAGCGACGCCCGGGGAGTCGAATTGGCCAACGGCCTCGGCCTCTCGCTGCGCGACTTCGCCCGGCTGGGCCAGCTTTTCGTCGAAGCCCGTGGCAGCCGCAGCCGGGCGAGGATCCCGGGCTGGTTCATCGAAACCCTGCTTGCGCCGTCCAGCCCGCACAGCGCGGAGATCAAGGGGCTCAGCAAGGGCAGCGCGCGGCGTTACGGTTTCGTGCATCTCGGGGGGGCGGCCAACCGCGTCGCCCTCATCGGCACGCACGGCACCAGCCTCTATATCGACGTCGACAAGCGCTTGGTCATCGCCACCTTCGCCAGCCACCCCCAGGCCTATGCCCCTGCCACGCTGGCCGTGCTCGAAGAGACCTGGAAGAGCATCGAGCGCGGTGTGGTGCCGGTCAAAAAGGCGAAGTAGACTGCGTTTTTGTACGGCAAGATCAGGAGACGGAGACGCCATGCCGAAACGCCTGTTTTCCCTGTGGGCCGGGTTGGTGCTTCTCCTGGGCGGCGAGGCCCGGGCCGTCACGCCCACGGTCATCGCCAAGGGCCTCGACCATCCGTGGGCCGTGGCTTTTCTGCCGGACGGCAATTTCCTCGTCGCCGAGCGGGCGGGAGCGTTGCGCATCGTCGCCGGCAACGGGCAAGTCGGTCCCCCGCTGGGCGGCTTGCCGGCCATCGCGGTCGGCGGCCAGGGCGGCCTGCTCGATGTCGTGCTCGATAGCGATTTTGCCCGTAACCGTGTGCTTTACTTCTGTTTTTCCGAGCCCGCCCGGTCGGGCAGTGGCAACAGCACCGCCCTGGCCAGCGCCCGGCTGTCACGGGACATGGCGCAGCTGGAGGCGGTGCACATCCTGTTTTCCCAACGCCCCAAGGTGGCGAGCGAACTGCACTTCGGTTGCCGTATCGTCGAGAGCCGGAACGCCGACGGGCAGCCGGACGGCAAGCTCTTTCTGACGCTGGGCGAACGCTACAGCCGGCGCGACGATGCCCAGCGCCTCGACAATCACCACGGCAAAATCATCCGCCTCAACAAGGATGGCAGTGTACCGGCCGACAACCCCTTCCTCGGTCGACCGGGCGCCCTGCCGGAAATCTGGAGCTATGGCCACCGCAACCCGCAGGGCGCGGCGCTCAGCCCGCTTGGCGTGCTCTGGATGCATGAGCACGGGCCGCGCGGTGGCGACGAAATCAACCTGCCGCAAGCGGGGGGCAATTACGGCTGGCCTCTGGTGAGCTTCGGCCGGAACTACGACTTCACGGCGGTCGGCACCGGCCAGTCGGCCATGGCCGGCACCCTGCCACCCTTGCACCAGTGGACGCCGTCGATTGCGCCTTCCGGCATGGCTTTCGTGACCAGTGAGCGATACGGCAAGGATTGGGTCGGCAACCTGCTGGTGGGCTCGCTCAAATTCAAGTATCTGGCACGTCTGGTGCTGGAACGCCCGTATGCCGGCAAGGTCGTGAAGGAAACCCGGCTGCTGGAATCGCTCGGCGAGCGTATTCGGGATGTCCGGCAGGGGCCGGATGGTTTGATCTATGTCGTCACCGACAGCGACGACGGGCGCCTGATTCGGCTGACCCCGGATTGAGCGACGAGTCTGACGCGGCAGGAGGCTCCGGGGAATACCTGGCCACCGGCCCCAACTGCCAATGGAAAACGGATTACGAAAGGCATCATGGAAAACTTCACTTTTTTCAACCCGACCCGGATCGAATTTGGTGTCGACAAGGAAAGGCTGATTGGCGAGCGGCTGGCCCGGCATGGCGTCCGGAAGGTGCTGCTCTGCTACGGCAGTGAGCGCATCAAGCGCGACGGCCTGTTCGCTACCGTGACGCAGTGCCTGGCCGAGCAGGGCATTGGCGTGGTCGAACTGGGCGGCATCGTCAGCAACCCGCTCCTTTCCAAGGTGCGGCAAGGCGTTGCCCTGGCCCGCGCAGAGCAGGTGGATGCCATACTCAGCGTCGGTGGCGGTTCCGTGCTCGACAGCGCCAAGGCCATTGCCGCCGGCGTCGTGCATGCCGGCGATGTCTGGGCATTGTTCACCGGTCAGGCGCGTATCGCCTCGGCCTTGCCCATCTTTGCCATCCTGACCCTGGCGGCGACCGGGAGCGAAATGAACTGTTCGGCGGTAGTGACCAATGACGAGACCCGGGAAAAGTTCTACATCACCGCGCCGGCGATCTATCCCAGGCTGTCCATCGTCAATCCCCGCTTGATGCGGAGCGTGTCGCGGGCGTATCTGGTCTATTCGGCGGCCGATGTGATCGCCCATTGCATCGAGGCCTATTTCACGGCGACGGTGCATCCCCGCTTGCAGTCGCGGCTGGTCGAAGCGGTGATCAACACCATCATCGAAACGACCGAAACCCTGCTGGCCAACCCGGCCGACGACGACGCGCGCGGTGAGTTCGCCTGGGCGGCGACGCTGGCCCTGAACGGGCTGACCTTTTCCGGCTGCGCCGGCTTCGGCTATCCCAACCACGCCATCGAGCATTCGCTCTCCGCGCTGTTCGACGTACCGCATGGTGCCGGGCTGTCGGTGGTCATGCCGGCCTGGATGAAGTGGTATCAGGATCGCAACCCCGCCCAGTTTGCGCGCTTCGCCCGGCAGGTCTTTGGCCTGGCCAGCGCCGGCGAGGGGATTGCCGCGCTGGAAGCCTGGTTCGACAAGATCGGCACCCCGACGCGCCTGCCGCAACTCGGTATCCGGGAGCGCGATTTGCCGACGATTGTCGACAACGTCCAGCTCAGTGTGGCGCGCTTTGGGATCGCCGACCAATACCCGCCGGATGTCGTGGCCGACATTTTGCGGCGGGCCTTGTGAGCCGCCTGGGGCGCGCCAAAAAAGAACCCCCACCGGGGTGGGGGCGAGACGGAGAGAGTTGTATTGCCCGGCCAGTGTGACGGCCGGGCGTGACAGGGATGTGACAGGGAGAGTCAGGCCCGTCGGCAGCCGCGCTCGGCCCGGGACGTGTCGTCGCTCAGGGCGGCGTGCAGAGTGCCGAACTTGGCTTCGATCTCGGCAAGCTCCTGCGCCGGATCGGAGCCGGCGACGATGCCGGCGCCAGCCTGCAGCAGGGCCTTGTTGCCGTCGAGCAGGGCGGAGCGCAGGGCGACCGAGAACTCGCCGTCGCCGTCCGGCGTCAGGATGCCGAAGCCGCCGCTGTACCAGGCATGGCGCTGTTCGCCGTGGGCCGCCAGCCAGGCGCGGGCGGCGGCGGAGGGAAAGCCGCCGACAGCCGGTGTCGGGTGCAGTGCCCGCACCACATCGAACAGGCTGGTCCCCGGCCGGGCCGTGCCAACGATGTGGCTGCGCCAGTGGCGGAGCTGGCCGGCGGAGCATTCCTCGACAGCCCCGACCTGTGGGGCGCCATCGCACAGAGGGCCGAGTGCCTCGACTACGGCCCGCACGACGAGCGACTGTTCATGGCGGTTCTTGTCGTCGGCCAGGGCCGGCGAACCCGGCCAGGCGGTGCCGGCCAGCGCATCGACGCGCACTTGCTGGCCGCACCTGGCGACCAGGCGTTCCGGCGTGGCGCCGAGAAAAGCCTGGACTCCGTTGCCGTGCCCGTAAACGACGCTGCCCGGTTGCTGCGCGTTGAGGCGGGCGAGGATGTCGCCGGCGGCGAAGGGGGCATTGCCTTCGAGAGCGCGGCAACGGGTGAGGACGACCTTGGCCAGCTTGCCCTGGCCGATGTCGCGCAGGGCGGCGACGACACGTGCCATCCAGGCCTGCTCGGCGAGTGGTTCGGGGCGGCTTGGCAAGATCCGGACGTTCTTCGTCGCCGGTCGGGCGGCAAGCAGTGCCGGCCATTCGGCCAGCGCCTGCGACAGGCGGCCGGCAGGGGTGCTCAGTGTCACGGTGCAGCGGCCTGCCCGACACTCGAGCAGTACGGCAGGAATGGCCAGCAGGGCATTGGGCAGGGGCGTCGCGTTGTCGGCTGCAAAGGCGAACCCGGCGAAGGCGAGGGGCGTGCCGTGCTGCCGCCAGTCCTGGCAGAGCCCGGCGAAAGCACCCTCCAGCGCGGCGAAGCGGTTGTCGCCGACGCTCGCCACCTGCAGCGCATGGCCGATGGCCAGGCGATATTCGCCGTGCGCCGGGCGAGCGCGGTACCACCAAGGCTGGTCGGCCGGCAGCAGGGATAGCCAGTCGGTGTACTGTGCCGGCAGTTCGAGGCACAGGCTGACCGGGGCCGATGCCGGGGCGCCGGCGGCCAGTGCGGCGAGGTGACGGGCCGTTTCCGGGGCGGTGATCCGGCGGAGCACGGCAGCGATCATGCCGGGGCTCCTGCCGCCAGGCGGCGTAGCGCACCGCGGTCGAGCTTGCCGGCGGCGTTGCGCGGCAGGCGGTCGAGGCGGCGGATGCGGCGGGGGATGGCGGCCGACGGCAGGTGCTGGCGGGCGTGGGCGAGCAGCGCGGCGTCATCGGCCGGGCCGACGACCAGCGCGACAATGAGGTCCCCCCACACCGGGTCGGGCAGGCCGGTGACGGCAATGTCGACAACCCCCGGGCAGCCGGCCAGGCAGGATTCGATTTCCTGCGGATGGACGTTGCGGCCGCCGCTGATCAGCATGTCGTCGGCCCGGCCGAGCACGGTCAGGCGGCCGTCGGCGTCGATTTGACCGAGGTCGCCGGTGGTCAGCCAGCCGTCGGCGTCGGGGCCGCCACCGCCGAGGTAGCCGATCATGACCTGGGGGCCGCGCAGGCGGATGCGGCCGTCGTCGCCAATACGGAATTCGTGGTCGGGCAGGGCGCGGCCGACCAGCCCTTCGTGCCACACGCCATCGGCCGGCCGCCAGACGGCAACGAGGGCGGCGGTTTCGCTCATGCCGTAGCTGACGAACAGCGGCCAGCCGGCGGCACGCGCCCGTTCGTAAAGCGGCCGGGAGAGCGCGGCGCCGCCAATCAGCACGGCGCGCAGGGTGGGCGGCGGGTCGATGCCGTGATCGAGTAGGCGGGCCAGCATGGCAGGGACCAGCGATACATGCGTCACCGGCCAGGCAGCCAGATCGCAGGCCAGCGCGTCGACGGCAAAGCCTTGATGGAGCAGCACGCCGGCTGCGGCGCGGGCGCAGCGCCAGAGGATGCTCTGGCCGCCGATGTGATAAAGCGGCAGACAGGCTAGCCAGAGGTCGCCGGCCCTTAGATCGAGCGCCGCATTGGCCGCGGCGGCAGCGGCGTCGAGCTGTGCATTGCCGAGCAGCACGGCGCGCGGCTGGCCTTCGCTGCCGCTGGTCGAAATGATCAGCGCGGTATCGGGCGGCACCTCGTCGAGCGCCGGCGCCAGGCGTTCCGGCGGTAGCGGGAAGCAGGCGCGGCCGGCGGCGCTGCAGCGATAGGCGGCCAGGGCGAGTTCGAGCGGGGTGCCGCTACCGGCCCAGGGGCGGGTTTCTGCAGTGGCGCCGGCACGGGTCTGGGCAGCCAGTTCGGCGAAGGTCCAGCGGCGGCCTTCGGCCAGCAAGGCCGGCCGGGCCGACCCTTCGGCTGCGGCGCGGGCAAGATGCGCGTGGAGAGAGGAGGCCGGCTTCATAAGCCGGCCATTATACGGAGCCGACGCGCCCCGGCCGGTGAGGCAAATCAAAAATCGCCCGGCCGGCGGCGGGCGCCTGGTTGTTACTGGTCGACGAAGGCACGCTCGATGACGTAGTCGCCCATTTCGCCGATGTGCGGCGAGATCTGGAAGCCGTAGCCGTCGAGCATGGCCGAGATTTCCTTGAGCATGGCTGTGCTGCCGCAGATCATCGCCCGGTCGGTGGCCGGGTCGAGCGGGGTGATGCCGAGGTCGGCGTAGAGCTTGCCGCTGCGGATCAGGTCGGTCTGCCGGCCCTCGTTGCGGAACCGCTCACGGGTGACGGTCGGGTAGTAGATCAGTTTCCTGCGAATCTCGTCGCCCAGATAGGCGTGATCCCGCAGATCCTGCGCGATGTAGTCGTGGTAGGCCAGTTCGCTCGTCCAGCGCACGCCGTGGATGAGCACGATCTGCTCGAAGCGCTCGTAGATTTCCGGATCGTGGATCAGGCTCATGAAGGGGGCAAGGCCGGTGCCGGTGGCGAACAGGAAGAGGCGCTTGCCCGGTTTGAGGTCGCGCAGGACCAGCGTGCCGGTCGGCTTCTTGCTGACCAGCAGCTTGTCGCCCGGTTTGACATGTTGCAGCAGCGAGGTCAGCGGGCCATCCGGCACCTTGATGCTGAAGAATTCGAGGTGCTCCTCATAATTGGCGCTGGCGATGCTGTAGGCCCGCATCCGCGGCCGGCCGTCGACTTCCAGGCCGATGGTGACGAACTGGCCATTGATGAAGCGCAGGCCGGGGTCGCGCGTGGTGCGGAAGCTGAACAGCGAGTCGTTCCAGTGATGAACGGAGAGGACGGTTTCGGTGTTGAAGGAGCTCATGACGATCACGATGGGGCAGGTACGATGGTCGCAGTGTAGGCCTTGATTCAAACTGTGTTGTCGGATAATTTGGCTTATCATTATCTATATTTTCGATATGAAGCTCAGCCTGCGCCAAATCGAGATCTTCACCGTCATCGCCCGCGAACAGAACGTGTCACGCGCTGCCGAACGCCTGTGCATGTCCCAATCGGCGGCGAGCAACGCGCTGGTCGAACTGGAGCGGCAGTTCGATTGCCCGCTCTTCGATCGCCTTGGCAAATCGCTGCACCTCAACGCCACCGGGCGCGGCCTGTTGCCGCTGGCCGAGCAACTGCTCGACCAAGCGCGGCAGATCGCGTCCTACCTCGGCGGTGGACAGCTGGCGCCGCTCACCGTAGGGGCGACGCTGACCATCGGCAATTATCTCGGCACGCTGATCATCGCCGAATACATGCGGCAGCACCCGGCTGCGCCGGTCAGTCTGCAGGTGGCCAACACCGAGGCGATCGCTGAGCGCCTGTTGCGCTGCGCTTGCGATGTTGGCCTGATCGAGGGCGAAGTGAACCATCCCGACCTGCTCGCCGAGCCTTGGCTGGAGGACGAACTGGTCGTTTTTTGCGCTCCGGGCCATCCCCTGGCCCGGGCCGGCACGGCCGACGCTGCAATCCTGGCCGGCCAGGACTGGATCCTGCGCGAACCGGGCTCCGGCACACGGCGCCAGTTCGACCGCAGCCTCGCTCCCGCCCTTGGCCGCTGGAGCGTGCGGCTGGAGCTGGAACATACCGAGGCAATCAAGCGCGCCGTCGAGTCCGGCCTCGGTATCGGTTGCCTGTCGCGCCTGGCGCTCCGCGAAGCCTTCCGGCGCGGCAGCCTGGTTGAAGTGGCCACCCCCGCCTTTGACCTGCGTCGCCGCTTTCACATCGTTCGCCATGCGCGCCGCCACGAAAGCAGCGCAGTCCGGGTTTTCCGGCAAATGTGCGACGCGGTGTGCGGTGCGGCCATGCGGACCTCGGAATTGGTCCTGCCGTTCATTCCATAGCGCTCCCGTCCGGTTGGCGGATTTAGGGGGGGCAGGCGACCGACCAAACAAAAAGCCGGGTGGTCCCGGCTTTTGGGCAGACATCACGCGCCTGAAAATCAGGCTTTGGGGGTACGACGGTGGGCGGCGAGACCGAGCAGGCCAAGGCCGAGCAACAGCACCGAGGCGGGTTCGGGAACCGGGGTGCTGCCGTTGACCATGATGTCATCCAAAAAGAAAAGGCCGCCGCTGAAGCTCAGGAAGGTTGTGCAAGAAAATCCGACGGGTTGTGTTGCGGCGCCGGCAAGGGGTTCAATCGAACCGCTCGGCAGCGCGCCGTGCCATCACACCGGCAGCGTCACCTGAATCAGCGGTGCCCGGCCGGTGGCGAGATAGTTGGCGCAGCGGTCGGCGTACTCCTGGGTGCTCTTGGGCATGGCGGTGCGGGCGCGGGCGATGTAGAAGATCAGGTCGCGCCCCTGGCGGATCAGTTGCAGGCCGTCTGACAGGTTGTAGGTCATCGGCGACGACAGGGCGCTGGCATCACATTGCAGGGGCAGGGTGCACAGGCGTTCGGCGGCAGTGACCATGCGGGCCCAGACATCGAAGATGTCGCCGTCGGTACGCAAGGTCTCGGTCTTGATCTTGGCGGCGGCGGCCAGTTCGCTGACGGGGGCCTCGATGTCGGAAAAGGCCGGAATGCCGCTGAAGGTGTCGATCATGACCTGCGAGATCCGGTCGATGTCGTGCAGGACGCGACCAATCTTGATGTAGCGGCTTTCGTAAAAATCTTCGAGCGGGATCGAGAAGGCGCGGAAGGGTTCTCCCCACAGTTCGTCGATGCCTTCCTCGCCGCTGCGGTGCAGGACGTTGCGGCCGAGATCCATGGCTTCGAGCAGGCAGCGGCCGCATTCGCGCATCAGGGGATTGTCGCTGAGGATTTCGATGCCGCAGGCCTGCAGTTCGACCAGCTTGCGGAAAATATCGGCTGCCCGGTTGAACAGCGCGCCGGCCAGCATGGCGCCCTTGACACGCTTGCGGGCCGGGTCGGTTTCCTTGTCGTAGCTGGCGCGGGCCTCGTTGAGCCGGGTGCCGGGGATGTTCAGGCCGTGCTCGGTGTGGTTGAACAGGCGACGGGTCAGCGCGTCGATCAGCTTTTTCTTCGCTTCCAGCGTGTCGGCCGGGACCGGATAGGTTTTGATCCAGTAGCCGTCGTACAGGACCCGTTCGATGCCGTCGATCATGCGACGGGTGCCCTCGGGCAGGTCTTCCGTGGTTTTCGGGGGCGGAGTCAGAGTCTGGGCGGTGTTCATAGGTGGATTGCGGATTGGCCTTGTTCATGGCCTGGCAGGTAAGGACCGAACGCTGATTGTAATGCGCCGGTAATGGTGCGGTGCAATACGCGGCGCATTGTAACGCTGAATCTATGTCTTTCGTTATAGGTTGCGTGGCTGGACTCCCGCCAGCCGGGGCGCGGGCTTGTTTTCACAGCAGCGCAAGGTGAATTTGAGATATATTGAAAAAGTATTTTTTGCGCCTGACCCCCTATGCGTTTTTGGCTGGCCCTGTGCCTTTCCTTCATTCTCGGGGCCATGCTCTGGCAACCGGGTGTTGTGGCTGAAACCGTCGCCCCGCCGGGTGTCCCGGGGGGGCAGGTGGCGGCCGGGACGGCGCCGCTGTCCGACCTCTTCGGCCATCTCAACGCTTACCTGGCAGGCGCGTGGCTGCTCAGCCTGCTCGCCTGCGCCCTGCTGTTTCATGTGATCACCGTGAGCCGGCGGGAAGCGCGCAGCCAGGCCGAGCTGGCCGAACGCACCCGGGAAGTGGAGATGCACAACGGCATCCTCAGGCTGATCAGCATGGGAGCGCCGCTGACTGAGGTACTGCAGGCTCTCGTCCAGCGTGTCGAGGCGCTTCACCCGGGTTGCCTCTGCTCGATCTTGCTGCTCGACGCGGCCGGCCGCCATATCCGCCACGGTGCGGCGCCCAGCCTGCCCGAATTCTATAACCGGGCGATCGACGGCGTGGCGATTGGCGATGGCATCGGATCCTGCGGTACGGCAGCCTTTCGGGGGGAGCGGGTCATCGTCGAGGATATCCAGAACCATCCTTATTGGGCCAATTACCGTGATCTGGCCAAAGCGGCCGGTTTGGGGGCCTGCTGGTCGCAGCCTTTCAAGGATCGCAGCGGACGGGTGCTCGGGACGTTTGCCATCTATCACCGCCAGCCGGCCGTGCCGAGCAGCGCCGAAATCGGCCTGATCGAGGATTACGCCAGCCTGGCCTGCGTGGCGGTCGAGCGTGACCAGGCCGAGGCGGCGCTGGAGAACTACCGGACGCAGCTCGAACGGAAAGTCGAGGAGCGGACCGCTGCGCTGTCCATCGCCAAGGAGGCCGCCGAGGCGGCCAACCGGGCAAAGACCGCCTTCCTGGCCAACATGAGCCATGAACTGCGGACGCCGATGAACGCGATCATGGGCATGACCGATCTGGCCCTGCGCCGGGCGAGCGATGAACGCCAGCGCGACCAGTTGACCAAGGTGGTTCAGGCTTCCAGCCACCTGCTGGGGGTCATCAACGACATCCTCGATATCTCAAAAATCGAGGCGGACCGGCTGCTTCTGGAGAACACCGCGTTCCGGCTTGGCACCGTGTTTGATAACCTGCGCCCGCTGGTCGAAGGGCAGGCGGCCGACAAGGGCCTGCAGTTCGCCATCGATCTGTCGCCGGAGCTGGCCGACCTGAGCCTGGCCGGCGATCCGCTGCGCCTTGGGCAGATCCTGCTCAACCTGACGGCCAACGCCATCAAGTTCACGGCGGTTGGCCGCGTCGATGTGGCGGTGGCGCGGCTGGTCGATGACGCGAACCGGGTCAGCCTGCGTTTTACCATTCGCGATACCGGCATTGGCATTGCGCCGGCCGATCTCGCCCGTCTGTTCAATGCCTTCCAGCAGGCCGACAGCTCGACGACGCGCCGTTATGGCGGCACCGGGCTCGGGCTGGCGATCAGCCGCAGCCTGGCGCGCATGATGGGCGGCGACATCACGGTCGATAGCCGGCCGGGGGTGGGCAGCGTCTTCATCTTGACGGTAACGCTCGACAAGGCCGCGACGCCGGCCAGCGAGGGCGTACCCCGGTCGCGCCGGCAAGTGGCCGAGGCGATGTTGCGGGCCCGCTGTGCCGGCCGACGCATCCTGCTGGTCGAGGATGAGCCGATCAATCGCGAGGTGGCCCGTGAATTGCTGCAAATGGCCGGCCTGCTCGTTGATCTGGCCGAAGATGGCGGCCAGGCGGTTGCCAAGGTCAGGGAAGGCGCCTACGACCTGATCCTGATGGACATGCTGATGCCGAACATGAACGGCATCGAGGCGACGCGGGCCATTCGTGCACTGCCCGGCGGCGCCGATGTGCCGATCCTGGCGATGACTGCCAATGCCTTCAGCGAGGATCGCCAGCATTGTTTCGAGGCCGGCATGAACGACCATATCAGCAAGCCGGTCAAGCCGGAACGGCTGTTCGAGGCCATTCTCCAGTGGCTATCGCCGCACTGAGCCGGCTGGCGCGCCCGGGCTGACGGCAGACAGCAGTTCGTTCATGAAGGCGTGGGCAGGCAGGGGGAGGATTTTCTGCCGCAGATGCACGACCGACCACGGCTGCTGCAGCGGAAAGCCGGCGACATCGAGAATGCGCAGGCCCTCCTGTTCCGGGTGATCGTCCAGTACGTGGCGGGACAGGATGGAGAGGCCCATGCCGCTCGCCACCAGGTCGCGAATCGCCTCGTTGCTGCCGAGTGCCAGCTTGACCTTGAGGGAAACCCCGGTGGTGGCCAGGTGGCGGTCGATGGCCTTGCGCGTGCCCGAGCCGGCTTCGCGCAGCAGGAAGGGATGGGCGGCCAGATCGGCCAGGCGGAGGGGCCCGGCGGGCAACGGCAGAGTGGCCGGCGCGACGACGACCAGCGGGTTGTCGAGAAAGGGGGTGGCGACGACATCGAGCTCTTCGGGAGGAAAGGACATGATGTAGAGGTCGTCCTCGTTGGCGCGCAGGCGTTCGACGATACGCGCCCGGTTGGCCACCTCCAGCTCGATGTCGATGTCCGGGTAACGTTGGCAGAAGGCGCCCAACATGCGCGGCAGGAAATACTTGGCGGTCGTGACGAGGGCAACGCGCAGGCGGCCCCGCTTCAGGCCCTGCAGCGCGTCGACCGCCGACTCGAAACGACTCCAGCTGTCGTCCAGTTCGCGCGCCGTGCGCAGCAATTCCTGGCCGGCATCGGTCAGGCGGATTTCACGCCCGGTCTGCTCGAACAACGGCAGGCCGACGCTTTCCGTCATTTGCCGGATCTGGATCGATACCGCTGGCTGCGTCAGGTGCAGGGCTTCGGCGGCGCGCGAAAAACTGCCGAGCCGGGCGACGGTGACGAAGGTTTCGAGCTGGCGAAAAGTCAGGTGGCGGCGTGGCATATAAGTAGTTATAAATAATTTGGTCAAAAAAGTTTAATTGGATTTAATGTGTTTGGGGTGGAATAGTGCGCGCCATCGACATTGAGTGATCCATGCCATGCCTTTTGAACCCGTCATCCTGTTTTTCCTGCTCGGCCTGCTGGCCGGTCTGGCGCGTTCCGACCTGAAGATCCCGGCCGTGCTCTATGAATCGCTGAGCATCTTTCTGCTCCTCGCCATTGGCCTGAAAGGGGGGGTCGAACTATCCCGCCAGTCGCTGGCCGATCTGATTCTGCCGGCCGTGGTCATCGTCGGCATCGGTGCCGCCCTGCCGCTGATCGCCTTCCCCGTGCTGCAACGCCTCGGCAAGCTGTCGCGGGCCGATGCTGCCTCGCTGGCAGCCCATTACGGGTCGGTCAGCGTCGTCACCTTCGCCGTCGCCGCAGCCTACCTGGCCAGCGTGGGACAGGCTTACGAGGGCTACATGGTCGTCTTTCTCGTCCTCCTCGAATTTCCGGCCCTGATGATCGGCGTCTGGCTGGCGCGGCGCGGCCAGGGCGAGTCGCCGGTCGGCAAGGTGCTGCACGAGGTGTTTGCCGGCAAGAGCATCGTGCTGCTGGTGGGCGGTCTGCTCATCGGCTGGCTGGCCGGTGCCGATGGCATCAAGCCGCTCGATCGCCTGTTCTTCGATCTCTTCAAGGGCCTGCTCGCCATTTTCTTGCTCGAAATGGGCCTGGTTGCGGCGAGCCGGATCGGCGACCTGCGGCGGGCTGGAACCTTCCTGGTCGGCTTCGCGGTGGCCATGCCGCTGTTCGCCGGCACGCTCGGCGCGCTGACGGCCAGCCTGCTCGGCCTCAGTGTCGGTGGCGCGGCGCTGCTTGCCACGCTGTACGCCAGCGCCTCCTATATCGCGGCGCCGGCAGCCATGCGTATCGCCGTACCGGAGGCCAACCCGGCGCTGTCGATCGGCGCGGCGCTGGGCGTAACCTTTCCGTTCAATCTGGTGATCGGGATTCCGATTTATTACTGGCTGGCTCGCCAGCTCGAAGGAGTACTGTGATGACGATGCAACCGGCAACCACCCCGGCTCATTCCCCGCTGGCCAGCTACACCCGGCGGACCCTGCTGACTGTGATCTGCGAAGCCTCGATCGAAGGGCGTGTTGCGGCCGATGCCCGTCGCTTGGGAGCCCATGGCTATACCGCGAGCGATGCCCGCGGCTGGGGAGAACACGGAACGCGCGATGGCGGCTGGCCGCTGAGCGGCAATGTGCGGATCGACATTCTGTGTGAAGCCGCCGTCGCAGATGCCATCGCCGTTCACCTGCAAGCCAACTATTTCGCCCGTTATGCGATGGTCTGTTACCTGAGCGACGTATCGGTGCTCCGTTCCGACAAGTTCTGACCGGCAAGCGCCCTACAGCAAATCACCGGCGTATAGCGGGGCGCTGTTTGTGGCGCCAGCGAATGAAGCCTGTGACGAAGGCCAGCAAGGGCAGGAGGCCGCAAATGAAAGCAGTGATTCGACCGGGAAGGCCGAAGGCTTCACCGTTGTGCAGAGGGTGCAGCCAGTCCATCAGCGTATCTCCGGCACTGTTTTCCTGCGGGTCTCGAATGGCGAGAATTTTCCCCGTGAGAGCATCAATCCAGACGTTCGTGCGCGGAAAACGCCGGTTCGGTTCGCCGCTTTGCCGCATTTGAATGCGCCAGACAGCGTGTTCGGCGGCTGGTGTGTGGATCCAGCGCACCTCGGCACCGGGAAATCGGTGCCGGGCGATACGTACGGCCTCGTCGGCTGAAATGGCGGCCTCCATCGGGCGGGCCGGATCGCTGGCTTGATAGAGCGGTTTCAACGGGGAAAAGCGTTCGATAGCTGGGGTGAACCAGCCGGGTACGACGAGCATCTGGCCGGTAGCGGTCAGGGTAATGAGCAGCAAAAGCCCATAGAGGCCCGCTTTGGCGTGCAGGTCGTAAATGCGCCGTTTCCACACCGCCCCGGACTTGAAGGTGAGGGCGCTCCGCCACTTTCCGGCTGTTGGCCACCCAAGGTAGAGCCCACTGATTAGCACGATGAGGATCAGCAGCGAGGCGATGCCGAGCACGGTTTTGCCAGTCTTTTCCAACAGAAGGCTGTAGTGCAGATCGTAGAGCCAGGTGAGGGGGTCGTCCCCCCAGAAGCGTTGGCTGGTAACCTGCAGGGTGGCCGGATCGAGCGTCAGGATGAGTGGTGCAAAGGCGCGGTGGGCGGTTTCAATTGGCCGGTAGTAGCGGGCGGTGATGGGTGAGTCGTCACCACGCGGCAACTCGATGCGCCAGCTGTTGCGGCGTGCCGGTTCGGCCTGCTGCAAGGCTTCGACGATGCGGTTGAATGACGGGATTTCAGGTGACGGATAAATGACTGCCCGTTGTGGGTTGAGGGCGAGATCGAGTTCCGGATAGAAGACCAGCAAGCTGCCTGTCAGCCCGAGCAGTGCAAACAGCAGGCCGAACGTCAGGCCAAGCCATTTGTGCAGGTTATGAATCGGTGTCCGCAGCTTTCGTCCGTTGAGGAGGAGGGCAGGGGGCATGGCTTGAGCGGCAGGGTTTGCGGAGATCGGCAAAGCACAAAGGCGGAGCGGCTACATTTTCACATGGAGCGAGGCATAGACAGAACGGCCGGCGCCGGGCGAGAACATCGGCTGGTAGGAGGAGGCCGGATAGAAAAAATTGTCATACCAGACGTACTCGTACTTGCGGTCGAACATGTTTTTGACCTGCAGGTCTATGCTGACTGCCTTGCTCAGCGCGTAATGCAGTCCGGTATCGAACAGGACGTAACCCCCAAACTTGCCTTGAGCGTTCTGGTCGTCAATGTAGTAATTGCCTTGTGCACGGCCCTGCAGATCGAAGCGCAGGCGGTCGCTGGCCTGAAAATCCAGGCCGATGTTGGTGATGGTACGCGGTGTGGAAAAGACTTCCTTGCCAACCAGCGAGGTGCCGCCGGAAGCGTAGCCGCCAACGATTTTGGCTTCCTGATAGGCATGGGAGAACCATAGCTTGACCCTGTCGGCCACCTGAGTGGTGATTTGGAAATCCACCCCCTTGCGCCGTGTTTCACCCAGGTTCTGGGTTGCGTTGGCGCTCGGCAGATTGGCGACTTCGTCGGTTGCATCCTGCTGCCAGATGGCGATCCGTGCTTCGGTACCTTCCGCCACGCGGAATTTGCTACCGAGCTCGATACCAGTGTTGATCGACGGCTTGACGACTGGAGTGCCTGTGGTCAGATAAGCAGGCGAGCGTGAGCCGGTGAGGATCTGGAAGGTGCGGCCCCAGTTGCCGTAAAGACTGAAGGCGGGGGACGGGCTATAAACGATGCTTAGTTTGGGTTGGTTGATCCAGCCGTAGTCTTGTAGCGGGTAGCTCTGGCCGGTGGTATTGAGTGTGGTATGGCCCTTGAAACTGTCGGTGCGGATGGCCGGTACGATCTTCCACGACGGACCCGGTTTGATAATCGCCTGTACGTAAGCGCCAATGTTGTCGAGCGTGTGGCTGTCGTCGTTCGAGGTAGAGACTGGTGTCGAAAAATCGGTCGGTACGGCATAGGCATAGCGGTATCGCCGATAGCGGTTGTCCTGGTGTTCGTAATGGAAGCCGCCTTCGATGGCGATTTTCTGACTGGCCTGCCAGGTCAGTGTATTCATCCAGCCAGTGTGTTCCTCGTTCCACAATCTCCGCTGGCGAGGCGCGTTGCTGCCCGAATAGCCGGTATAGGTGACGCGGCGATCATCCTCGATGCTGTTGTAGTAAAGCTTGCCGTTGTAAGCCAGGCTGGGTGTGATCTGAAGGTCGAGGTGGCCGCTGAATTGCTGCATGTCGCGGTTATCGTGGTCATTGGCGTTGCGGGCGGGTGACTGGAAGCGATTGGCGTCCAGTTCGCCGGCAGTCAAGTAGCCCGGCGATTCGGCGTCTTGGTGGTAGATGCGGGCGATCAAGCCGGCTTTCAGGTGGCTACCATCGGAGGTGTAGAACCACTTGCCGCCCAGGCTGTATTTTTCCGAACGGGCATGGTCTCGGTAGCCATCCGAGTCCTGCTTGGCAATGAAGTAGTTTTGTGCGAAGCCGCCCGACTCACGACCCAGGGCGGCTTGCACCTCCTGTGTGTTGAAGCTGCCCAAGGTCAGGCGGCCGTCGGTGTAGTTGCCGCTCTGGCGCGTTGCGACGTTGATGTTGCCGCCAATGTTGTGCAAGCCGTAGCGTGGGTCATTGGTGCCGCGAACGACTTCGACGTAGTCGATGTCGAGTGGAAAGATCATGTCCAGGTAGCGCATGTTGCCGCTATTGACGTTGCTTGGCACACCGTCGATCAACAGTTTGATGCCGTTGATGTACCCCTCGCCATTGAAGGCGCGGAAGGATGGTTTGCCCGACTCGGCGCCGAGGCGGAACTCGGTGAGTTGGATCCCCGGCATCTGGCCGATCAGTTCCCAGCTATTGGCCACGTTTTTGTCCTGCACGCGCTCGGCTCCCATCACGTCGACCGAGGTCAGGATGCTGCGTGTCGGTAAGGATCCTGCGTTGCTGGCACTAACCGTCACTTCTCCCAAAACGATGGTCGATTCCTGAGCCTGAGCGCCGCAGAGGCCAAGAGCGACCAACCAGGCCAAGCGGCTGGGCGTGAATGAGTTTTGCATCATGTGTTTCCCCTTTCGTTCGGTCAATTTCTTGTCCCGAATTCCCGCAGTTGTGATCGAGCGAGCCGAATGCTACCGAAAGGCGGTGCGCGTCAGGTGCGACATGTTGTCGCGCGTCACTGTGTCGCAGGGCGTGGTTGTTTTGGATTGATGGCAATCAATTTCCTTTACCGAAAGACCTGATCCAAAAGATGGGGATGATGCAAAAAAGCCAGCCTACAGGCTGGCTTTCATCCGCACGGAGGGCGCCTTATTCTTTGATCGCTTCGATCGCCACGTCGATGCGCACCTCGTCGCCGACGTACGGCGCGTACTTGCCGGCGTTGAATTCGGAGCGCTTGACGACGGTGTAGGCATTGGCGCCGATGGCATCCTTCTTGACCATCGGGTGCGGCATGGCCTGGAAGCTGGTCACGGTCAGGGTCACCGGCCTGGTCACGCCCTTCAGGGTCAGGTTGCCTTCGATCCTGGTCGGTTTGTCGCCTTCGAAAATCACCTTCGTCGACTTGAAGGTGGCGGACGGGTACCTGGCCGTGTCGAGAAAATCCTCGCCCTGGATGTGCTCGTTGAAGGTGTCGTTACCGGTGTCGACCGACTTGGTGTCGATCACGATGTCGACCGAGCCGGTCTTGGCGACCTTGTCGAAAACGACCTTGCCGCTGTTCTTGTTGAAGCGCGACTGCTGGGTCGAGTAGCCGAAGTGGTTGTACGAAAAGCGCGAGAAGGTGTGGCTGCTGTCGGCGACATAGGTCTCCGGCGCAGCAAAGGCCGCGGTGTTCAGACTCGCAGCGGCGACGGCGAGGACAAGGGGGGGGAGTTGTTTTTTCATGGCGGTTTCTCCGTTGGGGTTGGGGTTACTTACTGCGGGCGGTGATGCGGAACTTGATCACGACCTCGTTGGCAACGATGTCGAACTTGGCCCAGGAGCCTTCGCCGATGGCAAAGTCGGCGCGACGGATGGTGAAGCTGCCGTCGAACACGCCGGTGTTGCCCTGGGGGGTGAAGGTGGCCGGCACGACGACATCCTGCGTCTTGCCCTTGATGGTCAGCTGGCCACCGACTTCATACGTGTTCCCGCCGAGCGGCCTGACGGCGCCGGAGACAAACTTAGCAGTCGGGAACGCCTTGGTGTTGAACCACGGCTTGCCGGCAACTTCCTGATCGCCTTCCGGGGCGCCCGTGTCGACGCTGGCCAGTTCGACCTCGAAGGTGGCCTTGGCGGCGGTCGGCTTGGCTGGGTCGAAATTCAGCTGGCTGGTGAATTTCCTGAACTGGCCATCGACCGCGACGCCCATCTGCTTGTAGGTGAAGTGGATGGCGCTCCTGTCCGGCTGGACCTGGGTGTATTCGACGGCCTGGGCCGAGAAGGCCGTGGCCAGGGCAAGGGCAAGGGCGAGAATAATTTTTTTCATGTCGTTTCTCCGTTTGGGGTGGGGTGTCAGTGCTTGGGCAGCATCCGGGTCAGGGTGTCGTCCTTGTCGATGAAATGGTGCTTCAGCGCGGCGCCAATGTGGCCGGCCAGCACGGCGATGAAGAGGAGGTTCAGGCTCTTGTGCACCAGGGCCAGCAGGTCGCCGATTTCCTTGTTCTTGCCGAGCAGGTCGGGAATGGGCAGCACGCCGAAATAGACGGTCTGGAAACCCTTGGCCGAACTCATCAGCCAGCCGGACAGGGGGATGGCGATCATCAGCCCGTAGAGCAGCAGGTGGCCGGCATGGGCAGCGAACTGCATGCGCTTTCCCATGCTGGCCGGCAGGGCCGGCGGGCGATGGGTCAGGCGCCAGAAGAGGCGAAAGGCAACGAGCAGGAAGGCAGTGACGCCGGCCCATTTGTGCCACGAATAGAACTGCAGTTTTTCCGGTGACAGCGGCAGGTCTTGCATATAGACGCCGAGAGCGAGCAGGCCGAAGAGCAGGGCGGCCATCAGCCAGTGCAGGGCCTTGGCGGTCTTGGTGTAGCTCATTGGGGTTCTCCTGATGCGAAAGCGTAGGCATCCATGGCGATCACGTAATCATCGATGCCGGCATGAAAGCGTGTGGCACGGGCCTTGTTGCCGCCGGCACCGAGTGCGACATGGAAGGGCAACAGATGTTCCTCGCTCGGGTGGGCCTGCGCGCCGCCCGGCGCCTGGCGGCGGTAATCGAGCAGGGCCGGCACGTCGCCGGCGGCAACCCGTCTGGCCAGCCAGTCGGCGAACTGGCGCACGTAGGCTGGCGTCGGGCCCCCGTTCTGCCAGGCGGCCTGGTAGTCGTGCAGGTTGTGTGTGAGGCTGCCCGAGCCGATGATCAGGAAGCCCTTGTCGCGCAACGGGACGAGCGCCTGACCCAGGTGATAGGCCTGCTCCGGGCCGCCCTGGCTTTGAATCGAAACGGGCACGACCGGCACCTCGGCATGCGGGAACATCAGGCGTAGCGGCACCCAGGCGCCGTGGTCCAGGCCACGGCGGGCGTCGCTGGCGACCGGCAGGCCAGCCGCGGCGATGGCGGCAGCCACTTCGCGCGCGGCCTCCGGGCAGCCGGTGGCCGGGTAGCGGATGGCATACAGTGCTTCCGGAAAACCCCAGAAATCGTGGATCGTCTCCAGCTTCTCGGCAAAGCCGACAGTCGGCACCGCCGTGTCCCAGTGGGCGCTGACGATGACGATGGCGCGCGGCGAGGCCAGCCGGGCAGCCTGGGTAGCCAGCGCAGCGCCGGCCGCACCGGGGTTCAGGACGAAGGTCGGCGCACCGTGCGGGACGAAGAGGGCGGGTTGGGACGGGGTCATGCTGAGGAGTCCGTTGGCGATGGCCGTACTGTATTCGCCTTTTTTGCACCGAAATAGAGGACAATAGGCAAATCACTATTGCCAGATTGGCAACAATGGACCGACTCGATGCCATGCAATGTTTTGTCCGGGTGGCCGAACTGGGCAGCTTCGCCGCGGCTGCCCAGCAGTTGGGCGCGGCCCGCTCGGTTGTGACCCGGCAGATTGCCGGGCTGGAGGCGCATCTCGGCGCCAAGCTGATGGCCCGCAGCACCCGGCGCCTGACCCTGACCTCGGCCGGTGCAGCTTACCTTGAGAAATGCCGCGTCATCCTCAATCTGGTCGAGGCGGCGGAAAGCGGCCTCGCCGAGGAAGGGCAGGCGCCGCGCGGCAACATCCGGCTCAGCCTGCCGCTCAGTTTCGGCCTCAAGCGTCTGGCGCCGTTGCTGCTCGACTTCTCGCAGCGTTACCCGGAAGTGAGGCTCGACATGGATTATTCGGATCGCCGGATCAACCTGATCGAGGAAGGCCTCGATCTCGCTATCCGCGTCACCCGGCGGCTTGAAGCCGGCGACATCGCCCGCCGCCTCGGGGCCTGCCGCATGCTGACCCTGGCCGCGCCGGAATACCTGGCGCGGCATGGCCGGCCGGCCCACCCGTCCGAACTGGCCCATCATCTTTGTCTCGGCTACACCAATTCCGGTAACACGCTGAACTGGCAATTCGCCGTCGACGGCCAATCGGTCAGCATTCCGGTACGCAGCCGCTTGAACGCCAACAATGGCGACGTGCTGACCGAGGCGGCGGCGCTCGGCCTTGGCATCACCTGCCAGCCGGACTTCATTGCCGAGCCATTTCTCGCCTCGGGCCGGGTGGTCGAAATCCTGGCCGAATTCCCCGGGCCTGAACTCGGCGTGCATGCGCTGCTCCCCGGCAACCGTCACGTGCCGCACCGGGTGCGGGTCTTGATCGATCATCTGGCGGCCGGTCTGGCGTAACAATTCTTTACCGTTTGCCGACAACCGCTGAAACGGCGTAGCGTTAACCCGAGTTGTCTCAACCGGCGCGCTCGCGCCACGCTACAGGGAGGTTTTTCATGGGTATCGTCTGGACCATCGTGGTCGGCTTCGTGATCGGCGTCGTCGCCAAGTTCCCGCATTCCGGGAAGAACACCCTGGGTTTCATTGCCACCGTCGGGTTCGGCTCCTTCCTGGCCGCTCTGGCCTCAGCCGCCCAGGCCGGCGCACTGGTCGACCTGTCGGCCGAAGCGAGTCGCCCGGCCACCAACGACATGGTGCGGGCCCGTGTCTTCAGCGAAGCCAGTGGCAGCAACCCGGCCGACCTGGCACGCCAGGTCAATGGCACGGTGGCTGAGGCCTTGAAGGCCATCCGCGAGAGAAAGGAGGTCACGGTAAAGACCGGCAACCAGTCGACCTACCCAATCTATACCCAGGCCCGCAAGATCGATGGTTGGCGCATGCGCAGCGAACTGCTGATCGAATCGAAGGATTTCGGCGTCGTGTCCGAACTGCTCGGCCGCCTGCAGCAGATGCGCCTGGCGGTGGGTGACATCGTCCAGATGCCGTCGCCCGAAACGCGCCGTCAGGCCGAGGACGAAGCCATGCGCGACGCCATCGACGCCTTCCGTAACCGGGCAGCGGTGGTTGCCGGGCAACTTGGCAAGGGCTGGAAGATCAAGCAGATGAACATCAACCAGGGCGGCGGCGGTCCGGTGCCGATCATGCGCGGCGCCCGCGCCCCCCTGCTCGCTGCCGAAGCCGCCCAGGCCCCGCTCGAGGCGGGCGAAAGCACGATCACCACCCACGTGACCGGGCAGATCGAACTGGACGATTGAGCCAGACGGGTTGCCCCGCAACACGACGCCGCGGGGATGCTCAACGGCGTGTGCGATTTGACGTGAATTTCATCACGGCCATATTTTGCTGGCTGGGTGAAACTGCAATCGGGTCACCAAGGAGCACGATCATGTCAGCCAAGCATTCCCAGACGCTACGCCCGCCATCCGCCAACGCCGGCACGGGCCGGGGTGTGGTCATGGCCGGGCAGGGCGACAACGGCCCGTTCAATCTGCGTGACACGCTGAGTTGCATTTCGGTGCGGGAAACCAGCTTCAGCGAATTCCTGGCCGTCCTGCGGCAGCACAGGCCGCGAAGCGCCAAGCCCTGAACGGAAAACCGGAAAGGCGGCCGTGAGGCCGTCGGCGGGTGGTGCCCATGGGCAGGATCGAACTGCCGACCTCTCCCTTACCAAGGGAGTGCTCTACCACTGAGCCACATGGGCAACCTGGTGCGTCCTGACGGGGTCGAACCGCCGACATTCGCCTTGTAAGGGCGACGCTCTACCAACTGAGCTAAGGACGCGAAAGGGCGCGCATTATACCCAATATCAGCCCGGCGTCGACTTTTTATTCACGAAGCGGGTCGCAGGCAGGGGGGAGGTGGTAATTGCATTTTTATCGATTCTGGTGAATCATCTGGCGCCATGGTTGCCCGTCTCCTCCAATCCGTTGCCGCTGCGTCCTCCGGTCGCTTGCAGCTTTCCGAACTCATCTCGGCGCTCAGTCACGCGCTGGACATTACGGAGGGCCAGCCGGAGGGGCATTGCGTGCGGTGTTGCTGGATCGGCATGCATATCGGCCGGCAGATCGGGCTCAGTGACGATGCCCTGTGGAACCTCTATTACACCTTGCTGCTCAAGGATCTCGGCTGCAGCAGCAATGCGGCGCGCATCTGCGAGCTGTATCTGACGGACGATCTCGCCTTCAAGCGCGATTTCAAGACGGTGGGCGACAGCCTGCCGCAAGTGCTGGGTTTCGTGCTGGGTCACACCGGGCTCAAGGCGCCGCTGGCCGAGCGTTTCCGCAGCGTGCTGACCATATTCAGGGACGGCCGGCGGATTGCCGATGAACTGATTGCGACGCGCTGCCATCGGGGCGCCGATATTGCCCGTCAGTTGCGTTTTCCGGAAAGCGTGGCCGCCGGCATTTTCAGTCTGGACGAGCATTTCAACGGACAGGGGCGCCCCGATGGCTTGGCTGGCGAGGCGATCCCGCTTTTTTCGCGCATCGCCCTGTTGGCCCAAGTGGTTGACGTCTTCCATACGGCGGGCGGCCGGCAGGCCGCGCTGGGCGAGGTGCGCGGGCGCGCCGGCACGTGGTTCGACCCGGCCTTGGTCGCCGCTTTCGAAGCCGTGGCCGTTGCCGACGATTTCTGGGCGAAATTGTCTGATCCCGCCGTGATGACGGCGGTGCTTGCCCTGGAGCCGGCGGCGCACGTTGTCGAACTCGATGACGATTACCTCGACGACATTGCCGCCGCCTTCGGTCAGGTCGTCGACTCGAAAAGTCCTTACACCAGTGGCCACAGCGCCCGTGTGGCGCTCTATACCGACCTGATCGCGGAAACCCTTGGCCTCTCGTCGGAGCGTCGCCGCTGGCTGAAGCGTGGCGCGTTGCTGCACGACGTGGGCAAGCTCGGCGTCAGCAATAGTGTGCTCGACAAACCGGGCAAGCTGGATGCCGACGAGTGGGCGGCGGTGCAGGCACATGCCGCCTACACCGAGGCCATCCTCATCCGCATCAGTGCCTTTGCCGAACTGGCGGTCGTTGCCGCCGCCCACCACGAACGGCTCGATGGCAAGGGCTATCCGCGCGGCCTGACGGCAGAGGCGATCTCGCTGGAAACCCGCATCATCACGACGGCCGACATCTTCGATGCGATTACCGCCGAGCGCCCGTATCGCGGCGCCATTCCGATTCCGAAAACGCTTGAAATGATGGCCGAGAATGTCGGCACGGCCATCGATCCCGCCTGTTTCGCGGCACTCCGGCAAGCCATCGACCGCCTGCCGGATGCCTTCTGCCGGTAAAATACGCGTTTTGTTCGCCGGCCGCGCCGGACAAGGTTTCCTCGCATGACTATTGAACAGAAAGTGCCGACCGTCGGCATCGTTTCCCTTGGCTGCCCGAAGGCCGGTTCCGATACCGAACGCATCCTGACCAAGCTGCGCGCCGAAGGCTACCACCTGTCGCCCAATTACGACGATGCCGACCTGGTGATCGTCAACACCTGCGGCTTCATCGACGCCGCGGTCGAAGAGTCGCTCGATGCCATCGGCGAGGCGCTCAACGAGAACGGCAAGGTCATTGTCACCGGCTGCCTGGGCGCCAAAGGCGATATCGTGCAGACGACGCACCCATCCGTGCTCGCCGTGACCGGCCCGCACGCAGCCGATGAGGTGATGGGCTATGTGCATCAGCATCTGCCCAAGCCACACGATCCCTATACCGACCTGGTGCCGCCGCAGGGCGTGCGCCTGACACCGGATCACTTCGCCTACCTGAAGATTTCCGAAGGCTGCAACCATAGCTGCACCTTCTGCATCATTCCGTCGCTGCGCGGCCCGCTGGTGTCGCGGCCGGTCGGCGACGTGCTGGCCGAGGCCGAAAGCCTGGCCCGCGCCGGCGTCAAGGAACTGCTCGTCATTTCGCAGGACACCTCGGCCTACGGCGTCGATCTGAAATACCGCACCGGTTTCTGGGGCGGCAAGCCGGTCAAGACCCGCCTGAAGGAGTTGTGCGAGGCGATGGCGCAGTTCGGCATCTGGGTGCGCTTGCATTACGTCTATCCGTATCCGTCGGTCGATGACGTGATTCCGCTGATGGCCGAGGGCAAGATCCTGCCTTACCTCGACGTGCCCTTCCAGCACGCCAGCCCGAAGATCCTCAAGGCCATGAAGCGGCCGGCCTCGGCCGAGAACACGCTGGAGCGCATCGCCAAATGGCGCTCGATCTGCCCGGAAATCACCATCCGCTCGACCTTCATCACCGGCTTCCCCGGCGAGACGGAAGAGGATTTCGACCAGCTGATCCAGTTCCTCGAAGATGCCAGGCTCGACCGCGTCGGCGCCTTCGCCTACTCGCCGGTCGAGGGAGCGGCCGCCAACGATCTCGGGTTGATCCTGCCGGAAGACGTACGCGAGGATCGTCGCCGCTGGCTGATGCAGGTGCAGGAAGACATTTCCGCCGAAAAGCTGGCCGCCAAGATCGACACGGTGATCGAAGTGCTGGTCGACGAGGTGGACGAGGAGGGCACCATTGCCCGCTCGAAGGCCGACGCACCGGAAATCGACGGCCTGGTCTACATCGATGGCCATTTCGATGCCCAGCCGGGCGACTTCCTGCAGGTCAAGGTCATCGACGCCGACCACCATGACCTCTACGCCCAGCTCGTCTGACCTGATCCCGATCCTTGCCGGTCTCGTCGGCGCGGCGCAGGTGCTGACCGAGCCGGGCGACATTGCGCCATTTGTCACCGACTGGCGGGGCCGTTACCGGGGCGCGGCGCGCTGCGTCGTGCGGCCTGGCCGTGTCGACGAAGTGGCGGCGGTGGTCAGGGCCTGCGCCACAGCCGGCGTGCCGATCGTGCCGCAGGGCGGCAACACCAGCCTGTGCGGGGCGGCAACCCCCGATGCCTCCGGGCAGGCCGTCGTACTTTGCCTTGCCCGCCTGAACCGCGTGCTGGCGGTCGATACGGGCAACAACACCATCACCGTTGAAGCCGGTTGCACGCTGGCAGCCGTGCAGGAAGCCGCGCGCGCCGCCGGCCGTCTGTTCCCGCTCGCCCTCGCGTCGGAAGGCAGTTGCCAGATTGGCGGCAATCTCTCCACCAACGCCGGTGGCGTGCAGGTGCTGCGCTACGGCAACATGCGCGAACTGACCCTCGGCCTGCAGGTCGTTCTGCCCAGCGGCGAGATCTGGGATGGTCTGCGCGGCCTGCGCAAGGACAATACCGGCTATGACCTCAAGCACCTGTTCATCGGCGCCGAAGGGACGCTCGGCATCATCACGGCGGCGGTGCTCAAGCTCTTTCCGTTGCCGGTGCGGCAAAGTACGGTGTGGCTCAATGTTGCTTCACCGGCAGCGGCCGTCGAGCTGCTGACTGCCGCCAAGGCCGCTTTCGATGCGCAATTGACGGCCTTTGAACTGATTTCGGAAACCGCGCTCAATCTGGTGCTGCGCCACATTCCGGGGGCCAGCCGGCCGGGGGGCGCCAGCCCGTGGTACGTACTGGCCGAGTTTTCCGACGCCGATCCGGAGCAGGTCGAACAGTGGCTGGCGGCGCGCCTGGCAGAAGGCGTGGTGCTCGATGGAACGCTGGCCCGTTCCGAAGCCCAGGCCCGGCAACTGTGGGCGTTGCGCGAGTGCATTTCCGAAGCCCAGAAGATCGAGGGCTTCAGCATCAAGCACGACATCGCGGTGCCGGTCTCGCGCCTTCCCGAATTCCTCGAGCGAGCCGATGCGGTGTTGGGCAAAGCCTACCCGGGCATTCGCGTCGTCGCCTTCGGCCACGTGGGCGACGGCAACCTGCATTACAACCTGTCGAAGGCCGAGGCCCAGGATAACGCGGCCTTCCTGGCAGCCCAGCCGGAGGTCAATCTCCTGGTGCACGATCTGGTCCATGCCCTGAACGGCTCGATCTCGGCCGAACATGGCCTGGGGCAACTGAAGCGCGTGGAAATCCTGCGCTACAAGAGCCCGCTCGAAATGTCCCTGATGCGCCAGATCAAGCAGGCGCTCGATCCGGCCGGCCTGATGAACCCGGGCAAGCTGATCTGATGCAGCGGCCGGCGGAGCATGGCGGGGGCCGGGCGCTGGTTGAGGGCCCGGCCATCGTTCGGCCGGCTCAGTTCAGCGCCTTGCCCTCGCTGGCGGCAAACAGGTCGGCCACGTCCTCGGCGGTGAAGCGATAAGTCCGGTTGCAGATGTCGTCGTTGATGACGATTTCGCCATGCTCAGCGAGGATGGCCTCGGCGTCGGCACGGCCGATGCCGCGGATCATGTCGCGCACTTTCTCCCGGTTTTCCGGGCAGTGGTAAGTCACCGGCAGCGGATCGTAGAGGCGGACGCCCTGGTCGGCGATGTCCTCATGGAACAGGCGGCCGAGCAGGCTTTCGGCGTCGAGTTCAAGCAGTTCCGTTGTCTTGACTGTCGATGCCAGCTGGCTGATGCGGTGCCAGCCATCCGGGTCGCGCTGGTCGGCGCCCGGCATTTTCTGCAGGAACAGGCAGCCGGCCGCCTGGCTGCTGGCCGTGGCGAACAGGCGTGAGGGCTGCTGTTCGGACTGCTCCAGGTAATGCTCGAAAATGGCTGCGATGCTGTCGCCGACCAGCGGCACGTAGCTCTGGTAGGGCTGGCGGGCTGTCGGCAGATCCAGGCTCATCAGCAACTGGCCGCCCTGATGAGCACCAAGCAGATCAGGCACCGGCGCCGGCAGGACGACCGGGTTGCTGCGCGCCATGCCGCGCATCTGCAACTGCTCGTTGCAATCCATGATCAGCATCTGGATCGGGCCGTTGCCACGCAGTTGCAGGGTCAAACGACCGGGTTGCTTGAGCTGGGCAGCAATCAGCGCCGTGACGGCGGCCGTTTCGCCGAGCAACTGGGCGACCGTCGGCTGATAATCGCGGCCGGCCTGCATGTCTTGCCAGGCATCGCCGAGGTGAACGATGGCGCCCCGGATATCGAGGCTTTCGAAAAGGAAGCGGCGAACGAAACTGGCGCTCATTTCAGTTCCTCCGCATAGCTTTCCGGGGAGAAGCCGACGATCAGCCGGCTGCCGGTATCGAGCACCGGGCGCTTGATCAGTGCCGGGTACTGCGCCATCAGCGCCAGCGCCTTGGCTTCGTCCACATCGGCCCGCTCGGCCTCGCTCAACTTCTTCCACATCAGGCCACGTGTATTGAGCAGCTTCTGCCAGCCGGCCTTGGCCGCCCACGCGGGGAGGTGGGCTCCGGCTACGCCGGCCTTCTTGTAGTCGATGAATTCGTAGGCGATTCCGTTATCCGAAAGCCAGTTCATTGCCTTCTTCATGGTGTCGCAGTTCTTGATGCCGAAAACCTTGATCATGGGATTGTTTTCTCGGGTCAAATGACAATTTTACCATTTCGGAGAAGTCGGGAAGGGCGGCGGGTTTGTCGCCATTCCCCGTTGCCGGTCGCGCTCCGGATTACTTGCGCAGCTTGGCAAAGGCTGCCGCCATTGCGTTGCCGGCCGGTGGCGGGGGGCTGGCGTGGCGGGCCTGCTGGCGCGAGAGCGGAGCGCCGCGCTGGGTGCCGGCCTCGTGACTGCGCCCCTTGCCGGGTTCCTCGGAGAGGCGCATGGTCAGTGCGATGCGTTGCCGTGGCAGATCGACTTCCAATACCTTCACCTTGACGACCTGGCCGGCCTTGACGACCTCGTGCGGGTCCTTGACGAAGTGGTTGGCGAGCGCCGAGACGTGCACCAGGCCATCCTGGTGTACGCCGATGTCGACAAAGGCACCAAAGGCAGCCACGTTGGTGACCACGCCTTCGAGGATCATTCCCGGTTGCAGGTCCTTCACTTCGGTGACGCCATCGGCGAAGGTCGCCGTCTTGAACTCGGGGCGCGGATCGCGGCCGGGCTTTTCCAGTTCCTTCAGGATGTCCTGTACGGTCGGCAGGCCGAAGCACGCGTCGGTATATTTGCGCGGATCGACGCTTTTCAAGGTCCGGCTGTCGCCGAGCAGTTCCTTGATGGGCTTCTTGAGGTCGACGATGATCTTCTCGACTACCGGATAGGCTTCCGGATGCACCGAGGAAGCGTCGAGCGGGTTGTCGCCGTTGGCAATGCGCAAAAAGCCGGCGGCCTGTTCGAAGGTCTTGTCGCCCAGGCGTGGCACCTTTTTCAGGTCGTCGCGCGTCTTGAAGGCGCCGTGGGCATCGCGGTAACTGACGATGTTGGCGGCCAGTCCGGCGTTGAGGCCGGAAATGCGGGTGAGCAGCGGCACCGAGGCGGTATTCACATCGACGCCAACGGCGTTCACGCAGTCCTCGACCACGGCATCAAGTGAGCGGGCGAGCTTGGTTTGCGATACGTCGTGCTGGTACTGGCCGACACCGATCGACTTCGGCTCGATTTTCACCAGTTCGGCCAACGGGTCCTGCAAGCGGCGGGCGATCGAGACGGCGCCACGCAGCGAGACGTCCAGCTCGGGGAATTCCCTGGCGGCGAGTTCGGAGGCAGAATAGACCGAGGCGCCGGCTTCCGAGACGACCATTTTTTGCAGGCGGGCTTCCGGATATTTTTTCATCACGTCCTGCACCAGCTTGTCGGTTTCGCGGCTGGCGGTGCCGTTGCCGATGGCGATCAGCGATACGCCATGCTGACTGGCCAGGCGGGCAATGGTCTGGATCGAGCCGGCCCAGTCACAGCGCGGCTCGTGCGGGTAGATGGTTTCCGTGGCGAGCAGCTTGCCGGTGGCATCGACGACGGCGATCTTGCAGCCGGTGCGGATACCGGGGTCGATGCCCATCGTGACGTGCTGGCCGGCCGGGGCTGCGAGCAGCAGGTCCTTCAGGTTGCGGCCGAAAACGCGGATGGCTTCGTCCTCGGCGCGCTCGCGCAGCGCGTTCATCAGTTCCAGTTCGAGGTGGGTGTAAATCTTGACCTTCCAGGTCCAGCGCACGGTGTCGGCCAGCCACTTGTCCGCCGGGCGACCCAACGCCTTGATGCCGAACTTGCTGGCGATGCGCTGCTCGCACGGGTTGGGGCCGGGCTTGATGTTGTCTTCGTCGAGTTCCGAGTCGAGCACGAGCGTGACTGACAGCACGCCTTCGTTGCGACCGCGCAGCAGGGCGAGGGCGCGGTGCGAGGGCATGTCGGCGATGGCTTCGGCAAAGTCGAACCAGTCGCGGAATTTGGCCCCTTCGGTTTCCTTGCCTTCGACCACCTTCGAGCGGACGAGGCCGTGTTCGTTGAGGTATTCGCGCAGGCCGCGCAGCAGGTCGGCGTCCTCGGCGAATTTTTCCATCAGGATCTGGCGGGCGCCGTCGAGCACCGCCTTGCTGTCGGCAAAGCCGGCCTCCGCGTTGAGGTATTTTCCGGCTTCTTCATCCGGCGTCAGCTCCGGGTTTTCCAGCAGGGCGAGCGCCAGCGGCTCGATGCCGGCTTCGCGGGCGATCTGCGCCTTGGTGCGCCGCTTCTGCTTGTAGGGCAGGTAGAGGTCTTCGAGGCGCTGTTTCGTTTCGGCATCCTCGATCTCGGCCTTCAGCGCTGGCGTCAGCTTGCCCTGTTCCTCGATGCTGGCGAGGATGGCCGTACGGCGGTCTTCCAGTTCGCGCAGGTAGCCCAGACGCTCTTCCAGCGTGCGCAGTTGCGTGTCGTCCAGGCCGCCGGTCACTTCCTTGCGGTAGCGGGCGATGAAGGGAACGGTGGCGCCCTCGTCGAGCAACTGGATGGCGGCCATGACCTGCGACGGGCGGACGTTGAGTTCGACGGCGATGCGGTGTTCGATGGGTGCGAGCATGGGTACGGCGGAGCGGCAAAAAAGGGGCGTGCACTATGCGCAATCCGGCTGGAAAATACAACCGCCCCGGCTTGGTGTAGGATGATCGGGCGGCTTATTCCAATCGAATGGAGGAGAAGACTCATGAAAGTGGATACCTATTTGTTCGGCACCGTCGACGTCGATCCGGAGAAGATCATCGAATTTCCGCGTGGCCTGGTCGGTTTCGAGCAAAACAAACGCTTCATGCTGGTGCATGAGGTCGACAAGGGGCAACCGTCCAGCTACACGCTGCAGTCGCTCGACGAGCCGGCGCTGGCCTTCCAGATCGTTGATCCGGCATCGCTCGGTTTTCACTACGAACTCAATCTGAGCGATGAGGAAACGGCCTTGCTCAAGTCGCCGGCGCCCGAGGACGTACAGGTCATGCAGGTGTTGTTCAAGCAGGAAGACGGCGGCCAGTCGCAGATCACGCCGAGCCTGCGTGCCCCGCTGCTGATCAACACCAAGGCGCGCGTCGGCTTGCAGAAGGTCATGGAAACCCTGCGTTCCAACATCACCCTGAGCAACCTGGTCAGCGCCGTCTGAACGCCGGCCGGGTCGATCAGGCAGGCCCGCCGCGCGGTTGCCGGCTGGCCTTGTCGTTTACGGGGTGAGGGCCGTGTCCGCTTTCAGCCGTTTGCTGATTTCGCCATCGCAGGCATTGGCCACCCGGTCGTACTCCTCCGGCGTATCGATCAGCGCCTGGGCGACCTCGACCTTGGCGATTTCGCGCTGCACGTAGGGTAGCCAGCGGGTGTCGAGTTCCTGCTGCAGGCGGCGGGCCAGTTGCCCGGCCGGCCCGCGCCAGGGAGCGCCGCCGGTGAAACGGCGGTTGAGGGTGGCGGTGAGGTCTGGCTCGATGGCTGCCAGATGCGCCTGGTAGGTCTCGACATGGCGCATCTCGTGCGCGTGGATTACCTTGTAGGCGCAGCTATCGGGCGGGAATTCGCGGGCGACATGGACGGTCAGCGGCGCAAGGCCGTAGGTCAGCGTAATCTGCGGGCTGCCACATTCCCACCGGCCGTCGGCCGAGACGATGACCGGCGTCGTCGAGGCAAAGCGCACGCTGGCGGTGCCGCGCGTCAGCCCGAGCACCTGCCGGCCCGGCCGTGCCCGGGGGCTTTCCAGGGCGGTCAGCGCCCGGTAGCCGTAGCGGAGATTGAGCGCCGGCACACTGTCCAGCCGCTGAACGACGACCGAGGGCTTGGGCAGTTCATCGCAGGGGTCGGCAGCCCAGGCTGGCAGGGCGGTCAGCAACCCGAGCCAGAGCGGGCCGGTCCGGCGGAGGCTCACCGGGGTTCGAGCGTTGTCCGGTAGCGACGGGCGTTGTCCACGTAGTGTTCGGCCGATTTCTTGAGTTTCGCTACTTCCTCATCGCTCAGCTGGCGCACCACCTTGCCAGGCGAGCCGACAATCAGCACCTTGTCCGGGAACACCTTGCCTTCCGGAATCAGTGTATTGGCGCCGACGATGCAGCCTTTGCCGATCACCGCCCGGTTCAGGATGACCGAGCCAATGCCGATCAGGCTGCCATCGCCGACCGTGCAGCCGTGCAGCATGACCAGGTGGCCGACCGTGACCTCATTGCCGATGTGCATGGGAACGCCTTCATCGGTGTGCAGCACCGAGCCGTCCTGGATATTGGTGTTGTCGCCGATGTGGATGGGGTCGTTGTCGCCACGCAGGGTGGCATTCCACCAGATCGAGGCATTTTTGCCGAGGCGCACGTCGCCGATCACGGTGGCGTTGGGCGCGACCCAGGCATCGTCGCCGAGTTGCGGGGTCTTGTCGCCGAGTTTGAAGAGGGGCATCGGATTCTCCTTGAGCTATCGGGGGGTGTCGCCAGACCGGTCGCCGGCCAGCTTTTGCACGACGAGGCTGCCGACGAGGTCGCCTTCGACATTGACCATCGTGCGTACGGTGTCGAGCAGGCGGTCGATGGGTAGCAGGATGGCGATCGCCTCGGTCGGCAGGCCGACCGATTCAAGTACCAGCACCATCGACAACATGCCGACGCTGGGAATGCCCGGTGCGCCGACGGCGCCGAGCATGGCGACGAAAAACACGACCAGCTGGCTGGCCAGGTCGAGTTCGATGCCGGCCAGGCGGGCGACAAAGAGGGCGGCAGCCGCCTCGTAGAGCGCGGTGCCGTCCATGTTCATCGTGGCACCGAGCGGCACGACGAAGCTGGCGATATCCTTTTTGACGTGCAGGTGTTGTTCGGCGCAGCGCAGCGTGACGGGTAGCGTAGCCGCGCTGGAGCTGGTGACGAAGGCGGTGAGCAGCGCTTCGCGGGCTCCCTGGAAGAAGCGCAGCGGTGAAACGCCGGTGACCAGCGACAGGATGCCGGGCAGCACGATGGTGCCGTGGAACAGCGTCGAACCGACGACGACGGCGATGAAATGTCCGAGGCTGCCTAACAGCGCACTGTTCTGCGTGGCAACCAGTTGCAGGAGCAGGGCCGCCAGGCCGAGCGGGGCGAGATGCATGATCCAGCCGACGACCATCAGGCAGAGTTCCTGCAGTTCCGTTATCAGATTGCGGATGTGGCGGTAGCGTTCGCCCCCGACGACCAGCGCGATACCGAGGAAGAGGGCGATCATCACGATTGCCAGGATCTCGCCGTTGGCCAGCGCCTTGAACGGATTCTGAAAGAGGCCGCGCAGGAACTGGGCGAAATAGTCGGGCAGCGGCATCTGGCGGGCCTGGAAGTCGCGCGTCGCCTCGGCGAACATGGCCAGATGCAGGCCCTCGCCGGGCCGGAAGAGGTGCGCCGCGCCCAAACCGATGACGATGGCGAGGGCCATGGTCAGCACGAAAAAGGCCAGTGTCGTCGTCCATACCCGGTGCATCTGGTGATGGGCGCGCAGATTGGCCACCCCGGTCACGATGGAGGCGAAGACCAGCGGCACCAGCACCATGCGCAACAGGTCAAGGAAGAGGTTGCCGGCCAGGCGGGCGCCGTACAGCACGTGGCCGGCCAGCGGCGTGGCGCCTTCGGCGGCCAGCCAGCTGCCGCCGGCCAGCCCGAGCAGGCAGCCGAACAGGATCCGGGAATTGAGGGATGGATGTCGCATGGCGTGATTCTAACAGGCCGTTGAAAAACCTATGTTCAACCTCCCCAACCCATTCCTGAACGGTCGTTTTTCGGTGTTATCGCCTCAATACGACCCTGTTCAGTCCTGGTTGAGGGCCAATTTGGCCGGTTTTCCAGCCGTTTTTCCGCCTTGGGGCGGAATCCGGGCGGATTTCGCCCTACACATGCTGCGCATCCCA
>JBKBHB010000018.1:0-70310 GCA_046297855.1 Azonexus sp.
AACCGGCCAAATTGGCCCTCAACCAGGACTGAACAGGGTCGTATTGAGGCGATGACACCGAAAAACGACCGTTCAGGAATGGGTTGGGGAGGTTGAACATAGGTTTTTCAACGGCCTGTTAAAAACGACAAAGCCACCGCATCGGGTGGCTTTGTCGCAGGGCGTTTGGGCAGCGTGCCGGATCAGACCACGGCGCCTTCCTCGTTGGCGCCTTCAATGACCTTTTTCGGCTTGACGAACTGTTCGCGCGATACACCGAGCCACATGACCAGTGGGCTGGCGACCAGCACCGAGGAGTAGATGCCGAAACAGATGCCGATGGTCAGGGCGAGCGCGAAGTAGTGCAGGGTTTCGCCGCCGAAGATCAGCATGGAGAGGACCATCAGCTGGGTGCTGCCATGGGTGATGATGGTCCGGCTGATCGTGCTGGTGATGGCATGGTCGAGCACTTCCGGCGTGCTGAGGCCGCGCACCTTCTTGAAGGTTTCGCGCACCCGGTCGAAAACGACGACGGATTCGTTGACCGAGTAGCCGAGCACGGCGAGCACGGCGGCCAGCACCGACAGCGAGAACTCCCACTGGAAGAAGGCGAAGAAGCCGAGGATGATCACCACGTCGTGCAGGTTGGCGATGATTGCCGACACCGAGAAGCGCCACTCGAAGCGGAAGGCGAGGTAGATCACGATGCCGATGATGACCAGCAGCAGGGCCATCGCGCCATTCTCGGCGAGTTCCTTGCCGACCTGCGGCCCGACGAACTCGACGCGCGACAGGGTGGCGCCCGGCGCGTCGGCTTCCAGGGCCTTCATGATCGTTTCGCCCAGTTGCGAGGTGTTCTGCTCGCCCTTGAGCGGCAGGCGGATCATGACATCCTGCGAGGAGCCGAAGTTCTGGACCGAGTAGTCGGAAAAGCCCGATTTGCCCAGCGCGCCGCGAATCTTCTCGAGATCGGCCGCCTGTTCGTACTTGACCTCGACCAGCGTGCCGCCGGTGAATTCGACCGACAGGTGCAAACCCCGGGTGAACAGGAAGACGACGGCGAGGATGAAGGTGACGAGCGAGATGACATTGAAGGTCAGCGCATGGCGCATGAACGGAATGTCTTTTTTGATGCGGAAAAATTCCATGGCCGTGTGCTCCTTAATTTTTGGCGCCGGCCGCGGCGCCCGGCTTCCAGACCTGACCGATGGCGACCTTGGCCAGCTTCTTCTGGCGGCCGTAGATCAGGTTGATCAGGGCGCGCGAAACGACGACTGATGAGAAGATCGAGGTCAGGATGCCCAGGCAATGCACCACGGCAAAGCCGCGCACCGGGCCGGAGCCGAAGATGAGCAGGGCGAGGCCGGCGATCAGGGTCGTGATGTTGGAGTCCAGAATGGTGCCGAAGGCGCGTTCGTAGCCTTCCGAAATGGCGGCTTGCGGCGGCATGCCGGCACGCAGTTCCTCGCGCACCCGCTCGTTGATCAGCACGTTGGCGTCGATCGCCATGCCCAGGGTCAGCGCGATGGCGGCGATGCCGGGCAGGGTCAGGGTGGCCTGGAGCAGCGACAGTAGCGCGATCAGGAAGAGCAGGTTGGAGGCCAGGGCGAGGACGGAAACCACGCCGAACATCTGGTAGTAGACGATCATGAACAGGGCGATGGCGGCGAAGCCCCACATCGTCGAATGGAAACCCTTCTTGATGTTCTCGGCGCCGAGCGACGGGCCGATGGTCCGTTCCTCGACGATGTCCATCGGTGCGGCCAGGGAACCGGCCCGCAGCAGCAGCGCGGTGTCGTTGGCTTCGGCGGTGGTCATGCGGCCGGAAATCTGGACGCGCCCGCCACCGATCTCGGTACGGATCACCGGCGCGGTGATGACCTCGCCTTTGCCCTTCTCGATGAGCAGGATGGCCATGCGCTTGCCGACGTTCTCGCGGGTGACGTCCTTGAAGATGCGGGCGCCGGCCGAATCGAGGTTGAGGTGGACCGCCGGTTCCTGCGTCTGGTTGTCGAAGCCTGGCTGGGCGTCGTTCAGGCGGTCGCCGGTCAGCACGACCTGCTTTTTGACCAGCAGCGGCTGGCCACCCCGTTCGTTGTACAACTCGGTGCCGAACGGCGGGTTGCCGGCCAGTGCCGCATCCAGTGCGCCCGGGGTGTCGTCGACCATGCGGATTTCCAGGGTCGCCGTGCGGCCCAGGATGTCCTTCGCCTTGGCCGTGTCCTGCACGCCCGGCAACTGGACGACGATGCGGTCCTGGCCCTGTTGCTGGATCACCGGCTCGGCGACACCGAGTTCGTTGATCCGGTTGTGCAGGGTGGTGATGTTCTGCTTCAGCGCGAATTCGCCGATCTTCTGCTGGGCTTGCGGCTTCAGCGTGGCGATCAGGCGCGGCTCGCTGGCGTCGCCGGCCTCCACGACCTGCAGGTCGGGCTGGCTGTCGGCAATGGCGTAGCGGGCCTTGTCACGGGTTTCGGCATCGCGGAAGCGAATGACGATGCGCTCACCCTCGCGGTTGACGCCGCCATGACGCAGGTTCTTGTCGCGCAGCACGGTGCGGATGTCGGCCGACGTCGAGTCGAGGCGCTTGGTCAATGCGCCTTTCATGTCGACCTGGAGCAGGAAATGGACGCCGCCGCGCAGATCGAGGCCGAGGTACATCGGCAGGGCATGCAGCGCAGTCAGCCAGGCCGGCGAAGCGGACAGCAGGTTGAGGGCGACGACGTATTGCGGGTCGCCGGGATCCGGGTTGAAGGTCTTTTCCAGGATGTCCTTGGCCTTCAGCTGGGTATCGGTGTCCTTGAAGCGGGTCTTGACGCCGTTGAAGTCGAGCAGGATGCCATCGTGGGCGATGCCGGCGGCTTTCAGGGTGTCGGCGACGCGGGCCTCGGTCCTCTGGTCGACCTTGAGGGTGGCCTTGGCGCTGGAAACCTGCACGGCCGGCGATTCGCCAAAGAAATTGGGCAGGGTGTAGATGAAGCCGAGCACCAGCGCAATGGCGACGGTGACGTACTTCCAGAGAGGGTAGCGATTCATGGTGGCTTTGAAGCGAAAAAGGCGGCTCGTGGCCGCCTTCTGGGGTGGTTACAGCGACTTCAGCGTGCCTTTGGGCAAGACCAGGCCGATGGCCGGCTTTTGTACGACAACCTCGGTGCCTTCGGCGATTTCGAGCGAAACGTAGTTTTCGCCGACCTTGGTGACCTTGCCGACGATACCGCCCTGGGTGACGACTTCATCGCCCTTGGCCAGCCCGGCGAGCAGGGCCTTGTGTTCCTTGGCTTTCTTCATCTGCGGGCGAATCATCAGGAACCACAGCACGACGAACATCAGGATCATCGGCAGCAGCTGCATGAAGCCGCCAGTCGGGTCGGCAGCGGCACCGGCGGTTTGGGCGTGGGCAAGACTGATCATTGTTGTTACTCCGGATGGCTTGAAAACGAAACGGGGGATTCTATCACCGGGCCGATGAACGGTCGCGGGCAAAGGCAGCCGACCATTCGGCCAAGGTGCCGGCCTCGATGGCGGCGCGCATCTCGGCCATGATGACCTGATAGAAATGCAGGTTGTGGATGGTGTTCAACATGCCGCCGAGGATTTCGCCACAGCGGAAGAGGTGGTGCAGGTAGGCGCGGCTGAACTGGGTGCAGGTGGTGCAGGTGCAGGACGGGTCGAGCGGCCCGGTATCGGTCTTGTAGCGGGCATTCTTGATCTTGATGTCGCCGAAGCGGGTAAACAGGTGGCCATTGCGGGCATTCCGCGTCGGCATCACGCAGTCGAACATGTCGATGCCGCGCTGGACGGCGAAGACCAGGTCTTCCGGCGTGCCGACGCCCATCAGGTAGCGCGGCTTGTGGATCGGCATTTTCGGCGCGACGTGCTCCAGGATGCGCGCCATGTCTTCCTTCGGCTCGCCGACCGACAGGCCGCCGATCGCCATGCCGTCGAAGCCGATGGCGTCCAGCCCGGCCAGCGACTCGTCGCGCAGGTCTTCGTACATGCCGCCCTGGACGATGCCGAACAGGGCGTTGCTGTTTTCCAGCCGATCGTGCTCGTCGCGGCTGCGTCGGGCCCAGCGCAGGGAGAGACGCATTGACTGGGCGGCCTCGTCACGGCTGGCCGGGTAGGGTGTGCATTCGTCGAAAATCATCACGATGTCGGAATTCAGCACGTGCTGGATCTGCATCGAGATTTCCGGCGACAGGAAGAGCTTGGCGCCATCGTGCGGCGAGCTGAACTTGACGCCTTCCTCGGTGATCTTGCGCAGGGCGCCGAGCGAGAAGACCTGGAAACCGCCGGAATCGGTCAGGATGGGCTTGTGCCAGTTCATGAACCTGTGCAGGCCCTGATGGGCGCGCACGACATCCAGCCCCGGGCGCAGCCACAGGTGGAAGGTGTTGCCCAGGCAGATCTGGGCACCGATGTCGTTCAGCGATTGCGGCGTCATCGCCTTCACCGTGCCGTAGGTGCCGACCGGCATGAAGACGGGGGTCTGGACAACGCCGTGGTTCAGCGTCAACGTGCCGCGACGGGCAGCGCCGTCGGTCTGGAGGAGTTCGAATTGCATGCGGATGACTGGTGTGGTGTTTTTGTAAGCGCTGTTCTCTTGCGCGGTCCGAGATTGTATAGTTTCGCCGTTGATCCCGTTGACTTTCCTGGCCATGCGCGTCGTGCTCCGTTTCCTGGTGGTCGTCATGCTGCTCACCGTTCTCTCGCCGAAATTCGGCTGGGAATCGGTCAGCGCGGCGGAAACGCACGTTCACGCCGTTGAGGCGATGGTGCATCCCGGCCATGAACCGGTAGCCGACTGTCCGGGCCATGCCCCCGGACACGAAGGGATGAGCGATGCCGGCGACCATCACTGCTGCCCGGGGCATGTCCTCGGCCACCTGCTGGGGGGCGTTGGCGGCGGTTTCAGCCTGCCGGCCATGGCGACAGGCAATGCTTTGCTGCCGGGGGGCGAGGACCGTTTTCCCTCCCGCCCGTCCGAAGGGCTCGAACGCCCGCCCCGCTCCGCCGCCTGAGCGCGGCGGCCTGCCTCCCTTTCTGATTTTCTGACGGCCCGCTCGGGCCGTTGCGGCATGCCGCCGGTTGTTTCAGTCAGCAACCGGAGGACTATCCATGCGAACCGTTTTCGGGATCGCCCCACTTGTTTTGATCGGCTTGGCCGGCATCCTGCCAGCCCGGGCCGCAAGCGGCCTGGCCAGCGCTTTCGAGCAGGCCTGGCAACGCCAGCCGGCAGCCGCCGCGCAGGCCGAGCGGCAACGCGCCGTGGCCGCCCGGCTGGCGGCGGCCGGTGCCTGGACGGCAGCGCCGCCGGCGCTGGAACTCGCTGCCCGCAGCGACCGTTTCAACCGCAACCAGGGGGTTCGTGAAGTCGATGTCGGCCTCGCCTTGCCGCTCTGGCTGCCCGGCGAGCGGCGTGAGGCGCAGGCTGTCGCCCTTGCCGAAAGCGAGGCGTTGGCTGGCCGTCTGGGCGCCTTGCGCCTCGCTGTGGCGCAGGCCGTGCGCGAGGCCTGGTGGGGGTGGCAGGCGGCGTGCGAGGACCTGGGGCTCGCCGCCGCCCGCGTGGCTTCGGCGCAGCGCCTGCGGGACGACGTGGCCCGCCGTTTTCAGGCCGGCGACCTGTCGCGGGCCGATTTCAATCAGGCCGAGGGGGCTTATGCGCAGGCCCGGGCGCAGCAGGCCGAAGCCGAGGCAGCGGAAGGGCAGGCCCGCTATCGGCTGGAGAGCCTGACCGGTCAACGGGTGCCCGCCGAGCCGCCGCAGTCCGAGCCGGAACCGGGGGCGACGGACGTGTCGGCCCATCCGGCGTTGCGCGATTGGCAGGGGCGGGCCGAACTGGCGCGGCGAGAACTTGAGCTGGCCCGCACACAAGCGCGCGCCAACCCGGAACTGGCCGTTGCGACACGTAGCGACCGGGCGGCCGATGGCCAGCCGCCCGACCGCAGCTGGTCGGTGTCGCTGCGCCTGCCTTTCGGGGGCGGCGCGCGCCATGATGCGCGCCTCGCCATAGCCAATGCCGAAGCCATCGAAGCGGAAATCGGCCGGGAACGCGAGCGGGAGCGCATCGAACGCGCTGCCGCCGCCTTCCGCCAGCAAGTCGCAGCGGCCCGTCAACAACTGGCTGCGGCCGAGGTGCGGGCGCAACTGGCCCGCGATAACCGCGGCTTTTACGAGAAATCCTTCCGCCTCGGCGAAAGCGACCTGCCGACCCGCCTGCGCATCGAGGCCGAGGCCGTTGAGGCGGACAAGGCCCTGGGACGGGCGCGTCTGGCGCTGGCCGTCGCCATCTCGCAACTGCGCCAGGCCCTGGGCCTGTTGCCGGAATGAGGAAAACCGACATGACACATCACGCTACCCACGCTTTCGTCCTCGGCGGCTTGCTGGTCGCCGGCCTGGCCGGCGCCGCGCCACAGCCGATTCCGTTTGCCGTCGCCGAAAGCGACAGTTTCGAGGCGGTCGGCCGTCTGGAGGCCGAAGGTTTCTCCTGGTACATCGACCGGGCCGACAGCAATGCGCCGGTACTGGCCGCCCGGCTGGAAGTGGAGGCCAACGGTCAGGCCGTTTCCGCCGTTTTCCGGCCGGAGCGCGGTGATTACCTGATCAATGATGCTGCCTGGCTGGCCCCTCTGCGCCAGCCGGGTGAACACTTGCTGGCCTTGACCCTGATCGCGGGCGACGAAAGCGATCTGCTGAGTGCCGAACTGCACGTCGATTCCCCACCCGACGAAGCGGCCGGTTCGGTTCCGGCAATGTCCGTCGGGGGCGCCGGGGCACTGGCCGGCTTGGGGGGGCTGTACTGGCTATGGCGGCGCAGGGTGAAAGGAGGCCGGGCATGAAGCGCATCCTGTTGATCCCGGGACTGTGCGCTGTCGCGCTCAGCCCGGTCTTCGCCCACGAAGGGCACGACCATGGCGAGGCACAGGCGGTCGTCGTTGCGCCGGGCAATCAGGCGCAACGCTTGCCGGACGGCACGCTGTTCGTGCCCAAGTCGGCACAGCGCAGCATGGCTGTCCTGACCCGGCGCGTCGCGCTGGAAAGCCTGCCGAAATCCCTCGAATTGCCGGGCCGGGTGATCATGGACCCGCATCTCGGCGGCCGGGTGCAGGCGATGATTCCCGGGCGCATCGAGCCGGCCGGGGCGCATGGCCTGCCGGCGGCGGGCAGCAAGGTGAAGAAGGGCGACGTCCTGGCCTGGGTGGTGCCGGCCTCCGGTGCCATCGAACGGGCCAACCAGGCCGCGTTGCTGGCCGAGCTGAAGGCCAGCCTCGGCCTGGCCGAGAAACGCCTGAACCGTCTGCGCGAACTGGCCGATACGGTGCCAAAGAAGGATATCGATGCCGCCGAGAGCGAAGTGGCCAGCCTGAAGGGGCGGCTGGGTGCAGTTGGCGGTGGTTTGTCGGGGCGTGAAGCGCTGGTTGCGCCGGTCGGCGGCGTGCTGGCGGCGAGCAATGCCATGGTCGGCCAGGTGGTTGAACCGAAGGAATTGATCTTCGAGGTCATCGACCCGGACAGCCTGCATGTCGAGGCCACCGCCTTCGATCCCATTCCGCTCGACCAGATCGCGTCGGCGACGGTGGCGGTTGGCGACCGGGCGGTACCGCTGAGCTACGTCGGGGCGCCCCGCCGCCTGCGGGAACAGGCTTTGCCGCTGATTTTCGAGAACCATGCGGCCGGCGCCGGTCTCACCTTGCCGCTCGGCCAGCCGGTCAAGGTGCAGGTGCGCCTCAAATCGACCGTTCAGGGCTTGCCGGTGCCGGCCTCGGCCTTGACGCGCAATGCGGCCAACCAGGTCGTTGTCTGGGTCAAGACGGCGCCCGAGCGTTTCACGGCGCGTCTGGTGCGCAGCGAGCCGCTGGATGGCGTGCGCGTGCTGGTGACGGGCGGTTTGCAAGCCGGCGAACGGGTGGTGGTGCAGGGCGCCAGCCTGCTCGCCCAGATTCGCTAGGAGCCGGCCATGTTCCAGTGGCTTGTCGAAAAAAGCCTGGGCAGCCGCCTGTTCGTGCTGGTGGCCGCCGGCGTGCTGATGCTGTGGGGGGGCTTGCAGGCGACGCGCCTGCCGGTCGATGTCTTCCCTGATCTCAACAAGCCGACGGTGACGGTGATGACCGAAGCCGGCGGCATGGCGCCCGAGGAAGTCGAGCAGTTGCTGAGCATGCCACTCGAAACGGCGATGAGCGGTCTGCCCGGCATCGCCAGCGTGCGCTCGATCTCCAGCGCCGGCCTGTCCATCGTTTATCTGACCTTCGACTGGCAGGTGGATGTTTACCGCGCCCGGCAGATGGTCAGCGAGCGCCTGACCGCCCTGGAGACTGGCTTGCCGCCCGGTGCCGTACCGCGCATGGGGCCGGTGTCATCGATCATGGGCGAGATCATGCTGGTCGCCATCCCCATCCGCGGTGAGGCGGCCGACCCCAAGGCGGCGCGCGAGTACGCCGACTGGGTGCTGCGGCCGCGCCTGATGGCCATTGCCGGCGTGTCGCAGGTCATTCCGATCGGCGGCGAGGTGCGGCAGTACCAGGTGCAGCCGGATCCCCGGCGCATGGCTGATCTCGGCATTACGCTTGAGCAGATCGAGAATGCGCTGCGCGGTTTCGCGGCCAATACCTCGGGCGGCTTCCTCGAACTCAACGGGCGGGAGTACCTGATCCGCCACCTGGGCCGCAGCGCCCGCCTCGATGATCTGAAGAACCTGGCGCTGACCGCCCGCGAGACGTTCAGCGGCAGCCAGCCCATCCTGCTGCGCCAGGTGGCCGAGGTGGGCTTCGGGGCAGCGATCAAGCGGGGTGACGGTGGCTTTGACGATGGCCGGCAGGCCAGCCCGGCAGTCATCCTGAGCATCCAGAAGCAGCCGACGGCCGACACGGTGGAGCTCACCCGCCGCCTGGAAGCGGCGCTGGCCGATCTGCAACGCAGCCTGCCGGCCGGCATGAGCGCGCCGCAGGTCATCTTCCGCCAGGCCGACTTCATCGAGGCGTCGCTGGGTAACCTGCAGGCCAAGCTGCTGCTTGCCGCCTGCCTGGTGGCCGGTGTGCTCTTCTTCTTTCTTGGCAACCTGCGGACGATGCTGATTTCGCTGACCGCCATTCCCCTTTCCATCCTGACCGCCATCCTGGTCTTCAAGTGGCTGGGCCTGTCGATCAACACGATGACGCTGGGCGGCCTGGCCATCGCCATCGGCGAGCTGGTCGACGACGCGGTGGTCGATGTCGAGAACATCCTGCGCCGCATGAAGGAAAAGGCCGCCCGCGGCCAAGCGTGGTCAGTGCGCCAGACGGTCATCGCCGCCTCGCTGGAGGTGCGTACCGCCATCGTCTATGCGACGCTGATCATCGCCCTCGTCTTCGTGCCGCTGTTCGCGCTGCCTGGCATCGAGGGGCGGCTGTTCGTGCCGCTCGGCGTCGCCTACATCGTCGCCATTCTGGCCTCGCTGGCGGTCTCGGTGCTGGTGACCCCGGTGCTGGCTTCCTGGCTGCTGCCGGCGCTGGTCGCTCGCGAGCAGGACGAAACCCGGCTGGTCGTCTGGCTGAAGCGGCATTATCGCCGGGCGCTGGCGGGCGTTCTGGCCGCGCCGCGCGGCCCGGTCGCGCTGGCGGCCGGTGCCGTTCTGCTTGCGGCGGCGGCCGTGCCGTTTTTCCCGACCACCTTCTTGCCACCGTTCAACGAGGGCTCGATCACCCTGGGGCTGCGCCTCAATCCCGGGGCGACCTTATCCGAGTCGATCCGCATCGCCGGGGCTGCCGAGCAGGCCCTGCGCGGCCTGCCCGAAATCGCCCACATGGGCCGCCGTACCGGCCGGGCCGAGCTGGACGAGCATGCCGAAGGCGTCCATGTCACCGAGTTCGAAATTACGCTCCATCCCGGCGGCCGGCCGAAGGAGGCGATTTATGCCGACATCCGGCAGCGCCTGAAGGATCTGCCGGCCAGCCTCAGCCTCGGGCAGCCGATTGCCCACCGCATCGACCACATGCTGTCCGGCGTGCGGGCGCCGATCGCCATCCGCGTCTTCGGCGAGGATCTCGACACCTTGCGCGCCCAGGCCGGCCTGCTGCGCGAACGGCTGGCGCAGGTGCCCGGCCTGGCCGACCTGGAGATCGAGAAGCAGGTGCTGGCGCCGCAGATCAAGGTGCGCATCGACTTCGATGCCGCCGCCCGCCATGGCGTGTCGACCGCCCAATTCACCCGCAGCCTGCAAACCCTGGTCGATGGCGAGAAGGTGACGCAGATCGTCGAGGGCAACCGCCGTTTCGACCTCGTCGTCCGTCTGCCGGAACCCGCCCGTTCGCTGGAAGGGCTGGCCGGCCTGCTGATCGAAACGCCGGGCGGGCGCATCCCGCTGTCCAAGCTGGCCAGCATCGAGGATGCCGATGGGCCGAACCAGATCACGCGCGACGACGGGCGGCGACGTATCGTCATTTCGGCCAATGTGCAGGGCCGGGCGCTGTCCGACGTGGTCGCCGACCTGCGCCGGGTAACGGCTGCCTTTCCGCTGCCCGAGGGCTACTTCATCACCCTGGGCGGGCAGTTCCAGGCGCAGGAGGAAGCGGCGCGGCTGATCGGGCTGCTCGCCATCGGCTCGGCGCTGCTCATCTTCATGGTGCTTTACAGCCGTTACCGTTCGGCGGTGCTGGCCGGCCTGATCATGGCCAACGTGCCGCTGGCCCTGGTCGGCAGCGTGCTCGGCCTGTGGCTGTCCGGCCAGCCGCTGTCGGTTGCGGCACTGATCGGCTTCATCACGCTGGCTGGCATCGCGACGCGCAACGGCATCCTGAAGATCAGCCACTACCTCAACCTGATGCGCCAGGAGGGCGAGGTCTTCGGCGTGCCGATGATCGTTCGCGGTTCGCTGGAGCGCCTGACGCCGGTGCTGATGACCGCGCTGGTCGCCGCCTTTGCATTGGCGCCGCTGCTGTTCGAGGCCGAGCAGCCGGGTACGGAAATCCTGCATCCGGTGGCCGTGGTGATTTTTTCCGGTCTGATCAGCGCCACCTTGCTCGATACCTTCGTCACCCCCGCGCTGTTCTGGCTTTTTGGCCGGCAAGCGGCCGAACGCATCGCTGCCCGTAGCGGCGATGAAACCTTCTGATTCAACCTGTCTGGAGAAACCTCATGAAAAAATCGCTCATTCCGATCCTGCTCGCGGCTATTCTCGCCGCCCCGGCGTTGCCCGCCTGGAGCCATGCCGATCATGGCAAGCCGCAGTTCGGCGGCATCGTCGCCGAGGCCGGCGAGGCGCAGTTTGAAATCGTCGGCCAGGGCGGCAAGGTGGTCGTTCATGCCACCAACCATGGCCAGCCCCTCGACACGGCGGCGGCTCGCGGCAAGCTGACCGTGTTGGCCGGAACGAGCAAACAGGAAATCCGCCTGCAAGCTGCCGGGGAGAACCGGCTGGAAGGGCTGGGCAGCCTGACGGCTGGAGCCAAGCTGCTGCTCCAGGTCGACGGCCTGGTGCAGAAGCCTTTGCAGGCTCGCGCCGTTGCGCCGTGATGGCCGGGGAGAGGCGTTAGTCCTGAGCCGGCTCGAGCAGCATCGCGTCGCCGTAGCTGAAGAAGCGATAGCGCGCGGCGACGGCATGGGCGTAGGCGGCGCGGATGGCGTCATGGCCGGCGAAGGCCGAAACCAGCATGAGCAGGGTCGATTTCGGCAGGTGGAAATTGGTGATCAGCCGGTCGACGACCTGGAAGCGGTAGCCGGGCGTGATGAAAATATCCGTCTCGGCGCCGCCCGCCTGCACCATGCCGTTTGCCGTCGCCGCCGATTCGAGGGCGCGCAGGCTGGTCGTGCCGACCGCGATCACCCGGCCACCGGCGGCACGCGTTGCGGCGATCGCCTCGGCAGTCGCTGGGGGAATCTCGAAGCGTTCGCTGTGCATGCGGTGGTCGGTGATTTTCTCGACACGCATCGGGCGGTAGGTGCCGGCCCCGACATGCAGGGTCAGGAAGGCGGTCCCGATGCCCTGTCGGCGCAGCGTATCGAACATGGCATCGTCGAAATGCAGCCCCGCCGTCGGGGCTGCCACGGCGCCCGGCTGGCGGGCATAGACCGTTTGATAGCGGGTTTCGTCGGCATCCTCGGCCGGGTGCGCGATGTAGGGGGGCAGCGGCAGCTTGCCGTAACGCTCGGCCAGTTCCCAGAAGTCCCCGTCACCGGCCAGTTCGAGCACGAAAAAGTCGCCGTCGGCGCCGGCCCGGCCGGTCATCGTGACCGTGAAGGCGTCGGCCAGGATCAACCGGCTGCCCGGCCTGGGCGCCTTGCTGGCGCGAATCTGGCAAATGGCATGCGTCGCATCGACGATGCGTTCGAGCATGATCTCGACCTGGCCGCCGGTTTCCTTGCGGCCGAAAAGGCGCGCCTTGATCACCTTGGTGTCATTGAAGACGAGCAGATCGCCTGCTCTCAGCAAGCCGGGCAGATCGGCAAAGCGCAGGTCGTCGTGCTGCATGCCGTAGACATGCAGCAGGCGGCTGCCGCCCCGCTCGGGCGCGGGGTGCTGGGCGATCAATTCAGAGGGGAGGTCAAAATCGAAGTCGTCGACGGTCAGCGACATGGGGCAGGCTCCTGGCCAATCGGCAAACAAAAACGGCTTTCCCGCAGGAAAGCCGATTTGTCGTAACTGGTGCCCCGGGCCAGACTCGAACTGGCACGCCTTTCGGCGGCGGATTTTGAATCCGCTGCGTCTACCGATTCCGCCACCGGGGCGCGTGGAGGCCGGATTATCCCTGAATCACTGCTTCGGTTCAAGCGATTCCGAACAGGGGAAGGCTTTGGCCAGCGCACCGGCAACCAGTGTCGCGGTGCTCATCGTCGTATTTGGCGGCACGCGCTCGACGTGGATGGTCACGGCGCGCACCAGGCGCCGCGACAAATCCGGGTCGTTCGGCAGGCAGAAGGCATTGAGCTTCATGCCGACCTGGCCGGCGAGATAGTCGCTTACCGCATAACCGTCGGCGAAGCCGGCGACGTAGGCGATGCAGCGCGCGCTGCGAATCGACTGGAAGGGGTCGCTGTTTTTCTGGTTGGCGTACAGTTCTTCCGCCGCCTGGCAGTCACCGCGCAATTCGTCCGGTGTATAGGCGTGGGCCGGTAGCGCGACGAGTGCGGCGATCAGGCAGAGATATTTCATGGTTTTTCGAACCAGTTCAGTTTTTCGTGCAGGTTGACCACGCTGCCAACGACAATGAGGGCTGGCGGCTTGATGCCCGATTCCTCGATCCGCCGGGGCAGTGTGCCGAGCGTGGCGAGCAGGGTGCGCTGATCGGCTTGCGTGCCGTTCTGCACGACGGCGGCCGGTGTTGTCGCGGGCAGGCCATGTGCGACCATCTGGCGGCAGATTTCATGCGCCGCACCGATGCCCATGTAGAAAACGACGGTATGGCAGGGGCGCGCCAGGGCCGGCCAGTCGAGGTTGACGGTACCGTCCTTGAGATGGCCGGTGACGAAGGTGACGGCCTGGGCATGGTCGCGGTGGGTGAGCGGAAAGCCGGAATAGGCACCGCAACCGGCGGCTGCCGTGACACCCGGCACGACTTCGAACGGAATGCCGGAGGCTGCCAGTGTTTCGAGTTCCTCGCCGCCGCGCCCGAAGATGAAGGGGTCGCCGCCCTTCAGGCGAACGACCGACAGGCCCTCGCGCGCGAGTTCGACGAGCAGACGGTTGATGTCCGCCTGCGGCATGGTGTGCTTCGAGGATTCCTTCCCGGCGTAGATGATCCGCGCGTCGCGGCGGGCGAGGTCCATGATGCCGTCGCCGACCAGGTGGTCGTACACGATGGCGTCGGCCTGCGCAATCAGGCGCGCCGCTTTCAATGTCAGAAGTTCAGGGTCGCCGGGGCCGGCGCCAACCAGCCAGACCTTGCCACCTTGCAGTTTCGATGGAGTGTTCATTGTTTCCCTTTGTCTTTGGGCGGCCATCCTAATGCGCCATCTGCGACCTGCCAATAGGAGGCGAGCAAGTGCGGCGGGGACTTAGTCCAAAAGTATTAATCCGATAATCCGTTTTGACTATAAATCTATGAATATTATGGTTTTCTTCTGGGAAAAAGCTTGATGAGCATCAAGGATGCAGTTTCGCGTCAGGTTCAACCTAGCGTCCATCGCGCTAGGGGGCTCAGGCGCGACCCGTTTTTTTCTAGGAGAGGAAAGATGAAGAAATCTTTTGTGGGGATGCTTGCACTGACGGCCTTGGCGGCCGCCATGAGCTCGGCTTTCGCTGACGAAGCCAAGCCGGCGCCGGCGATGACCGCCGCCGAAAAGGAGCAGGCCAAGAAAATTTACTTCGAACGGTGTGCCGGCTGTCACGGCGTGCTGCGCAAGGGGGCCACGGGCAAGAACCTGGAGCCGCACTGGAGCAAGAAGGACAAGGACGGCAACGTGATCGAAGGCGGTACGCTGAAGCTCGGTCAGCAACGCCTGGAAAAGATCATCGGCTACGGCACCGATGGTGGCATGGTCAACTTCGACGACATCCTGACCAAGGAAGAAATCAACCTGATGGCCCGCTACATCCAGAACACTCCGGATGTGCCGCCGGAGTACAGCTTCAAGGACACCATGGACTCCTGGAAGGTCATCGTTCCGGTTGACCAGCGTCCGAAGAAGCAGATGAACAACATCAACCTGAAGAACGTTTTCTCGGTCACCCTGCGTGATACGGGCGAGGTTGCCCTGATCGACGGCGATACCAAGGAAATCCGTTCCATCGTCAAGACCGGCTACGCGGTGCATATTTCCCGTCTGTCCAAGTCGGGGCGTTACATCTACGTGATCGGCCGTGATGGCCGTCTGAGCCTGATCGACCTGTGGATGGAAAAGCCGGCCGTGGTGGCCGAGCTGAAGATCGGTTTCGATGCCCGCTCGGTCGATACCTCCAAGTTCAAGGGCTTCGATGACAAGTACGCGATCGCGGGTTCCTACTGGCCGCCCCAGTTCGTGATCATGGAAGGGGATACCCTGAAGCCGTTGAAGATCGTTTCCACCCGGGGCATGACCGTCGATGGCGAATACCATCCGGAACCGCGCGTCGCCTCCATCGTTTCGTCCGAAATCAAGCCGGAGTGGGTGGTCAACATCAAGGAAACCGGCCAGATCCTGCTGGTGGATTATTCCGACATCAAGAATCTGAAGACGACGACCATCGAATCCGCCAAGTTCCTGCATGACGGCGGCTGGGACGCCTCCAAGCGTTACTTCCTGGTGGCCGCCAATGCCTCCAACAAGATTGCTGCGGTGGATACCAAGGAAGGCAAGCTGGCGGCGTTGATCGATGTGGCCAAGATCCCGCATCCGGGGCGCGGCGCCAACTTCGTCCATCCGAAATTCGGTCCGGTCTGGGCGACGGGGCATCTCGGTGCCGATGTCGTGACCCTGATCTCGACGCCGTCCGACAAGAAGGAACATGCGAAGTACAAGGAGTACAACTGGAAGGTCGTTCAGGAAATCAAGCATGTGCCGGGCAACCTGTTCGTCAAGACGCATCCGAAGTCCAGGCATCTATGGGCGGATGCGCCGCAGAACCCGGACAAGGATCTGGCCGAGTCGGTCGCCGTGTGGGATATGGCCGACCTGTCCAAGCCGAAGGCCATTCTGAACGTCGCCAAGGATTCCGGTCTGCCGCCGACCAAAGCGGTCAAGCGCGCCGTTCATCCGGAATATTCGGCGGATGGCAAGGAGGTCTGGATCTCGCTGTGGGGCGGCAAGACCGACCAGTCGGCGATCGTGGTTTATGACGATGCAACGCTGAAAGTCAAGAAGGTGATCACCGATCCGAAGATGATTACGCCGACTGGCAAATTCAACGTCTATAACACGCAGCACGATATCTATTAATCCCATTCCATTGCCGATGGTTTGATTTTGGGCAAGGCAAGGGGGCGCAAGCCCCCTTAGCATCTGAAACGGTGACTGATCTGAGGCTGTTGGCCGTTTCATCTCATTTTTGCGGAGTGCACAGGATGACCAATAAAATCGTTACCCTCGCCGTCGCTGGCGCTTTCATGGCCCTCGGTTCGCAGGCCGCCCTGGCCGCGCCCGACTGGAGCAAGGTGGCAAAGAGCACGATCCACGTTTTCCACCCGGGCGCCGCCCCGTTCGAGTGGGTGCAGGGCAAGGGGGAACACAGCGGCGCCAGCGGCCTGAAAAAAGGCGAGTCGTGTGCCGGCTGCCACGTCGAGGACGGCAAGCTGTCGCTCGACTTGAAGCGTCTGGCCAGCAAGGAACTGGAACCGAAGGGCGCGCCGAAGACGATGACCTATCCGGTCACCGTGCAGGCGGCCTACGATGCCAACAACCTCTATGTCCGCCTGACCTTCAAGGCACCGGCCGGGGGGGCCGACCATTCCGACAAGGACAACGAGGTCAAGGCCACCATGATGTTCCCGAACGACAAGGTGCCGCTGGGTGAGCAGGTCGGTTGCTGGGCTTCGTGTCACGAGGATTCGAAGGGCATGCCGAAGGGCAAGGACAAGACCAAGTACGTCACGGCCGGCGCCCTGGACCTGATGCAGTGGGCGAGTGGCGGCAAGGTGGCCGACGGTTTCGTCACCGACAAGCGCAACATGAGCGGTGGCAAGGCCGGTGCCACGGCGGAAGGAAGCAAGAATGGCGACACCTACACCGTGACCTTTACCCGCAAACTGGCGGGCAATGCGGTACTGGCCGCCGGCAAGGCCGTGCCGTTCGGCATTGCCATCCACGCCGACAACGCGGCGGGCCGCTTCCACCACGTTTCCTTCGGCCACACCATCGGCCTTGGGGCCGATGGTGATGTGAAGGCCGCCAAGCAGTAAGCGCCATGCCATCCGGAATCGCGCCGCAGTCCGGATGGCTGCCCATGGCGAGGGCGCCGCTCCTGCTGGCGCTTTGGTCGCTTTCGGCGGGGGCCGATCCGGTGGCGGAGGTCCGCATCGCGGCTTACCGTTTCGAGCCGCCCGTCATCACGATCAAGGCGGGCGAGAGCATCCGCTGGGTCAATCACGAAAAACGAACCAGTCATTCGATCGTTTTTCCGGCCGAGGGCGGTTTCGAGTCGGAACGCCTGTTTCCGCAGGAAAGCTGGGAACGGCGTTTCGACCGGCCCGGCCGCCATGACTATCACTGCGGGCCGCATCCGGAGATGAAGGGGGTTGTCGTTGTCGGCGAATAAATGGCTCATCGGGTTGTCCCTGTTGTCGGGTGTGGTGTGTGCCGGCGAGCCCGACGCGCAGCGGCAGAAGGAACTGGTTCATCTGGTCCGTCAGGACTGCGGCTCCTGTCACGGCATGACCCTGAAAGGCGGGCTAGGCCCTGGCTTGCTGCCCGAAACCCTGCGCGACAAGCCGGCCGAGGGGCTGGCTGCGACGGTCTATCATGGCCGGCCGGGGACGGCCATGCCACCCTGGAAGGACTTCCTCTCCGAAGCCGAAGCGGCCTGGATTGTCGATAAACTGATGACGAAATTTCCGGAGTGAGATCGCGATGCGTCTGTTGCTCAGTTGTTTCCTCGTCCTGTTCCTGACCGCCTGTACCTCACCGCCCCTGCGGGGCACCGGCGACCTGGGGCTGATCATCGAGCGCTCGAGCGGCCAGGTCACGCTGGTCAATACCTCCACCCGGCAGCCGTATGCCCGCATCAGCGGCCTTGGCGATTTGTCGCACGCTTCTGCCGTGTATTCCCGCGATGGCCGTTACGCCTACCTTTTCGGTCGCGATGGGGGCCTGTCCAAGATCGACCTGCTGGAAGCCCGGATCGTCAAGCGGGTGATCCAGTCGGGCAATGCCATCGGCGGCTCGATCTCGCAGGATGGCCGCATCGTCGTCGTCCAGAATTACACGCCGGGCGGCATCAAGGCCTTCGATGCCGAAACGCTGGAACTGCTTTCCGAAGTGCCGGCCGAATATGCGCCGGGGCAGTTCTCCAAGGTCGTCGGCCTGGCCGATACGGCCGGCAACAAGTTTGCCTATGCCCTGTTCGAGGGCGGCGAGATTCGCGTCACCGATTTCAGCGATCCCCTGGCGCCGAAAACGCAGCGCTTTCCGGCGGGTCTGCAGCCTTACGACGGTCTGGTGACGCCGGACGGCCGCTACTTCATGGCCGGCCTGTTCGGCGAGGATGGTATTGCCCTGCTCGATTTGTGGCAGCCGGAGAAGGGGGCCCGCAAGATTCTCGAAAGTTACGGCCGCGGCCAGGAAAAGCGGCCGGTCTTCAAGATGCCGCACCTGCGTGGCTGGTCGGTGGCCCAGGGCAAGGCCTATTTGCCGGCGATCGGGCGCCATGAGGTGCTGGTGGTCGATGTCGCGACCTGGCAGGAAGTCGGCCGCATTCCGGTGCGTGGCCAGCCGGTCTTCGTCATGGCGCGGCCGGACGGGCGGCAGATCTGGGTCAATTTTGCCTTTCCCGACAACGGCAAGGTCGATGTGATCGACACCCTGGCCGGTCAGGTCGTGCATCGCATGGAGCCGGGCAAGGGCATCCTGCACATGGAATTCGCCCCGCGTGGCGAGCATGTCTGGCTCTCGGCGCGTGACGACAACAAGGTGGTGATCTACCATACCGAAACGTTTGCCAAACTGGGCGAAATCGCGGCGGACAACCCGTCCGGCATCTTCTTCACGTCGCGGGCTGCCCGTATCGGTTTCTGAGGCATGGACGACACGCTCGACTTCCATCTGCTGAACGACTTTCAGCGCGATTTCCCGCTCTGCCCGGCGCCGTTTGCCGAGCTGGCCTCGCGCCTCGGCGTTGCCGAGAGGGTCGTCCTCGGCCGGCTGGAGCATCTGCGGCGCGACGGCAAGATTTCGCGGGTGGGCGCCGTTTTCGCACCCAAGCGCATCGGCGCCTCGACGCTGGCGGCGATGGCCGTGCCGCCGGACAAGCTGGCGAGCGTGGCGGCCGTCGTCAATCGCTTTCCCGAGGTGAACCACAACTACGAGCGCGAGCATCGCTACAACCTGTGGTTCGTCGTCACCGCCGGCAGCGAAGGGCGGCTGCAGGCGACGCTCGGGGCCATCGAGCAGGCTGCCGGCTACCCGCTGATGGCCTTGCCGTTGCTGGAGGAATTCCACATCGACCTCGGTTTTTCACTGAATGGCGCGGCCCGTCCGAAGCCGGCGACGGCCCGGCCGGTGGCGCCCGCCCAGCCGATCGGCGAAATCGAGCGCCGCCTGATCGCCGTGCTGCAGGAGGGGCTGCCGATGTTCATCCGCCCCTTCCAGTTGATTGCCGGGCGGATCGGCACCTCGGAAGGCGATGTGCTCAGCCGCATCCGCCGCTGGCTGGAGGAGGGCGCGATCAAGCGTTTCGGCGTTGTCGTCCGTCATCACGAACTGGGCTACCGGGCCAATGCCATGCTGGTGCATGACATCCCCGACGAGCGGGTTAGCGAGATCGGCCGCGCCCTGGCCGAGGAGCCTACCGTCACCCTGTGCTACCGCCGGCCGCGCTGCCTGCCGGATTGGCCCTACAACCTGTTCTGCATGATCCACGGCCGCGAACGCGGCGAGGTCGAGGCAACGATTGCCGCGTTGCAGCAGCGGTATGGCCTGGATGCTTGCGCCTACGACATCCTGTTTTCGCTGACCCGCTTCAAGCAGAACGGTGCCCGCTATGCCTGAACTGAGCCCGCTGGACCGGCAGATTCTCGCCACCCTGCAAGGCGATTTTCCGGTCTGCGAGCGGCCCTATGCCGAGGCGGCCGGCCGCCTGGGGGTCAGCGAGGCTGAGCTGCTCACCCGCCTGCAACAGCTGTTGGCCGACAAGGTGCTGACCCGTTTCGGGCCGATGTTCCAGATCGAGGAAATGGGCGGTGCCTTCGTACTGGCCGCGCTCGCCGTGCCGGAAGTACGCTATGACGAGGTGACCGCCATGGTCAATGCCCTGCCTCAGGTGGCGCACAACTATCGTCGCGAGCATGCGTTGAACATGTGGTTTGTGCTCGCGACCGAAACGAAGGCCGGCATGGCCGAAGCCATCGCCCGCATCGAACAGGAGACCGGCCTGCCGGTCTATGCCTTCCCGAAGGAACGGGAGTTTTTCGTCGAAATGAAACTGGAGGCCCGGGCATGATCGACGCCACCGACCGCGCCCTGATCGTCGCCACCCAGGGCGGCCTGCCGCTGGTCGCGCGGCCTTACCATGTCATTGCCGAACAGCTTGGCATCCCGGCCGAGGAGGTCATGCGCCGCCTGCAGGCCATGCTGGCCAGTGGCGTGATCCGTCGCATCGGTGCGGTGCCCAACCATTACGCCATCGGCTGGACGGCGAACGGCATGACCGTATGGGATGTTGACGATGCCGTGGTCGATGAACTGGGGGCGCGCATCGGTGGCCTCGATTTCGTCACCCACTGCTACCGCCGGCCGCGGGCTCGGCCGGCCTGGCCTTACAACCTGTTTGCCATGGTGCACGGCGCCTCGCGCGACGAATGTGCAGCCAAGGCCGCGGAAATCCGTTGCCTGCTCGGCGCAGCCTGCCGCGGCAGCGATATCCTTTATTCGACCCGCATTCTGAAGAAGAGTGGTCTGCGCATCGGCAGCTGAAGCCGTTCGCGCTATTCGCCCGCCGGACGGTTGGTGCTGATCGCAATCTGCAGGTCGCGCAAGGCCTTCAATACCGCATCGCGTGCTGCCCACAGTTCGGGGAGCAAGGCTTTCGCCGCCGCCAGGTCGCCCGCTCGCCAGTGCTGATCGATCCGCTCGGCCAGGGCATGCACCTGCCGATGCGGGGCGTCGATCGCCAGGAAGGCCGGTAGCCGGGTATGGGGCAGGCTCTTGGCCCCCTCGCTGGCCAACCAGCGCCCGAACTGGCAGAAGCGGGCATCGTGCAGTTGCTGGTGCGGAATCGGCTGGTCGGTGGCAATGGCCTGGGACAGCAACTCGACCCAGCTGCGGTGCGTCGTTTCGGCGATCAACATGGGGTAGACGGCGTCGTGCCAGTCGATCCCGCTCAGCGACTGCCATTCTTCCGGCGGGCGCCAGGCGCGCGCCCAGTCCACGAAGTCATCACCCAGCATCGGGCGGGCGATGCCGTAGCCCTGCGCCTTGTCGCAGCCAAGCTGGAGCAGCAGGCGGCCGTGTTCGACGGTTTCCAGGCCTTCGGCGACCACCTCGCGCTGGAAGGAACGGGCCAGGCCGATAACGCTCTGCACGATCACCAGGCTGTGGGTGTCATTGACGATTTCGCGCACGAAGCTCTGGTCGATCTTGATCGTCTCGGCGGGCAGGCGCTTCAGGTAAGTCAGCGACGAGTAGCCGGTGCCGAAATCGTCAAGGGCGAAGCGGATACCGAGCATCCGGCATTCGTCGATCACCCGCGAGCTCTTGGCGATATCCTCAAGGGCGGCGGTTTCGAGGATTTCCAGTTCGAGGTGGCAGGCCACATCCGGGTGAACGTAGAGTGCCGCCTTGAGTTTCTCGACGAACTCCGGCGATTGCAACTGGCGGGCGGCGACATTGACGCTGACTGGCAGGATGAAGCCTTCGCGCCGCCAGGCTTCCATCTGCGTCAGCGTCGATTCGATGACCCAGTCGCCGACCGCCTTGATCAGGTCGTCATCCTCGATCAGGGGCAGGAAATCGGCCGGCGGCAACAGGCCGCGTTCCGGATGCTGCCAGCGGATCAGCGCCTCGGCGCCGACCACCTCGCCGGCTCGTAGATCGACCTTGGGCTGGAAGTGGAGGATGAATTCGCCATTTTCCAGCGCCTGCTCGATGCGCTGGAAACGATCCTGGCGGCTGCGCTTGAACTTGTCCTGCTCGGTGTCGAAGATGTGGAAATTGTTCTTGCCGGCCTCCTTGGCCAGATACATGGCCTGGTCGGCGTGGCGGAGCAGGGTATCCGGATCGGATTCGTCGTTCGGGAACAGCGTGATGCCCATGCTGGCCGAAATGCTTATCCCGCCAGGTGCCTGGGTGAGCGGCAGGGCGATCAGGCTGAGCAGGCGACGGGCAGCCTCGGTCAGGTGCTGCTGGCCGTCGATGCCCTGCAGGAGGAGGACGAACTCGTCGCCCCCCAGGCGGGCGACCGTGTCGCCGCCGCGCAGCGCGGATTGCAGGCGGCCGGCGATCTCGATCAGCACCTTGTCACCGACCTGGTGGCCCCAGGTATCGTTGATCGGCTTGAAGCCATCGAGATCGAGGTAGCAGATCGCCATGGCCGAATTGCTGCGCCGGGCCTGCGCGATGCCCTGGTTCAGGCGGTCGGAGAGCAGCACCCGGTTGGGCAGCTCGGTCAGCGCGTCGTAGTAGGCGAGCTGGGTGAGCTGGCGTTCCTGAGCCTTGATGCGGCGGATGTCGGCGAAGACGGCGACGTAGTTGGTGATTTCGCCTTCGGGATTGCGGACGGCGGAAATCGACAGCAGTTCGGGATAGATTTCGCCGAGCTTGTTGCGATTCCAGATCTCGCCGCGCCAGCTGCCGGTTTCGCGGATGCTCTGCCACATGGCCTGGTAAAACGCTTCGTCGTGCTTGCCGGACTTGAACATGCGCGGGTTGCGGCCGACCACTTCGTCCCGTTCCCAGCCGGTGATCCGGGTGAAGGCCGGGTTGACGTCGAGGATGACGCCCTTGGCGTCGGTCAGCGTGATGCCGTCGTGCGCGCTGTGGAAAACCGTGGCGTGCAGGGAAAGTTGTTTTTCGGCGGCCAGTTGTGCGGCATAGCGGGCGCTGACTTCGGCATGGGCGGTGGCCAGCGATTGGCGGATGCGCTCGAGGCGGACGAAAAGCCAGATCAGGAAGCCGGCGAGCAGGAGGGCAAGGGCGTAGAGCAGCCGGCGAAAGCGCGAGGCTTCGAGCGTTGCCTCGGCGTGGCCCTGGCTGTAGCTGTGGAACAGCGCTTCCATCTGCTGCCGCGTATCGAGACTGACGATTTCCTGCATCAACCGGTCGATGTCGAGCAGGCGGGCGGTGATCTGCGCGCCGTGGCGCAGCAGGTTGTCGATCTCCGGCGCCGCCGCGTTGCCACGCGACAGGGTGCGCAGGTGATTGACAATGCCGGCGATGCGCAGCGCGCCTTCCTCGCTCGGCGTGCGGGCAAAGCTCAGCATCTCCCGGACATAGCGGCCGACCGTTTCATGCAGCACGGGCGGCATTGGCGGTGAGCGGTGGTCGAGCAAGTCGGCCGCTGCAACCGGGAAAAATGCCTGCGAATTGCGCAAGACGGCATTATCCCGCTTGAAGCGGTCGATCAGGTCGGCCTTGCGGGCGAGGGTTTCGCCGAGCCGGTCAAGCTGCTTGCCGATCGCCTGGCGAGCTGCTGGCGGGAGATAATCGGGTACGTCGCCGAGCGCCACGATCAGTTCCGTCGAGCGGGTCACCTGATTGGTCAGTGCATCGTAGTTGCGCACCAGTTCCAGACGGTTGGCCAGCAGTTCGCCGTCGATCAGGGCATTGACTTCGCGCAGGTCGCGCAGGTGCCGGGTGTAGTCATTGTGCTGGGTCGGCGACAACTCGGCCGAGCGCAGGAAGGCCCAGGTCAGGGCTGCAATGCACAGAATGGCGGCGAGCAGCGTCAGGCGAATCTGGCCGTGCGTCTGGTCGAGATGTTGGTGGTGGGGCGCAGGCGAGAAGGTCATTCGAGCGGCTTGCCTTCCCATTCACCGGTCAGGCTGCGCAGAAAGGCCGCAAGGGCCTGCAGATCCTCCGTTGGCAGTTCGCGCCCGAGCTGGTAGCGCGCCATGATGGTGACGGCATCCTCCAGCGTTGCGGCCGACGCATCGTGGAAATAAGGGGCGGTGAGGGCAACGTTGCGCAGGCTGGGAACCTTGAAGACATGGCGGTCTTCTTCCCGGCCGGTGACGTTGTAGCGGCCGAGGTCGGCCTTGGTCGGGGGATGGTCGGCGAAGTAGTCGGCCATCACACCGAAGCGCTGGAACATGTTGCCCCCGATGCCGACGCCCTGGTGGCAGCTGGCGCAGCCGAGTTCGAGGAAACGCCAGTAGCCGGTGCGCTCCAGGGAGGAAAGGGCATCCTTGTCGCCGAGCAGGAAGCGGTCGAAGCGGCTGTTCGGCGTCAGCAGCGTGCGCTCGTAATGGGCAATGGCGTCAGCGATGTTCGCGCCGCTGATCCCGTCCGGGTAGAGGCGTGCGAAGGCAGTACGGTAAAAGATGTCCTCCTTGAGCTTGGCAACCACGGCGTCCCAGCTGGAATCCATCTCCACCGGGTTATGCACGGGCCCGGCCGCCTGTTCTTGCAGGCTGTTCGCCCGGCCATCCCAGAACCAGGCGACATGCAGGCTGGTGTTGAAGACCGAAGGCGCGTTGATGTTTCCCCGGCGGCCCGCCATGCCAAGCGAGACAGGCTGCCGGTCGGCGCCACCCAGCGCGAAGTTGTGGCAGCTGGCACAGGAGATGGTGTCGTCGCGCGACAGGCGGCGGTCGAAGAAGAGACGTTGGCCGAGAGCGGCTTTTTCGCTCAGCGGCTTTGCTTCGACCACCAGCGGCCGTAAGGCCTGATGCCCCCAGTCCACCGCCTCGGATGACACGGCGCTTGCTTCCGGTTGGCTTTCCGGGGCCAGGCCTTGCCACAGGACGAAGCCGATGGCGACGGCCAAAGCGACATACAGGAAGCGATCGAGGGGGAAAGCGAACATGAAACGATTATAGAGACCGTAAGGCGGAGGGGGGAGGGCAAGCGTGCGGCGGGGGTGAGCAAAAAGCCCGGCCGAGGCCGGGCTGGGTACCCAAATGCGGGGCCGCGGGGCTTTTCAGGAGGCTTCGCGGATCCGTTGTGCAATGTGGGCCAGCGCCTCTTCCACCTGATCGATCAGGATCAGGCACAGATCGCCGGGCTGCAGGCGTTCGAGCGCCAGGTCGATGGCTTTGAACTCGCCGGTGATCTCGTCGATACGGCGGGTTCGCCTGGCATGTTTCAGACCGTCGCGCAGCAGGCCGATTACTTCCCCGTCCTGGCGGCCGCGCTGGCAGGCGTCCTGATAGAGGATTGCGTCATCGAAGGCGTTGCCCAGGATTTCGGTTTGCTGGCGGATGTCCTCGTCGCGCCGGTCGCCGGCACCGCTGATCACCACCGAGCGGCGCACCGCCGGCATGCTCTCGACGGCCTGGACCAGGGCCTGCATGGCGTCCGGGTTGTGGCCGTAGTCGGCAATCAGCGTCGCGCCCTTGTAGTCGAAGATATTGAAACGTCCGGGCGCGGTATGGGCGTCGCTGACGAAGCCGGAAAGCGCCTTTTCGATGATGGCCCAGTCGAGGCCGAGCGCCCAGCCGGTCGCCGTGGCTGCCATCACGTTCTCGACCTGGAAGCCGATGCTGCCGTTGCGGGTGAGCGGAATGCTGGAGAACGGAATGCGCTGGCTCTTGCGACCTTCCTGGCAGACGATGCCTTCCTCCGTGGCATAGACGACGCGCTTGCCCTGGGCCTTGTGCGTGGCGAGTACCGGGTTGGCCTTGTCGCGGGCAAAGAAAATGATGCCGCCCGGGCAGTGCGACGCCATGCGGGCCACCTGCGGGTCGGCGGCGTTGAGCACCGCAGTGCCATGCGGTGCGACATTCTCGACGATGACGCGCTTGACGACGGCCAGTTCATCGACCGTCGTGATGTAGTTGAGGCCCAGATGGTCGCCGATGCCGATGTTGGTCACCACGGCGACATCGCACATGTCGAAACCGAGCCCCTCGCGCAAGACGCCGCCGCGGGCGGTTTCGAACACGGCGGCATCGACGTCCGGGTGCATCAGCACGTTGCGTGCGCTGCGCGGGCCGGAACAGTCACCATTGTCGATCTGCTTGCCCTGGATGTAGACGCCATCGGTGCTGGTCATGCCGACACGCTGGCCGTTGGCTTCGAAGATGCGGCCGATCAGGCGGCTGGTGGTGGTCTTGCCGTTGGTGCCGGCAATGGCGACGACCGGGATGCGGCCATTGCTGCCGTCCTTGAACATCATGTCGATGATCGCCTTGCCGACGTCGCGTCCCTTGCCGAAGGACGGGTCGAGGTGCATGCGCAGGCCGGGTGCGGCATTGACTTCGACGATGCCACCTCCCTGCTCTTCGAGCGGCTTGAGGATGGTGTCGCATACCACGTCGATGCCGGCGATATCGAGGCCGACGGTTTGCGCGGCAGCCACCGCGGCCGCAGCGAGATCGGGATGCACATCGTCGGTGACGTCGGTCGCGGTGCCGCCGGTCGACAGGTTGGCGTTGTTGCGCAGGATGACGCGGGCGCCGCGTGGCGGAACGCTGTCGGCCGTGTAGCCCTGTTCGGCCAGGCGGGCGAGGGCGATTTCGTCGAAGCGGATCTTGGTCAGCGAGGTGGCGTGGCCATCGGAGCGGCGCGGGTCGCTATTGACGATATCGACCAGTTCGCGAACGGTATGCGTGCCGTCGCCGATGACCAGCGGCGGGTCGCGCCGGGCGGCGGCGACCAGCTTGTCGCCAATGACCAGCAGGCGCCAGTCGTGGCCGGGCAGGTATTTCTCGACCATGATGTCGTCGCGGAATTCAATGGCGACGCGGTAGGCCTTGCGGACCTGTTCTTCGCTGGTCAGGTTGACCGAGATGCCCTTGCCCTGGTTGCCGTCCTGCGGCTTGACGACGACCGGCAGGCCGATTTCCTGCGCGGCCTTCCAGGCATCGTCCTCGTCCTCGACCGGACGGCCGTAAGGCACCGCGACGCCAGCGGCGTGCAGCAGGTTCTTGGTCAGTTCCTTGTCCTGCGCGATGGCTTCGGCAATGGCGCTGGTGAAGCTGGTTTCGGCTGCCTGGATGCGTTTTTGCTTGCTGCCCCAGCCGAACTGGACGAGGCTGCCCTGCGTCAGGCGGCGGAACGGAATGCCGCGCGCCACGGCGGCCGCGACGATGGCGCCGGTCGAGGGGCCCAGCCGGATATCTTCGTCCAGCTCGCGCAGTTCCTTCAGCGTCGCCTCGAGGTCGAAGGGCGTGTCGTCGAGGGCGGCCTGGCAGAGTTGCTCGGCGCGCGCAAAGGCGAGGCGGCCGACGTCCTCCTCGGAGTATTCGACGACGACCTGGAAAACGCCGGGGTCGACCGTCTGCGTTGTCCGGCTGAAGGTGACCGGGCAGCCGGCCTGGGCTTGCAGGCCAAGGGCGCAGAACTCCAGGGCGTGGGCGAGCGAGACGGTGTCGAGATGATCGGAGGGGATCAGGTCGCCGAGTTCCGGGAAGCGCTCGCGCAGGCGGGCTTCGAAGCCAGGCAGGTCGGCAATGGCGACTTCGGCCCCGTCGCAGCGGACGATGGCCTGGATGGCGGTGTGGCGGCTCCACAGGTTGGGACCGCGCAGGGCACGAATGCGGGAAACGTCCATGACGCGTTGTTCCTTGTTATTTCACGGCCGCGCGCAGCGGCTTCTTGGCCTGAAGCGGCAGCAGGGCTTCCGGTTCGGGCAGTTCCAGACCATAGGTCTTGACGCCGGTGGTGATGACCTCCTGGGTCAGACCGAGCGCCCAGCCGGCGGCGACGGCGGCCAGCACATTGGCGATGTCTGTTGGCTTCTTGGCCTTGCCGATGGCGGGCACGTCGCCGAGGCGGCAGAGGCGAATCTCGTCGTTGCCGGTGCGCAGGATGATCCGTCCGTCGGCTACGGTCACGCCGCGCTTGCCGGCGGCAAAGTGCTCGGCCAGCTTCAGGCAGGACGGGTCGGCGGCAAAGAAGATGACCTCGCCGTCGCACAGTTCGGCGAAATCGGCGACCAGCGGGTCGGCTGCGTTGAGGACAGCGTAGCCGGAGGGCAGGACGACATCGACCTGGGTGCGGTAGATGGAGCGCGGTGTCGTGTAATACTCGCCACCGGTTGGCTGGACATCCCAGCGCGACAGGTCTTCGTCGTCGGGGGCGATGTTGGTGACGATGCCGACCGAGCAGCGGTCGTAGGCCAGGCCCTGGCCGAGGATGACTTCGGCGCCATTCTCGATCACGGCCGCCTCGATGGCGCGGTTGAGCAGCAGGCGGCGGCCGGCCGACCAGTTGGCGGCATCGGTTTTCTGCACCTGACGACGGTTCTGGAACAAGCCGTCGCTGCAGGCCAGGCCGGTGAAGGCGCCCGACAGGTAGAGCAGGTGGGCGACCAGGCGGGCAACAGCCGTCTTGCCATGCGTGCCGCTGACGCCAACCAGCGGGATACGGCCGGTCTGTGTGGCGGAGAACAGGTTGTCGACGATGGCCTGGCCGACCGGACGCGGCTTGCCGACCCCGGGCTTGATGTGCATGAGCAGGCTGGGACCGGCGTTGACTTCGACGATGGCCCCCCCCTGGGCGGCCAGCGGCTGGGCGATGTCCTGGCAGACGAGGTCGATGCCGGCGATGTCGAGGCCGACAACGCGGGCTGCGAGAGAGGCAATGGCCGCCGTTTCGGGATGCACGTCGTCGGTGCAGTCGAAGGCATGGTTGGCGTTGCGCTGGATCAGCACTTCGCGGCCGGCAGCCGGCACGGCATCGGCGCTCAGGCCCTGGCGTTCGAGTTCGATCCGGGCGGCGGTGTCGATCCGGATGATGGACAGCGGGTGCAGTTCGGTGTTGCCGCGGCGCGGGTCCGTGTTTACCTGGGTGTCGATCAGCTCCTGCACCGTGTGCCGGCCATCGCCGGTCACCGTGATGAAGTCGCTGCGGTTGGCGGCGACCAGCTTGCCGCCAATGACCAGCAGGCGGTGCTCGATGCCCGGAATGGAGCGTTCGACGAGCACGCCGGAGCCTTCCTCGACGGCGATGGCGTAGGCCTTGCGCACATCGTCGGGGCTGGTCAGGTCGATGAAGACGCCCCGTCCGTGGTTGCCGTCGGTCGGTTTGACGACCACCGGATAGCCGATGTCCTCGGCGGCTTCGACCGCATCGTCGGCGCTGTCAACTTCGCGGCCTTCCGGCACCGGCACGCCAACCGAGGAAATCAGGGTTTTGGTCAGATCCTTGTCGCGCGAGATGGTCTCGGCGATGGCGCTGGTGCTGTCGGTTTCCGCCGTCCAGATGCGGCGCATCGCGGCGCCGTAGCCGAGCTGGACGAGGTTGCCGTCGTCGAGCAGGCGGATGTGCGGAATCTTGCGCGCTTCGGCCGCGCTGACGATGGCGGCGGTCGATGGGCCGAGATACTTGCGGTCCACCATGCGGCGCAGCGGCTTGATCGCTTCGGTGATGTCGAACGGGTCGTCATGGATCGCGGCGAGCACCAGTGTGCGGCCAATTTCCAGCGCCAGGCGGGTGCATTCCTCGTGGAAGTTGCTGACCACCAGTTTGTAAACGCCGCGCGTCGTCGTTTCGCGTGTCCGGCCGAACCCGTCCGGCAATCCGGCCAGCGTCATCAGTTCAAGGACGACGTGCTCCAGGATATGGCCGGTCCAGGTACCTTCCTTCAGCCGGCGCAGGAAACCGCCGCGTTCGTCGTAGTTGCAGCGGTGCTCGACCAGGCCGGGCAGCCAGGTGGCCAGCCGGTCGTAGAGTCCGGGAATCTTGTCGGAGGGATAGTCTTCCAGCTCGCCGATGTCGATCCAGGTCTCGATGCACGGCGGGTAGGTCCAGATGCTCGGCCCCTTGAGGGAGATCGAGTCCTTGAAAACGATGTCTTGTCTTTTCATGCGCTCTGCTTTAACCGGGCGAACCGGCGTTGTTCACGAGGATATTTCGACATTATTAACGGTTTCGCGCCGCTTTCGGCTGACGCCTGTGCAAAATTGTCACCGTTCCGTACGGACCGTTACACGGTGGCTTACAGGAAGCGGTCGAGCAGCTTGCGGCTGTGCTTGTCGAGGCGCGTCAGGTCGCGGACCAGGAACTGGATGCCGTGGGCGTCGGCGATCAGCAGGCGGGTCTGCGACAGGCGACGGATGTCTTCCTCGCCCTTCAGGAGCAGTTGGGCCGGACCGCGGTTGGTCTGCACCTGCCAGGTGCTCGGGCAGGCGAAGCTGGAAACGGCCAGGATGCGCTCGATTTCCGGCACGAACTCGCGGCTGCGCAGATCGGCTTCGACCATGTCGCGAATGGCGGGCGGCAGGTCGGCGACATGATCCACCCAGCCGACCTCGTGACCTTCGGCATTGATGAGCGACAGCCCTTCGTCCGGAGCGGTAATGGGGAAGGCACGCACCGGCGTGACACCTTCATGGCGGTTGCCATCGGCGTCGGTTAGGACGAGGCGGCCGAAAGTGTCGCAATGAATCTGGAAATTGACGTTGGCCATGGTTTATTCCGCGTGGGCTTTCGGCAGTTCGGGGGCGCGCGGGAGTGCGTCCTCGGTATCGACGTTCCGGGCCTGCGCCATGTAGAGCTTGTGATAATGGCCTTCAGCAGCCATCAGCTGATCGTGGTTGCCGATCTCCACGATGCGGCCGCGGTCCATCACGACCAGCCGGTCGGCTTTCCGGAGGGTGCTCAGGCGGTGGGCGATGGCGATCGTGGTGCGGCCTTTGACCAGGTTGTCGAGCGCCTTCTGGATTTCCTTTTCGGTTTCCGTATCGACGGCCGACGTGGCTTCGTCGAGGATCAGGATGCGCGGGTCGATCAACAGCGCGCGGGCGATCGAGATGCGCTGCCGCTCGCCGCCGGAGAGGCCCTGGCCGCGTTCGCCGACCAGTGAGTCGTAGCCGTGCGGCAGGCGCAGGATGAACTCGTGGGCGTGCGCGGCGCGGGCGGCGGCAATGATTTCGGCGCGTGTTGCATTGGGCTTGCCGTAGGCGATGTTGTCGGCAATGGTGCCGAAGAAGAGGAAGGGCTCCTGCAAGACGAGGCCAATGTGCTGGCGGAATTCGGCGACCGGCACCGAACGGACATCGACGCCGTCGATCAGTACCTGGCCTTCGGTGACATCGTAGAAGCGGCAGATCAGGTTGACCAGCGTCGATTTGCCGGAGCCGGAGTGACCGACCAGGCCGATCATCTCGCCCGGCTTGATGACCAGGTCGACATCCTTGGTCACGGCGCGCGTGCCGTAGCGGAAGCTGGCTTTCTTCAGCTCGATTTCGCCGGTGACCTTGGCGAGATGTACCGGGTTGGCCGGCTCCGGCACGCTGGAAACATGGTCGAGAATGTCGAAAATGCGTTTGGTGGAAGACGCCGCGCGCTGGGTGGCCGAGACGATACGGCTCATCGAATCGAGCCGGGTGTAGAAGCGGCCGATGTAGGCGAGGAAGGCGGTGAGCACGCCGACGGTCGAGTCGCCCTTGGAAATTTGCCAGATGCCGAAAATCCAGACGACGAGCAGGCCGACCTCGGTGAGCAGCGTCACCGTCGGCGTGAACAGCGACCAGGTCTTGTTCAGCTTGTCGTTCATCGCCAGGTTGTGCTCGTTGGCGGCGCGGAAGCGGTCGGCTTCCCGCTTTTCCTGGGCAAAGGCCTTGACGACGCGGATGCCGGGGATGGTGTCGGCCAGCACGTTGGTCACTTCCGCCCACACGCGGTCGATTTTCTCGAAGCCGGTGCGCAGCTTTTCGCGCACGAAATGGATCAGCCAGCCAATGATGGGCAGCGGCAGCAGCGTGACCAGGGCCAGCCAGGGGTTGATGCTGAACAGGATGACGGCGGTCATCGTGATCATCAGCACGTCGGTGGCGAAATTGAGTAGATCGAGCGACAGGAAGATGTTGATGCGGTCGGTTTCGTTGCCGATCCGCGCCATCAGGTCGCCGGTGCGCTTGCCGCCGAAATATTCGAGCGACAGGCCCATCAGATGTTCGTAGGTTTGCGTGCGCAGGTCGCGGCCGATGCGTTCGGACACCAGCGACAGGATGTAGGTGCGGATCCAGCCCAACACCCAGGCCAGCATGGCGGCACCGAGCAGACCGCCGAGATACATCGCGACCAGACCCCAGTCGATCGGCTGCCCGTTCTGGAACGGAATCAGCACATTGTCCATCAGCGGCATGGTCAGGTAGGGCGGCACCAGCGTCGCAGCGGTCGAGGCCAGCGTCAGCGCAAAACCGAGGAACAATTGCCAGCGGTAGGGGCGGGCGAAGCGCCACAGGCGGAACAGCGTCCAGGTCGACGGGGCGACGGTCGATTCGCGGTTGCAGATCGGGCATTCATCCTCGCCCGGTGGCAGCGGCGTCTTGCACTTCGGACACAGCGCCTCGCCCGGCCGGACGACCGGCTGGCCGGACAGCATGCTGTCGCGGTGCAGTTCGAATTCGGCGATGACGTGCAAGGCGGCCAGGTTGCGGGCCAGCGTGTAACGCCAGGTGGCCAGGCGGCCTTTGGCATCGAGCAGGGTCAGCGTCCCGACGCCCGCATGGTCGTGGTGCACCAGCTGCAGGCCGGCGTCCAGTGGCCATTCCTGCCAGTCCGTCTGACCGGCGGCGCAGGCCAGCAGGCGGCGGTTGGTGACCAGCAGCAGGCCATCGGCAAATTTCAGGTCGCGATCGAGGTCGGTTTCCAGGCAGGCCTGCACCGCCTCGCCCGCAGCCAGCCGGGATTCGACATCGGCCGCCCAGCGGGCGGGAACAGCCGGATCAAGGCCGGCATGGTGCTGTGTGTTCGAAGTCATCGCGAAAGTATACTCCTCCCCCCATAACGGGCGGCGCGCCGGAACGATGACCGCGCGGCGAAAAATCCGGCCCATGCTTGACGAGCCGGATGCCCGGGGCCGCGCACGCCGTTTCGCAGGCATCGCCGGCGCGCCCGTTCGCCCACCGGTTTCGCGCGATTGACTCAGGTCAAGGCCGGCGAGCGGCGCTTCGGTTGCAATAGCCGAACTTGTCGCGAGGATGCCGCATGTTCCGAATTTCGCAGTACATGGCCGAGATCGCAGCCCCCACGCCGCTCGGGCCGAAACGCAATCCGCCCGGCCCGGTTGTCATCTGGAACCTCATCCGGCGCTGCAACCTGACCTGCAAGCATTGCTACTCGATCTCTGCCGACACCCATTTCCCCGGCGAACTGAGTACCGAACAGGTCTATGCGGTGATGGATGACCTCAAGGACTTCAGGGTGCCCGTTCTCATCCTGTCCGGCGGCGAGCCGCTGCTGCGGCCGGACATCTACGACATCGCCCGGCGTGCCAAGGCCAAGGGTTTCTACGTCGGGCTGTCATCGAACGGAACGCTGATCGACGAGAGCCATATCGGCAGGATCGCCGAATGCGATTTCAACTATGTCGGCGTCTCGCTCGACGGCATTCGCGAAACGCACGACCGGTTCCGCCGGCGGGAGGGCGCCTTCGAAGCGTCGCTGAAGGGCATCCGCCTGTGCCGCGACCTCGGCCTGAAGATCGGCGTGCGCTTCACGATGACGCAGGACAACGCCCGCGACCTGCCGGCCTTGCTGACGCTGGTTGAGGCGGAGGGCATCGACCGTTTTTATTTCTCCCACCTCAATTACGCCGGGCGCGGCAACAAGAACCGCCAGGACGACGCGCACCACCAGCTGACGCGCTGGGCGATGGACCTGCTGTTCGACACCTGCTGGGACTACCAGCAGCGCGGCCTGAACAAGGAGTTCACCACCGGCAACAACGATGCCGATGGCGTCTATTTCCTGCACTGGGTGCGCCAGCGCTTCCCGGACAAGGCGGCCCATGTCGAGGCCAAGTTGCGCCAGTGGGGCGGCAATGCGTCGGGTGTCAATGTCGCCAACATCGACAACCTGGGCAACGTGCATCCCGACACCATGTGGTGGCACCACACCCTCGGCAACGTCAAGGATCGGCCGTTCTCGCAGATCTGGCCGGATATCACGGATTCCCTGATGGCCGGCCTGAAACGCCACCCGCGGGCGGTCGAGGGGCGCTGCGCCACCTGTGCCTACCTGGAAATCTGCAACGGCAACACGCGTGTCCGTGCCCAGCAACTGACCGGCAATCCGTGGGCGGAAGACCCCGGTTGCTACCTGAGCGACGAGGAAATTGCATGCGTCACTGGAAAATCCTGATCCCGGCTGGCTTTGCCGCCTATTTCCTGATCGGCATGGCGCAACTGGCCGAAGCGGCCGATACCTCGGCCAACTACCAGCAGCACTGCGCCGCCTGCCACGGCGCCGATCGCCTGGGCGGCATCGGGCCTGCGCTGCTGCCGGAAAATCTGGCGCGCCTGCGCAAGCCGGAAGCCGAGAAGGTCATCCGCGAGGGCCGGCCGGCCAGTCAGATGCTGGGCTTTGGCGACAAGCTGTCGGCCGGGGAGATCAAGGCGCTGGTCGATTACGCCTACACACCGATCAAGCCGATGCCGGTCTGGGGCGAAAAGGAGATCAGCGCCTCGCGCATCGTGCACGAAAAGCAGCCCCTGCCCGACAAGCCGGTGTTCAAGGCCGATCCGCTCAACCTCTTCGTGGTTGTCGAAAGCGGCGATCATCATGTGTCCATCCTCGATGGCGACAAGCTGGAGCCGATCCATCGCTTCCAGTCGCGCTATGCGCTGCACGGCGGTCCGAAGTTCACGCCGGATGGCCGCTACGTGTTCTTTGCTTCGCGCGATGGCTGGATCACCAAGTTCGATCTGTGGAACCTCAAGGTGGTGGCCGAAGTGCGGGCCGGTATCAACACCCGCAACGCCGCCGTGTCAGGCGACGGCCGGTGGGTCGCGGTGGCCAACTATCTGCCGCACAGCCTGGTCATCCTCGATGCCGATCTCCATTTCAAGAAGCTGCTGCCGGTGGCCGACAAGGAAGGCAAGGTCTCGTCCCGCGTGTCGGCCGTCTATGACGCCAGTCCGCGCCAGAGCTTCGTCGCCGCGCTGAAGGACGTCAAGGAAGTCTGGGAGATTTCCTACAACCCGAAGGCGGACGACATCCCGGCTGGCATGATCCATGACTTCAAGTACAAGGAAGGCGCCTTCCTGCCCGGTTTCCTCAACCCGGTGCGCACGCAACTCGACGACTACCTCGACGATTTCTACTTCACGCAGGGCTACGACGAGGTGATGGGCGCCTCGCGCAACGAGGCCAAGGCGGCGGTGAGCGGCCAGGTGGTCAATCTGGATGCGCGCAAGAAGATCGCCGACCTCGAATTGCCGGGCATGCCGCATCTTGGCTCCGGCATCAGCTGGAAGATGGGTGAGCGCACCGTGATGGCGACGCCCAACCTCAACGAAGGCCTGGTCAGCATCATCGACATGGCAACTTGGAAGACCATCAAGCAGGTCAGGACGCGCGGCCCCGGCTTCTTCATGCGCAGCCACGAGAACAGCCGCTATGCCTGGACCGATTCGATGATGAGCCAGGAATTCAAGGACACCATGCAGATCATCGACAAGGAAACCCTGGAAATCGTTGCCGAGCTGAAGCCGGTGCCGGGCAAGACCTTCGCCCACGCCGAATTCACCCGCGACGGCAAGTATGTGCTGACCAGCCTGTGGGAGATGGACGGCGCGTTGATCATCTACGACGCGCAGACGCTGAAGGAAGTCAAGCGCCTGCCAATGAAGAAACCGGTAGGCAAGTACAACGTCTGGAACAAGATCACCCGGTCGGAAGGGACCAGCCACTGAATGGTCGCTGTGACAGATCTGGCGGCGATGCGCAGCAAAAGTGCCGGATTTGACAGGGCGATTGGTTGCGTCATCGGGAGAGGTGTTGCAACTCGCTGATTTTCAATCAGTTGGCCTTTTTGTTGGCTTGGCATGTCTCTCGCTTTTGTCTGGCCTGGAAGCCAGCCGGCGGCGGATCGTTTCCCGCTCAACCTCCCGGTGTCGGAAACGTCGATTCATGGCCATGCTGACGGCAGGTCATCGGGGCTTGCCGGGCTCTGTCCGCCTGGCGTGCCCTGTGCTGCGGCTGGTTTCCCCCTGTGCTGCCAGGTGAGGGTGGGTCAATAATGGCATGAAATGTCTTTGGGCTTGCCATTTTTGGCAGTGGGCGCCCAGGTGTGGCCGCGGCCGGCATCTGCGCCGGCTGCCTGATGTGGCCGGAAATGCCCATGGTATGGGCGTTTGAGGCTGTCGGCCCGGGCTTCTTCCGGTAAGCCGGATGAAACCCTGTTTTGGGTATGGTTTTTGCTGAAATGCTTGCGAAGCATCCTGCTTCGCGACATTGCTCAGGGAGAAAATCATGGCATGGGATTTGTTGTTCACCTCCGATATTGGCTTGCTCAGCCTGTTCACGATTGCCTTCATTCTGGTCATGGCGATTTACATTGCACGCTATGCCATGCAGCACATTCGTCAGGAGGAGCGGGCGCAGACGCCAGCGGGCCGGCCCGGCGGCACGCACTGAATTGCGTCTCTGATCGGCGGGTGCTGGCGGCCGGCATCCGCCAAGGAACTGACGGCGGCGGTTAAATCGGCGAGAATTCCGGCTTTCGTTTCGATTGCCGCCGTGTCCCGCATTCTCCTCTTCAACAAGCCCTACGGCGTTCTCAGCCAGTTCACGCCGGAAGGCAGGTGGCGGGCACTCAATGAATTCATCCCGGTCAAGGATGTTTATGTGGCGGGGCGGCTCGATGCCGACAGCGAGGGCCTGCTGATCCTGACCGACGATGGCAGGCTGCAGGCGAGGATTGCCGATCCCCGCTACAAACTGGAAAAAACCTACTGGGCACAAGTCGAGGGGGTGCCCGACGAGGCCGCCCTGGACAAGCTGCGGGCCGGCATCCGCCTGACCGATTTCACCGCCTTGCCGGCCCGCGTGCGCCGCATCGACGAGCCGTCCAGCCTCTGGCCCCGCGACCCGCCGATCCGTTACCGGGCGGCGATCCCTGCGACGTGGCTGGAAATCCGCATCCGCGAGGGCAAGAACCGCCAGGTGCGGCGGATGACCGCCGCCATCGGGTATCCTACGCTGCGTCTGATTCGGGCCGCCATCGGGGCGGCGACGCTGGATGGCCTGGCACTCGGTGCATGGCGCCAGATCGAAGGCAGCTATCGGGATTTGCAAGGAAAGATCGCATGAAGAAAAGCACGATTGCCGCGCTCGCCGTCCTCGCCCTGAGCGGTGGCGCCCGGGCGCAAGGTGCCATGCCGATGCTCGAATTGAGCGCCGGCTTCCACCGCATCGAGGCGGAGGTGGCCGCCAACGACCCGCATCGCCAGCTCGGCCTGATGAACCGCAAGGCCATGCCGCCGCAGCATGGCATGCTCTTCGTCTTCAATCACGAGAACACCCACTGCATGTGGATGCGCAATACGCTGCTGCCGCTGTCGGTCGCCTTCATGGATGCCGAGGGAACGATCATCAATATCGAAGACATGCAGCCGCAGACCGAGGACAACCATTGCGCCCGCCGCCCGGCGCGCTTTGCGCTGGAAATGAATCTCGGCTGGTTCGCCCAGCGCGGCATCCGGCCGGGCATGAAGATCCGTGGCGTCGACCGGGCGCCGCGCCCGCAATGACGGGCTTGTTCATTGCCCTCGGCTAGCCATGGTCAGCAATCGTGGCGCGCCGATTCAACCGACCTTGCCGGGCGCATGAAACGCAGCAAGTGGCGGTCCCGCCTGCCTGCCTGGGCCGGTGATCCTACCCTGCGCAGCTGGCTGACCGAACCCGATTCGCTGACTGCCCGTTGCCAGCGGAACTGCCGCCAATTCCGCGTCCGCCTGCTGCGCTTCGGCAAAGGGATGGCGCTGGCCGATGAGGCGGTCGAGGGGGGCGTGGCCCACGGTCTGGCCTGGGTGCGCGAAGTCGTTCTCGAATGCGACGGTCGGCCGGTGATTTTTGCCCACACCACGCTGGCAGCCTCCGGCAAGGGCCGCCTGAGCCGCTGGATGGCGCGTCTCGGCAGCCGCTCACTCGGCTCGCTGCTCTTTACTTACCCCGGCTTCTGGCGCGGTGCCATCGAGTTCCTGCGTCTGGATGCCCGCCATCCGCTCTACCACCGTGCCGCCAGCCTGGCGCCGGTCGGACCCTGTCTGTGGGCGCGGCGCTCGCAGCATCGCCTGGGAGGGCAGTACGTGCTGGTTACCGAGGTTTTTCTGCCAGACATCCTGCACCTGAAGTGAGCATACCCGCCGGGTGGCCGGGGAGCGGCAGGTCCATCCGGCCTCGCTGCCCGGCCGGGCAATGGAATTCCGAGGGCAAAAAAACAGGGGAGCGTGAGGCTCCCCCGATGTTGTCAGGAACCGGCGCGTTCCTGGTGCGCCCGTCTGACGATCAGGCGAAATTGGCTTCGACGAAGGACCAGTTGACCAGGTGGTTCAGGAAGGTCTCGACGAATTTCGGACGCAGGTTGCGGTAGTCGATATAGTAGGCGTGTTCCCACACGTCGACGCAGAGCAGGGCCTTGTCGCCGGTGGTCAGCGGGGTGCCGGCGGCGCCCATGTTGACGATGTCGAGGGAGCCGTCGGTCTTCTTGACCAGCCAGGTCCAGCCGGAACCGAAGTTGCCGACGGCGGATGTCTGGAAAGCGGTCTTGAAGGCGTCGAAGGAGCCCCACTTGGCGTCAATGGCGGCAGCCAGCGCACCGGTCGGTGCACCGCCGCCGTTCGGCTTCATGCAGTTCCAGAAGAAGGTGTGGTTCCAGACCTGGGCAGCGTTGTTGTAAATGCCACCGGCCGGAGCCTTCTTGACGATGGATTCAAGGTCGAGGTTTTCGTACTCGGTGCCCTTGATCAGGTTGTTCAGGTTGGTGACGTAGGCCTGGTGATGCTTGCTGTAGTGATAGTCGAAGGTCTCGGCCGACATGTGCGGGGCGAGCGCGTCCTTGGCGTACGGCAGCTGGGGCAGTTGATGTTCCATCGTTTTCTCCGTTGTATTTGAGGGTGAGACAAAAATTCTAGTCAGCTTCCGCCGGGGCGACAACTTGCCTGACCGTGGCCATTGCCGCCCCCCGGTGGAAACTCACGGCCAGATCGTCGCCCGGGCGCAGCGCCGCCGCATCGCGCACGGCACGTCCGTCCGGGCCGATGACCAACGCGTAGCCGCGTTGCAGCACGGCATGGGGGTCCAGCTGTTTTAGACTGCCGGCCAGGGCATTTAGTTTCCCGTGGCCGGCAGAAATTTGTCCGGCGGCCTCCTTGCCCAGCCGGTAAGCTGCGTGCTCCAGCCGGCTGGCCAGCCGGTCGAGCCGGGGGCGGGCCGCCATGTGGCGCTGCCGGAGGGCGTTGGCGAGCAACTGCGCCCGGTCGCGCTTGCCCTGCAAGGCACGTTGCAGTTGCTGACCGAGCGCACCCACCGCCTGCTCACGCTGGCGCAATCTTTCGATCGGATGGATCAGGCGGCTGCCCAGCCAGTCAAGACGTTGCAGGCGGTCGGCCAGGGCACGCTCGCTGCGCCGCTGCATTTGTTCGTGCAGGCGGTCGAGCCGGTCGGCCAGACTGTCCCGGTCGGGACTGACCAGTTCGGCCGCAGCGGTCGGCGTCGGGGCGCGCAGGTCGGCGGCAAAATCGGCGATGGTGAAGTCGGTTTCGTGGCCGATGCCGGCAACGACCGGGATGGCCGAAGCCCGAATGGCGCGGGCGACGCACGCCTCGTTGAACGACCACAGATCCTCGATGCTGCCGCCGCCCCGGCACAGGATGATGGCGTCACAGCCGCTCGCACTGGCCTGGTCGAGCGCTTCGGCGATCCGGCTGGCCGCCCCGTCGCCCTGCACCGGCGTCGGGAAGATGCTGAGGCGCAGGTGGGGCGCCCGGCGGTGCAGCGTGGTCAGCACGTCCCGCAGCGCGGCAGCCTGCAGGCTGCTGACAATGGCAACCTGGCGCGGAAATTCGGGGAGCGGCCGCTTGGCTTCGGCGGCAAACAGGCCTTCGGCTTCGAGCTGCGCCTTAAGCCGGAGAAAGTGTTCGAACAGGTCGCCCTGGCCGGCCCGGCGAATCGTCTCGACATTGAGCTGGAACTCGCCGCGCGGCTCGTAAAAGGAAACCAGCGCCCGGGCTTCGATCTTTTGGCCGTTTTCCAGTCGCCAGCCAAGCAATTGGGCCCGGTTGCGCCACATCACGCAGCGCACCTGGGCAGCGCTGTCCTTGAGCGAGAAATAGACGTGGCCGGAGGTGGCGTAGGTCAGGTTGGAAATCTCGCCGCCGATCCAGGTCAGCGGGAAAGCGGATTCCAGACAGTCGCGCACCAGGCGGTTCAGGCTGGATACGCTGAGGACGGCGTTTGGCGGAGGCAGAGGAGGCATCGCCGGATTGTAACCCGGGGCGGCTTTCGCGGTGTGCCGCTTGACAGTTTGTTGATTATTTAAGTAATTGATTTTTAATGGTCTAAACGAAGTGCCTCGTTTTTTGGCAGGGTAGGGAAATTCCTTTGCTGCTTGGGGTTTAGCACATCTGATGACAAGCGATTCACAGACTTATCCACAGCTTTTGGGGATAAGCGGCGCGAAACCCGGAATGGGGTGGCTTGCCCTGTGGCGGGGCGCGGTGCAGAATTGCGGGCTAAATTTCCATCGAGGATGCGCACAAAGTGATTGAAATCGTAAAGGCGGCCGGTTGGCCGATCTGGCCGCTGCTGCTGGCTTCCGTCATCTCCGTTGCCCTGATCATCGAGCGCCTGGTCGCCCTGCGCCGCAGCAAGGTGGTGCCGGCCGGTCTGTTGCAGCGCGCGGTGGGCGAATTCAAGCGCGGTGCTGACAACGGAAAGCTGCTCGAGGAGCTCGAACGCCATTCACCGCTCGGCCGCGTTCTGTCCACCGGTTTGCGCAACGTCAATACGTCGCGGGAAATCATGAAGGAGTCGATCGAGGAGTGCGGCAACGCTGTGTCCCATGAACTGAACCGCTACCTGACCACGCTCGGCACCATCGCATCGATCAGCCCGCTGATGGGCCTGTTCGGAACCGTCGTCGGGATGATCGAGATCTTCGGCTCGCAGGCGCCGGGTACCGGCAGCCCGCAACAACTGGCCCACGGCATTTCCATCGCCCTGTACAACACCGGCTTCGGGATTTTCATCGCCATCCCGAGCCTGATTTTCTGGCGGCACTTCCGTGCGCTGGTGGATGGCTTCATCGTCGAAATGGAGCAGCAGGCGATCCGCCTCGTCGAATACATGCACGGCGAGCGGAAGTGAGCAATGAATTTCCAGCGCGGTCGCAACCGGGAAGAGCCGGAAATCAACCTGATTCCCATGATCGACGTGTTGCTCGTCATCATCATTTTTCTGATGCTGACGACCACCTATTCCAAGTTTTCCGGTCTCGAAATCAACCTGCCGACGGCCGATGCCAGCAAGCAGGCCGAGCAGCCGAACGAGGTCGATGTGGCGGTGACGGCCGCTGGCCAGATCCTGATCAACAAGTCGCCGCTTGCCGCCAGCGACGTCCAGAGCATCGCCGACGGCCTGCGCCGGGCAGCGGGCGGCCGCGAGGATCCGCTGATCGTGATCAATGCCGACGCCAAGGCGACCCACCAGAGCGTGGTTGACGTGATGCAGGCCGCACAGACGGCGGGTTATCCGCACATTTCCTTCGCCACGCAGAACCGCTGATGTTTGCGCGCTGGCTGCAGCGGCAATGGTTCGAACGACGCCGGCTGACGCCGGCGTTGTGGCTTCTTGCACCGCTTGCCGGGCTGTACGTCATCCTGAGCGGCCTCAACCGCTGGCTGGCCAGGCCCCGGCGTTTGGCGGTGCCGGTCATCGTGGTCGGTAACATTACCGTCGGGGGAGCCGGGAAAACCCCGCTGACACTCTGGCTGGCGGCACATTTGCAGGCCCGCGGCTGGCATCCCGGCATTGTCAGCCGCGGCTACGGCCGGCGCGACGATTCCGTGCGGCCCGTGCTGCCGGATGCGCTGCCCGATACGGTCGGCGACGAACCGTTGCTGCTCGCCCGGCGCAGTGGCGTGCCGGTGTGGGTCGGCCGGCAGCGGGGCGAGGTTGGCCTTGCCATGCTCGCAGCACACCCCGAGGTTGATGTCGTCCTGTGCGACGATGGCCTGCAGCACTACGCGCTGGCCCGCGATGTCGAGATCGCCGTGTTCGACGCCCGTGGCATCGGCAATGGCTGGCGCTTGCCGCTTGGTCCGCTGCGTGAATCACCGGCACGACTGGCGAAGGTCGATGCCGTCGTGGCCAACGGCCTGGCGCCGGAGCGCCTGCCCGGTATCCGCCCGGTCTTTACGATGCGTTTGCAACCCGGTGCTTTCTATCGCCTGGATGACCCCGGGCTGACCTGCACCGCCGATGACTTGCGTCAGCGCGGCCGCCTGCATGCCCTGGCCGGAATCGGCAACCCGCAAAGGTTTTTCGCGACGCTCGCCGGGTTGGGTCTCGTTTGCGAAACCCACCCGTTTCCCGATCATCACCGCTATACCGTGGCCGATCTGGCTTTCGCGCGGGAGGGGGTGCTGCTGATGACGGAGAAGGATGCAGTAAAATGCGCGCATCTGTCCCTGGGCGAGACTTGGGTTTTGCCCGTCGAGGCCGAGTTGCCCTCGGCCCTTATTGATCTCATCGTGGAGAAACTGCGTGGACGCACGGCTGCTTGACATTCTGGTCTGCCCGATTTGCAAGGGCAATCTCGAACACCGCAAGGCGGAAAAGGAGTTGGTCTGCAAGCCCTGCAAGCTCGCTTTCCCGATCCGCGACGACATCCCGATCATGCTCGAGGACGAGGCGCGCCAACTGTCGCCGGACGAGCAGTAAGCGATGCCCGGGCTGTCGTTCAAGGTCGTCATTCCGGCCCGCTATGCATCCACCCGCCTGCCGGGCAAACCGCTGCTCGATCTTGGCGGCAAGCCGATGGTCGTCCGGGTGGCCGAACGGGCCCGTTTGTCCGGCGCCGATGAAATCTGGGTGGCGACCGATCACCCGGCTGTTCGCGCGGCGGCCGAAGCCCACGAAGTGGCGGCCCTGATGACCCGTGGCGATCATCCGACCGGTACCGACCGCCTGGCCGAGGTGGTCGCGCAGCGGGGCTGGAGCTGCGATACCATCATCGTCAATGTGCAGGGGGACGAGCCGCTGATCGAGCCGGCCGTCATCCTGCAGACGGCGCGCCAGCTGGCTGCCAGCGGTGCCGATATCGCCACGGTGGCGCATCCGATTGCCGAGGCCGCCGAGTTCTTCAATCCCAACGTGGTCAAGGTCGTGTGCCGGGCCGATGGCGATGCCGCCTATTTTTCGCGGGCGCCGATTCCCTATGCCCGCGACCATTTTGCCCGCGAAGGCGGTGGGGAAACCCTGCCCGCCCACTTTCCGGCCTACCGGCATGTCGGGCTCTATGCCTACCGTGCCAGCTTCCTGAAGGCCTATGCCGGTTTGGCCGTGGCGCCGACCGAGCACTTCGAGTCGCTCGAACAGTTGCGTGCCCTGTGGCATGGTTACCGGATCAGCGTGGCCCTGATCGAGGCCGCGCCGGCGCCCGGTGTCGATACGCCGGAGGATGCCGAGCGGATGCGCAAACTGTTTGACCGTGCCGGAAATAGCGAGTAATTTTCAGACTCCACCCAACGCCCGCCACGACGGGCGAAAACAAGAATTACGAACCAGAACCGAATCAAAAACCAGAGGGACCATTTCATGAAGTTGATTTTGTTGGGCGCGCCCGGCGCCGGTAAGGGAACGCAGGCTACTTTCATTTGCAAGCAGTTCGGCATCCCGCAGATTTCCACCGGCGACATGCTGCGTGCCCAGGTCAAGGCCGGCACCCCGCTGGGCCTGGAAGCCAAGAAGCACATGGATGCAGGCGGCCTGGTGCCGGATGAGGTCATCATCGGCATGGTCAAGGAGCGCCTGAACCAGGACGATTGCAAGAATGGCTACCTGTTCGACGGCTTCCCGCGCACCATCCCGCAGGCCCAGGCCATGAAGGATGCCGGCGTGCCGATCGAGTTCGTCCTTGAAATCGACGTGCCGGATAGCGACATCATCGAGCGCATGGCCGGCCGCCGGGTACACCTGCCTTCCGGGCGTACCTATCATGTCAAGTTCAACCCGCCGAAGGTCGAAGGCAAGGACGATGTGACCGGGGAGGATCTGGTCCAGCGTGACGACGACAAGGAAGAAACGGTCCGGAAGCGTCTCGAGATCTACCACTCGCAAACCAAGCCGCTGGTCGACTTCTACAGCAAATGGGCGGCGGAAGGCGATGCCAAGGCACCGAAGGTGCGCAAGATTGCCGGTGTCGGCAATGTCGATGCCATCACCAAGAGCGTTTTCGACGCACTGAAATAAGGGAGTAGATCATGGCGGTGAAGAATGCCTTCTACGCACAGTCAGGGGGCGTTACCGCCGTCATCAATGCGACGGCGTGCGGCCTCATCCAGGAAGCACGCCGTTATCCCGACCGGATCGGGAAAGTCTTTGCCGGACGCGATGGCATCATCGGCGCCCTGACCGAAGACCTGATCGATACCAGCCTCGAATCCGATGCCGATATCGCCCGCCTGCGCCACACGCCGGGCGGTGCCTTCGGTTCCTGCCGCTACAAGCTGAAGAGTCTCGAGCAGCACAAGGCGCAGTACGAGCGCCTGATCGAGGTGTTCAGGGCGCACGACATCGGCTACTTCTTCTACAACGGCGGCAACGATTCGATGGATACCGCCTGGAAGGTGTCGCAGATTGCCGAAAAGATGGGCTATCCGGTCGTTTGCGTCGGCGTGCCGAAAACCGTCGACAATGATCTGCCGCACACCGACTGTTGCCCGGGATTCGGTTCGGTCGCCAAGTACGTCGCCACGTCGATCCGCGAAGCCGGCTACGATGTCGCCTCGATGGCCCGCACCTCAACCAAGATTTTCGTCATGGAAGTGATGGGCCGTCATGCCGGCTGGATCACCGCGGCGTGTGGCCTGGCCTCCGAACAGGCTGGCGATCCGCCGCACATCCTGCTGTTCCCGGAAGTGCCTTTCGATCCGGAACGTTTCCTGGCCCGTGTCGAGGCGTGCGTCAAACAGTACGGTTACTGTACGGTCGCCGTGTCGGAAGGCCTGTCGGACGCCAATGGCAAGCTGATCGCCGAATCCGGCAGCAAGGATGCCTTCGGACATTCCCAGCTGGGCGGCGTCGGCCAGGTTGTCGCGCAGTTGATCAAGGACAAGCTGGGTTACAAGTATCACTGGGCGCTGGCCGACTATCTGCAGCGCGCTGCCCGCCATCTGGCTTCCAAGACCGATATCGAGCAGGCCCATGCGCTGGGCGTTGCCGCCGTCGATCTGGCGCTGCAGGGCAAGAATGCGGTGATGGCCACCATCGAGCGTCTGGCCGACAAGCCGTATCGCTGGCGGATCGGTCATGCGCCGCTGGCCGAGATTGCCAACGTCGAGCGCAAGATGCCGCCGGAGTTCATCTCGCCGGACGGCTTCCATATCACCGAGGCCTGCCGAGCCTATCTGCAGCCCTTGATTGCCGGGGAGGAGCCGCCGCCTTACCGCGACGGTCTGCCGGATTACATCCGCCTGAAAAATATCGCAGTGCCCAAGAAGCTGGAGGCATTCGCCATCTGATTTTTTGTTAGCCACAGAGGGGGAGTCATGAGTGCAGCGTTGTTACTGGCGCTTGGTTGCGCTGTGTTGGCAGTCCTGTATGGCTGGATTTCCAGCCAGCAGATCCTCGCCTTGCCGGCCGGCAACGAGCGCATGCAGCAAATCGCCAAGGCGGTGCAGGAGGGGGCAGCGGCCTACCTGAGCCGACAGTACCGGACCATCGCGATCGTTGGCGTGATCCTCTTCCTCGTCATCGGCCTCGTGCCCAAGCTGGGCTGGCTGACGGCCTTCGGCTTTCTGATCGGGGCCGTCCTCTCCGGGGCGGCCGGTTTCATTGGTATGAACGTGTCGGTGCGCGCCAACGTGCGCACGGCCGAAGCGGCTCGCGGCGGCATCGCTCCGGCCCTGGCCGTGGCGTTCAAGGGCGGGGCGATCACCGGCATGTTGGTTGTCGGTCTTGGTCTGCTCGGGGTGGCAGGTTATTACGCCTTTCTCAAGGCGACGTCAGGGGGCACGGACCTGCATCACATCATCGAGCCGCTGGTTGGTCTGGCTTTCGGCTCCTCGCTGATCTCCATCTTCGCCCGTCTTGGCGGTGGTATCTTCACCAAGGGCGCCGACGTCGGCGCCGATCTGGTGGGCAAGGTGGAGGCCGGAATTCCGGAGGACGATCCGCGCAACCCGGCGGTCATCGCCGATAACGTGGGCGACAATGTGGGCGACTGCGCCGGCATGGCGGCCGACCTGTTCGAAACCTATGCCGTGACGGTGGTGGCGACCATGGTGCTGGCGGCGCTGACCATCAAGCAGTTTGCCGGCTTGGGTGAGAATCTCGTCCTGTATCCTTTGGCCCTGGGCGGCGTGTCGATCATCGCCTCGATCGTCGGCTGCATGTTCGTCAAGACGTCGGAAGGCGGCAAGATCATGGGGGCGCTCTATCGCGGCCTGATCGTGGCCGGCGTGCTCGCCCTCGCTGCCTACTACCCGGTGACCGCGTGGCTGATTGGTGCCGGCGATCCGGCGGCCAAGATCACGACCGCCTCGATGTTCGGCTGCTCCGTCGTCGGCCTGGTACTGACCGCTGCCCTGGTCTGGATCACCGAGTACTACACCGGCACCGACTACGCGCCGGTCAAGCATGTGGCTTCCTCCTGCCAGACTGGTCACGCGACCAACATCATTGCCGGTATCGGCGTGTCGATGAAAGCCTGCGCCCTGCCGGTGATTTCCGTCTGTATCGCGATCTACGCAGCCTTCGCCATGGGCGGCCTGTTCGGCATCGCGATCGCGGCGACGTCCATGCTGTCGATGGCCGGTATTGTGGTTGCGCTCGATGCCTACGGTCCGATCACCGACAATGCCGGGGGGATTGCCGAAATGGCCGAACTGCCGAAGGAGGTGCGCAATGTCACCGATCCACTCGATGCCGTCGGCAACACGACCAAGGCCGTGACCAAGGGCTATGCCATCGGTTCAGCCGGCCTGGCCGCGCTGGTGCTCTTCGCCGACTACACCCATGGCCTGGAAGCGGCCGGTCTGACCGGCATTACTTTCGATTTGTCGAACCACATGGTGATCATCGGCCTCTTCATTGGCGGCCTGATTCCCTACCTGTTCGGGGCGATGGCCATGGAAGCGGTCGGTCGTTCGGCCGGCGCCGTGGTCATGGAGGTACGCCGCCAGTTCAAGGAAATTCCGGGCATCATGGACGGCACGGCCAAGCCGGATTATTCCCGCGCGGTCGACATGCTGACCGTCGCGGCGATCAAGGAAATGATGATCCCCTCGATCCTGCCGGTCGCGGTGCCCATTGTCGTCGGCCTGGCGCTTGGCCCGCAGGCTCTCGGCGGCCTGCTGGTCGGCACCATCGTCACCGGCCTGTTTGTCGCCATTTCGATGACCACCGGCGGCGGTGCCTGGGACAACGCCAAGAAATACATCGAGGATGGCCACTTCGGCGGCAAGGGTTCCGATGCGCACAAGGCGGCCGTAACCGGCGACACCGTCGGCGATCCTTACAAGGATACGGCGGGCCCGGCGGTCAATCCGCTGATCAAGATCATCAACCTGGTCGCCTTGTTGATCGTCCCGTTGATGGCGTGAGGCGCCCTGTCGCGTGATCGGAAAAGGCGGCTGCGGCCGCCTTTGTGCATTTCCGGCGGGGGGGCGAAGGCCGGGACCGGCCGGCTTCAGCCCTCGTGCTGGCGCAGCCTGGCGACGCTGGGGATGTGGATCTTCCGCCCTTCGACCTTGATCAGGCCCAGTTCGGTCAGCTCGTGCAGGATGCGCGAGAAATGCTCCTGCGTCAGGTTCAGGCGGGAGGCGATGACGCCCTTGTTGGTCGGCAGCGTGATCGCCACGTTGATCCCGTTATGGTCGGATTCCGGCAGTTCGCGCAGCAGGTAGCCGATGATGCGCTGCTTGCCGGAGTGCAGGGAGTAGGATTCGACGTCGGCCATCAGCTGATGCAGACGCATGGCCATGCTCGCCAGCATCTTGCGGCACAGGTTGTGATCGCGCTGCAGTTCCTCATACACGGCAGCCTTCGAGACATGGAGCAGCAGGGAGTCGGTCAGGGCCTGGGCAAAAACAATGTACGGTTTGTCCATGAACATGATGGCTTCGCCGAAGCTCTGGCCCTGCGTCAGGATTTCGACCACCTTTTCACTGCCTTGCTGGGAGGTGAAGGCCAGCTTCATCTGGCCATAGACCAGTAGGTGGAAACCGGTACAGGCATCCCCCTTGTGGAACACAATATCCCCCTTGCTGACGTGAATCTCGCGCGTTCCACGGGCGATGCGGGAGATTTCCTGCGGGGCCAGGCTGTTGAAAAGCGGAACGTGCGTCAACAGGGCTTCAATGTTGATCGGATGATTTCCGTGCATGGTCAAGTGCAGCTGGTTGAGGACGGCCGATGTTGGCATCCGATTAGTTCGAATGCAATACTTCTTTATGACTATTCACTGGCGCGTTAGTTGCACGTAAAGCAGAGGCAGACGTCGAGGCAGCTCTTCCGGCTTGCGGATGACACAAAAACCGGCCGGTCCGAACAGGTAGGGCAGGTAGGAGCCGGCCTCGCGGTCGATGGTGACGCAGAAGGGGGTCAGTCCCATGCGCCGCGCCTCATGGACGGCCATCCGGGTGTCCTCGATACCGTAACGGGAATCGTAGAGATCGAGATCGTTCGGCTTGCCGTCGGTGATGATCAGCAGCAGGCGGCGGCTGGCCGCTTGCTCCGACAGGATGTTGGCAGCCTGACGGATGGCGGCTCCCATCCGGGTGTAGTAACCGGGTTTGACGGCCAGGATGCGACCACGTGAGGCGGCGTCGTAGCGCTTGCCGAAATCCTTGAGCAGGTGAAAACGGATGTTCTGCCGGCGCAGGGAGGAAAAACCGTAGATGCCGAAGCGGTCGCCGGTCGCGGTCAGAGCTTCCGAGAACAGCAGCAGCGAATCGCGGATCACGTCAATGATGCGGTGGCTGTTCGAAATCGGCGCGTCGGTGGACATCGACAGATCGGCCAGCAGCAGGCAGGCGAGGTCGCGCTCGCAGCGGGCCTGGGCCAGAAAGCCGCCGCGATCCGGGGGGTGGCCGGCGGCGCGGTCGGCATGGTTGCGTACGCAGGCATCGACATCCAGTTCCGGGCCATCCGGTTGCGCCTTCAGCCAGCGCCTTTGTGGGGCGAGGGCGGCGAACTGGCCGCGCAGTTTCTTGGCGGTCGCCGCCAGTTCGGCCGGCAGATCTGCCGGTTCGGCGTCGCGGGCGATCATCGGCTGGATCAGGCAATGCTTCTCCTGCATCACCGCCTTGCGGTAATCCCATTCCGGCAGCGCGATGCCGGGGCCGATCGGGGTGTCGTCCTCGGCGGCTGAGGGCAGGTCGAGATCGAACTTGACGCGCGACTTGGCGGTCTGGCCGTCGCGGGTCAGCGACAGCTGGTCGAGATCCTTGGCGGCATCCTTGGCATTCGGGTCTTCATCGTCGTCGTAGGCCCGGTTGACCCGCACGTATTCTGCCCAGGTCGGCAGGCTTTCGGCCCGGAACATGTAGAGCATCGGGTTCTTGTTCTCGGGTGTCTCGACCTGCTCGGCCTTGTGCGCCTCCTTGGCGATCTCCGGATTGCCGCTGCCTTCCGGGGGCAAGGCGTCGTCCGGGTCGGCAAGGCGGCCGGCAGTTGCCTGATCGGCCGCGATCAGCCACAGCAGAACCGGCTGCGGCGGGCGGGATTTTTTGGAACTGAGCGGCGGCAGGCCATCGATGCTGCCGGGTTGGCGCATGGCCTGGCGCAGGGCGGTTTCCTGCGCGGCCTCGTCCGCCTGCATTTCCTCGGGCGGGATCCGGTGGGCGAGGTGCGCGTCGACCAGGCGTTCATAACGGGGGCGCAGGCCGGGATAGCGCTGCAGGGCGGTGAGGGTGGCCTGCTGGTTGCGGATGAACCAGGGCCGGTGGCGGGCAATGTCACAGGCAGCTAGGGCCGAAAGCCACAGGTAGAGGTCGCGGTTGAGCGACTTGTCCGGGAAGGCGGCGATTTCCGGTGGCAGGCGCAGGGTTTCGGCGTCGCGCCGGGCCTGCGAGACCTTTTCGTTGCTGCCGGCCAGGCGCTGCAGCCAGTGCCGGCGGGCGCCATGGTGTTCAGCCGTGGCGGCCGCCACCTTCAGGCCGGGTTCGCCGCCGAAGGCGCGGAACAGGATGCCGGCCGTCTTTTCCACGTCGGCCAGTTTGACTGCGGCTTGCGGGTAATGGCCGCCTGCAGCCCTGGTGATCCAGTTGTGCCAGATTTTGCCAATGAATTCTTCCATGGGTCAGATTCTGCCTCCGGCATCCTCGTCCGTATTTGATCGCGCTGAAAAACCGGCTTCGTTGCGCCGGGCGGCATCATTGCTGACCCAGCGTAGGAGCGGGCCGTTCGGGTTGTCGCGATTGGTCGTCGCGCAGGCCGAGAGGCATTGCCCGCATTGCGTGCAGGCGAACATCCAGCGCTTGAGGTTGCGCGGCTTGAGGCGCATCGGGCAGACGGCGTCGCAGGCGCTGCCGGCGGGCAGGTCTGCCGTGCCAAAGCCCTGCATGCAATCGGCGCAATCGCTCAGGCGCGAGCGGTCAAAACCGACGACCATGGCGTTCTTGTTCATGATCCAGGCAAAGCTTTGGAAGATGCCGATGGCGCAGCCGTAGCGGCAGAACAGGTGGCGGGCGAAGAGAAATTCGAGGGTCAGGACCGTCGTGGCGGCACCGAGGAAGATGACCTCGCCGCGCAACAGGGTGAAGTGGAACAGGCCGTGATAGACCTGAAACGGCGGCATCAGGTAGGTCAGGCCGACGACGGACCAGGCGAAGGCGAAAGCGATGGCCGCCGGCACGACGGCAAACCAGTAGCGCCCATCGCGCGGCATCGGGGATCCGTCCGGTTCCCACGGCGGGGTCTGCTTCTTGTCCCAGACCGAATGCTTGCCGGTGGCGAAGCGCATCAGCCGGTTGATCGTCTCGACCACCGAAAAATGCGGGCAGAGCCAGCCGCAGTAGAGGCGGCCCCATTTCCAGGCAACGCCGATGATCAATCCAAGCGTACCGAGCACGGGCAGGAAGAGGTAGAGAATGATGTTGATCGCTGCCGCCTTCGGATCGCCCGTGCCGGCGATCAGGTCATCGATGCCCAGGTGCCAGGGCATGGTCAGGAAATAGGCGTGCCGCTCGGTCAGGTCGTAACGGAACAGGTCGAAGATCGGTGTGACCGTAAACAGCGCGAAGAAACCCATTTGCGCCAGCAGCCGAGCGCGCTGCAGGGGCGGCTTCTTCATGCCGCGTCGCGCTCGATGGCCGGGCCGATCAGCGGGTAGCGCCAGGTTTGGCCAGCCAGGGCCTTGGCCAGCGCGAAGGCGCCGAACATGACCAGGGTGGAGTGGATGCAGGTGAAATACAGGATCACGACCACCCAGGTCCATTCCCAGTGCAACCCGCCGAGGGCGATGAAAACGGCGCTGAAGACGACGATCAGGATGCCGCCCCACAGGCTGACGTAAGTCGTCTGCTTGAGGTGCTGGCGGGCCAGGGGCGGCGCGTCGTCCTTGTTGCGCAGCCAGAGCCAGAAAAGGACGGCGAAGCAGACGCCGGGCACGATGAGCAGATTGCCGAGAAACAGGGATTCGGCGATTACGGCCAGGTTCTGGCCGGGAATCTTCTCGTCGTAACCGGTTTCAGCGTCCGAACGTGGCATTGACGATTTCCATCAGGGCGTCGATGGTTTCCGGATCGTCGGTCAGCGTCTCGACCAGGGCGGCGCGGCAGGCAGCGGACACATCGAAGCCGGACTTGATCAGCGTCGCGGCGTATACCAGCAGGCGGGTCGAGGCGACTTCTTCCAGATCGCGGTCCTTCAGGGCGCGGAAGGCCTTGGCGATGCCGACCAGGCGCTTGGCGAGATCGGCGTCGCAGCCGGTTTCACCGATCAGGATGGACACCTCGCGCTCGGCGCTCGGGAAGTCGAAGCTCATCGACACGAAGCGCTGGCGGGTGGAGGGCTTCAGACCCTTCAGCAGATTCTGGTAACCCGGGTTGTAGGAAACGACCAGCATGAAATTGGCTGGTGCTTCCAGCGTTTCGCCGGTGCGGTCAATCGGCAGGATGCGGCGATCGTCGGCCAGCGGGTGCAGCACGACGGTCGTGTCCTTGCGTGCCTCGACCACTTCATCGAGGTAGCAGATGCCGCCCTCGCGCACGGCGCGGGTCAGCGGACCGTCGCACCAGTAGGTGCCCTTGTCGGAAATCAGGTGGCGACCGACCAGATCGGCGGCTGTCAGGTCGTCATGGCAGGCGACGGTGTACAGCGGTAGTCTCAGGCGGGCAGCCATGTGGGCGACGAAGCGGGTCTTGCCGCAGCCGGTCGGCCCCTTGATCAGCAAGGGCAGGCGCTGGTGGAAAGCGTGCTCGAACAGGGAGATTTCGTTGCCGGACGGTTCGTAGAAGGGCAGATCGTTCATGTCAGGGATATCCAGTAAGCAAGCAGAATCAGGCCGGAGACCCCGATCAGCCAGCCTTCGAGCAGAAGGCGCCACATCCGGGGGGCCTCGCGCAGTTCCATGAAATCGAGGATGACCAAGCGGCCCTTGATGAAGGCAATGAGCAGCATGGCCACGATGGACACCGTGCCGGCGGCACCGACCTCGCCGAGGTACCAGGTGATGACGGTAGCGGCCATCAACACCAGCCAGGCCCGATGGGCGGGGTTCTTCAGCAGGTCCATGATCAGCGCATCACGTAGACAAGGGGGAAAAGGATGATCCACAGCAGGTCGACCATGTGCCAGTACGCGGCGCCGCTCTCCAGGCCGTGGACATCCCGGCTGCTGTAGGCCTCCTTGCGGGCTTGCATCCAGAGGATGGCGAGGATCACCATGCCGAGGATGACATGCATGAAATGGAAGAAGGTCAGCGAGAGGTAAAACATGTAGAAGGTGTTGGTCGACAGCGTGATGCCGGCCCCGAACTTGGCGGCATACTCGATCGCCTTTACCGCCAGGAAACCGCCGCCGCACAGGAAACCAAGCAGGAGGTTGCGCGGCACTGCCGGCAGGTCATCGCGATGCGCCGCCTGCACGGCACGCACCACGAACCACGAGCCGGTGATGAGCAGGAAGGTGTTCAGCGCGCCGAGGTCGCGATTGACCGTCTGCTGGTATTCGTTGAACAGCGCGACGTTTTTCGCCCGGGCGAAGGCGTAGGCGGCGAAGAAGACCGCAAAGACCAGCATTTCGGAGAGGATGAAGACCCAGATGGCGAGGTCGCCGGGCAGGCGGCGGGGCGTAGGAGCTGGACAAGGCGGGAGGGCGGTGGCGTTCGACATGGGCATGATCGTAAGGGCAAGGGGATGCGGAAAACCTTGATCTGGCCCAAAGAAAAAGGGCGTGGTTCACAGAACCGCGCCCTCTGTGCCGGAAGGCAGAAACGAGGCTCAGGCGGGCTTTTCCTCGCCGCCGACGAAGAAGCTGGCGATATAGACGACCAGACCGATCAGGAAGGCGACACCGGCCCATTCACGCATCCAGTAGAACAGGGCGATCTTGTCCTGGGCTACCATGAACGGCAGCGGTGCGTCGGAAACGCGCTGCAGCCAAACCTGAAGGATGCCGGCGGCGGTCAGGAACAGCGTGATGAACACGATGGCGACGGTCATCAGCCAGAACGACCACATTTCCAGCACTTGCGACTTGTTGCTGTTGGCCGCACGGCCGCGCAGGATGGGCATGGCGTAGGAGATCATCATCAGGTTGACCATGGCGTAGGCGCCATAGAAAGCCATGTGGCCGTGCGCGGCGGTGATCTGGGTACCGTGGGTGTAGTAGTTCACCGGCGCCAGGGTATGCAGGAAGCCCCACACGCCCGCGCCGAGGAAGGACATCACACCGGTGCCCAGGGCCCACAGCACGGCCGCCTTGTTCGGGTGTTCGCGACGACGGCGGTTGACCATGTTGAAGGCGAACACGGTCATGGCGAAGAAGGGGATCGGTTCCAGCGCGGAGAAGATGGAACCCCACCACTGCCAGTATTCCGGCGTGCCGATCCAGAAGTAGTGGTGGCCCGTACCGATGATGCCGGTGATCAGCGTCAGGGTGACGATGACGTACAGCCACTTTTCGATCACTTCACGGTCCACACCGGTCGTCTTGATCAGCACGAAGGCCAGGAAGGAACCGAGGATCAGTTCCCAGACGCCTTCCACCCAGAGGTGCACCGTCCACCACCAGAAGAACTTGTCGATCACGACGTTCACCGGGTTGTAGAAGGAGAACAGGAAGAAGACGGCCAGCCCCCACAAGCCGAGCAGCAGCACGATCGAAATCGAGGTCTTCTTGCCCTTCAGCACGGTCAGGGTGATGTTGAACAGGAAGGCGAGTGCGACGACGACGATGCCGAGCTTGGTCGGCAGCGGCTGTTCCAGGAATTCGCGGCCCATGGTTTCGAGCAGGTTGTTACCCGTCAGCTCGGCCAGGGTGGCGTAGGGAACGGCCAGGTAGCCGACGATGGTCAGCGCACCGGCGACCAGGAAGATCCAGAACATGGCCAGCGCCAGTTTCGGGCTGAACAGTTCGGTTTCGGATTCTTCCGGGATCATGTAGTAGGCGCCGCCCATGAAGCCAAACAGCAGCCACACGATCAGCAGGTTGGTGTGGACCATGCGGGCCACGTTGAACGGAATGGCCGGGAACAGGAAGTCGCCGAGCACATACTGCAGGCCGAGGATCAGGCCGAACAGGATCTGACCGACAAACAGGCCGATGGCCGCGATGAAGTAGGGTTTGGCAACCGCTTGGGATTTGTATTGCATGTTTGCGTTCTCCTCTCGATCAGCCTTGGCTGTTAGGTGGCCAGTTGGCGTCGTTGATCGAATTGACGTGCTTCAGGAAGGCCACGATGGCGTTCAGTTGCTCGTCGGTGAAGTTGAACTGCGGCATGCTGCGGCGCCCCGGGATGCCCTCTTTCGGACGCGCTTGGATGAAGGCCTTGGTGCCTTCCTCGCCGTAGCGGACAACGACGTTGCCCAGTTCCGGAGCGAAGTAGGCGCCTTCACCCATCAGGGTGTGGCAACCGATGCAGTTATTGACTTCCCACAGCTTCTTGCCTTCGGCAACCTGCGGCGTGATGTTGGCCCGCATGTCGCGTTTCGGCAGTTGCGAATGGGTGTCGAATGACAGCGCCAGGAACAACAGGAAGAAGAAAACCGTCCCCCCGTAAAAAATGTTCCGCGCCATCGACTTGGTGAAAGCGCCACTCATTGTTTTTCCCCCTTTCGGAAATTGTTTGGCCGGCCGATGGTATTTGCCGAAGGGGTGGCCCAGCTTTGATACCTGCTAAAAATGCGCCGAAAAGAACGGCGGGCCGAACGCGGCGGGGCGGCCGGAAAACCCCGTGAAAACAGGGGGTTTTGGCCATTTGTCAGTATCGGACGCCGGCCGGCGGGGTGAAGCTGTCGATGGCATTGAGATACGCGCTACGGGCATAGGCGGCCGGGTCGGGATGATTGCGTTGGCTCATCGACCCCTTGAGCTGTTCGATCGAGGCGTATTCATGCTCGCTCAGCCAGGCCTGAACCCCCTCCAGCATCCGGGCAATGTGGTCGGGGCCGTTGCGCAGGATGGCGCTGGCGACATGGGTTACGTCGGCGCCGGCGAGCAGCATCTTCAGCACGTCATCGGCCGTATGCACGCCTCCCGAGGCGGCCAGCGTCAGCGTGGTCTGACCGCGCAGGAGGGCTATCCAGCGCATGGCGAGCAGGCCGTCGGCCGAGGTGGACAGCTGGACCCGGTCGATGACGCTCAGGGTGTCGAGATCGATGTCCGGCTGGAAGAAGCGGTTGAACAATGAGATGCCGGCCGCTCCCGCTGCCGCCGCCTGGCGCACGAAATGCGGCAGCGAAGAGAAGAAGGGCGACAGCTTGAGGGCGATGGGCAGGCTGACCGAGGCGCGCAGTGCGCTGAGCAGCGTCAGGTAACGGTCTTCGACGCTGCTTCCCGATTCCTCCGCATCGCCCGGCAGATGCCAGGCATTCAGTTCCAGCGCGTCCGCGCCGGCCGCTTCGAGTTCGCGGCCCAGTTCGACCCAGCCGGACAGGGAGTCGCCGTTCAGGCTGGCGATGAGGGGAATCTCGAGGCGTGATTTGAGGTAATCGATACGCCCCAGGTAGCGGTCGAGGCGGCTGGCGTAATCGCGGCGGGCCGGCAGATGGCCGCTCGCTTCGCCAAAACGCTCAGGGTGGATCAGGAAGCGGTCGATCATCCGCTCGTCGTTGCGGATGTCCTCTTCGAACAGCGAATGCAGGACGATCGCGGCGGCACCGGCATCTTCCAGATGCAGCGCGGCATCGCCGTCGCGGGTGAGTGGCGTCGAGGAAGGAACGATCGGGTTTTTCAGCGTCAGGCCGAGATAGCAGGTACGCAGGTCAGGCATCGGGCTTCTCCTCGTGCGTCGGGATGGCCGCCGGTGCCAGCGCGGCCAGTTCGGTGTAGGCGCGATGGCGCGCGCGCGCCGTGCGCTCTGCTTCTTCCATCAACGCCTTTGCGGCATCCGGGTTGTGGTGTTCGAGCACGGTGAAACGCGCCTCGTGCTGGGCGAATTCGTGATAGGGAATGGCCGGCGGGGCGCTATCCACCGACAGCGGATTCCGGCCCTGCGCGCGCAGGCGCGGGTCGTAGCGGAGCAGCGGCCAATGGCCGGACTTCACGGCCAGATCCTGCTGGCGCAGGTTGTTCGAGAGATCGACGCCGTGCGCGATGCACGGGCTGTAGGCGATGATGAGGGAGACGCCGGGGTAGCTCTCGGCGTCGAGGAAAGCCTTCAGCGTATGGACATCCTTGGCGCCGTAGGCGACCTGGGCGACGAAGACGTTTTCGTAATCCATCGCGATGCGCGCCAGATCCTTCTTGCGATTCGGCTTGCCGCCGGCCGCGAACTTGGCGACGGCGCCGAGCGGTGTGGCCTTGGAGTTCTGGCCGCCGGTGTTGGAATAAACCTCAGTGTCGAGCACCAGGATATTCACGTCGTGTCCCGAGGCCAGCACGTGATCAAGGCCGCCGAAGCCGATATCGTAGGCCCAGCCGTCACCGCCGATGATCCAGACGCTGCGCCGGATCAGGCTGTCGGCCAGGGCGGCGAGCTGCCCGGCGGCCGGCGTGCCGAGCGCGGCGAGCGCCGCCTTCAGGGTTGCGACGCGCGCGCGCTGTTCGTGAATGCCGGTTTCGCTGCATTGATCGGCCTCCAGCAAACCGGCGACCAGCCCCGGGTCGAGGTGTGGGGCCAGTGCCTGCAACTGCCGGCGGGCTGCCTCGGCCAGCTTGTCGGTGGCCAGACGCAGGCCAAGGCCGAACTCGGCATTGTCTTCGAACAGCGAGTTGCTCCAGGCCGGGCCGCGGCCCTCGGCGTCCTTGCAATAGGGCGTGGTCGGCAGGTTGGCGCCGTAGATCGACGAGCAGCCGGTGGCGTTGGCGATCAGCATGCGGTCGCCGAAGAGTTGCGTGGCGAGCCGGATGTACGGGGTTTCGCCGCAGCCGACGCAGGCGCCGGAAAACTCGAAATAGGGCGGGCGCAGCATGGCGCTGGGCAGCACGGTGCGCTTGGCGTCTTGCCGATCGAGGTCGGGAAGGCTCAGGAAATACGCCCAATTGGCTGCTTCCGGTTCACGCAGCGGCGCTTGCGGCGCCATGTTCAGGGCCTTGTGCGAGATGTTGGACTTGTCGCGGATCGGACAGGCTTCGACGCACAGCGTGCAGCCGGTGCAATCCTCGGGGGCGACCTGGTAGCTCATCCGGCTGCCGGCCGGGTAATCCTTGCTGCGTGCTGGCACATGCTTGAAGGTGGCCGGTGCGCCGGCCACCGCCTCGGCCGGGAAGACCTTGGCGCGGATGGCCGAATGTGGGCAGACGAAGACACACTTGCCGCATTGCGTGCAGAGCGCCTCGTCCCATACGGGAATCTGCAGCGCCAGGTTGCGTTTTTCGTAGCGCGCGGTTCCGGTCGGCCAGGTGCCGTCAGGCGGGAAGCAGGAGACGGGCAGCGTATCGCCGTGGCCGGCGATCAAGGGCAGCGTGACGCGGCGGACAAAATCGTCCACGGCAATGGCCGGCGCGGTGGCTTCGTCGGGCGGGCGGTCATCGCTGGGGACGGCGACGGCGTGCAGGCAGGCCAGGGTCCGGTCGATGGCCCGGTAATTCAGTTCGGCGATGCGCCGCCCCTTGTGGCCATAGGTTTTCTCGACCGCGCCCTTGATCGCGGCGATGGCCTGCGCCTGGGGCAGGATGCCGGAAATGGCGAAAAAGCAGGTCTGCATTACGGTATTGATGCGCCGGCCCATGTCGGCCTCCTGCGCCACGCGGTAGGCGTCGATGACATAGAAGCGGATGCGCTTGGCTGCCATCTGCCGGCGCAGACGGGCCGGCAGCTTGTCCCAGATCTGCTCGGGGGGCAACTCGGTGTTGAGCAGGAAGACGGCTTCCGGTGCGGCGTGGGCAAGCAGGTCGTGCGTTTCGAGAAAATGCGGCTGGTGGCAGGCGACGAAGCGGGCGTCGCCATCGCCGGTCAGGTAGGCCGAGCGGATCGGCTGCGGGCCGAAACGCAGGTGCGAGACGGTCATCGCACCGGATTTCTTGGAGTCGTAGACAAAATAGCCTTGGGCGAACAGCGCGGTTTCGTCACCGATGATCTTGATCGAATTCTTGTTGGCTGACACCGTGCCGTCCGAGCCCAGGCCGTAGAACACGGCAGCGAAATGGGCGCGGCTCGCGGCGGTGCGGAAGGCGGGGTCGAAGGGAAGCGACAGTTGCGTGACATCGTCGTCGATGCCGACCGTGAAGCGGCGCTTGGGCTGCGGCTCGGCCAGTGCGGCGAAGACGGCGGCGACCATGGCTGGCGTGAATTCCTTGGAGGCCAGACCGTAGCGGCCGCCGATCACGCGCGGCGGGGTGGTGAAGCGCGGGGCGGGGCGGGCGGCGTCCTCGGCCAGGGTGACCAGCACGTCCTTGAACAGCGGCTCGCCATCGGCGCCGGGTTCCTTGGTCCGGTCGAGCACGGCGATGCGGCGCACGCTGCCGGGCAGCGCGGCGAGCAGGGCGGCCGGCGCCCACGGCCGGTAGAGGCGCACCTTGAGCAGGCCGACTTTCTCGCCGCGGGCGACGAGATCGTCCACCGTTTCCTGCACCGTCTCGGCGCCCGAACCCATCAACACGATAACCCGCTCGGCATCCGGCGCGCCGACATAGTCGAACAGGCGATACGGCCGGCCGGTCAGCGTGGCGAAACGGTCCATGGTTTGCTGCACGATCTCCGGGAAGGCGTCGTACCAAGGGTTCTGGGCTTCCCGGCACTGGAAGAAGGTATCCGGGTTCTGCGCCGTGCCGCGCAGCACCGGGGCCTCCGGCGACAGCGCGCGGCGGCGGTGGGCGTCGATCAGGGCCGGGTCGAACAGCGCGCGCAGGGCGTCGTCCGGCAAGGGAGTGATCTTGGCGACTTCATGCGAGGTGCGGAAGCCGTCGAAGAAATGCAGTACCGGGATGCGGCCGGCCAGTGTCGCGGCTGAAGCAATGGCGGCCATGTCCTGCGCTTCCTGCACCGAGTTGGCGGCGAGCAGCGCGAAACCGGTGGCGCGGGTGGCCATCACATCGGAATGATCGCCAAAGATCGACAAGGCATGCGTCGCGACGGCGCGGGCGGCAACGTGGAAGACAGCCGGCGTCAGTTCGCCGGCGATCTTGTACATGTTGGGGATCATCAGCAGCAGGCCCTGCGAAGCCGTAAAGGTCGTGGCCAGCGCACCGGCCTGGAGCGCGCCATGCACCGCGCCGGCGGCGCCGCCCTCCGATTGCAGTTCGACGACACTGGGGACGGTGCCCCACAGGTTGCAGCGGCCTTCTGCCGCCCATTCGTCGGCCAGTTCCCCCATGCCGGAGGAGGGGGTGATCGGGTAAATGGCGATCACTTCGGAAACGCGGTAGGCCACGTTGGCGACGGCTTCGTTGCCGTCAATGGTGAGCATGTGGTTCATGCGATACCCCTGAGACGAGCGCCGGTTCTCTGCCGGCTGGCTGCTGCGCAGCGGGTGCTGCGTTGCAGCAACTCCATGATACGCCGGAAAATGCGACCGGAAAGTGCCTGCTGTCCCGCATCGTGGCAGGGCATTCCACGCTGCCGGTCAGGACGGAGGCGGTATACTGCGGCCTCCTCAAGCTGAAAGCATTTCATGGCCGCCCTCAACGACACCGCCAGCATGGCGCTCTTCTGTGATTTCGAGAACATCGCCCTCGGCGTGCGCGATGCCCAGTACGAGAAATTCGATATCCGTCCGGTGCTTGAGCGCCTGCTGGCCAAGGGCAGCATCGTCGTCAAAAAGGCCTATTGCGACTGGGAACGCTACAAGGGATTCAAGGCGGCGATGCACGAAGCCAACTTCGAGTTGATCGAAATTCCGCATGTCCGCCAGTCTGGCAAGAACTCCGCCGACATCCGCATGGTCGTCGATGCGCTCGACCTGTGTTACACCAAGGCCCATGTCGACACCTTCGTCATCATCTCCGGCGATTCGGATTTTTCGCCGCTCGTTTCCAAGCTGCGCGAAAATGCCAAGAAGGTGATCGGCGTGGGGGTCAAGCAGAGCTGCTCCGACCTGCTGATCACCAACTGCGACGAATTCATTTATTACGACGATCTGGTCCGCGACCGCGAGGCCAGTCGCGGCCAGCGCCGCGAACGCGAGAAACGCTCGCCGGAGGAAGAGGCCAAGCGGCGCGAGAAGCAGGAGGAGCGCAAGGCCAAGGCGATCGACATCGTGCAGTCGACCTTCGTCGACCTGATGGCCGACCGGGGCGAGAGCGAACGCATCTGGGCTTCGGTCCTCAAGGAAGTAGTCAAGCGCCGCAATCCGGGCTTCAACGAGAGTTACTACGGTTTCCGCACCTTCGGCAACCTGCTGGAAGAAGCGGCGGGGCGCGGCCTGCTCGGTTTCGGGCGAGACGACAAGGGCGCCTTCGTTTTCCGTGCGCCGACCCGGCCGGCCGCCAGCGAGAGCGAAATGGCGGTCGAGATGCCGCTTGCCGAGCCGGTGTTGGGCGAAGCGGTGCCCGAACCCGTCCTCCCGGCCGAGGCACCGGCCACGGAGACCGAGGCAGGCGGCAATGGGCGTCGGCGCGGCGGGCGGCGGGGTCGTGGCAGTCGTGACAAGGAACGCCGGCCGGCTGGTGAGGAGGCCGCCGAGGTCGCGCCTGCTGCCAACGCGGCCCCTGTGGCCGAAGCCGCTCCGGCACCGGGCGAGGCGGCACCCGCCGAATCGGCCGAACCCGTTGTCGAGAGCAAGCCGCGCCGGGGCGGTCGTCGCCCGCGCAAGACCGAGGCCGTGGAAGCGGCGCCGGCGGGCAGCGCTGCTGTCGTCAGCGAACCGCCGCCGGCGGTCGAGGCGTCCATCCCCGAAGAGCAGCCTGCCAAGGCCAAGCGGCCGGCGCGTTCGCGCAAAGCCAAGGCGGCCGACAAGGCCGAGGGGCAAGACAGTGCCTGAGGCCGGGGAGAGAGGCAACGCAACGTGCAACGGGGCAGCCGGAACTGCCCCGTTGCATTTGATGCGGCTGAAAACTCGGCTCAGATGACGTTGAGCAGCTTGGCGCGCAGCGTTTCCGCCTCGCGCCGGCCATCGCGCGACATCACGATGGCGTGATACCAGTCGTCGAACAATTCGCGCAAATCTTCGTGGCTACGGGTTCGTTCGATGCGCTCCAGCAGGGCGCTCGTGCCCAGCGAGCCGACGAAGGTGTTCAGCGTATTGGTCATGAAATTGCGCGCCATCTGCAGGCGAACGGGATCGAGCTGCGGCGGAAGCTCGCCGAAGGCGGTGATCGATGGCAGACGGTCCGGCGGAGGACTGCCTGCCGGGCCTACGCCGGTCAGGTCGTGGAACTCGATGTAGCCCTCTTCCTCCAGCATGCCCAGCGTGTGTTGCAGGTCGTCGGCGAGCAGCATCGCGCGCAACTCATCGACCGATCGTTTGCCGTCCACGAAAATCAGGACACGTCGCTGGCGCGGCGTCAGTCCTCCCGATTTCGTGGCGATTTCAGCGTGCCCTTTCTGGGTCTTCGCGAAAACAACGCCCATGGTTTGTCTCCAGTTTGGTGTGAAATTTTGTGCAACGGATTGTACAAAAAGAAAAACCCGCCGAAAGGCGGGTTTTCCATGAGCGTGAACCGATGGTTCGTCAGGCGGCAGCCTGGACCGGAATCTTGTGGCCCCGGCGCACGATGCGGTTCTGCGAATCGACATAGATCAGGTCGGGCTCATGCTTGGCCAGCTCGACCTCGTTATAGACGGCGAAGGTGGCAATGATCAGGATGTCGCCCGGGGCGGCGCGACGGGCGGCCGAGCCGTTGACCGAGATGACGCCCGAGCCGCGCTCGGCGCGAATGGCGTAGGTGGTGAAACGCTCGCCGTTGTTTACGTTCCAGATGTCGATCTGTTCGTATTCCTTGATGTTTGCTGCATCGAGCAGGTCTTCATCGATGGCGCAGGAACCCTCGTAGTGCAGGTCGGCGTGGGTTGCAGTCACGCGATGCAGCTTGGATTTCAGCATTGTTCTCTGCATGGTTTCACTCATCCAGAAGGTTGGGGGAAGCGCATTGTAGCGACAATGGTCCCCCTGTCAACGGGCGTAATTATGGATTTCCCGACGGCATCAGACCTCGATGTTGTCGATCAGCCGCGTTGCTCCCAGCCGGCTGGCGCCAAGCACCACCAGCGGGACATCTACGCCTTTCGGCATGGCCAGGTCGGACTGTTGTCGGACTGCAACATAATCGGTTTTCCAGCCGGCGGCGTCGAGTTGGGCGATGGCCGATTTTTCGAGCCGGGCGATATCGGTTTCACCCTGGCGAAGCGCATCGCGAATGGCGTTGAGCACGCGATACAGGCGCGGGGCCTCGGCGCGCTCGGCTTCGCTCAGGTATCCGTTGCGTGAGGAGAGGGCGAGGCCGTCGGCGGCGCGGACGGTTTCGCCGCCGATGATGTCGATCGGCAGGGCCAGCTGGCGGGTCATGTTGCGGATGACCATCAGCTGCTGGTAATCCTTCTTGCCGAAGACGGCGGCAGCCGGTTGCACGCAGTTGAAGAGCTTGGTGACGACGGTGGCGACGCCGCGGAAATGGCCGGGACGGAATTCGCCGTCGAGGACGTTCTGGATGCCGGGCGGCTCGATGAAATATTCCTGCGGTTCCGGGTAGAGATCGGCTTCGGTTGGTGCGAAGAGTACGTCGACACCGGCGGCGGTCAGCTTCTCGCAGTCGGCCTCGAAGGTGCGCGGATACTTGTCGAAATCCTCGTTCGGGCCGAATTGCAGGCGATTGACGAAGATCGACGCCACGACCGTGTCGCCATGGGCGCGGGCCTGTTCCATCAGGCTGATGTGGCCGGCATGCAGGTTGCCCATGGTCGGGACGAAAACGATGCGGCCGCAGTGCTTCAGGGCCGACCGCAGGTCGGGAATGGCGGAATGGATGTGCATGAGGGTGTGTGGGGGAGAGCGTTTGTCGAATCGTCATTCCCGCACGGCGGCGGGAATCCGGCGATCCCCGGGCGGGATGGACAGCGGAAGGTCAGGCGGCGTAGGTGTGTTCCGGGCCGGGGTAGCTGCCGTCCTTGACGGCGGCGACGGCGCGGCAGGCTGCGTCGTGAACGGACGAGGCGCCGGCCATGAAATTGCGGACGAATTTGGCTTTCTTGCCGGGCGGGATATCGAACGCATCATGCACGACCAGTACCTGGCCCGAGCAATCCTTGCCGGCGCCGATGCCGATGGTGATGATGTGCAGCATGGCGGTGACTTCGGCAGCCAGGACGGCGGGAATGGCTTCGAGAACGAGCATCGTCGCGCCCGCTTCCTCAAGCGCCAGGGCATCGTCCCGGAGGCGCTGGGCGGCGGCTTCGCCCTTGCCCTGAACCTTGTAGCCGCCCATGACGTGCACGGATTGCGGCGTCAGACCAAGGTGGCCGCAGACGGGAATGCCGCGATCGACCAGGAAGCGGACGGTCTTCGCCATTTCGCCGCCACCTTCCAGCTTGACCATCTGGGCGCCGGCGGCCATCAGCGTGACGGCGTTGCGGAAAGCCTGTTCCGGTGATTCCTGGTAGCTGCCGAAGGGCATGTCGGCGATGATGAAAGCGCGCTCCGACCCGCGTTTGACGGCCGCCGTGTGGTAGGCGATGTCGGCGACGGTCACCGGCAAGGTCGTGTCGTGGCCCTGGATGACATTGCCCAACGAGTCGCCGATCAACAGACATTCGACCCCGGCACCGTCCAGCAGACGCGCGAAGCTGGCATCGTAGGCGGTGAACATGACGACCTTTTCGCCGGCAGCGTAAAGCTTGGCGAGATCGCCCTGGGTCAGGCGGCGGGTGATGGTTTGTGCGGACATTTACGACCTGAAAACGAAATAGACGGCGCCTAGGATACACAGGGCCGCCCACAGGTAGTCAAGCTTCAGCGGCTGATCCATGTAGAAGACGACGAAGGGCACGAAGACGGTCAGCGTGATGACTTCCTGCAGGATTTTGAGTTGGCCGAGATTCAGTTCGGTATTGCCGATCCGGTTCGCCGGTACCTGGATCAGATATTCGAACAACGCGATCCCCCAGGAGATCAGGGCGGCGACCCACCAGGGCTTTTCGTTGAGATGCTTGAGATGCGAATACCAGGCGAAGGTCATGAAGACGTTCGACAGGGCGAGCAGGAATACGGTCTGCCACAATACCGGGATGGGCGTGCCGAAGAGGGTCACAGTTTGACGATCCCTTGGTTGGCGACGGCCGGCAGCCAGGCGGCGACGGTGCCGCGGCCGGGAATTTTCAGGTCGGGAGCAATTTCGGCCAGCGGATACAGCACGAAGGCGCGCAGGTGCAGGCGCGGGTGGGGCAGGGTCAGGCGCGGCACGTCGACGAACAGGTCGTTATAGAGCAGCAGGTCGAGGTCGAGTGTGCGCGGGCCGTTGCGCTCGGTGCGGATGCGGCCGAAGCGATGCTCGATGTCGAGCAGCGCGTCGAGCACGGCTTCCGGTGTCAGCGTCGTTTCCAGCGCGGCGACGGCATTGACGAACTCCGGCTGCTCGGTCAAGCCGAGCGGCGCGGTGCGGTACAGTGAGGAGCACTGCGCGACGCGGCTCTCCGGCAGGTTGGCCAGCGCGGCAAAGGCCGCCTTGACGGTGGCCGCCGGGTCACCGAGGTTGGCCCCCAGCGCGACGTAGGCGGTGTTCATTCGCTGGCCGGTGCGGCAGAGCTGGCGGAATGGGCCGGTTTTTTGCGGCGCCGGCGTCTCTTTTTGTCGCCGGCTTGTTCCGGCAGCAGCATGGCGGCCCGCTTCTCGCCATCGGCATTCTGAAAACGCGTCCACCAGTCGGCAATTTCCATGTCGATTTCGCCCGCCTGCGCGCGCAGCACCAGAAAGTCGTAGCCGGCGCGGAAGCGCGGCTGTTCGAGCAGGGCGTAGGGACGCTTGCCGGCGCGCTGTTCGAAACGCGGCTGCAGGGCCCAGATGTCCTTGATGTCGCCGGCGATGCGGCGGGTGATCGCCAGTTTTTCGCCCTGCACGTCGAGGACGGCATCCATCGCCGCGTACAGCGCCGGAATCTTCGGCTCGCCCTGGGTCTTGAGCTTTTCCCAGTGGGCCAGCACTTCGTGCCAGAGCAGGGTGGCGAACAGGAAACCGGGCGAGGTGCCCTTGCCGCGGCGAACGCGCTCGTCGGTGTTGGCCAGCGACAGCATGACGAACTTCTCGCCCAGCGGTTGTTCGAGGATCACATCGAGCAGCGGCAGCAGACCGTGGTGCAGGCCTTCGTCGCGCAACTGGGTCAGACACTTGACCGAGTGGCCGGAGGTCAGCAGCTTGAGCATTTCGTCGAACAGGCGGGCCGGTGGCACGTTTTCGAGCAGTTCGGCCATTTCGCGGATCGGCTTGCGCGCTTCCGGGTCGATGGAGAGGCCGAGCTTGGCGGCAAGGCGGACGGCGCGCAGCATCCGGACCGGGTCCTCGCGGTAGCGGGCACGCGGTTCGCCGATCATGCGCAGGGTTTTCTGCCTGAGGTCGCCGACGCCGTGGTGGTAGTCGATCACCGCCTCGGTGGCCGGGTCGTAATAGAGCGCATTGGCGGTGAAGTCGCGACGCGCGGCATCTTCGGCCTGGCTGCCGAAAACGTTGTCGTGCAGCACGCGGCCGTGTTCGTCCTTCTTGGCATCGTCGCCGAGGGCGCCGCGAAAGGTGGTCACTTCCAGCGTCTCCTGTCCCATCATCACATGCACGATCTGGAAGCGGCGACCGATGATGCGCGAGCGACGGAAGTAACGGCGCACCTCTTCCGGGGTGGCGTCGGTGGCGACGTCGAAATCCTTGGGTTCGGCGCCAATCAGCAGGTCGCGCACGGCGCCGCCGACGACAAAGGCCTTGTGGCCGTGGCTCTGCAGCGTCTCGCAGACGCGCCGGCTGCCGCTGCTGATGCGGTCGCGGGTGATGCCATGGCTGGAGACGGGGATGACGGCCGGCTCGTGCCGGTTGGCCGTCGGCTTCTTGCCGCTGAAAACGCGGGAAATGAGTTTGCGGATCACTTGTTCTGACCGGGGGGTGCGTATCGCACTGCAGAAAAACGCGAATTTTACCGCAAAGACATGATTTTCCAGCCCATTTCCCCGGCACGGGCGCGCAGCTTGTCATCCGGGTCGACGGCGACCGGATGCGTCACCTTCTGCAACAGGGGCAGGTCGTTGTGCGAATCGCTGTAGAAATAGCTGCGCTCGAAACTGCCCCACCACAGGCCGAGCGATTCCAGCCAGTGCTCGACGCGGGTGATCTTGCCGCCCTGGAAGGACGGTGTGCCGGTCGGTTGGCCGGTGAAGGCGCCGGTCGTCACATCGACCGCCGGGATGGTGCCGATCAGGTGCGGGATGCCGAATTCGCGCGCGATCGGGCTGGTGACAAAGCTGTTGGTGGCAGTGACGATGGCGCACAGGTCGCCAGCGGCCAGATGGTCGCGTACCAGGGCGCGTGCCTTGACGGTCATGATCGGGCGAATGTGGCGTTCGATGTATTCCTTTTGCCAGGCATCGAGCTCGGCGCGGCTGTGGCGGGCCAGCGGCGCGAGCTGGAAGGCGAGGAATTCATAGATATCCAGTGTGCCGGCCTTGTAATGCTCGTAGAACTCGATGTTCTTGGCTTCCTGCACTTCGCGGTCGACGACGCCCTTGGCAATGAGGAATTGGGCCCACTCGAAATCGGAGTCGCCGGCGAGCAGGGTGTTGTCAAGGTCAAACAGGGCAAGATTCATGCGGTGTGTTCCAGTGAGAGCAGTTCGCGCAGCAGGGGCAGCGTGACCGGGCGTTTTTGTTCGAGGGTGTATTGATCGAGGGCGACGACCAGCATGGACAAGGTGCGCATGTCGCGCGAGGCGTGGCGCAGCAGGTAATTGATCATCTCCGGCGACAGCTTGAGGGCCCGCTCTTTCGCCTGGGTGGCGATGGCGGCCGCCTTTTCGGCGTCGGATAGCGGCTGCAGACGGTAGATCAGCCCGGAGCCGAGGCGGGTGCGCAGGTCTTCGCGCAGCGGCAGGTGGGCGGGCGGTTGCGGGGCGGCGGTCAGCAAGCGGCCGCCATTGGCCTTGATCTGGTTGAACAGGGCGAACAGGGCGATCTGGCCGTCGGGGTCGAGCGCATCAAGGTTGTCCACGGCCAACTGCGAGCGGGCGGTGACGTTGGCCAGCGCCGGATTTTTGGCCGCATCGACGTAGGCGAAGCCGCTGGACAGCAGCAAGTGCGAGCGGCCGCAACCCGATTCGCCGTGCAGGCAGAAGGCGGTGTCCGTCAGTTGGCCGGCCAGCCAGCCGGTCAATGCCGCCAGCGTTTCCTCGTTGCCACCGGGGACGAAATTGTCCAGCGTTGGCGGGCTGTCAGGCAGCAGGTCGAGGATGAGCTGGCGCATGCGAGACTTACCGCCAGCTGATCAGGCCGTAGTGCTTCTTGCCGCGGCGCAGGATGGTAAAACGGCCGTAGAGGCGCTCGTCGCCAGCGATCTGGTGGTCGAGAGCCGTCGCCCGGGCGCCGTTGATCGCCACGCTGCCCCCCTGGATGAAGGTTCGGGCTTCCGACTTGGACTTGGCCAGGCCGGCGGCGACCAGTGCATCGATCAGGCTGCCGTTGGCGGCGTCGAGTTGCACGCCGGGCATGCCGTCCTGGGCCAGTTGTTCGAGGTCGTTTTCGGTCAGGTCGCTCAGTTGGCCGGAGAACAGGCTTTCGGTGATGCGGCGGGCGGCCATCAGGGCCACTTCGCCATGCACCAGGCGGGTGGCTTCCTCGGCCAGGATGCGCTGGGCTTCCGGCTTCCCGCCACTGGCCTTGTCGGCGGCTTCGATCTCGGTGATGCGGGCAACCGGCAGGAAGGTGAAGAACTTGAGGAACTTATAGACGTCGGCATCCGCCGTGTTCAGCCAGAACTGGTAGAAGGCGTAGGGCGAGGTTTTCTTCGGATCGAGCCAGACGGCGCCGGACTCGGTCTTGCCGAACTTGGTGCCGTCGGCCTTGGTGATCAGCGGCACGGTCATGCCGTAGACCTGGGTGTGGTGCAGGCGGCGGGTCAGGTCGGTGCCGGCAACGATGTTGCCCCACTGGTCCGAGCCGCCGACCTGCAGGATGCAGCCATGACGTTTGTAGAGCTCGGCGAAGTCGTAGCCTTGCAGCAGGCTGTAGGAGAACTCGGTATAGGAAATGCCCTGGTCTTCGCGGACCAGGCGCTGCTGCACCGATTCTTTCTTGATCATGGCGTTCACCGAGAAGTGCTTGCCGATGTCGCGCATGAATTCGAGGCAGTTCATGCTGCCAAACCAGTCGTAGTTGTTGGCCATCAGCGCGGCGTTGTCGCCTTCGAAGCTGAGGAAGGGCTCGACCTGGCCCTTGATTTTGCCGACCCAGCTGGCGATGACCTCCGGCGTATTGAGCTTGCGCTCGGTGGCCTTGAAGCTGGGGTCACCGATCATGCCGGTGGCGCCGCCGACCAGGGCGATGGGCTTGTGGCCGGCTTCCTGAAAGCGCTTGAGGATGAGCACCGGCACCAGGTGGCCGAGGTGCAGGCTGTCTGCCGTCGGGTCGAAGCCGCAATAAAGGGTGACCGTCTCCTGGGTCAGCAGTTGGTCGAGCGTTGCCGCATCGGTCAGCTGGGCGATCAGGCCGCGATCGTGCAGATCCTGAAGCAGGGGGGACTGGTACATTGCATTTTCTCCACGGACGGGGCGCCCCCATGCCGGGCGCCAAAAAATCGAACCCGAAATTTTATCAGAGCGGGGCGATTGTCCGGGATCAAACGGGCGTCGAAGGAATCGTCACGGGGCGGATTCCCGCCGCCCCCGCTAACTATGGCACAGCAGGCTGGCGTCGCTTGCGACTGCCTCGGCCATGCGGTCCAGGCAGGAAATGACCTGCAGGCTGCTACTTTCCATCGCCTCGACATGCCGGAGCATGCCCGTCGCGTCGCCCTGCCGTTTGGCTTCGACGGCGGCGAGGCCGAATTTATGCACATCGATGTGCGGGGCCTCGAGTTCGCGGTAACCCGGAAGCTTGCTGAAACAGTCGCGGCCCTCACCGTCGTAGTACCACCGGCCCAGACGGCAGGCGGTATGGGAGGCGACATCCGACGGGGCGAGATCGAGCAGGTCGAACAGGCCCATGTAAACCCGGAACTTGAAGACCAGATGGTCGACCTTGGCGACTTCGACGAAACTTTTCAGTGCGCTGCCCGCGATGACGGATTCCATTTTGCGGCTGAGCGTGACGAGTTGCTCCATGCTTTCCGTGGCGCGGTTGCCGCGCTGGCTGTATTCATCGGCGGAGGAGGATAGTTCATCCATCGCTTCCTTTGCCGAAGAGGAGTTTTGTCTGACGCCGACGACCAGGACCTCGATGTCCTTGGTTGCCTTGGCCGTTCGCTCCGCCAGTTTGCGGACTTCGTCGGCGACGACGGCGAATCCCCGGCCGGATTCGCCAGCCCGCGCTGCCTCGATGGCGGCATTGAGCGCGAGGAGATTGGTTTGGTCGGCGATTTCGTGAATCAGTTGAACGATGGAGCTGATTTCATCGGCCTGTCGGGCCAGGGATTCGACTTCGCGCGCGGTGCTGGCCGAGTTTTCGGCCAGCTGGTGCAGGTTGGTGGCGATCTCGGTGGTCGTCTGGCCGCTGGTGACCGATACCTCGGCGGCCTGGATGGCCTGGTTGCGTTCTTCGCGGAGCAGGTTGGCCATCGCCCCGAGGCTTTGCTGGGAGCCGGCAAGTGTCTGGCTGAACTCGGCGAGATGCGCGAGGACGGCCTTCAGGGTGTCGCATTCTGCTTGCTTGCGGGATGCTTCGGCGCTGACCGCGGCCAGTTCGGATTGCAGGCGCGAGTTTTCGGCGCGCAGGGTGGACAGTTGATCCTGGGTCGATGCCAGCTCCGTCTGGGCGGCCATCAGGGCTTTCTTCGTGACGAACATGTTTGATTGTGCAACCTCTTTTCTGTAAATTTCCGGATCGGTGGTCATGACGCCTGGGTTACAGGTTGAAGTTGAGATAGACCTTGCCGGTCATCCACTCGTCGTCGAGTTCGGCGAGCAGTGCGGAGACAAGGCGCAGGCAGGAATCGGGGTTGGGGAAGATGCTCGCCACCCGG
>JBKBHB010000019.1:0-64151 GCA_046297855.1 Azonexus sp.
GCCGTTCAGCCAACACTTCCCCTTGCCGGGTGTGTAGAGGACTTCCACCTCCAAGTCATCTTCCCCACCACCACAGCGAGGCAGACAGCGCCAGTCACGGCGCTACGCGCCATGCCTGGCGTACCCAACAAGAAAGGGGAGCCTGCGCTCCCCTTCTCGACTGCCGGCCAACACTCAGTTACGCTTCTGCAGTCCCATCGCCAGCAAGGCAGCCCCGAGCAGCAGCAAGGTTCCGGGAGCGGGCACGGTGTTGTTCGTCACCGGATCACGCACCCATACCGACATGTGGGAGAGAGCCTGAACCCTGTTGTTCTGATTCAGGAAATCTCCGTCGCTCCAGGTGCCGCTAAAGGCGTAGGGCGTATCAAAATCAAACGCGCTGGCCCCCGGATGCGCGGCTTGCCAAGCCAGGATGTCCGCCGCCAGCAGATTGAAATCGAAGTCATAAACGGCAAACGCGTTGCCCGCCTTGAGGATGAACGCCAGGTGATCGAAGGATTTGCGGCCATTCAGCAGATTGGTCACCAGAGCGATGATGTTGCTTTTGGTCTCCAGCGTCCAGGTGCCGGCCAGGCACTGATCCCCGCCGCCCGCCGTACAGGTCATCGAAACCGACAGCAAGTTGTCGATGCCATAACCCTTGACATCCTCATACAGGAAGGTTGAGACATCGCTCCCGACCTCGCCCAGGCGGATCCAGCCCGGATCATTGACCAGGCCGTCGTTATTCAGGGCCATCAGCGGAACGGGATTATTGGCGGTAAATTGCGTCGGACTGAGCAGCCCGCCTTCTCCATTCATCACCCCATCGTTCAGTTCACCGATATTGTTCGTCGGCAACAACGTTCCGGTGTCGTTTTCCCCCGCGATAAATACGCACCCGGTCGCGGTGAGCGGCGGGGGCGCCTGATAAACGATGCCTTGACCGTCCAACGGCGTAAGCTCGATCCTGTTGATCGTGACCTGATTGACCGAACAGCTGGCCGCCTGAGCCTGCAACGGAAGGCATGCCAGTGCGCAACCCGCGATGGCGAGCAGTTGTACGAGTGGTCTGATGTTCATTTTTAGCTCCCCGCTGTTTTGTCTTGTGGGATTACAAGCAAACTCCGAACCAACACACCCAAGTCATTGAAACGCCAATCATCAAAAATACCAAACGAATAACCAACCATCCAAAGTCAATCCAGTGTCAGCAAAACCGACAATTACGTCACCTGCCACGATCTCGTCGCCCTCGGTTCCCCAGCCCCCATCCCGGCGACCGGCCAGCTACCGTTATAATGACGGGTTTTCAAGATCCGAAAGCATCATCATGGAAGCCGAACAACTCAACAGCATCTCCAACAAGCTCGATGACCTGGCGCAACGCGCCGCCGAGCTACGGAGGTATCTTTGACTACGATCACAAGCGTGAACGTCTGACCCTCCTCAATCAGGAGATGGAAGATCCCAGGATCTGGGATGATCCGAAACGCGCCCAGGAACTGGGCAAGGAAAAGAAATCGCTGGAAGACATCGTCCTCGTCCTGGAAGCTGTCGATAGCGGCGTCAAGGATGGCCGCGAGCTGTTCGAGATGGGCCGCGACGACAACGACGACGACACGCTGCGCGCCGTCGAGGCGGACAACGCCGAGCTGGAAAAGAAGCTCGCGGCACTGGAATTCCGCCGCATGTTCAACAACCCTTCCGATCCGATGCCCTGCTTCCTGGAAATCCAGGCCGGCGCCGGCGGTACCGAGGCCCAGGACTGGGCATCCATGCTGCTCCGCATGTACCTCAAGTTCGGGGAAAAGAAGGGCTTCCAGGTCGAGGTCATGGAAGAGTCGGAAGGCGACGTCGCCGGGATCAAGAGTGCCACCGTGAAGTTCACCGGCGACTATGCCTACGGCACGCTGCGCACCGAAACCGGCATTCACCGGCTGGTGCGCAAGTCGCCATTCGACTCGAACGCCCGGCGCCACACCAGCTTCACCTCGGTGTTCGTCTATCCGGAAGTCGATGACTCGATCGAAATCGAGATCAACCCTGCCGACGTGCGCACCGACACCTTCCGTGCCTCCGGCGCCGGCGGCCAGCACATCAACAAGACCGACTCGGCCGTGCGTCTCACCCACATTCCCACCGGCATCGTCGTCCAGTGCCAGAACGACCGGTCGCAGCACCGCAACCGCGACGAAGCCTGGAAGATGCTGCGCGCCCGCCTCTATGAACACGAGTTGCGCAAGCAGCAGGCCGAACAGCAAAAGCTGGAAGATGCGAAGTCCGACATCGGCTGGGGCCACCAGATCCGCTCCTACGTACTCGACCAGAGCCGTATCAAGGATCTGCGCACCAACTATGAAGTCGGCAATACCCAGGCCGTGCTCGACGGCGACCTCGACGGCTTTATCGAGGCCAGCCTGAAGCAGGGCGTCTGAGTCCCACTCCGCCAGCCATGCGGCGATGGCTCAAATGGCTGGCGGCCGGACTGGCGGGGGTGTGGATCGGCGCCTCTATCCTCTTTGCCCTGGCCACCGATGCGCAACCGCTAGTCGTACGCAGCGATGCCATTTCCCCGCTCGCCATCGCGCAGGCCCGCCGCCTGCTTGCCATGCATGATCCGCGGCGCCAGCAAAGCGGCCAGATTTCGATCGTCGACATCCCGGCCAGCCTGATCGACGAAGGCACCAATTATCTGGCCGGTCGTTACCTGCGCGGCCGCGGCCGTTTCGAGCTGACCGAAGCCGGCGGCGAGTTCCGCATCACCCTGCCACTGCCCGGCGAGCGCTTTCTCAACCTGCGCGCCGGCATTCCCCCGGCCGACGGCATGCCCACGATCGGCGATGCGCGCCTCGGCAGTCTGCCGCTGCCCGGCCGGTTGCTCGATTACGCCATCGCCGGGGCGGTCCGGTTCAGCGGCGTCGACAGCGAGTGGCAAATCGCCAGCCGAGCCCTCCGCGCGCTCACCTACGATCGGGCAGGCCAGACAGTCGCCGTCACTTACGAATGGCAGCCGCAGATCCTCGAGCGGGCACGCGCCGTCGCCCTTGCGCCGGACGAAATCAGCCGGCTGCACCATGCCCGCCTGGCCCTCGTCGCCCTGTTCGCCCACCGGGCGCCGGGTGCGCCCGTCAGCCTGGCGGAAATCCTGCAGGCCACCCTGCCGACCAGCAAGGATCCGCGCGGCGATGGACGGGCGATACTCCTCGTCCTGGCCAGCCATCTGGCGGAGATGGATCTCGCGGCGCTGGTGCCGGCGGCCCGTGACTGGCCGCGGCCGCGCTGGGTCAGGATCCATCTGGCTGGCCGTCACGACCTGGCCCAGCATTTCGTGGTCTCCGCCGCGCTCGCCGCCTGGTCGGGCGAACCGGTGGCCGATGCGATCGGCCTCTATAAGGAACTGAACGACGCCCGGCACGGCTCCGGTTTTTCGTTCATCGACCTCGCCGCCGACCGTGCCGGTACCCGGTTTGGCGATGCGCTGGCGAAACGGCCGGCACGCCTGATCGAGCGTCTGGCCGGCAGCTTGCGCGACAGCGATCTGCTACCGCCGGTCCATGACCTGCCGGAAGGACTTGACGCCGAAGCGTTCCGCCAGCGCTTCAGCAGCCCGGACAGCCTGCCTTTCAAGACCCTGGCGCGCGACATCGAAAACCGTCTCGACGCCCTGCCCCTTTACCGCTGAACACGCCATGCCCGACAACCTCTACACCGCCCTGCCGCCACTCGGCGCCAGCGCAGAACAATTCACCGCCCTGCTCAACGCACCGGGCCTGCGCATCGAGCGCATCGTTTCGACCGGCCAGGCCAGCCCACCGGATTTCTGGTATGACCAGGCAGAGGACGAATGGGTGGTACTGATCGCCGGGGAGGCCCTGCTGCGCTTTGCCGACGAGCCCGAGCCCCGTCGCCTGCAGCCGGGCGACCATCTCGACATCGCCGCCGGCCGGCGACACCGTGTGGACTGGACGAAACCCGGGGAACACACAATTTGGCTGGCGATTCACCGCACCCGCAACGCCTAGCCGCCCCGGCAGGTCAGCCGGCTAGGCGCTCGTCCCGGCCATTTCTGCCGCCGGCTGTTCATGGGGCAACCAGCGGGCCAGCACCGTATGGAGCAGGCTGGCCATGGCGGATTTGGCAATGAAATCGTTCATGCCGGCCGCCAGGCAGCGCCGCCGGTCGCCGTCGAGCGTGCTGGCGGACAGGGCGACGATGGGCAAGGCCGCCCGCTCCGGCATGCTGCGGATTGCGCTCGCCGCCTGCAGGCCATCCATGTGCGGCATCAGGATGTCCATCAGAACCAGGTCGTAATCGTTCTCGCGGACGGCACGCACGGCGGACAGGCCGTCCTCCACCACGTCGACCAGCAGTCCGCCCGCCCGCAGCAGGGAGCGCGCCAGTTCCCGATTGACCGGCTCATCCTCGGCAAGCAGAATGCGGCGGCCGGTAAAGCGCTCCGCAAACTGGAGCGCGGTCAGTTCGGCCGCCGGACTGTCCGCCACAACCGGCTGATCGGCCCGGGCCAGACAGACGGCGAACCAGAACGTGCTGCCTCGCCCGGGCTCGCTGCTGACGCCGACCTCGCCCCCATCAGATGCACCAGTTCACGGGTTATGGCGAGGCCGAGGCCGGCCCCGCCATAACGCCGGGAACTCGAGCCGTCGGCCTGCCGGAAGGATTCGAAAATGTGGACCTGATCGGCCGGCGCGATGCCGATGCCGGTATCGATCACCGCGCAACGCAGCATGCAGCAGCCGTTGGCGGTCCCGACCACCGAGGCGCGTAGCGTGATGCTGCCCTGCTCGGTGAATTTGACGGCATTCGACGCGTACTGTAGCAGCGCCTGGCTCAAGCGCTCCGGATCGCCGCAGAGCAGCGCCGGCACCCCCTCGGCCTCGACGCGCACGGCCAGCCCCTTTGCGGCAGCCCGTTGCTCGACCATGGCCGCCACCCTGGCCAGCAGGTCAGGCACCGAAAAGGCGACCACCTGCAATTCCAGTTGCCCGGAATCCAGCTTGGAAAAATCGAGGATATCGTCGATCAGGCCGGTCAGGCGCTGGCCGGCAGCCTCGATGTGGCGGACCAGTTCATGCTGTTCCAGCGTCAGGGGCTCCTCGAGGAGCAGGAAAGACATGCCGACGATGGCGTTGAGCGGTGTCCGCAGCTCGTGGCTCACATTGGCCAGGAACTCCGATTTCATCCGCCCCAGGCGGGCCGCCGTGTTGCGGGCACGCGCCAGCTGATCGGCGAGCGCCTGCTCGCCACTGATGTCCCGGATCAACAGGGCAAAACGCCGACCGCCATCGGCCGGCTCAATTTCCTGTGACGACAACTGCAACGGAAAAACGTGGCCATCGCGGTGTACGCCGTCGAAACGCAGACGCTGCACGCTGCCCCGGCCGATCAGCCAGAACAGCGACGCCAGGCTCTGCCCCCCATCGGCCACCAACAGACTGGCAAAATTGCGGCACTCGGCCTCGCCGAAGAGGCCGAACATCTGACGCGCGTTATCGTCCATCGACAGCACGAACCCCTCTTCATCGACGACGGTCACCCCCAGTTCGGTCGCCTTGAGCAAGGCGCGACTACGCGCCTCGGCACGCTGGCGGGCGATCAGGTTGTGGATCCGGGCCCGCAATTCGGCCGGCAAAATCGGCTTGGTCACATAATCGTCGATACCGAGATGGAACAGTTCCATCCGTCGCTGCGGGCTGTCAAAGGCCATCACCGCGAGTACCGGCACCCGCCCCCGCGGTCCGTCCTGGCGCCGGATGCGGTTGATCAGGCGGGAGCCGGTCATGTGGCCGCCCAGGACCAGATCCGTCAGCACCAGATCGTAATCGCCCTTCAGAAAGGCCGGCCAGGCCTCGTCCGCCGAGGCATGGGCGTCGACCTGCGCCCCCCACTCGCGGAGTTGCGCCGCGAGCGGCAGGCGTTGCTCGAGCGCATCCTCGACATACAGAATCCGGCAGCGTAGCGGCTGCAGGCCATCGAGAAAGTGACGGGCAAACGCCACCAACTCTTCGAGATCCTGCTTGCGAAAAATCTCGGTGATGCCAGCCCGTTCGGCTTCGGCCGCCAGTTCGGCGCTCGGGCTGCTGGTGAGCAGGACGATGGGCGTCAGGGACAGTCGCCCGCCTTGCCGCAGGCGCCGACCGAGCGCCAGCCCGTCGCCGTCGCTCAATTGCCCTGAAATGACGACAAAATCGAAAATCCGGCTTTCCGTAGCCGCCAGCGCCTCCGCCTGCGTGGCGAGCAGGGTTAGACCGACACCGCGGAAGCCATTGAAGCTCTGTTGAAGAATCTCCCGATAAAGCGGGGAGCTTTCAACGATCAGAACATGCACGGAAGCACCTGTTTTTGGCAATATCGCCAGTAATGATAGCACTCCCACTGGGCAAATCCGTATTCCGGCGGGGGACTTTCGGGCTTTGCTCAGCCCCTGCCCCTGGTGAACACCCAGGCGGGCCGCGGCACGGCATGTGCCGCAGCATGCTTGTCCCTGACCCGCGAAATCGGCGAAAATTCAGGGTTTTAGCGGCTCGCCGCAGCCAACCCCAATTTTCGAGGATTTTCCATGTCCCAAGTCGACAACGCCGAACAGCCCGTCCAGCAGGACGAGAACCACATCATCGCCGAGCGCCGTGCCAAGCTCGCCGAGTGGCGCAAGACGGGCCGGGCCTTCCCGAACGATTTCTCCCGCGAAAACATGGCCGCCAAGCTGCATGAGCTGTACGGCGACAAATCCGGCGAGGAACTGGAAGATCTGCCGGTCGAAGTCAAGGTCGGCGGCCGCATGATGCTCAAACGCGTCATGGGCAAGGCCTCCTTTGCCACCTTGCAGGACATGTCCGGCCGCATCCAGGCCTACATCGCCCGCGACAAGGTGGGCGAGGAAGCCTACGCCGCCTTCAAGGGCTGGGACCTTGGCGACATCCTGGGCATCGTCGGCACGTTGATGAAGACCAAGACCGGCGAACTGACCATCCAGGCCAGCGAGATCCGTCTGCTGACCAAATCGATCCGCCCGCTGCCCGACAAGTTCCATGGGCTCGCCGATCAGGAAATGAAGTATCGCCAGCGCTACGTCGACCTGATCATGAACGAAGAGACGCGCTTCACCTTCCGCGCCCGTTCGGCCATTGTCCAGTCAATTCGCAACTACATGTGCAGTCACGGCTTCATGGAAGTCGAAACGCCGATGATGCATCCGATTCCCGGCGGCGCCGCAGCCAAACCCTTTGTCACGCACCACAACGCGCTCGACATGCAGCAGTTCCTGCGCATCGCGCCCGAGCTGTACTTGAAGCGGCTGGTCGTCGGCGGTTTCGAGAAGGTGTTTGAAATCAACCGCAACTTCCGCAACGAAGGCCTCTCGCCCCGCCACAACCCGGAATTCACGATGATGGAGTTCTACGAGGCGTATGCGAACTACCACACGCTGATGGACTTTACCGAGGGCCTGCTCCGCCACGCCGCCCGTGAGGCGCTGGGCAAGGAAGTCTTCGAATACCAGGGCCGCCTCCTCGACCTCTCCAAGCCCTTCCACCGTCTGACCATTTGCCAGGCCATCCAGCGCCAGCACCCGGAATTCAGCGATGCCCAACTGGCCGATGCCGAATTCCTGAAGGCCAAGATCCAGCACTTCGGCGAGCCGGTCAAGCCGGGTGGCCTCGGCAGCCTGCAACTGCAACTGTTCGAAGCCTGCGCCGAAGCCCAGTGCTGGGAACCGACCTTCATCATCGATTACCCGGTCGAAGTCTCGCCACTGGCCCGCGCTTCCGATTCCAACCCGGAGATCACCGAGCGCTTCGAACTGTTCATCGTCGGCCGCGAAATCGCCAACGGCTTCTCGGAGCTGAACGACGCCGAAGACCAGGCTGCCCGCTTCATGGAGCAGGCCAAGGCCAAGGACGCCGGCGACGAGGAAGCAATGTATTACGACGCCGACTTCATCCGGGCGCTGGAATACGGCCTGCCGCCGACCGGCGGCTGCGGTATCGGTATCGATCGCCTGATCATGTTGCTCACCGACAGCCCGGCCATTCGGGACGTGATTCTCTTCCCGTCGATGCGTCCGGAGTAAATGACTGGCGGCGTCCGCTCCGCCAGATGAACGCGACCGTTCCGATGCCTATTCGCCAACTGCAGATTGCGCACGATGCCGTGCAGGATCGTCTGGTCCTGCGCGTCTCGACGCAGGCTGACGAGGAATTTCGGGTCTGGCTGACCCGGCGCTTCCTGCGCGAACTGTGGCCGCATCTGGCCCGCCTGCTCGGTCCGGCCAACGATCGTGCCGCCCTGCCCGGCGAAATCGCTGCCTGGCCGGCGCCATCCGGCTTGACGCCGGTTCTCCCGGACGACAAGGTGAGCTATCCGCTCGGCGCGACACCCTTGCTGATCAGCGAAATCCAGTGCGATTCGCTGGCCGACGGCAGCTTTCAGCTGACCTTCCGCGAGGGCCGCGAGCGCAGCTTCGAACTGGGCCTGACGCCCGACCTGCTGCAAGCTTTCTGCGCCATGTTGCGCGCCGCCGCCGAACAGGCGCACTGGGATCTGGCACTGGATCACGCCGCCAGCATCACGCCGGGCGTCCTGCCACACCCTCGCCCGTTCCACCTGCACTAGTGGACACGCTGCAACCGGCCCGCCTCGAATTCACGCCGGACGGCACGCCGTTCTCCTCGGCCTTCGGTGACGTCTATCACTCGGCGCACGGTGGTCCGTCGCAGGCGCGGCATGTCTTTCTAGGCGGCAACGACCTGCCGCAGCGCTGGCAGGGCCGTGACCGTTTCGTTGTCCTCGAAACCGGTTTCGGGCTCGGGCTCAATTTCCTGGCGACCTGGCAAGCCTGGCGCGACGACCCGCAGCGTTGCCGGCGCCTGCATTTCGTCTCCTTCGAGAAACACCCCTTCACCACCGCCGACCTCGCCGTTGCGCAGCGCGCCTGGCCGGAATTCGCCCACCTGGCGGTCGAGTTGCAGGCCAAATGGCCGCCGCTGATGCCCGGCGTGCACCGCCTGCACCTCGACCTTGGGCGCGTCATCCTGACCCTGGTTTTCGGCGATGCGACGACGCAACTGCGTGCCATCGACGCCTCGGTGGATGCGTTCTTCCTCGACGGGTTTTCGCCGGCCCGCAACCCGGAACTGTGGACGGCCGAGCTCTGCCGCGCCCTGGCCCGCCTTGCCGCCCCCGGCGCCACGCTGGCCACTTGGTCGGTCGCCGGCCATGTCCGAGAGGCGCTGGCGGCCGCCGAATTCGATCTGAACAAACGTCCGGGCTTCGCCGGCAAGCGGGAAATGCTGGTCGGCCGTTTCCGCTCGCGGCGGCCGGAGCGCCATCCGCTGCCCGCCGAACGCCGCGCCATCGTCATCGGCGCCGGAATTGCCGGCAGCACGGCGGCCCATGCCCTGGCCGCTGCCGGCTGGCAGGTCACGGTGCTGGAGCAGGCCAACGCGCCGGCCACCGGCGCATCCGGCAACCTCGCCGGGGTGCTGCGCCCGCTGCCCTCGGCCGACGACAACCGCCTGTCGCGCCTGACACGGGCCGGCTACCTGGCCACCCGCGCCCTGCTTGGCCGCCTGCCCGAGGCCCGCTGGTCAGCCTGCGGCGTATTGCACCTCGGACGCGAGCCGACGCACGAAGCGCAACAGCGGCGCGCCGTCGCGCAATTGGGCTGGCCGCCCGACGTCATGCAGTTCATCGAACGGGAAGCCGCATCGAAAATGATTGGCTGGCCTGTCGATACCGGCGGCTGGTGGTTTCCGAATGGCGGCTGGGTGCAGCCCCCGTCGCTTTGCCGCGCCGCCCTGGCGGCCTTTCCCGAGCGCCTCACGGTGCGCTGTCAGACGCCGGTCGATCGTCTGCAGCACACAGCCCGTGGCTGGCAGGCGCTCGCCGCCGACGGCGAGGTGCTGGCCGAAGCACCGGTCCTCGTCATGGCGGGCGGCCACGCCGCGACCCGCTTCACGCAATTCGCCTGGCTGCCGCAACGCGCCGCGCGCGGCCAGGTCAGCCATCTGCCGGCTGCCGCCACGCCGCCGCTCGACGTCGTCCTCTGCAAGCTCGGCTACGCCATGCCGGCTGTCGACGGGCTGCGCCTGATCGGGGCCACGCTGCAGTCCGGCGATACCGACCCGACCCTGCGCCACATCGACCACCAGGAAAACCTGGCCCGCCTCAACCTCAGCCTGCGCGGCTTTGCCGCCGGCCTCGACCCGGCCGCGCTGGCCGGCCGCGTCGGCATCCGCCCGATGTCGCCCGATCGCCTGCCCATCGTTGGCCCGCTTCCCGACCCGGCGACCGCCGGGCCGAACAGCCGCCTGCATCAATTGCCGCGCCAACCGGGACTGTGGTGTGTGCAGGGCTTTGGCGCGCGCGGCATCGTCTGGTCGGCGCTGATGGCCGATCTGCTGGTTTCCCGTCTCGAGGGCGAGCCGCTGCCGCTGGAGAACGACCTGGTCGATGCCTGCGACCCGGGGCGCTTCCTCCTCAAGGCAGCCCGCCGCACCATCGCGGATTCGGACGACACGACCTGAGCATCCGGGCCGTGTGCCTGTTAGACTTTGCGTTTCGCCACAAAAAAGAAAGAGACGCACGCATGAAGATCGAAACCCTGGCCGTCCATGGCGGCTACAGCCCGGACCCGACCACCAAGGCTGTCGCGGTGCCCATCTACCAGACCACCTCGTACGCCTTCGACAGCACCCAGCACGGGGCCGACTTGTTCGACCTGAAGGTGCCGGGCAACATCTACACCCGGATCATGAACCCGACGCAGGACGTGCTGGAGAAGCGCGTTGCCGCCATGGAGGGCGGCGTCGCCGCGCTGTGCATGGCCTCCGGCATGGCCGCCATCACCGCCGCCATCCAGACCATTGCCGAGGCCGGCGACAACATCGTCACCTCCAGCACCCTGTACGGCGGCACCTACAACCTGTTCGCCCACACCCTGCCGCAATACGGCATCGAGGTCCGCTTTGCCGACTACCGCGATCCGGAAGCCTTCGAAAAGCTGATCGATGGCAAGACCAAGGCCGTCTTCTGCGAATCCGTCGGCAATCCGCTGGGCAACATCACCGACTTCGAGAAGCTCGCCGAAGTCGCCCACAAGCATGGCGTGCCGGTGATCGTCGACAACACCGTGCCCTCGCCCTACCTGTGCCGCCCCTTCGAGCACGGCGCCGACATCGTCGTGCACGCGCTGACCAAATACCTCGGCGGCCACGGCAATTCCATCGGCGGCATCATCGTCGATAGCGGCAAATTCCCTTGGGCCGAGCACAAGCAGAAGTTCAAGCGCCTGAACGAGCCGGACGTCTCCTACCACGGCGTCGTCTACACCGAAGCCCTCGGCCCCGCCGCCTACATCGGTCGTGCCCGCGTCGTGCCGCTGCGCAACATGGGCGCGGCGATCAGCCCGTTCAACGCCTTCCTGATCCTGCAAGGCATCGAAACCCTGGCCCTGCGCATGGACCGCATCTGCGACAACGCGCTGAAGATCGCCCAGTTCCTGCAAAACCATCCGAAGTGCAGCTGGGTCAACTATGCCGGCCTGCCCGACCATAAGGACCACGCGCTGGTCCAGAAATACATGGGCGGCCGCGCCTCCGGCATCCTCAACTTCGGCGTGAAAGGCACCCACTGTGGCGGTCGCGAAGCCGGCGGCAAGTTCCAGGACGCACTGAAACTGGTCACCCGCCTGGTCAACATCGGCGACTGCAAGACGCTGGCCTGCCACCCGGCCTCAACCACCCACCGCCAGCTGTCGCCGGAAGAACTGGCCAAGGCCGGCGTCTCCGAAGACATGATCCGCCTGTCGGTCGGCATCGAGCACATCGACGACATCATCGCCGACCTGGATCAAGCGCTGAACGCCGCCTGACCCCGCCCCTCGCTGCACGGAACCCGGCCATGCGCCGGGTTGCAGCGGAGGGTCAGCCCGATCCCCGCCTGCGCCAAGCAGAGCGGGGATTTTCATGTCCGCCGACGGCCCGGCCCGCAATACACCCCCAGCACGGCCCGCCCGCGACACCACCACGCCCGACGCGTCTGGCGCGAAGGGGCTCACTTCAACGATCCTAATCACCCCCCGACAAATAGTTGGGATTTTCAATGTTCGCCAAGGCCAACTTGGTGTAGCCTTGCGGCCTCTTCGAACACCGACACGATCACGACGCATGACGCGTGGTTTGCAGCGCACGACTTTCAACCGCTCCAGTCTGGTTCGTATCCTCTCCGAGACACTCCCGGAAGCCATCGATCCCCCCTACGATTTTGGCCAACGACTCGGACAATGGCTGGACTTCACGGACGCACTCGACCTCTTCTCGGTACTCAATGCTCGCCAGGGAGCGGCGACTGTCGTCCACGAAAAGCCGGCAACCAGCAGCGCCCTGACCGAGCAGCTGGCCCGTACGCGGCGCAATCTGACCGACGCCATCCGCAACGACGGCGTGTTTCATGCGGCCGTACCCGCCAAGATCCGTTTTCCGACCCCGCTCCCCCAGGCGACGCCGGAAAGCGCGGCCGATTTCTCGCCCTACCATCGCTTTTACCTCGCCCACCAGCGTGACATGAGTGCCGCCATCGCCGCGCTGCGCGCCAATGCCCGCAAGGCGCTGGCCAAGCATTCCCCGGCCCACCGGCAACTGGCCGAACTCGACATCGCCTTCGAAAAATCCCTCGTGGCCCGCGAGCGCAATCTGCTGGCGACCATCCCGATGCTGCTCGCCAAGCGCTTTGCCCAACGCCTTGCCGACCACCGCAGCAAGCTGCCGGACGATCAACCGGATGATCCGGCCACCTGGACCATGCCCGGCCGCTGGCTGGAAGCCTTCTGCCACGACACCCAGGCCGTGCTGCTCGCCGAACTCGACATCCGCCTGAAGCCCGTCGCGGGGCTGATCGCTGCGCTCGGCGAGGCCGAACCCCACACGATGACCGAACAATGAACCGCAATTTCTCGCTTCTCGCCTTCTTCCTCGGCCTGCTTGCCGCGCTCTGGGTCGCCTGGGGCTACATCGGTGGCAGCACGCTGGCGCTTTCCGTCACGTTGCTCATTGCCGTCGTCTATGTCATCGGCGCGCTGGAAATGCAGCGTTTCCACACCAATACGCAAGGCCTCGCCCGGGCGTTGCACAGCATTCCGAACGACCTCGGCCACCTCGGCGAATGGCTGCAGCAGGTACCGGCGGCCTTGCAGAACAGCGTGCGCCTGCGCATCGAAGGCGAGCGCATCGCCCTGCCCGGCCCGGCCATCACGCCCTACCTGGTCGGCCTGCTGGTCCTGCTCGGCATGCTCGGCACCTTCCTCGGCATGGTCGTCACGCTGAACGGGGCCGTGCTGGCTCTGGAAAGCACGACCGACCTGCACACCATCCGCTCGGCGCTCGCCGCCCCGGTCAAGGGCCTCGGCGTCGCCTTCGGTACCTCGGTGGCTGGCGTCGCCACCTCGGCCATGCTCGGCCTGATCTCGGCGCTGTGCCGGCGCGACCGCCTGCAGGTCGGCCAGCTGCTCGACAACCGCATTGCCGGCGTGCTGCGCGATTTTTCGCTCGCCCATCAACGCCAGGAAACCTTCAAGGCCCTGCAGGCCCAAGCGCAAGCCCTGCCCGATCTGGTCGGCAAGCTGGACGCCATGATGCACCAGATGGCCGAGCAGAACCGCCTGCTTGGCGAGCGCCTGCAGGCCGACCAGGAACGCTTCCACCGCGAGACCCGGACGCTCTACACCGACCTCGCCCAATCCGTCGACCAGTCGCTTAAAGCCAGCCTGAAGAACAGCGCCACCGTCGCCGCCGAAACCATCCAGCCGGTCGTCACCGCCACCATGGCCGGAATCGCCAACGAAACGCGCGGCCTGCACGACAAGCTGTTCGGCACCTTACAGGGCCAACTGGAAGGCCTTGCCGGCCAGTTCGCGCAGACCGTCGGCGCGCTCAGCGACACCTGGACGCAGGCGCTGGCCCGCCATGACCAGGCTGCCGAAGCCCAGCGCCAGCAACTGCAAACGGCGCTTACGACCTATGCCGACACGTTCGAGCAACGCGCCGCCGCCCTGCTCGCTTCGGTCGAAACGACCCAATCCCGGCTGCAGGCCGATGCCGCCCGGCAACAGGCGGCACTGGCCGAATCCGGCGCCGCCCGTCAGCAGCAACTGGCCGCCGCACTGGCCGGGCAGATCGACGATGTCACCGCCCGCCTCGATGCCGCCGTGGCCCAGATGGCCGATACCTGGCAGGCCGCACTGGCCCGCCACGCCCAGCATGGCGATTCGCTCAACCAGCAACTCGGCGGCACCCTGGCCGCCTTTAGCGACACTTTCGGCAACCGTTCCCAGGCCCTGCTCGCCTCGGTGGAAGCCACCCACGCCGCGCTCAAGGCCGAACTGGCCGCCAGCCATGCCGCCTTCGCGCAAACCACCCGGGAGCAGCAAGTGGCGCTGGCCGGGCAGGTGGCCAGCCAGCTCGACGGCATCGCCCAGCGTTTCGATGACGCCGTTTCCGCCGTGGCCGATACCTGGAACACGGCGCTGGCCCGGCACGAACAGGCCAGCAACCGCTTGACCGAAGCCTTGGCCCAGACGCAGATCAGCCTGGCCGACACCTTTGCCCAGCGCAGCGCCGCGCTGCTCGCCGATTTGCGCGCCACGCAGGCCGATTGGCAGCGCAACTGGGCAGCCGGCGAACAGGCCCGCCAGAACCAGTTCACCGAGGCCCTGACCGCCCTGGCCGGCAAACTGGAAAGCCAGTGGCAACAGCACGGCGACGCGACGCTCGCCCAACAGCAGCAGATCACGCAGACGCTGGGCGACACCGCCCGCGACCTGGTGGCCGCCACCCAGCGCCAGTCGGAAACCACCATCGCCGAAGTTACCCGCCTGATGCAGACCGCCGCCGAAGCGCCCAAGGCCGCCGCCGAGGTCATCGGCCAGCTGCGTCAGGAACTGTCGGCCAGCATGGCGCGCGACAACACGCTGCTCGAGGAACGCGCCCGCATCATGGAAACCCTCGGCGCGCTGCTCGACGCCATCAACCACGCCTCGACCGAGCAGCGTAGCGCCATCGACGCGCTGGTCGCCTCGTCGTCCGACCTGCTCGAACGGGCCGGCAGCCAGTTCGCCGCCAAGGTGGAGAGCGAAGCCGGCAAACTGGTCGAGATCGGTGCCGGTGTGGCCGGCGGCGCACTGGAAATCGCCAGCCTGGGCGAAGCCTTTGGCATGGCGGTCAAGCTCTTTGCCGATTCCAGCGACAAGATGATGGCCACCCTGCAGCGCATCGAGGGTGCCTTGGCCAAATCGCTGACCCGCAGCGACGAACAGCTCGCCTACTACGTCGCCCAGGCGCGCGAAATCATCGACCTCAGCATCCTGTCGCAAAAGAAGATGGTTGACGACCTGCAGCGCGTCGCCGCCAGCCAGGGCGAGGCCTGAGCATGGAACACATCGATGCCAGCGTCGAACACAGCACGCCGATCTGGGCCGTCTTCGGCGACCTGATGTCCGGCCTGCTCGGCGCCTTCGTGCTGATCCTGGTCGGCGTGCTCGGCGTCCAGCTCGAACTGGTCACCAGCCTGGAAGCCGAAATCCAGAAACGCCAGCAGGAAGAACAACGCCGCCAGGCGCTGGAGAAGGCACTGGCCGGCCCGCTCGCCTCCGGCCGCGTTACGCTCGACAACGGCAAGATCGGCATCAGCGGCAATGTGCTCTTTGCACTCAACTCCGACCAGTTGCAGCCGGAAGGCCGGCAGGTGCTCAAGGGCCTCGCCCAGCCCATTGCCGCCTACCTGTCGGTCGGCGAACAGATGCTGATGGTCAGCGGCTTCACCGACGACATGCCGGTGCGCGGCAGCCACAGCAAATTCAGCGACAACTGGGAACTCTCCGCCCAGCGCGCCCTGACCGTCACGCGTGCGCTGATCGAGGAAGGCGTGCCGGCCGACGCCATCTTCGCCGCCGCCTTCGGATCGCAACAGCCGGTCGCCCCGAACAGCGACGCCGAAGGGCGCGCCCGCAACCGCCGGGTCGAAATGGCCCCAGTCCCGAAATCCCGCCCGTCCGTCCAGGAAGGCAAGGAAACCCATGGCTGAAACGCCCGGCGCGGACGACCTCGGCGCCCGGCTGGACGCCCTGCGTGCCAGCGGCGCCGCCGAACGCGCCCCGGTACGCATGGCTCATCTCGAAGCCCTCGCCCGCCGCGCCGCCACCCAACCGGCCGCCATTCGCCAGCCCCTGTGCGCCCGGCTGGACGCCCTGGCCGCCGAACTGGCTGATAGCCTGGCCGGCGAGGCAAGTTCCCCCCGTTCGGTCGACCAGGCAACAAGCCCCCGCCCGCTCGCCGAGCTGCTCGCCTACATCGGCCAGCAGGCGCACGCCTCGGGCCATGCCGGGCAGCCCGTCGATGTCCTGTCGGCAGTCGCTCCCGCCGCCCGACCCAATACGCAGAAGACGCCCGCCCCCGACGCCCCGGAACTCAAGGCCGTCGCCATCTTCCGCGACGACTGGTCCCGCCTGAGCACCGAACAGCAACTCACCCAGACCCTCGCCCAAGCCCCGGAAAACGCCGGGCCGATGAACTCCCAGCACCTCGTTCTGCGCAGCCTGCAACTCATGCGCGATATCGCCCCGGCCTATCTGCAGGGCTTCATGTCGTATGTCGACACCCTGATCTGGCTGGAGCAAGCCGACCCGACACGAGCGGCGGCAGGCCGACCCAGCGCCGGCGATAGCGAAAAAAAGCCGCGCACGGCAAAACGCGGCACAGTAAAGCGCTAGTTCAGCCGGCGCAGCCAGCCACAAACGCTCATTTACAACCGGGCCGCACAATACGTTCCGCACTGGCAAGGCGGACACGGACGAGCCGGTCATTGGCTTCCCTCCGTCGGGGAACCAAACCCGCCCATTCGCATCGAAATGGCTTGAAACACGCCAGGCCCAACGATTGACGAGAGATCGCGGCGGCCTGCCCTGCTCCCCCCGCCCGCCCAATTTCGATGAACGCCCCTGCCCCCCGCTTCTTTGCCTTCGACAACTCCTACGTCCGCGACCTGGAGGATTTCTATGTCCGCTGGAAGCCGACGCCGGCCAGCAAGCCGGTATTGATCCGCCTGAACGAATCCCTGGCCGTTGAACTGGGAGCCGATCCGGCGGCGCTGGCTACCGACGAAGGCATCGCGGCACTGGCGGGGAACCGCCTGCCGGAAGGGGCGGAGCCGATTGCCCAGGCCTATGCCGGACATCAGTTCGGCGGCTTCTCGCCGCAACTGGGCGACGGCCGCGCCCTGCTGCTCGGCGAGGTGATCGACCGCCAGGGCCGACGGCGCGACATCGCCTTCAAGGGTTCCGGGCGGACCCCCTTCTCGCGCAATGGTGACGGCAAATGCGCGCTCGGCCCGGCCCTGCGCGAATACCTGATCAGCGAGGCGATGCACGCGCTGGGCATCCCGACAACGCGCGCGCTGGCCGTCGTCGCCACCGGCGACATGGTGCGCCGCGAGCGCGCCCTGCCCGGCGCCGTGCTGACCCGCGTCGCCGCCAGTCACGTCCGCGTCGGCACCTTCGAGTTCTTCGCCACCCACCGCGGGCCGGCGCAGGTGCGCCAACTGGCCGATTACGTCATCGCCCGCCACTATCCGCAACTTGCCGACAGCGCCCAACCCTACCTCGATCTGCTGGCCGCCGCCGGCGAGCGGCAGGCTGAACTGGTGGCACGCTGGCTCGGTGTCGGCTTCATCCACGGCGTGATGAACACCGACAACATGACGCTCTCCGGCGAAACCATCGACTACGGCCCCTGCGCCTTCATGGAAGCCTACGACCCGGCCGCCGTGTTCAGCTCCATCGACCACCATGGCCGTTATGCCTACGACCAGCAGGCCGGCATCGCCCGCTGGAACCTGGCCCGCCTGGCCGAAACGCTGCTACCGCTGATCGCCCCCGACAGCGACCGCGCCGTGCAGGCCGCCACGGCCGTCATCGACGCCTTCCCGAAACACCATGCCGCCCACTGGCTGCGCATCTTCCGCACCAAGCTCGGCCTCGACGAAAGCGGCGAAGCGGCGGAAGACCGTGCGTTGATCGACGACTTTTTGGCCCTGCTCCATCACCACCGGATCGATTTCACGCTGGCCTGCCGCGCCCTGTTCGATGCCGCGACTGGCCAAGCAGACCGGCTGACCCGCCTGATGGCCCGCGTCGAGGATTTTCCGGTCTGGCAAGGCCGCTGGCAGGCCCGCCAGCCGACACGCTCGCCGACCCTTCTGGCTGCCATGCAACGGGCCAATCCCTGCTACATCCCGCGCAATCATCAAGTCGAAGCCGCCCTGGCGGCCGCTGTCGACGACAACGATCTGGCCCCCTTCGAACGCCTGCTCGCCGTCATTCAGTCGCCCTTTGACGAACGCCCGGCGGATGCGGCATACAGCCAGCCAGCGCCCGTTGGCTTTACCGATTATTACCGGACGTTCTGCGGAACCTGAGCAGCGGTTTCGTCAGGGAGCCCGATCGCTGACGAAACCGGCAGCCTCGGCACGCGTCGGCAGGCCCCGTGGTACTGACAAAGTCATTTTCAGCCGCATCGAACCCGCCTGCCCCCGATCTTGAAAGTGCGCTCGCGCCCCCCTTACGTCCTGATTCATCAATGGATATCGACAGGACATATTCCGCACGGGTCCTGCGAATTTCATATTTTTTACCCACATCAGTTGTAACTTATCGGGATTTGGCGCAATTTAACGGTTAAGCCATCGCATACGCCCTTTCATCTGCGGGATCTTCCATCGTCATGCATCGCCTTCCTGAAGCCGTACAAGACTCGATCGAAAGCAGCCAGATTCCGTCGCCGCCTGAAATCCTGCTGCGCCTTTTGCAAACGGTGGGTGACGAACAGGCAACGATGGCCGATCTGGCGGGGATTGTCGGGAAAGACCCGGGGCTGGCCAGCCGGGTTCTCGGGGTGGCCAACTCCCCCGCCTTGCGCCGTGGGCGCGAACTGAAGGATCTCGATACCTGCCTGATCGCCCTGGGCACCCGCCTCATCCGTTCGCTGGCAACCTGCCTCGCCATCCAGCGCCTGTTCGAGCGAAATAGCCGGCTGGAAGGCGTCGATATTGCCGATTTCTGGATGCACTCGCTGCTGGTCGGCGAACTGGCCCGCGGCATTGCCGACAGCGCGGCCTACCCGGCCCCCGACGAAGCGTACCTGGCCGGATTGCTGCATAACATCGGCGAGCTGGTCATGCTCAATGCCATTGGCGAGCCGTATCGCCGTTTTTTGCGCAACTCGGCCGACAACCCGCGTTTGCTGGGTGAGGAATCACAACTGTTCGCCACCACGCATGCCGACGTAGGCGGCTGGCTGATCGATCGCTGGGGACTGGATTCGGTGCTCGGTGACAGCGTCGCCTTCCACCACGCCACACCCCATGACATCCTGACGGCGACGGCATTGCCGCAGATTGTCTGGCTGGCCCAAACCCTCGTCACCCTGCCGGACGATACGCCGGACGTGGGCCTGGTCATCAACGGTGCCAGCTTCACGGTGCGCAAGGCCGATCTGCTGGTGACGCGCGAGCAAGCCATCGAACACACCCGGCAGATCGCCGAAGCCTTGGGCATGTCAGTGCCCGAGACCTTCCCGAAGCGGTGCACCACCTTAGCGGCCCCGCCCCCGGCGCCGCCGCCCGGCAACCCGGCGGAAGAAGCGCTCGGCGAGCTGATGGGTGGCATGGCGCTGCTACAACCGCTGCAACAGGACCTGTTCCAGTTGGGCAGCGACAAGGAAGTGCTCCTCGCCCTTCAGGAATCGGCGCGCATTCTCTTCGAGCTGTCGAAGGTGGCCATCCTGCTCGCCAACGATGCGGGCGATACCTTGTCCGGCGAGCGGGTTGGCGGCCAGCCCGATCTGTTCCGGCAACTGTCGATCCCGCTGCTTGCCTCGCGTTCGCTCGCCGCGGCGGCCGTCGCGCAGCGCCAGGTGCGGACCACCTTCGACAACCCGCAGCCCCTGTCCCTGCTCGATTTGCAACTGGCCCGCGCCCTCTCGGCCGAGGGCTTGTTGTGCATCCCGATGCTGGCACGCAACCGGGTGATCGGCGTGATGATCTGCGGCCTGTCGCCCCGCCAGCACAGCCGCCTGCAGAAACGGATTCCGTGGCTGGCCAATTTTGGCAAGATCGCGGCAATCAGCCTGGATGCCGCGCAGGAGGCCGAACGGCATCGTCAGCAGGTAGCGGTGGAGCTGACTGAGCAATTCACCACCCAGGCGCGGCAAATTGCCCACGAGGCAGGCAACCCGCTTGGCATCATCAAGAGCTACCTCAAAATCCTGGAGCGCAAGTTGCCTGAGGATGGCGGGCGCCAGGAGCTGGCGGTGCTGACCGAAGAGATCGACCGGGTGGCCAACATCGTCGGCCACATGACGCAAGCCCTGAAGGGTGCCAAGACCGGAGGCGAGACCGACCTAGTCGGCCTGCTCAACGATTTCCTGATGCTGTATGCCGACACGCTGTTCAAGGCCCGGGGCATACGGGTCGAGACCCAGTTCCCGGCATCCGGCGTGGCCGTCCGGATCAATCGCGACAATCTGAAACAAATCGTGCTCAACCTGTGGAAGAACGCTTCCGAGGCCCTGACCGGGGGCAAGATGGTGAAGATTGCGGTGAGCGACAACATCATCCACGACGGGGCAAGTTACGTGCAATTGCGTATCGACGACAACGGTCCGGGCATGACGGAAGCGGCCATCCAGGCGCTCTATCGGCCCCAGGCCACGCCGGCCGGGGCACGGCGCGGCCTGGGCTTGTCCATCGTCGGCAGCCTGGCACGTCAGGAGGGCATTTTGATAACCTGCCGCAGCCAGCCGGGGGCCGGAACGAGCATCGCCCTGCTCATTCCGCGACATGACAAGGGGAATGCGTGATGAACGCCATCAATGCGCTGTACGAGCTCGCCTCCTTGCCAGGCATTCCGGCGCAACAGAGCATCCTGATCGTCGACGACGAGCCGCATTTTCGTCACGCCTACAGCAACCTGCTCGCAGCCGACGAACGCACGATCGATGAAGCCGCTACCGGCCAGGCCGCCCTCGAGAAGCTCAAGGATGGCCGGATCGACCTCGTCATTCTCGATCTGCGGCTGCCGGACATTTCCGGCCTGGAGATCATGGAGTGGCTGGCGGCCCACGAGATCGACACCACGGTCATCGTGTTCAGCGCCGACAAGTCGATCAATTCCGCCATTCACGCCTTGCGCCATCGCGCCTTCGAATTTTTGCGCAAGGATTGCGATCCGGACGACATGATCATCGCGGTCGAGCGGGCCCTGAACCAGCGGCAGCGGGAAAAGGAACATGCCCTGATCACGGCCCGCCTGCGTCATTCGGAAAGCCTGCACCGCTTTCTCGTCGAGCAGTCGCCCGACCTCATCTTCACGCTCGACAGCGAGGGCTACTTCACCTTCATCAACAGCCGGGTGCAGAGCTTGTTGGGCTATACCCCCGAGGAACTCGCCGGCCAGCATTACACCACCATCGTCGATCCGCGCGACCACGAACATGCCCGCTACGCCTTCAACGAGCGGCGCATCGGTCCGCGTTCGACGAACAATCTCGAAGTACGCTTCCGGCGCAAGCCATCGGCAGGCCGGGCTCGCAACGGCGTATGCATCACGACCATCCTCAGTTCCCAGGGGGTCTATCGCACGACCAGCCTCGGACAACCGGGCCTCTTCCTCGGCACTTCGGGTGTGGCGCGGGACATTTCCGAACGGAAGCAGGCAGAAGAAACCATCGCCTTCCAGGCCTTTCACGACCTGCTGACCCGCCTGCCCAACCGCACGCTGTTCGTCGACCGCCTGGAGATGGCGATCACGCAGGCAGTGCGGCGCAAGGAAAAACTGGCGGTGATGTTTCTCGATCTCGACCGCTTCAAGCTAGTCAATGACACCTATGGCCACCAGGCCGGCGACCAGTTGCTGCGCGAATTCGCTGCCCGCATCCGGCACTGCCTGCGCACGGGCGACACCCTGGCCCGCCAGGGAGGCGACGAGTTCACGGCACTACTGCCCAACCTGACCAGCCACGAAGACATCGGCATTATCGCCGAGAAGATTCTCAGCGAACTGCGCCGCCCCTTCCTGGTGGCGGATACCGAGTTCCTCGCCACGGCGAGCATCGGCCTTGCCGTTTATCCCGACGATGCGGTCAATGCGCAGGATCTGATTCGCTGCGCCGATGTCGCGATGTATCAGGTCAAGGCACACGGCAAGAACGGCTACATTGCTTTCCAGCCCTACATGCACCAGGCGCACCGTGATCGTTTATCGATCGAAAACGATCTGCGCCATGCGGTCAAAACGGGCGATCAGTTCGAGCTCCATTACCAGCCGCAAATCGATGCGCTGACCGGACGCGTCGTCGGCCTGGAGGCGCTGATCCGCTGGCATCACCCCCAGGAAGGCCTGATCCGGCCCGATGTCTTCATTCCGATTGCCGAGGAAACCGGCCTCATCGTCGCCATCAGCGACTGGGTTCTGAACGAAGCCTGTGCCCGGTTGAGCGCGCTGCGGGAACGCGGCCACGACCACTTGCGGATGGGCGTCAACCTGTCGCCCCGGGAATTCGAGCGGATCGACCTGCTGGAGCGCATCGAAGCGCCGCTCGCCCGCTTCGGCGTGCCCCCCGAAGCGCTGGAAATCGAAATCACCGAAAGCCTGCTGATGAAAGATGTCGAAAACATCGTCGTCCGGGTCAGGCATTTACGCAATACCGGCGTGCATATCTCGATCGACGACTTCGGCACACGCTATTCCAGCCTCAATTACCTGCGCCGCTTTTCGGTGAGCCGGATCAAGATCGACCAGTCCTTCGTGCGCGACCTGAAGGCCCCGCAGGATTCCTGCGCCATCATCCAGGCCATCGTCGGAATCGCCCGCAATTTCAACCTCCACGTCATGGTAGAGGGCGTTGAAACCGCCCATCAGGTCACCGTGCTGCGCCAGCTCGGCTGCCATGAAATGCAGGGTTACTTCTTCTGCCAGCCGATGCCGGCCCCGGAACTCACGCAATTCCTGGAAAGGCAACTGGCCGCCTGACAGAACCAACATCCCGTCCGGGAAAAAACAAAAAACCCGCCAAGCCTTGTGCTGAGCGGGTTCTTGTTTTCCTGCGAGGGCCAGCACTCATGTCGACGGTGCTGGTGGGCGGTACTGGGATCGAACCAGTGACCCCTGCCGTGTGAAGGCAGTGCTCTACCGCTGAGCTAACCGCCCCCTCAGGAGCCGCGCATTTAACCATATTCGAGCCAGACGGTCAAACGTGGGTCGGCTAGAATATCGTTCTTTGCCTTCAAAAATTCTGGATTCCATGAAGCCCGTCCGCACCCGTTTCGCCCCGAGCCCCACTGGTTACCTGCATATCGGCGGTGCCCGCACCGCGCTGTTCTCCTGGGCCTATGCCCGCCGCCATGGCGGCACTTTCGTTCTGCGCATTGAAGACACCGACGTTGCCCGCTCCACCCCGGAGGCCGTGCAAGCCATTCTCGACGGCATGCAATGGCTTGGCCTGGAACACGACGAAGGCCCCTTTTACCAGATGCAGCGCATGGAACGCTACAAGGCGGTGATTCAGCAAATGCTGGCCAGCGGTCACGCCTATTACTGTTACACCAGCAAGGAAGAACTCGATGCCTTGCGCGCCGAGCAGGAGGCGAAGAAGGAAAAACCGCGCTACGACGGCCGCTGGCGTCCGGAGGCCGGCAAGACACTGCCCCCGCCGCCCGCCGATGTGCCGCCGGTCGTTCGCTTCAAGAACCCGAAGGACGGCGTCGTCGCCTGGGATGATCAGGTCAAGGGCCGCATTGAATTCGCCAATTCGGAACTGGATGACCTGATCATCGCCCGTGCTGACGGCACTCCGACCTACAACTTCTGCGTCTGCGTCGACGACTGGGACATGGGCATCACCCACGTCATCCGCGGTGACGACCACGTCAACAACACGCCCCGCCAGATCAACATCCTCAAGGCGCTGGGTGCCGAAGTGCCGACCTATGCCCACCTGTCGATGATCCTCGGCGACGATGGCGCCAAGCTCTCCAAACGCCACGGTGCCGTATCGGTGATGCAATATGACGAGGACGGCTACCTGCCCGACGCCGTCATCAACTATCTCGCCCGCCTCGGCTGGTCGCATGGCGACGATGAGGTGTTCTCTCGCCAGCAATTCATCGCATGGTTCGACCTCGACCACATCACCGCCTCGGCCGCCCAGTTCAATACCGAAAAGCTGCTCTGGCTGAACCAGCATTACATGAAGCAGCTATCACCGGCCGAGCTGGCCGCCAAGGTGAAACCCCGCCTGGCTGCCCGCGGTGTCGACACCGATGGTGGCCCGAGCCTGGCGCAGGCAGTCGCCCTGTATGTCGACCGCTGCAATACGCTGAACGTGTTGGCCGATGCCGTCGAAGTCTTCTATGTACCGGTCTCGCCGCACACCGAACTGCTCGCCCAACACCTTGGCGATGACGCCCGCCCGGCTTTGGCGGATTTTGCCGCCGGCATCGCCGGCGTTGCCTGGGAAACGCCGGCCATCAATGCCCTGATCAAGGAAACCGTAAGCAGACATGGCCTGAAGATGCCCAAACTGGCCATGCCGCTCCGCGTCATCCTGACCGGCCAGACGCAGACACCGTCGGTCGATGCGCTCATCTGCCTGATCGGCCGGGAGCGCGTCATGGCGTCTCTGGCGAAATATCTCTAAAAAATCGCAAAAAGCCCTTTACAAGGCCCGATAGGCCGCCTATAATGCGGCCTTCTTTCGCGGCGGGGGTATAGCTCAGCTGGGAGAGCGCTTGCATGGCATGCAAGAGGTCAGCGGTTCGATCCCGCTTACCTCCACCAAGCACCAGACTACACAACGCAGTTTTGTCCGGGTCCCCATCGTCTAGAGGCCTAGGACACCGCCCTTTCACGGCGGTAACTGGGGTTCGAATCCCCATGGGGACGCCAAAGTTAAAGTGCGGAGTGGTAGTTCAGTCGGTTAGAATACCGGCCTGTCACGCCGGGGGTCGCGGGTTCGAGTCCCGTCCACTCCGCCAGTTTTGCGGGTGGCAGCGAAAGCTGCCTTCCGGGTCGAAAGACCGAAATGTAGTTTGGCTGTCTCCTTGAGGGGGTATAGCTCAGCTGGGAGAGCGCTTGCATGGCATGCAAGAGGTCAGCGGTTCGATCCCGCTTACCTCCACCAAGCACCAGACTACACAACGCAGTTTTGTCCGGGTCCCCATCGTCTAGAGGCCTAGGACACCGCCCTTTCACGGCGGTAACTGGGGTTCGAATCCCCATGGGGACGCCAAAGTTAAAGTGCGGAGTGGTAGTTCAGTCGGTTAGAATACCGGCCTGTCACGCCGGGGGTCGCGGGTTCGAGTCCCGTCCACTCCGCCAGTAATAAAAACCAGCTTCGGCTGGTTTTTTTACGCCCATTGCCAAAATACCCCCCCAGCCGCGGCAAGGTATAATTCCGCTCCTTCGAATCACGCGAGCCAGGCCATCTCCCCCATGCAGCACCGTTTCGTTTCAACGCCTCTGCTCCGGATTCGCGACGCTGCACTCGTCATTGCCCTTTCACTCCTCATCGCGCCGGCATCGGCGCAAACAGGTGACCCCTCTCTGTTCCCGTCCCTCAATATGCCGGCCTTACTGGACTCACCGGCCAGCGATACCCTGGCCGTCCAGGAAATCCAGGGGGCCCCGCAACTGCCGGTCAGCATCGACCTGACCATCCGCGAGAACAACCTGTGGGACCGCATTCGCAATGGTTTTGCGATGACCGACCTGAATGACGATCTGGTGCTCTATTACCAGCAGTGGTACCAGAACCGGCCGGATGCCCTGCGTCGCATGGTCGAGCGCAGCCGTCCCTATCTCTACCATATCGTTGAGGAGCTCGAAGCGCGCGGCATGCCGACCGAGCTCGCCTTGCTTCCCATGGTGGAAAGCTCGTTCAACCCCAACGCCTACTCGCGGGCCCATGCGTCCGGTCTGTGGCAATTCATTCCGTCGACCGGAAAACGCTTCAATCTGGAACAAAACTGGTGGCGTGACGAGCGGCGCGATATCGTCGCCTCGACCAATGCGGCGCTCGACTATCTGCAAAGCATTTACGACATGCATGGTGACTGGCACCTTGCGCTGGCCTCGTACAACTGGGGCGAAGGTGCCGTCAAACGGGCAATTACCAAAAACGAGGCGCGCGGCCTGCCGACCGACTACCCCAGCCTGAACATGCCAAACGAAACCCGGCATTACGTTCCGAAGTTGCAGGCGCTAAAGAACATTTTTGGCAATCCGGGCCTGATCGCCCGCCTCGGCCTGCCCTTCATTCCGAACGAGCCTTATTTCGCCACACTGGAAACGCCGCGCCCGATCGATGTCAAAACCGCCGCCCAACTGGCCAACATGTCGGTCGAGGAATTCCAGCGCCTGAATCCATCCCACAACCGGCCGATCATCAAACCCGACACCCCCGTGGTGATTCCAGCCGACAAGGTTGATGATTTCCGCAGCAAGTTGCACGACGCCCGGGTTCCACTCACCCAATGGCAAGCCTACACAGTGACATCGGCTGAGCGCCTGGATCAGATCGCCGCCCGTTTCAACACGACGGCGGCTGAACTGGCCCGGGTCAACGGCCTTTCCGAAAAAGTCCGGCTCGGTGCCGGCTCCACCCTGCTGGTTCCCGGCAATGGCAGCTCATCGGGTCTCACCTCGTTACTCAATGCCGAGGCCCCGCAACACATCATCGAGCCGGAACGCGTTACCCGCACCTGCGGCAAAGGAAGCAAACGGGGCGGAAAATGCGCGTCGCACGACGAATCCCCGGCACACAAGGGCAGCAAATCGGCCAAGGAGAGCGCCCGCGCCAGCACGGCCCAGGCAAATCGGGCAGCGGCAGCCAGGCCCGATACCAAGGGCGGCAAAGGTACGGCCAAGACTACCGTCAAACCATCCCCCGTCAAACCGGCGGCCAGTCAGCCGGCAAGCAAGAAGCGGAAATGACTCACCCCGGGTAGTGACAACTGACGCGGTGTGTCGCCGACAGGGCCACCGGTGCGGGATATTCGCTGCGGCACAGATCCGTCGCCCGCGGGCAGCGGGGATGGAAATGGCAGCCTGCCGGCGGATTGGCTGGCGACGGTGTTTCGCCGGCCAGACGCATCGCGCCTGCAGCAGTCTCCAGACGCGGGGCTGGAACCGCCGACAACAGCGCTTGGGTATAGGGATGGCGAGGCTGGCGCAACACCTCCTCCGCCTTGCCCTGCTCGACGATGCGCCCCAGGTACATGACCGCCACATCGTGCGCCAGGTACTCGACTACCGCAAAATTGTGGGTAATGAACAGGTAGGCCACCCCCAGTTCGCCCTGCAGTTTCTTCAGCAAGTTGAGAATCTGGGCCTGAACCGAAACATCAAGCGCCGAGGTCGGCTCGTCGCAGATCAGCAACTCGGGCTGCACGGCCAGCGCGCGGGCGATGGCGATGCGCTGGCGCTGGCCACCCGAGAATTCGTGCGGATAACGTGCCATCGCCTCTTCCGGCAAGCCGACCTGGCCGAGTAATGTGGCAATGGCGGCGCGCCGGCTCGGGCCATCCCCGCCCACGCCCAGGGCCTCCATGCCTTCGGCGATAATGTCGCCAATCCGCAAACGCGGATTCAGCGAAGCGAAAGGATCCTGAAAAATCATTTGCACGTGCCGGCGCACTGCACGCAGGCGCTTGCCGGTGAGGCCGACCAGCTCATGACCGGCCAGACGCACCGCCCCGCCACTGGATGGTATCAATTGCAGCAGCGCCTTGCCGACCGTCGTTTTGCCACATCCCGACTCGCCGACCAGCGCGAGCGTCTTCCCCGGCGCAATGGCGAGGGACACGCCATCGACCGCCCGCACATGGCCAACCGTACGCTGCAAAAAACCCTTGCGGATCGGAAAATGCACCTTGAGATCATCAATTTCAAGGAAAGGCCGGGTGGATGCACCCGCCATGGCCGTCAGCACCGGCCGCCATTCGCCCGCTGCCGCCGCCTCGCCCTGCCAATGACAACGCACGGCGTGGCCGGCGGCCTCGCGCCAATCCGGTGATTGTTCCCGGCAACGCAGCATGACATGCGGGCAGCGGTCGGCAAAACGGCAGCCGGATGGCATCCGGGCCAGCGCAGGCACCTGGCCGGGAATGGTGGCAAGGCCGCGCCCGCGCCGCGACACATCGGGCAAGGCTTCGAACAGCGCTTGCGTGTAGGGATGGCGCGGCTGGCCAAAGAAGGTATCACGCCCGGCCACTTCGACCAGTTCGCCGGCATACATGACACCAACCCGGTGCGCCATGCGGGCAACGACACCCAGGTCGTGGGTGATCAGCAGAATGGACATGCCCCGTTCGGCCTGCAAACGGGTGAGCAGATCGAGGATCTGCGCCTGTACGGTCACATCGAGCGCGGTCGTCGGCTCGTCGGCAATCAGCAGATCCGGCTCGCCAGCCAGTGCCATGGCGATCATCACCCGCTGCTTCATGCCGCCGGAGAACTGGAAGGGATATTCGTTCAGCCGCCGCCCCGGATCGGCGATACCGACCTGACGCAACAGGTCGACCATGTGCCCTGTGGCATCGGCCCCGCGCAAGCCCCGATGACGCCAGAGCACCTCGCCGATCTGCTGACCGATGGTGAGCACCGGGTTGAGGCTGGTCGCCGGCTCCTGAAAGATCATGGCGATACGCCCGCCACGCCAGGTTCGCATCTCCGCTTCCGACAAGGCGAGCAGATCCACCCCATCGAAACGGATGCGACCACCGAGCACATGGCCGGCCGCCGGCAGGAGGCGCATGATGCCCTGCGCCGTCACCGACTTGCCGCACCCGGATTCGCCCAGCAAGGCGAACGTTTCGCCGGCGGCGATATCAAAGGACACGCCATCGACGGCAACCAGCGTCTGCCGACCGGACTGGAAAGCGAGGCGAAGCTGCTCAACGCGCAACATCAGGCAGCCCTCGGGTCGAATGCGTCGCGCACGGCATCGGCGAATAAATTGGCGGCCAGCACGAGGATGAACATGGCGGAGAAGGCGGCGGCCAGCGACCACCAGACGACCGGCTCGCGACCCAGCTCCATGCGGGCATTGTTGATCATCGTGCCGAAGCTGGTCATGCTCGGATCGACGCCGATGCCGACATAGGAGAGCACCGCCTCGGCCAGCACCAGGCCGGAAAAGTCCATGACCAGCGCAATGATCACGATGTGCATCAGGTTGGGCAGGATATGGCGCAGGATGATGCGCCCGTTGGATACCCCGAAGGCCTGCGCCGCCTGGATGTATTCGAGCTCGCGCAGCTTCAGCGTTTCACCGCGCAACAGCCGGCACAAGCCCGTCCAGCTGGTGATGCCGAGAATGAAGCAAAGGGCCAGCAGGCGCAGATCGGCCCGTTCGGCAGCCGTCGAGAACCACTGCGGATGCGTGTCGATGACGACCTGCATCATCAGCACGGCAGCGGCAATCAGCAGCACGCCGGGAATCGAATTGAGCACGGTATACACGTACTGGATGAGGTCATCGGCCCAGCCGCGGAAATAGCCGGCGACGATGCCGAGCAATACGGCCAAGGGCAACATGACCAGCGTCGTCAGCAGGCCGATGACCAGGCCGGTTCGCACGCTCTTCAGTACCTGGTAAAAAACATCCTGGCCAACCTTGTCGGTACCAAAGACATGATATTGGCCAGACAAGCTGAATAGCGGAAACGCAACGAGCAGGATCGCAGCCAGCGCGATCAGCACCGCATTCCAGGCAAAGGTCGTCTCGCCGCGCCAGATGCGGCGCCAGCCGTCCGCATCCCCATCCCTGGCAAGCTGCGCGGCCAGTACGGCCAAAGCCAGCCAGACGACAAACGCCAGCGCCCCGGCCCGCAAGGCGGAGAACCCGGCATCGGCCGCCACTTCGTCCTCCCGCTCCCCGAGATGCTGGCCACCATGCTTCAGGCGGGGATATTCGCGCACCGTCCCCTGGCCAGGCACATCGATCGTTTCCTTGGCGTACAGGCGGGTGGCGAACGGTTCGGAATAGGTTTTTTCGTGGCGGGTACGCAAAGGGGTCGCCAGCGCATCGAGAACCGACAACACCTCGACAGCATACTGTGCCTTCTGCCCCGGCTTGCCTTCCAGCGCCACCCGGTAATGCAGCGAGTCAAGCAGGCCGACCAGCACGAAGGCAAGCAGCACCGTGGCCGCTCCCATGCCGACCCGGTTCGCGCCGACCCGCCGCCACGCCGCCCGCAAGGGCGGATTCCGCGCAATCAGGATGCCCAGACCGACAGCAGCCGCCACCAGCAGCCAGATCAGCAGGTCGGACCACAGGACGACGATTTCGAAGCCGATCATTCGAAACGTATCCGCGGATCAACCAGCGTGTAGGAAATGTCGGTCAGGATCAGGCCGACGATGTACAACACGGAGCCGATGAAGACCATCGAGCGCACTACGGCAAAATCCTGCGCATTGATGGCGTCGATGGTATAGCTGCCCAGACCGGGAATGCCAAAGAAGGATTCGGTGAGCAGCGACCCCAGGAAGAGCAGCGGAATGACCACGACGACGCCGGTCAGGATGGGGATCAGCGCATTGCGCAGGATGTGGCGGAAGAAGACCAGGGTTTCCGGCAGGCCCTTGGCCCGGGCCGTCCGGACATAATCCTTGCCGACCTCCTCAAGGAAAATGGTGCGATACCAGCGCGTCGAAGCGCCAATCCCGGAAACGACACCGATTAGCACCGGCAGGATCAGGAAACGCCAGGCATCCAGCCCGTCGCCGTAGCCCGAGATCGGCACCAGGCGCCACAGCTTGCTGATCAGGTATTGGCCACCGATGATGTAGAAGAGCCCGGAAATGGACATCATCGCCACGCACAGCACCACGCCCCAGAAATCGAAGGCGGTAGCGCGAAAGAACGCCAGGGTGAGCGCGAAGCTGACGGTAACGAACAGGCCAAGGACGAAGGTCGGAAGCGCGATGGCCAGCGACGGCCCCATGCGGCTGGCGATTTCGCGCGCGATGTCGCGCCCGTCTTCGGCCCGCCCGAAATCACCGACAAACATGCGGACCGATTTCTCGAAAAAGATGGTCTCGGTCGCCTTGGCCAAACCGCCCGCTTCCGCATTCCACAACAAGGGCTTGTCGTAGCCACGCTCGGCTTTCCATTTCTCGATCGCCTCCGGCGTCACGCGCTTGATCCCCAACTGCATGCGCGCCATGTCGTCCGGCGTATTGACCACGAAGAACAGGGCAAAGGTGATCAGGTTGACCCCGATCAGGATGGGTAGCGCATAGAGAAGTCGGCGAACGATGTAGGCGAGCATTGGCGCGATTATGCCAAGAGCCGGGCTGGCTTCACAAAGAAAGCTTTACACAGCGACGACGAGGCAAAGGGCGGGGTCGGGTATACTCTACGCCGCCCGACCCGGGCCATCCGGCACGGCAGAAAAGAAAAAAGCCACATTCAACCCATCGCAAGCGACGAAAGAATATGGCTTTGTTCGAACCCTGGCGGAGAGGGAGGGATTCGAACCCTCGGTACCTTGCAGTACGCCTGATTTCGAATCAGGTACATTCGACCACTCTGCCACCTCTCCGCGGGAGCGAGATAATAGCACAAGACATGCGCGGGATAATAGGTCTCTTACTGTTATGCATCACTTTTTTTATCGCCGGTTGTGGCGAGGAGGGGGGGCGCCTGCCCTTCCCCACCCCGGCACAACACGATCTGGTCGTCCTGGTTCTTCCCGGCCCGCTGACCTATACGACCGACGAAAACGGCAATCCGGGTGGCCTCGAATATGATCTGGTCCAGGCTTTTGCCCAGGAACTGGGGGTCGGCGTCAAATTCATCATCAGCAAGCCGGAAACGCTGGCAGACGACCTGCTCGGCAGCCGCTACCACCTGGCGATCGGCTGGCTGACGCCCAGTGCCGACCCGGGCCTGCAAGCAACCCCGCCCATCTTCCAGACTCGTGACATCCTGATCCAGCACGAAGCGAGCCTTCCCCTGAGCAGCACCGCGCAACTGGCCGGCCAGACCGTGCATGTCATGCGCGGCTCGCGGCAGGCCCAAACCCTGCACCAGCTGGCCCGGGAGATTCCCGATCTGCGGATCGAGGAATTCAACGGCGCCGACATCTTCGCCCTGCTGGAAAAGCTGGGCAACCGGCGCATCGACTACGTCGCGCTCGACGAAAGCCTGGAGGACATCGCCAACCAGCACATTCCCAACCTGCGCGCCTCCCTTGCGTTGAGCGACACCCAGCCGGTCGCCTGGGGATTGGGCCGCCATCCGAACGTGGAATTGAAGGCGCGCGTCGTCAAGTTCGTCGAGCGGGTTCAGCACGACGGCACACTGGCCCGCCTGGAAGACCGCTATCTCGGCCACGTCCGGCGCCTGACCCAGGCCGACATCATCAAATTCCTGGGCGAGATCGAGACGACCCTGCCCAAATACCGCAAATCCTTTCAGGCCGCGCAGGTGCTGACCGGGATCGACTGGCGCCTGATTGCGGCCGTCGCCTACCATGAATCGCAATGGAATCCGAACGCGACCAGTTATACCAATGTGCGCGGCATCATGATGCTGACCGAGGAAACGGCCGACCGCCTGCAAGTCGGCAACCGGCTGGATGCCAACGAAAGCATCCTGGCCGGCGCACGCTACATCAACCTGCTCCGCGAGCAACTGCCGGAGGAAACCGAGGAACCCGACCGCACCTGGCTGGCCCTGGCGGCCTACAACATCGGACCCGGCCACTTCGCTGCCGCCCAGACCCTGGCCCGGCAACTCAAGGCCGATCCCAATGCCTGGTACGACATGAAGCGCATCCTCCCCCTGCTGGCCCAACCGCGCTATGCCCAGCAACTCCGGATCGGCAAGGCGCGCGGCGGCGAAGCGGTGATCCTGGTCGAAAACATTCGCAGTTATTACGACATTCTGCAGCGCAATGCCTCCCCCCTCGCCCCGACGCCGGCAGCCGCCGAGGGCCTGAAGCGGCTGGTCAACGAAATCGAGGCGCGTCGCAAGGAATACGCCCGAAAAATGGCAGCAGCAAGGGCCATTATCACCCCGCCAGCGGCAGCGGCGGAAGGCACGGGGCTTCGCCTGTCGACACAGGAAGCCAACGAAAACCCGTGATGTAAACGACGATGCCCGCCGGACTACGGCGGGCATCGCGCCAGGCGGCCTGAGCCAGCGGTCGTGCCGGATCAGCGGGGAGCGAGCACTTCCTGGCCTCCCATGTAGGGACGCAATGCGGCCGGAATGACGATGCTACCATCCGCTTGCTGATTGTTCTCGAGGATGGCAACCAGCGTACGACCAACGGCGAGCCCCGAGCCATTCAGGGTGTGACACAACTCCGGTTTATTCTTTTCATTGCGGAAACGGGCCTGCATGCGGCGGGCCTGGAAACTGCCGAAGTTGGAACACGACGAAATTTCGCGATAGGTATTCTGCGCCGGCAGCCAGACCTCCAGATCGTAGGTCTTGGCGGCCGAAAAGCCCATGTCGCCGGAGCACAGCACAACGCGACGGTACGGCAGTTCCAGCGCTTCGAGAATGGCCTCGGCGTGCCCGGTCAATTCTTCATGCGCGGCGGCCGACTGATCGGGGTGAACAATCTGCACCAACTCGACCTTGTCGAACTGGTGCTGGCGGATCATGCCACGCACGTCGCGGCCGCCCGAGCCGGCTTCGGAACGGAAGCACGGCGTGTGACAGACAAGTTTGAGCGGCAGCGCCTCGGCGGCCAGGATTTCGTCGCGCACGATATTGGTCACCGGCACTTCGGCCGTCGGAATCAGGTAGAGCGGGTCCTGCTCGCCGCGCAGCACCTTGAACAGATCCTCCTCGAACTTGGGCAACTGGCCGGTGCCGAACAGGCTGGCGGCATTCACCAGATAAGGCGCATAAACCTCCGTGTAGCCGTGCTTTTCGGTGTGCGTGTCGAGCATGAACTGGGCAAGGGCGCGGTGCAGACGGGCGATGCCACCTTTCAGCAGGGAAAAACGGGCGCCGGAAATTTTTGCGGCAGTGGCGAAATCCAGTTGGCCCAGCCCCTCGCCAAGATCGGTGTGATCCTTGACCTCGAACGCGAAGGTCTTTGGCGTTCCCCAGCGCTTCAGTTCGACATTGCCGGTTTCATCCTCGCCCACCGGCACGGATTCATCCGGAATATTCGGCAGCGTGGCCAGGATGGCGTTGAATTTTTCGAGCAACTCGCCCAACCGGGTCTCGGAAGCCTTCAGCTCGTCGCCCAGCGCGCCGACCTGCGCCATCACCTCTGACGCATCCTTGCCCTGCCCCTTCAACAGACCGATCTGCTTGGACAGGCTGTTGCGCTGCGCCTGCAGTTCCTGCGTCCGGGTCTGCAGCGTCTTGCGCTCGGCTTCCAGCGCCGAGAATTCAGCAAAGTCGATCGGCTTGCCGCGCTTGGCCAGACCAGCGGCGACAGCATCGAGGTTGGTGCGGAGGAGTTGGATATCGAGCATGAAAAATCCTGAATCGTGACGGTGGACCGCAAGATCGGTCGAAGACGCGATTATACGCGAGCCATCCCGCCCGCTTTCCGCCTTGGCATGCTGAAAGCCAAGCCTGCCCGACAATCAGCCCAATCTATCTTTCGATTAACAGGCAATTTGGCCGATGTCGGCAATTGCCCTAGCATTAGCACCTGCTTCTACAGACCTGATGCATGCCGTTACCCGATCCCCGCTCGCTCCTGCCCGCCTGGCTCCGCCACTACCCGCGCCCCGCCCTGGCAGATGACCTCGTCGCCGGCCTCATCGTCGCCGTCCTCGCCCTGCCCCAAAGCCTAGCCTATGCCCTGCTCGCTGGCCTGCCCCCCCAGGCCGGCCTGTATGTCAGCATCCTGCCGGCCTTTGCCTACGCCTGGGTAGGCAGTTCGATGGCGCAGGCCGTCGGCCCGGTGGCCATCACTTCGATCATGACGCTGACCGTCCTGACCCCCTTGGCCGCCCCGCAATCACCGGAATACGTGACACTCGCCGCCAGCCTGTCCTTGCTCACCGGCGCGCTGCTGGTCCTTGCCAGCCTCCTCCGCCTCGGCTTTCTCGCCCAGCTTCTGAGCCGCCCCGTCACGCAAGGCTTCCTGACCGGCTCGGCCATCCTGATCGTCATCAGCCAGGCCCACCACGTTCTCGGTATCGGGCAGCTGGCCGACCTGCCGGCCTTCCTGCGCGACCTCGCAGCCGGCCGGCTATCCCCCACCGCCCAGCTTGGCTTCGCCTGCCTGCTGGCCATGGCTGCCAACCGCCATCTGCTTGGCCGGCTGTTGCAGCACTGGGGTTGCCCTGCGCGCAGTGCCGCGTTCGTCGTCCGTCTGATGCCGCTGCTCATCGTCGGCCTGGCGACGCTGGTTGTTGTCCGCGGCGACCTGACCAGCCAGGGGGTCAGCATCGTCGGCCGCATCGAAAGCGGCCTGCCGCCCCTGCAATGGACTTGGCCGGAAGAAGCAAAACTAGGCCATCTCGCCCTGCCAGCACTGATCATGGCCCTGGTCGGCATGGTACAAAACATCGCCATGGCGCAGGCGCTGGCCATCCAGCGCCGCGAACGGGTCAGCGCCAATCGCGAAATCCTCGGCCTCGGCCTGGCCAACGTGGTGGCTGCCATGCACGGCGGCATGCCGGTGGGCGGCGGCGTATCGCGCACCGCGCTCAATGTCTCGGCCGGTGCCCGCACACCGCTGGCCAGCATGGTCACGGCAAGCGCCATGGCCGCCATCGTGCTGGCCGCCGCGCCGGCCTTCGCCAGCCTGCCGCTTGCCGCATTGGGCGCAACAATCATGGTCGCGGCGTTTTCGATGATCGATTTCCGGTCGCTGCGCACGGCCTGGGCCTATGACCGGATCGATGCCGCCTCATGGCTGGGCACGGCCGGCGGCGTGCTTTTTCTCGGGCTGGAGGAAGGCATTGCGATCGGCATCGCCCTGTCGCTGATTGCCCTCATCGTCCGGGCCAGCACCCCGCATATCGCCCGCCTCGGCCGCCTGCCGGGTAGCGAGCATTTTCGCAACGTTGCACGGTACGCCGTAGACACGCTGCCCCAGGTTCTCTTCCTGCGCATCGACGAAAGCCTCTTCTTCGGCAACCTGGCCGCTGTCGAGACCCGCTTGGGCAGCGAACTGCTGCAATCGCCGGAGATACGCCATGTCGTGCTGGTGATGAGCGCGATCAACCGCATCGATACGACCGCGATGGAAACCCTCTGCGACATCAACCGCAACCTCGCCGAGCAAGGCATCGCCCTGCATCTTGCCGAAATCAAGGGCCCGGTGCAGGACCGCCTGAAACGCTCGCCGCTCTGGGCGGCGTTGAACGGCCGGGTTTTCCTCTCGGCCAACGAAGCATTCGAAGCACTGCGTTAGGCTGTGTGACGCCGGAACAACCGGCACAACAACCCGGCCACACGGAACAAAACGGGAATTTTGTCGGCCACCAGTTCGGCCAACGCCATCACCCCAGCGACGCCAGCACCAGCGGGTGCTTCAGCACCGCCAGCGTCGCCGGCAAATGCAGATAACCGAGGCAGCTCAGCATACCGGCCAGAAAAATCACCAGATACAGGCGCAAGCCACTCGCCCAGGCCAGACCGGCCGCGAGGGCAATCGTCTGGATCGGCTCCATTACTGTTTGCCGGCCTTGCGATCCAGTTCCCGCAAATGATCCAGCTTCTGGCCGATCTGCCCCTCCAGGCCACGCGGTGTCGGCACGTACCAGTGCGGCTCGGCCATTCCCTCCGGCAAGTAGGACTCACCGGCCGCATACGCTTCCGGCTCATCGTGCGCATAGCGATAAGCTTTGCCGTAGCCGAATTCCTTCATCAGTTTGGTCGGCGCGTTGCGCAGGTGCATCGGCACCGGCCGCGAACCGTCCTGTTTCACGAAGGCGCGCGCTGCGTTGTAAGCAAGATAACCGGCATTGGATTTGGCCGCGATAGCCAGGTAGATCACCGCCTGCGCCAGCGCCAGTTCGCCTTCCGGACTTCCCAGGCGCTCGTAGGTCTCCGCCGCATCGTTGGCGATCTGCAGGGCACGCGGATCAGCCAGGCCAACATCCTCCCAGGCCATGCGGATGATGCGCCGCGCCAGGTAGCGTGGGTCGGCGCCACCGTCCAGCATCCGGCAGAGCCAGTACAAGGCCCCATCCGGATTGGAACCGCGCACCGACTTGTGCAGGGCCGAAATCTGGTCGTAGAAGGCATCCCCGCCCTTGTCGAAACGCCGCAGATTCTGCGCCATGGTCGCCTCGATGAACGCCCCATCAACCACCGCACGCTTCGCCGTGCGGGCAGCGGTGCGCACCTGTTCCAGCAAGTTGAGCAAGCGCCGGGCATCACCGTCAGCCAAACCGATCAGACGCGCCCGGGCTTCGCTGTCGAAGGCCAGATCCGCCAACGCCCGTTCCCGCGCCCGGTCGAACAAAGTCCCCATGTCGGTCTCATCAAGCGACTTCAGCACATAGACCGAAGCGCGCGACAGCAGCGCCGAATTCACCTCGAATGACGGATTCTCGGTCGTCGCCCCAATGAAGGTGAACAAGCCACTCTCCACATGAGGCAGAAAACCATCCTGCTGCGCCTTGTTGAAGCGATGGATTTCATCAACGAAGAGAATGGTCCGCTTTCCCTGCGCCCGCCACAACTCGGCCTGCGCCACCGCCTCGCGAACCTCCTTGATGCCGGCAAATACCGCGGAAAGGGCAATGAACTCACACTTGAATTGTGTCGCCATCATCCGCGCCAGTGTTGTCTTGCCAACTCCGGGCGGCCCCCACAAAATCATCGAATGCGGCTGACCGGACTCAAAAGCCAGGCGCAACGGCTTGCCAGGCCCCAGGAGATGCCGCTGGCCGATCACCTCATCCGGTGCTTGCGGCCGTAACTGCTCGGCGAGGGGGGGATGTACCCCCCCCCCTCGGTCTGGCAGGTTTTCCAGCGAACTCGAAGTAAATAAATCACTCAACGAACACTCCACGTGATGTCAGAATTTTTTACACCACACCATACCACACACCAAAAAAACACTCTAACAAATTGATTAAATTGAAATATGAAAATATGGCACATGAAATGCTTCATACCGTGCAAGCCAAATCTGTGGCCCAATCAAGTTAGGAGAATATTATGAGCCGCAACCTTATCGCATCCGCCCTTCTGGCTGCTGGATTGCTGACCACAAGCGCCGCACAAGCCTCTTTCATCAACGTCGGCGGTGTTGTTTGGGATCCCGATCAAGTTACCGATGGGTTCTTGAATAATACTGACTTTACTGCAAACGGCACCGTAACCGAAAATGCCATTGACCCCGCCAACAACATCATCGACGTTACCGGCTGGGGAAAGATTTCTTACCTCAACACTAACGCCACGAACGAAAGTGCTTTCTGCCCTGGCTGCGAACTGACGTACACCTTTACGATGAAGCTGGACTCGCTGACACCGTCAGTTGGTAATTTTTCAACCTTCTTGTTCAAAGACCTGATGGTCAATGTTTACGTCGATAACGCGAAAAATTACGCAAACACCTACGCCACTGCCAGCGATGGCTTACTGTGGCTGGCACTGCAAGGTAACGGCCCCCTGTCCGGCATTGGCCAGAACATTGGCACGGGTAGCGATACCGGCTTCGGTAGCGCGTTGCTGGACGTCATTGGCGGCTTGGCGGCAGGCAACTTTGACACCGATACCCAGCTTGATGGTGCAGACATGGTATTTTCTTCTTCCTTCCAGCCTGCGGTAGGCAATCCCGGCTACCTGATTGGAACGGTTGATTTGAAGGGCAACTCCATCCCCGAACCGGGCAGCCTAGCCCTTGCTGGCCTTGGCCTTCTCGGCCTCGGGATTGGGCGTCGCCGCAAGTTTGCCTGATTCTCGCCTTTCCGTGCACGCAGTGTCGGCCAGACCATATCTATAAAGTACCGATCAATACAATCCCCACCAGCGACAAGCTGCGTGGGGGTTTTTTTTGGATTTCGCGAGACACTGCCTCCAACACGATGACATCTATCAATTCACCTATCCTGAAGCAAACAATCGTAGTAAATTTGATCCCGATTGTTCATTAGGGTATGCGATGCGGACAAGGCGGCTTGTGAGCATATGATCGGCAGCGCACCATGCCCATGGCAGCTACCACGGACACCAAGCTCCTGCGGCAAGATGCCGCAAAACAGCTGTAAGCGCATAAGCAGATTCCCAAAGTCAACTAACAGACTCCGGGTTTAATGATCAAGCCATAAGGCAATTCGTTCGATGACAACAACGCTCGCCCTGGCCTTCCTGAGCATCTTCCGGCAACTGCGTCGTTCGATGACCGCAGTCTTGGCGATTGCCTTCGGCATCATGGCGCTCCTCCTGGCCAGCGGCTTCATCGAATGGAATTTACGCTATGGGCGCGAATCGACCATTCATTCCGAACTGGGCCACATTCGCCTGTTCAAACCCGGTTTTTTGCAGTCCGGCCTGGCTGACCCGTACGGCTACCTGCTCGATGCCGACGCAACGCGAGACGAGAAGATCGAGCACTTGCCGCACGTCGAGTTGCTGACCCCCCGCCTCTCGTTCAATGGACTGGCCAGCCACGGGGAATCGACCATCTCGTTTATCGGTGAAGGCGTCGACCCGGCGCGTGAGGAGCGTTTGAGCCGATCGCTCACGATCGTTTCAGGCCAAGGGCTTTCGATTGAGCATCCGAAAGGGATCATCGTCGGCCAGGGGTTGGCAGCCAACCTGGGCATTACGCCGGGCGACACCCTGGTGTTGATGGTCAATAGTGCCACCGGCGGCGTAAATGCGGTCGAGGTCACCGTGCTCGGGCTCTTCGCCACGATCACCAAAGCCTACGACGACGCCGCACTGCGCGTTCCGATTCCGGTCGCCCGGCAACTCCTGCGGGTCAGTGGTTCACACAGTTACGCCATCCTGCTCGACCAAACGGAAAACACATCTGCCGTCCTGAGCACATTGCGGCAGCAATTCCAGGGACATGACCTGGAATTCGTCCCTTGGTACGAGATGGCGGACTTCTACAACAAGACCGCTGAACTCTTTGCGCGTCAGGTCAATGTCGTACGGTTGATCATCGCCGCCATCATTGTGCTCAGCATTTCAAATACGCTGATGATGAATGTCATGGAGCGCACGGGTGAAATCGGCACCATCATGGCCATCGGGGTCAAACGCCGCGAAGTGTTGCTCCAGTTTCTTGCCGAAGGCCTGATACTGGGCGTCGTCGGGGGGATTCTCGGCCTTGTGCTGGCCTACCTGCTGGGTGCGCTGATCTCTGTCATCGGCATCCCCATGCCCGCCCCGCCCGGCATGTCGTTTGGCTACACGGCAGAAATCCTGATCACTTGGCCGATGATGGTCGAAGCCTTTCTGTTGGCTACCGGTACGACGCTGTGCGCCAGCATCATCCCGGCGATCAAGGCCTCGCGGATGGAAATCGTCAACGCGCTGCGCCACAACCGTTAAACCGATCATGGTCAAACTCGCCTTCCGCAACATTTTCCGGCAACGCGTCAGGACCGCCATTACACTGGCGGCAATCACCTTTGGCGTTGCCGGTCTCATTCTGGCAGGTGGTTTTGTCCGGGATATTTTCTTTCAACTGGGCGAGGCCTTGATCCACTCCCAGTCCGGCCATTTGCAGATCGTGAAGAGTGGCTTCTTCACCTATGGCTCGCGATCGCCGGAAAAATTCCTGATCACGGCACCGCAGCACCTGAAGCAGGACGTAGCCAAATTACCAGAAGTTCAGGAAGTGCTGGAACGCGTCAGCTTTTCAGGGCTGTTGAACAACGGAAAAACGGACTGGCCGATCATTGCCGACGGTATCGAACCCGACGGTGAGGCCCGCCTCGGCAGCTTCATCCAGATTGTGGAAGGCCGCCAGCTCGCGCAGCAGGACACCTTCGGCGTAGCTGTCGGCCAGGGGGTTGCCAAAGCCCTCGGCCTCAAAACGGGAGACAAGGTTTTTCTGCTGGCCAATACGCCGGAGGGGGCACTGAATACCCTGGAACTGGAGGTCATCGGCATCTTCCAGAGCTTTTCGAAGGATTATGATGCACGCTACATCCGCCTCCCCCTCGCCGCCGCCCAGGAGCTCCTCAACTCGCCCGGAATCAACCGCCTGGTGATCTCGCTCAAGGCGACATCCGAGACCGCCACGGTCGCCGGAAAACTCGACAGCATGCTGAAATCCGGCGAATTCGAGAGCCGGACATGGATCCAGCTCAATGATTTTTACGAAAAAACCGTGGCCCTCTATGAACAGCAGTTCGGTTTCCTCCAGTTGATCATTCTGATCATGGTGCTGTTGAGCGTGGCCAACAGTGTCAGCATGAGCATTTTCGAACGCACGGGGGAATTTGGCACGCTGCTGGCGACCGGCAGCCGCCCGGCAGACGTGATCCGGCTGCTCATGACGGAAAGCGCCATGCTCGGCCTGATTGGCTCCCTGCTCGGCGTGGCATTCGGTGTGACGGCGGCTGTACTGATTTCCCATATCGGCATCCCGATGCCGCCTCCGCCCAATGCCAACATCGGCTACCTTGCGACGATTCAATTGGTACCCGTCGATATTGCCCGGTCGTTTGCCATCGGCTTCCTGGCAACCACGCTGGCCTGCATTTGGCCGGGGATTCGTGTTGTCAGGCTGCCCATCATCGATGCACTGAGACAAAACCAGATCTGAAACCAGACGCCGGCCTCGCCCCAGGCCATCCATCACCAGTCAGACGCGGGAGTTCATCATGCGCAAATTTGATTACGACGCCGCATTCTCCAGAAACATCGGTTGGGTAACCGAACAGGAGCAGGAACGCCTGAGAAACTGCCGGGTGGCCATTGGCGGCCTTGGCGGAGTCGGCGGCATCCACCTGTTGACCCTGGCGCGGCTAGGTATCGGCCGATTCAGCATTGCCGATTTCGACACCTTTGACTTTGTCAATTTCAACCGCCAAGTAGGCGCCACCATGAGTTCGCTTGACCGCCCCAAGCTCGACGTCCTGCAGACGATGGCCCTGGACATCAATCCGGAACTCGACCTGCGACGCTTCCCCGAAGGCATCACCGACGAGAATCTGGATCGCTTCCTCGACGGGGTGGACGTCTATGTCGACGGCCTCGATTTTTTCGCCTTTCAGGTGCGGCGCCAGACATTCGCGGCCTGCCGGGCAAAAGGGATTCCTGTCGTGACAGCCGCTCCACTGGGATTCGGCACCGCCGTCCTGGTTTTCAGCCCGACCGGCATGTCGGCAGAAGACTATTTCGGTTTTGCGGGCTGCGACGAACTCGAGATGGCCATTCGATTCCTCATCGGGCTTTCACCCGCCGTGCTGCAGCGCGGCTACGTTGCCGACATGAGCCGCATCAGCCTGCCGGAACGCCGCGGCCCGTCTTCGATCGCCTCGTGCCAGCTGTGTGCCGGCGTAGCGGCAGTCGAAACGCTGAAACTGCTGCTGGGCCGCGGCGATGTGCGTTTCGCCCCGTGGGGCAGTCAGTTCGACGCCTACCGGATGAAGTACGTTCGCACCTGGCGCCCCTGGGGCTTCCGGAATCCCCTGCAACGCCTGATGCGCTTCCTTGTCCGGCAGCAGCTCAGGAAAGCCCCCCCGGCCGCCGGCCCAGACCAAGGGCAAGCAAGCTGTGCGCGTTCGTGAAATACTTTGGGGTCATGCTTTCAGCTGCGCAGTATTCTGGCATCGTTTCCATTATCATTATGCCCACTGCTTAGCCTTGACCCCGTTTGCGACTTAACCAAGGAAATGATCATGAACCGTTTCTTCAACCGGCAAACCTCCATGACGAAGTGGCTTCTGGTCGCCGTCACCCTGATGCTGGGAGCCTGCGCCTCCCATCCAGACGCGCCGATGAACGCGGCAACGGCTGACTACAGCTACAAGATCGGTCCGGGCGACACGCTCAATATCGTCGTCTGGCGCAACCCCGAGCTGTCAATGAGCGTCCCCGTGCGCCCGGATGGAAAAATCTCCTCCCCGCTGATCGACGACCTGCAAGCCATGGGCAAGGATTCAACCGCCCTGGCGCGCGATATCGAGAAGGAACTGGCCAAGTTCATCCGTGATCCGGTCGTCACCGTCATTGTCACCAACTTCGTGGGGCCGTACAGCGAGCAAATCCGCGTCGTCGGACAGGCAACCAAGCCGCAGATTCTCGCCTACAAGCAAAAAATGACCATTCTGGACGTGATGATCGCAGTCGGCGGCATCACCGACTTTGCCGATGGCAACCGCGCCACCATCCTGCGGACTTCCGAAAACAACGCGCAATACCGCGTGCGCCTCAAGGACCTGATCAAGAACGGCGATGTCTCGGCAAACGTCGAGATGAAGCCCGGCGATGTCCTCATCATCCCGCAGAGCTGGTTCTAAGGTCATCCCGATCCGAACAATCTGCCCCTGCTGACCCCAGGGGCTTTCATTTTGAGCTTCTAGATGGAAGAAATTCTTCGCCAGGCACTCACCCTCCTGCGGGCGACGTGGAAACACCGCCGCCTCGGCATGCTGACCGCATGGGTCATCGGGGCTGTGGCCGCCGGGGTGATATTGCGCATCCCCAACCAATACGAAGCATCAGCCCGGATCTATGTCGACACCCAGTCGATCCTGCGCCCGCTGATGTCCGGCCTCGCCGTTCAGCCGAACATCGAACAGCAGATCATGATGCTCAGCCGCACCCTGATCAGCCGGCCGAATATCGAAAAACTGATCCGGATGGCGGATCTCGATCTCAACATCAAGAACAAGAGCCAGCAGGAAGCCCTGATCGACGACCTGACCAACACCCTCAAGATCCAGAGCGTCGGCCGCGACAACCTGTACACCATCGCGTTCCGCGACCCGGACCCGGCCAAGGCGCAGCGAGTCGTACAGGCGCTGGTTTCCATCTTCATCGAATCCAGCCTTGGCGACAAACGTCAGGACACGGACAGTGCGCGCAAGTTTCTGGAAGAGCAGATCAAGAACTATGAGAAGAAACTCGAAGCCGCCGAAAATCGCCTGAAAGAGTTCAAGTTGCGCAATATCGAACTGGCGACCGCCGAAGGAAAAAGTGGCGTCGATCGCATCAGCGAACTCAGCGTGCAGTTGAACAACGCCCGCCTGCAACTCCGGGAAGCGGAACAGTCGCGCGATGCGCTACGCCGCCAGATCGCCGGCGAAGAACCTGTCCTGTTGCCCGACTCCTCGATCGGCGAATCCAGCGTTTCGCTGCCCGAAATCGACGGCCGCATCGACACGCAGAAGCGCAACCTCGACACCCTGTTGCAGCGTTACACCGAGCAGCACCCCGACGTAATTGGTACGCGCCGTCTGATCAAGGATCTGGAGGAACAAAAACGTCAGGAAATTCTGGCCCGCAAAAAATACGCGGCGGCCAATCCGGGCGCCTCGGTCAGCAACAACCCGGTGTATCAGCAATTGAAGGTTTCCCTGGCTGAAGCCGAGGCAAATGCCGCCTCGCTGCGCGCCCGGGTCAGCGAATACGAAGAGCGCTACAAGCGAACGGCGACGCTGATGAAAACCCAGCCGCAACTGGAAACCGAACTCGCCCAGCTCAATCGGGACTACGAACTGGACAAGCGCAATTACGAGCAACTCGTTGCCCGCCGCGACTCGGCCGAGTTGACTGTCGACCTCGACACCGCCGGGTCCATGGCCGACTTCCGCCTGATCGACCCGCCGCGCGCTTCCAACAAACCGGTAGCGCCCAACCGCCTGATGCTGCTTCCCCTCGGCCTGCTTCTCGCCATTGCCGGCGGCTTGTTCGCCGCGTTTGCCGCCAGCCAGATTCGCCCGGTGTTCTTCGACAGCAAAACGCTGCGCGATACGATTGACCTGCCGGTGATCGGTTCGATATCGCTGATTCCCAACGAAGCACGCAAACTGAAGGAAAAATCCAGTCTCCGCCGCTTCCTGATCGCGCTGGGCGGATTGGTACTCGCCTATGCAAGCGGAATTGGCGCACTGCTATTCATCGCACAACGTGCCAACTGAGATCGACAGATGAGCCTCATAGAACAAGCTGCCAAGCGCCTCGAGCAACTTCGTCAAGCCGGTGTCGAACTCCCCCCGGACAACCAGCCGGTATCGGCGGCGCCCAAGCGTCCTCTGGCCGATACCCCCCCTCCACCGAACCCTTCCGGCTCTCCCGACAAAGTACCGGCTGACACGGCGCCAGCCGATCGCGTGAGCAAACCGACGAGCAAATCGGTCACGATTGATCTCGAAGCCATCGCCGCTTCCAACATCCTGGTACCCAACGGCGCACGCAGTCAGCTGGCCGACGAATTCCGGGTCATCAAACGGCCACTCATCGCCCATGCGATGGGTCGCACCGGCAACAGTTCGGCCAACGGCAACCTGATCATGGTGACCAGCGCCCTGCCCGGTGAAGGCAAGAGCTTTACCGCGATCAACCTGGCAATCAGCATCGCGATGGAACTCGACAACACCGTGATGCTGGTCGATGCCGACGTCGCCCGCCCCTCGGTGCTCAACATGCTCGGCCTGCCGCCCAGCACCGGCCTGCTGGATGTGCTGGAAGCGAACTCGCTCGACATTTCGGAGGCCCTGCTGCGAACGAACATCGAGAAACTGTCGATCCTGCCGAGCGGAACGCCACACCCGCGCGCCACGGAACTGCTGGCCAGCGATACCATGAATCGCCTGCTCGATGACATGTCGCGCCGCTACAGCGACCGGATCATCATTTTCGATTCCCCGCCCCTGCTGCTGACGACGGAAGCGCGGGTACTGGCCACCCACATGGGCCAGGTCGTCCTCGTCGTCAATGCCGAAAATACCGCACAGGCAGCCGTCAAGCAGGCTGTCACGACCATTGAATCCTGCCCGCAGAAAATGCTGGTACTCAATCAGGTCCGGGCTGACAAGACGGATGGCTACGGATATGGCTACGGCTACGGCTACGGATATGGGCACCCACATGAAACTTGACCGTTTGTTCCCCGCAGCACAGCTCGCGGCGCTGGTCGCAGCCTGCTTCTGCGCGCAATCGATTCAGGCACAGCAACCGGCCGGCTCCGTGCTCTCCGCATCGTCCACCACACCAAGCCCGCTGCCGGCGTTTCTCAGCGGAAACGACCCGGCCGGCCATGACGAACGCGCCTTCATCGTCACGCCACGCATCACCCTCGGCGAAACCTGGAGTGACAACGTCAGACTGAATACGGGGTCGACGGGGAGCCAGGAAAGCGGCTTCATTACCGAACTGGCGCCGGGGATCCGCATTGACGCCCGATCGGCGCGCCTGAAGGGCTATTTCGACTATGCGTTGCGCGGCCAGTTCTACTCCACACCGTCCGGTTACAGCCGGACACAAAATCAACTCAATACCTTCGGCACCCTCGAAGCCGTGGCGAACTGGCTATATGTCGACTTCAGCGGCATCATCGCCCAGCAGGCCATTTCGGCATTCGGGACTCAATCCCCCGGCAATGCCAACATCAACAACAATTTGACAGAAACCTCGACCTATCGCCTGTCCCCCTACCTGCGTGGCCAGGTGGCCGGAGTCGCCGAGTACCTGCTGCGTTACAACTACTCGACGACACATGCCAATGCGTCGATCGCGTCCGACGTCGACCTTTCCGAATGGGTCGGCCAGTTGCGCGGCAGCACCCCGTTCCAGAACCTGCGCTGGACGCTGGACGCATCGCAGCAGACCGCCGATTACAGCTACGGCCGCAAGACCGATTCCGATCGCTTGACGGCATCCGCCACCTATAGCGTGGTTCCGCAATTCCGGGTGACCTTCAGCGGCGGGCAGGAAGCCAACAATTATGCTTCCGCCGACAAGGTAAGCCATACCACCCACGGCTATGGTTTCGACTGGAATCCGACCGAGCGGACGCAGATTTCGGCCTTCCGGGACAAGCGTTTCTTCGGTAACGGGCATCGCTACAGCTTTACTCACCGTTTCCCGTTGAGCAGCATCAGCTATTCTGACACCAAGGATGTATCGATATTGCCGAATCAATTCACATCCGTCGGCATGGGAACCGTCTTCGATCTTTTCAAGCAGATCTGCAGGCAACAATTGGCCAGCCAGTTCCCGGACCCCATCCAACTCGACATTGCAGCGAACAACTGTGCCAGCGGCTTGAGTGCAGCTTCGGGCGTTTCAGCCAGCACCCCCGTCACCAGCAGTTTCCTGAGTTCACGCGCCACCATTCAGCGTCGGCAGCAACTGGCACTGGCCATGCAGGGCGTACGCAACACGCTGACCATCCTGTTAGACCGCAACGAGAGCGACAGCATTCTGGCCAGCGACAGCATGCAGGACGATTTCTACCGGAATAGCTTGAGCAGCATCAGGCAACGGGGGATCAGCATCAACCTGGCGCATCAGGTTTCGGGGCAGACCACCGCCAACCTGTCCGCCTCCCGTCAGGAAAGCACCGGCACTGGGACGACGGCCCTCAAGGCAACGACGACACTCTACCAGGGCGGCATCAGCACGAAGCTCGGCCCCAAGACCACCGGTTCGCTGAACCTTCGTCACTCCAAATTCGACAGTTCGACCAATCCCTATACCGAAAATGCCGTGATCGGCATGCTTTCGGTCTTGTTTTAACGACATGTACGAATCCTTCTTCGGTCTCAAGAGCAAGCCCTTCCAACTCAACCCCGATCCAGCCTTCTACTACAGCAGCAAGCAGCACCGCCGCGCGCAGGCCTACCTCGAGTACGGCATGCACCAGAACGAAGGCTTCATCGTCATCACGGGGGAAGTCGGCGCCGGCAAGACGACCATCGTGCGCGGTCTGCTCGAAAGCCTGGACCCGGAAAAGGTGGTCGCCGCCCAACTGGTCAGCACGCAACTGGATGCCGACGATACCCTACGCCTGGTCGGTGCGGCCTTCGGTTTGCGCACCAAGGATGTCGCCAAGTCGGACGTCCTGATGTCGCTGGAAGCCTTCCTGATCAGCATGGCGACCAAGGGCAAGCGCTGCCTGCTGGTTGTCGACGAAGCACAGAACCTGACGGCCCGGGCCGTCGAGGAACTGCGCATGCTGTCCAATTTTCAGTACGGCAACCAGGCCTTGCTGCAGAGCTTCCTGATCGGCCAGCCGGAATTCCGGCAGATCCTGCAAAGCCCGCACATGATGCAGTTCCGGCAGCGGGTCATCGCCGCCTGCCACATCGGTCCGCTGGATGTCACCGAAACCCAGGGCTATATCCAGCACCGCCTCAAGCTGGCCGGGGCAACCGAGCAATCGCCGGAAATTTCGGCCGAAGCCTACGAAGCGATCTTCAAGGCGAGCAGCGGCATTCCCCGCCGCATCAATTCCGTCTGCGACCGCCTGCTGCTGTTCGGCTTCCTGAGCAACCAGAAATCCTTCAGCGCCCACGATGTCGATGAAGTTGCCCGGGAAATCTTCGAGGAAACCGTCGGCAGCAGCGGACAGGCCATCGCCCCGTCCTCGCTGCTTGAGCCGCTCGAGCACGTCGCGGCCGGCCCATCGAGGATCGAGCACCACGCCCAAGCGCCCCATGAACTGCTCGCCCTGCTCAACGCCGAACAGCTTGCGGAACGCCTCGCCCGCCTGGAAAGAAGCCTGCAGCAACTGGAACACATCAACACGACGACGCTCGCACTGCTCCAGAAGATTTTCGAATCCGGCGAGCAGATCAAATAATCGACAACAAGGACACACCCATGCCCCAACTCTGGCCCCAGACCCTCGGCCCGGTCATTTGCGTCGTCGGTGCCCGCCCCAATTTCATGAAAATGGCGCCCATCCTGCGCGCCTTCGCCGCCCACACGCCCGCCATTCCGACCCTGCTGGTGCATACCGGCCAGCATTACGACCGGGACATGAGCGACAAGTTGTTCGAAGACCTGCGCCTGCCGCATCCGGACATCAATCTGGAAGTCGGCTCCGGTAGCCATGCCGTGCAGACGGCCGAGGTCATGCGCCGTTTCGAGCCGGTTCTCGACGAGCACCAACCGTCCTGCATCCTGGTCGTCGGCGACGTCAATTCAACCCTGGCCTGCACCCTGGTCGGCGTCAAGAAGGGCATTCCCGTGGTGCATGTCGAAGCCGGCCTGCGCAGCTATGACCGGGCGATGCCGGAGGAGATCAATCGCGTGCTGACCGACCAGGTCGCCGACCTGCTCTACACCACCGAGCGCAGCGCGGCTGACAATCTGGCGCGGGAAGGCATTGCCGCTGACCGTATTCGTTTCGTCGGCAACGTGATGATCGATTCCCTGCTGAGCAACCGCACCATCGCCCGCCCACCGGCCGATACGCTCCGGGCGACCGGCATCGATCCGGGCATTTTGAACACGGCCGATGGCTATGGCGTGGTGACCCTGCATCGCCCTTCCAACGTCGATCATCCGGCAGTCCTGCAAGCGCTGCTCGGCGTACTGCGCGAGATTTCGGCTTCCCTGCCCCTCGTCTTCGCCCTGCACCCGCGTACCAAGGGCAACATCGAGCGCTTCGGCCTGGAGGGCCTGATCGACCGCGAACGAATGATCATCCTGCCGCCGCAGGGTTACCTCGAGATGCTCGGCCTGATGGCCGAAGCCCGGATCGTCCTGACCGACTCCGGCGGCCTGCAGGAAGAGACGACAGCCCTCGGCATTCCCTGCCTGACCCTGCGCGAGAACACCGAGCGGCCGATCACGGTCGAGCAAGGTACCAACACGATGGTCGGCCGCGATGTCGCCGCAATTCGCCATCATGCCGCGGAAATCCTGGCCGGGCGCAGCAAGCGCGGACGCACGCCGGAATTGTGGGACGGCCATGCCGCCGAACGCATCGCCACCGACCTGGCTGCCTGGCTCATCGCCCGCCAAGGCTGATCCGGAACAGCAAGCCATGACCGTTACCGCCACGCGCAACGCGCTGACCATCGACGTCGAGGATTACTTTCAGGTATCCGCCTTCGCCCCGCACATTCCTCGCTCAGAATGGCCGATCCGCGAGTGCCGCGTTGAACGGAACGTGGCGAGCATTCTCGCCATGCTGGACGATCACAGTACGAAAGCCACTTTCTTCACCCTCGGCTGGATCGCCGAACGCTATCCCGGCGTCGTCCGCGAAATCGTTGCCAATGGCCACGAACTGGCCAGTCACGGCTATGGCCACGAACGGGCGAGTGACCAGACGCCGGAGAGCTTCTACGCCGACATCAACGTCGCCAAGCTGCTGCTTGAAGACCTCTCCGGTTGCGAAGTGAAAGGCTACCGCGCCCCCAGCTTCTCGATCGGCAAAAAAAACCTGTGGGCCTTCGAGTGCCTGGAGCGGGCCGGTTATCACTATAGTTCCAGCATCTATCCCATCCGGCACGACCACTACGGCATGCCGGACGCGCCGCGCCATGCACACGCCATCGGCAACCTGCTCGAGATACCGGCCACCACGCTGCGCTTCTTCAACCGTAACTGGCCGGCCAGCGGTGGCGGCTATTTCCGCCTGATGCCGTACAGCCTGTCGCGCTGGATGATCGCGCGGATCAACCGCGTCGACAACATGCCGGCGGTCTTCTACTTCCACCCCTGGGAAGTCGATATCGAGCAACCCCGCATCCCGGGGATCAGTGCCAAGACCCGCTTCCGGCATTACCTCAACCTCCATCGCATGGAAAACCGCCTGCGCCGCCTGCTGGCCGATTTTTCCTGGACGCGCATGGATCGTCTGTTTCTCGACCAGAACTGACTGAACGTGCAAATCAGCCGGCTTTCCCCCTCCGATGTTGCAGGCATCCAGCGCTGGAACGCCTTCGTTCAGGCCTGCCCGGAGGCCACCTTCTTTCACCGGGCGGAATGGCAAACGATCATCCAGGAAGTGTTCCGCCATCCGACCCATTTCCTGCTGGCGGAAAACCGGGGCGAGATCGCGGGCGTCCTGCCGCTTGCCCACGTCAAGAGCCTGCTGTTCGGCAACGCACTCGTTGCCCTGCCCTTTGCGGTTTATGGTGGTGTCGCAGCGACTACGCCGGATGCAGTCGCCGCACTGGAAAGCGCAGCGCAGAACCTGGCCCGGCAACTCGGCGTCGACCATCTCGAATTCCGCAACCTGTCGCCCCGCCATGCCGATTGGCCGACGCAGGATTTGTACGTCACCTTCCGCAAAGCCATTCTGCCTGATGTCGACGCCAACATGCTGGCCATCCCGCGCAAACAGCGGGCGATGGTCCGCAAGGGGATACAAAACCGCCTGCTCAGCCAGAACGACCCGACCAGCGATCGTTTCTTTGCGTTGTTTGCCGACAATGTGCATCGCCACGGTACGCCAGCCCTGCCGAAACGCTATTTCGACACCCTGCTGCGCATCTTCGGCGATGACTGCCGGATCCTGACCGTGACCGGTCCCGATGGCACCCCGCTGAGCAGCGTCCTGTCCTTTTATTTCCGCGACGAGGTGCTGCCCTACTATGCCGGCGATGCCGAAGCGGCCCGCCAGTTTGCCGCCAACGATTTCAAGTACTGGGAACTGATGCGGCAAAGCTGCGAACAGGGCCTGAAGCTGTTCGACTACGGTCGCAGCAAGGTCGGCACCGGCCCCTACGCCTTCAAGAAAAACTGGGGGTTTGAACCCCAGCCCCTGCACTACGAATACTGCCTGTACAAACGGGACAGCATTCCGCAAAACAATCCGTCCAACGCCAAGTACAAGCTGTTCATCGCAGCCTGGCGCCGCATGCCGATCCAGCTGGCCAACCTGATCGGTCCGCACATCGTCCGGAATCTGGGCTAAGGCATGGCCAACATCCTCTACCTCGTCCATCGCCTGCCCTACCCGCCCAACAAGGGCGACAAGGTGCGCTCCTTTCATTTGCTGAAACATCTGGCGGCCCGACATCGCGTCTTTCTCGGCACCTTCGTCGACGATCCGGATGACCTGCAGCACATCGAAACCGTCCGCGCCTATTGCGCCGACCTGCATGTTGCCCGCCTGAATCCGCGCTTCGCCAAGCTGCGCAGCCTGAACGCCCTGCTGACCGGCGAACCGCTCACCCTGCGCTATTACCGCGATGCCGGCCTGCGCGACTGGGTGGATCAGGTTTGCCGCACAACCGCCATCGACGCCGCTGTCGTCTTCTGCTCGGCCATGGCACAGTACGTCGAACACCTGCCTCGCCTGCCGCGGGTGATCGATTTTGTCGATGTCGATTCGGCCAAATGGACGCAATATGCCCCCGAGCATCGTTGGCCGATGTCCTGGCTGTACCGGCGCGAAGGAACCACCCTGCTCGACTACGAACGTCAGGTCGCCGCCACGGCCGATCGTGCCTTCTTCGTCACCGAGGCCGAAGCCGCCCTGTTCAGACGGCAGGCGCCGGAGTGTGCCATCCGTGTGGATGCCCTCTGCAACGGGGTGGATGCCGACTATTTCTCGCCCGCGCCGGCACACCCGAACCCCTACGCCGACGACGAGCTTTCGGTCGTCTTCACCGGCGCGATGGATTACCACCCGAATATCGACGCCGTGCGCTGGTTTGCCGCGAATGTGCTGCCCCGTTTGCAGGAAAGCCGGCCCAGGCTCCGGTTCACCATCGTCGGCCGCAGCCCGACGGCGGAAGTGCTGGCGCTGGCTGGCGAAGGGGTGACCGTAACGGGCACCGTGCCGGACGTCCGCCCCTACCTGCAACACGCTGCCGTCGTCGTGGCCCCCCTGCGCATCGCGCGCGGCATCCAGAACAAGATCCTCGAAGCCATGGCGATGGGCAAGGCCGTTGTCGCCTCCTGCGAATGTGCCGGCGCGGTCGATGCAGTAAGCGGCGAGGAACTGCTGCAGGCTGCGACGCCGGACGACTACATCGCGACCATCGACGGGCTCCTGCGCGACCCGGAACAGGCAAACCGGATCGGCCAGCAGGCCCGGCAACGTGTCCTTGCCCGTTACAGCTGGGCGGCACACCTCGCCGGCATCGACCGCTACCTGCCCGACAGCGCCGCCAAGGAAGGACGATGACCTCCCCCCCCTCATCCCGGCCCCCCGCCTGGCCAACCCGCCTGGCCCTCATCGGACTCGTGCTGGCCCTGATCGGTTACAGCTACCGGGAAACCCTGGCAGCGATGGCCGAAATCTGGTGGCGCTCCGACACCTACGCCCATGGCTTCCTCGTTCCGCTCATCTCGGGCTGGCTGGCCTGGCGCGCGCGTCACCGGCTTGCCAACCTGGCCCCCGGCGTCTGGCTGTTGCCGCTCCTCCCGCTGGCCGGCATGGTCTTCGCATGGCTGCTCGGCGACCTCACCGCCGTCAATGCGCTGACCCAGTTTTCCGTCGTCGCCCTGATCGTCCTCGCCTGTGCCGCGCTGCTCGGCAAGACGGTCAGCCGGCAACTCGCCTTTCCCTTGCTTTTCCTGTTCTTTGCCGTGCCGATCGGCGACTTCCTGATGCCGAAGCTGATGGAATGGACCGCCGATTTCACCGTGGTCGCCCTCCGCCTGAGCGGCATCCCGGTCTATCGCGAAGGCCAGAATTTCGTGGTACCGAGCGGCAACTGGTCGGTGGTCGAAGCCTGCAGCGGCATTCGCTACCTGATCGCCTCGCTGACGGTCGGCACGCTGTACGCCTACCTCACCTACACCTCGCTCAAACGGCGCCTGATTTTCGTCGGCATCTCGCTGTTCGTTCCCATCGTTGCCAACTGGCTGCGCGCCTACCTGATTGTCATGATCGGCCACCTGTCGGGCAACAAGCTGGCGGTCGGAGTGGATCACCTGATCTACGGCTGGATCTTTTTCGGCGTCGTCATCGCCATCATGTTTGCCATCGGGGCACGCTGGGCGGAAACCGGACAGGCGCCGAGTTCCCCCGCCGCGCCCCCGCCGGCTGGGCCCACCCGCCCGGTTTGGCTGGCGGCCCTCTTGATCGCCGGCATGGTCAGCGCCGGCCCGCTTGCCCGGGGGGTGCTGCAGGACGCCAACGACAAGCGCACGCCGCAGCTCGCCGTGCCGGAGGCCGTCGCCCCCTGGCAGGCAATGCCGCGCTTCATCGACCTGCAGCCGCAATTCGCCGATCCGTCCGCCACCCTCCACGCAGCCTTCCAAAACGGGGAACAGCAGGTCGGACTGTACATTGCCTATTACCGGAACCAGGATTACGACCGCAAGCTCATCACCTCGACCAACACCCTGATTGCGCCGGCCAACCCCGAGTGGCAACTGACCGGAACCAGCAGCACGGCCGGTGCCGGTCAGGCACTTCCCGCCAGCATCCGGACGTACGAATTCAGCCGCAAGTTCGGCGTTTCCGATTCACGCTACCAAGCCTGGCAGTGGTACTGGATCAACGGCTGGCTGACGAGTAGCGATATCCTGGCCAAGGCCCTGACCGCCTGGTCGATGTTGAGCGGCCACGGCGACGATTCCGCCGTTGTCATCCTCTATGCCCCGAAGGCTGAGGCTGAACGCAGCCTGAGCGCCTTCAGCCGCGACATGGCGGACGCCATCCAGCGCACGCTGGCCGAGGCCCACGCCCGATGAAGGACAGCCGCCCCCTGGTCGCCCACGTGATGTATCGCTTCGACACCGGCGGTCTGGAAAACGGCATCGTGAACCTGATCAACCACATGCCGGCCAGCGCCTACCGCCATGCGGTGATCGCCCTCACGGAGATCACCGATTTTCGCCAGCGCATCCAGCGCGACGATGTCGAGTTCATCGCCCTGAACAAGGCGCCGGGCCATCTCCTGTGGATCTACCCCGAGCTTTTCAGGCTTTTCCGCCGGCTGCGTCCGGCCATCGTGCATACCCGCAATCTTGCCGCGCTGGAAGCCCAGGTGCCGGCCTGGCTGGCCGGCGTGAAGGGAAGAATTCATGGCGAGCATGGCCGCGACGTGGGCGACTACGATGGCAAGAACAAGAAATACCAGTGGATCAGGCGGCTTTACAGCCCGTTCGTGAAACATTACATAGCGCTCTCGCGCGATCTGGCCGACTATCTGACCCATACCATCGGCATTACAGGTCATCGCGTGGCACAGATTTACAACGGCGTAGACGCTACCCGCTTCCAGCCGGCCAACAGCCGGCAACCCATTCCCGGCTCGCCCTTCCATGGCGCCCACGACTGGCTCGTTGGCACGGCCGGACGGATGCAGACCGTCAAGGACCAAACCAACCTTGCCCAGGCCTTCGTTCTCGCCATCCAGCAAGCGCCCCGGCTGCGCAGCCGCCTGCGCCTGATCATGGTTGGCGAAGGCCCGCTGCGTGGGGCATCGCAGGCCATCCTCGATGAGGCCGGCATGGCCGACCTGGCCTGGCTGCCCGGCGAACGCCAGGATGTGCCGGACGTCATGCGCGGCCTGGATTGCTTCGTGCTGCCATCGATTGCCGAAGGTGTCTCGAACACCATCCTCGAAGCCATGGCCAGCGGATTGCCGGTCATCGCCACCGCCGTGGGCGGCAACCCGGAACTGGTCGTCGAGGGCGAAAGCGGCCTGCTCGTCCCGCCCTCCAACCCGATCCAGCTCGCCGCCGCGCTGATCGAACTGGCCGATGATCCCGAACGCGCCCGCGCCATGGGCAAGCACGGCCGCCAACTGGTCGAAAGCAACTACAGCATGGGCGCCATGGTGCGCCATTACCAGCAACTCTACGACCGCCTTTTCTACGGAAAAATGCGGCAGCAACCCGACGCCCACTAGAACACAGAGAACCAGACCCCATGTGCGGAATTACCGGCATCTTCGACACCCGCGGCCGGCGCGACATTGACCGCGTCGTCCTGCACCGAATGAACGAATCGCAGTTCCACCGCGGCCCCGACGAAGGCGGCACGCACGTCGAACCCGGCGTCGGCCTTGGCCACCGGCGACTGTCGATCATCGACCTGTCCACCGGCCAGCAGCCGCTGTACAACGAAGACAACTCGGTCTGCGTCGTCTTCAACGGCGAAATCTACAACTACCAGGAACTGATCCCCGAACTGCAGGCCCTCGGCCACATCTTCCACACCCGCAGCGACACCGAAGTCATCGTGCACGCCTGGGAAGCCTGGGGCGAGCGCAGCGTGGACCGCTTCCGCGGCATGTTCGCCTTCGCGCTGTGGGACCGCAACCGCGAAACCCTGTTCCTGGCCCGCGATCGCCTCGGCGTCAAGCCGCTGTTCTACGCCCTGCTCGACGACGGCACCTTCCTCTTCGGCTCCGAGCTGAAATCCCTGCTCGCCCACGGCGGCTTGAAGCGCGACATCGATCCCTGCGCCGTCGAGGAATACTTCGCCCTCGGCTACGTCGCCGAACCGCGCGCCATCTTCAAGCAGGCCAAGAAGCTGCCGCCGGCGTGCACGCTGCTGCTCCGTCGCGGCCAGCCGGTCGGCCAGCCGCGCGAATACTGGGACGTCCGCTTCACGCTGGACAACCCGATCAGCGACGCCGACGCCCAGGCCGAGCTGACGCAGCGCCTGGAAGAGTCGATCAAGCTCCGCATGATCTCGGAAGTGCCGCTCGGCGCCTTCCTCTCCGGCGGCGTCGACTCCAGCGCCGTGGTCGCCGTCATGGCTGGCCTCTCGGCCAGTCCGGTCAACACCTGCTCGATCGGCTTCTCCGACCCGGCCTTCAACGAGTCCGAGTTCGCCAAGATGGTGGCTGACCGCTATCACACCAACCATCACCTCGACATCGTCGAGAGCGACGACTTCGACCTCATTGACACCCTGGCCCGCCTCTACGACGAGCCCTATGCCGACAGCTCGGCCATTCCCACCTACCGCGTCTGCCAACTCGCCCGCCAGCATGTCACCGTCGCCCTCTCCGGCGATGGCGGCGACGAGAGCTTCGGCGGCTATCGCCGCTACCGCCTGCACCTGATGGAAGAGAAGATGCGTTCGGCCCTGCCGCTCGGCCTGCGCCGGCCGCTGTTCGGTACGCTCGGCAAACTCTACCCGAAAGCCGACTGGGCACCGCGCGTGTTCCGCGCCAAGACAACCTTCGAAGGCATGGCCCGCAACTCGGTGGAAGCCTATTTCCATTCCGTCTCGATCCTGCGGGCGCCGATGCGCAACCGCCTGTTCAGCCCGCAGTTCAAGGCCGCGCTCGGCGGTTACGACGCGCTGCAGGTGTTCACCGAGCACGCCGCCAAGGCCGGCACCCAGGACCCATTGGCTCTGATCCAGTACCTCGACCTCAAGACCTACCTGATCGGCGACATCAACACCAAGGTCGACCGCGCCAGCATGGCCCACTCGCTGGAAGTGCGCGAACCGCTGATGGACCACAAGCTAATCGAATGGCTGGCGACCCTGCCCTCGACACAAAAGATTCGCGGCCAGGAAGGCAAGTACCTGCTGAAAAAGGCGATGGAACCGAAGCTGCCGAACGACGTGCTGTACCGCCCCAAGATGGGTTTTTCCGTGCCGCTCGCCCGCTGGTTCCGCGGCCCGCTGAAAAAGCGTATCGAGGAATCGATCCTCGGCTCACGCCTGGCCGACACTGGCTGGTTCAACCGCGACTACCTGCAGGAACTGGTGCGCGACCACAACAACGGCAGCCGCGACTACAGCGCGTCGATCTGGACCATCCTGATGTTCGAGGCCTTCCTGCGCAATGTCATGGAAGCGGGAGAACCGGCATGACTCGCGTCCTGCACGTCCTCGATCATTCGATTCCGCTGCACAGCGGCTATACCTTCCGCACCGCCGCCCTGCTCCGCGAGCAGCGCGCCCTGGGTTGGGAAACCTTTCACCTGACCTCACCCAAGCAAGGCAAGACGATTGCCTCGGTCGAGGACGTCGATGGCCTGCGCTTCTACCGCACCCCGTCCGCCACCGGCTTTCTGGCTGATCTACCCATCGGCCGGGAACTGGCCTTGATGCAGCAACTGGAAACCCGCTTGGAAGAAGTCGCCCGCGAGGTCCGGCCGGACATCCTCCACGCCCACTCGCCGGTGCTCAACGCCCTGCCGGCGATCAAGGTCGCCCGCCGGCTGGGCATTCCGTTGGTCTATGAAATCCGCGCCTTCTGGGAAGACGCCGCCGTCGATCATGGCAGCACCACCGAAGGCAGCCTGCGCTACCGCGCCACTCGTGCCCTCGAAACCCGCGCCATCCGCCAGGTCGACCATGTATTCACCATCTGCGAAGGCCTGCGCGCCGACATCGTGGCGCGCGGTATCCCGGCCAGCAAGGTAACGGTGATCCCCAACGCCGTCGATATCGCCTCCTTCCAGCTGGCCAGCCCGCCCGACCCGCAACTGCAGGAAAAATGGGGGCTGACCGGCAAGACGGTAGTCGGCTTCATCGGTTCCTTCTACGCTTATGAAGGCCTCGATCTGCTGCTCGACGCCCTGCCGGAGCTGATCCGCCAGCGCCCGGACGTGCGTCTGTTGCTGGTCGGCGGCGGCCCGCAGGAAGCCAACCTGCGCCAGCAGGCTGAACGCCTCGGCCTCGGCGACCACGTCATCTTCACCGGCCGGGTGCCGCACCAGGACGTCGGCCGCTACTACGACCTGATCAACGTGCTGGCCTACCCGCGCCACCCGATGCGCCTGACCGAACTAGTCACGCCGCTCAAGCCGCTCGAAGCCATGGCCCAGGGTCAGCTGTTCGTCGCCTCCGACGTCGGCGGCCACAAGGAACTGATCGAGCACGGCAAGACCGGCATCCTGTTCAAGGCCGGCGACTGCAAGGCCTTGAGCGAAGCGCTGCTCGGGCTGCTCAACGACTGCCAGCGCTGGCCGGAACTGAAAGCCAACGGTCGGCACTTCGTCGAGGTGGTGCGGAATTGGCGGAACAGCGTCGCCAACTACGTTGCCCCGTACCAGCGGCTGATCGGCCAGAAAGCCTGAATGAACCACCTGAAGCCGCCGCACATCGTGGTCCTGTCCAGCCTCTTTCCGAGCAGCGTGCAACCGGGAGCGGGCCTGTTCATCCGCGAGCGGATGTTTCGCGTCGCCCGAAACCTGCCAGTTACCGTCGTCGCACCGACCCCGTGGTTTCCGCTGCAGAACCTGATCCGCCGCTTCAAGCCGCATTTCCGGCCGGGGGCGCCGGTCCACGAAAGGCAGTCCGGCATCGACGTCTGGTTTCCGCGCTTCCTTTCGGTGCCGGGCGCATTCAAGAAGCTCGACGGCCTGATGATGGCCCTGTGCGCCCTGCCTCGCCTGCGCCGGCTCAAGGCGGCCGGGCAGCTCGACATCATCGACGCGCATTTCGCTTACCCCGACGGCTACGCCGCCAGCCTGCTCAGTCGCTGGCTGCAGGTACCCTACACCATCACGCTGCGCGGTACTGAAACCCGGCACGTCGCGGACCGCCGCTTCGCCGGCCTGCTGCTGCAGGCGGTCAGCCGCGCGGCGCGGGTGTTCTCGGTATCCGAATCGCTGCGCCAGTTGCTGATCGCCCACGGCGCCAGCCCGCAGCAGATCGAGGTGGTCGGCAACGGCGTCGACACCGCCCGCTTCGCCCCGCAGGATCGTGCCGCCAGCCGCAACGCGCTTGGCATTCCGGCCACGGCGTGCGTGCTGGTGTCGGTCGGCGGCCTGGTACCGCGCAAGGGCTTCCACCGCGTCATCGAGGTGCTGCCGCAGATCCGCCAGACTTGCCCGGACCTGATCTTTCTCGTGGTCGGCGGCGCCAGTGCCGAAGGCAACAACCGCCCTGAACTCGAACAACAGGTGCAGGCGCTCGGGCTGCAGGACTGCGTCAGATTCCTCGGCCCGCGGCGCCCGGATGAACTGTCGGCCATCCTCTCGGCCGCCGACGTGTTCGTGCTGGCCACCAGCAACGAAGGCTGGGCCAACGTCTTCCTTGAAGCCATGGCCTGCGGCCTGCCGGTAGTCACCACCGACGTCGGCGGCAACAAGGAAGTCGTCTGCGACGAGAGCCTGGGAATCGTCGTACCATTTGGCAACAGCGAGGCCCTGCGCCAGGCGATTACCATCTCGCTGCAACGCGGCTGGGATAAAGAGGGGATTCGCCGCTACGCCGAACAAAATGCCTGGGACGAACGGGTCGAACGACTGCAAGGCCATTTTCTGCGCATCGCCAACGGAGCAAGGAGGCAACATGGGTGACCTGTACACCAGACTGGTATCCGGCCTGATCTTCCCAATCCACGAACGCCTCAAGCATCACAGCACCGTCGCCGTGCGCCGGCAACTCGAGGATTCCCAGTGGTGGCCGGCCGATCATCTGGCGGCCCTGCAGCTCGACCGCCTACGCCATTTGCTGACCCAGGCGCAGCACCATGTTCCCTACTACCGCCAGCTGTTCGCCAGCTTGAATTTCGACGCCGCCGCTATCGCCTCGTTGGACGATCTGCAGCACCTACCCTTCCTGACCAAGGCCATCATCCGGCAGAACCAGGAGCAGCTCAAAGCCGACAATGCCGAGCGCCTGGCCCGCTTCAACACCGGCGGCTCGTCCGGCGAGCCCCTGATCTTCTTCATAGGCAACGAACGCGTCAGCCATGACGTCGCCGCCAAATGGCGGGCGACACGCTGGTGGGACGTCGATATCGGCGATCCCGAGATCGTTGTCTGGGGCAGCCCGATCGAACTCACCTCGCAGGACCGCGTCCGCCAGATTCGCGACCGCCTGCTGCGCACCCGCCTGCTGCCGGCCTTCGAAATGAACGAGGCCAATCTCGACGGTTTCGTCGACACCATCCGCACCACCCGGCCGGCCATGTTGTTTGGCTATCCATCGTCGCTATCGCTGATCGCCCGGCACGCCGAAAAACGCGGCAAGAAAATGAACAATCTCGGCATCAAGGTCGCTTTCGTCACCTCCGAGCGGCTCTACGACCACCAGCGCGACGACATCGCCCGCGTCTTTGGCTGCCCCGTGGCCAACGGCTACGGCGGCCGCGATGCCGGCTTCATCGCCCACCAGTGCCCGCAGGGCGGCATGCACCTGACGGCCGAGGACATCATCGTCGAAATCGTCGACCGGGACGGCCGACCGGTGCCCAAGGGCCAGGCTGGCGAAGTCGTCGTCACCCACCTGGCGACCGGCGACTTTCCCTTCATCCGCTACCGCACCGGCGACGTGGCCGTCATGTCAGACAAACCTTGTTCCTGCGGACGCGGCTTGCCACTTCTTGAGGAAATTCAGGGGAGGACCACCGACTTCGTGGTCGCAGCAGACGGCACGATCGTGCATGGCCTGGCGGTGATTTATCCCATCCGTGACATTCCTGGCATTAAATCATTCAAGGTCATTCAAGAAACGCAGGAACACATAACTGTTCAACTTGTCCTGGATAAAGACTGCGTCCCAGGGATCAACGAAAAAATCACGGAGGGGATCAAAGCACGCCTAGGTAAATCCGTTGAAGTCGCCATCGAACGTCTTTCCGAGATACCTCCGGAAAAATCAGGAAAGTACCGCTACATCGTTAGCCACGTAGCAAATATGGAACGCTCGCAGAATGCGTGACATCCTGATTCTTTCGATAGTCTTTTCCGGGTCGATCGCAGCCCTGAGCCAACCATGGATCGGAATCATGCTATGGACTTGGATCAGTATCATGAACCCCCATCGATTTACCTACGGTATCGCTTATGACTTCCCCATTGCCGCTCTGGCAGCAATTACGACGGTGGTAGGAAGCATTTTTGTAAAGCAAAAGGACTCCCCATTCAAAGGAGGGGTAGTCATCGTTCTGTTTCTTTTCATGATTTGGATCTCCTTATCGTGGTTATTCGGCTTAGACATGGAGGGAGATCTGGAACAATGGAAAAAGGTCATGAAAATTGATTTCATGATCTTGCTTGCCCTAATGGTATTACGGACAAAGACTCACATTTTTGCCCTCGCATGGGTTGCTATAGGCTCCTTGGCCATCCTCGGTGTAAAGGGGGGTATTTTCACCATAACCAGTGGCGGCAACTATCATGTATGGGGACCGCCCGGTTCCTTTATTGAAGATAACAATGAGTTCGCCCTTGCGTTGGTAATGACGATTCCGCTGCTACGGTTTTTGCAATTACAGCTATTGAGCAGTACCGGTAAGCACTTGATGACCGCTTTAATGCTTCTCTGTGCAGCCTCCGCTTTCGGAAGCCAATCTCGTGGCGCCCTGTTAGCAATATGCGCCATGGCTTTACTTTTGTGGTGGCGTGGCAAGAACAAAATTGCGGTTGGAAGCCTAATCGCCGTGGTAGGACTAGTCGCTTTCGCATTCCTACCCGATACCTGGTTTAATAGGATGTCCACTATTACCACCTACGAAGAAGATCTCTCCTCAATGGGAAGGATCAGCGCATGGTGGGTCGCATGGAATCTCGCCTTTCACTACCCTTTAGGGATCGGTTTTGACGCTGCAAGGCCTGAATTGTTCGCTCTCTATTCTCCTTATCCAAACTTGATACATGCTGCTCATAGCATTTATTTCCAAGTACTTGGCAATCACGGATTTATTGGCCTTGGATTATTTCTTACACTTTGGTGGCTAACTTGGCAGTCTGCCGGTTGGCTAATTAAAAATTCACCTAAACGACCCGAAACAGAATGGTGCCGCGACCTGGGCGCCATGGCACAAGTTTCTCTAGCCGGCTTTGCAGTTGGAGGAGCCTTCTTGAGTTTGGCATATTTTGATCTGCCATATGACATCATGGTGTTGGTTGTTCTGACCAGAGTCTGGGTTAGTTCGAAACGTTGGGAAACAGAGCAGACGCCTAGCGGTATCTGGAAAAATATTCCAGGCTTGGTACCTACCAGAAAGCAAAAAAAATGATCAAACCCTTACTCTGGGCATTTTCGCAGGGCGGCACCAAGGGGCACCTCACAGTATTTATATTTCATAGGGTGCTCTCCCAACCCGATGAGCTTTTCCCTGATGAGCCGGACGTATCTCGTTTCGACGAAATACTGGGCTGGATCAAAGGCTGGTTTAATGTCATACCGCTGGATATAGCAGTACGGCAATTGCGAGAAAATACTTTACCCTCCCGTGCGGCTGCAATTACTTTTGACGACGGCTACGCAGATAACTTTACCAACGCCCTACCGACACTAAAGAAAAATAATTTATGCGCCACTTTTTTTATTGCTACCGGCTTTCTTGATGGCGGAAAAATGTGGAATGACATAATTATCGAATCTATCCGCGCTTGCCAATCACCAGCGCTTGATTTGAATCATCTCAACCTAGGAACGCTCTACATTGGCTCTCTGGAAGAGAAAAAAAACACAATCGCAACAATATTAGCATTGCTCAAATATCGCTCCACCGCAGAGCGAGCAGCGATGGCCAACGAAGTTGCCAATACCGTTGGTGTAGAATTACCAACTAACCTGATGATGACTAGTGCTCAGGTCGCTGCCATGCATCGAGCAGGCATGCAAATTGGTGCGCATACCGTATCACACCCCATCCTATCGAAAACAATACCCTCTGAAGCAAAATGCGAGATTGCTGACAGCAAAACTCATCTCGAACAGCTATTGGGTGAAAGAGTTTCTCTCTTTGCCTATCCAAACGGAAAAGCTGGCGTGGACTTTCTTCCAGAGCATGCCACAATCGTTCGAGAATTGGGCTTTGATGCCGCCGTGACAACTGATTGGGGAACAGCTTGTCAAAGCACAGATTTATACACTTTGCCTCGATTTACCCCGTGGGATCGCTCCAGAAATCGCTTCGGGCTAAGGCTGCTTCGAAACCTTTGGTGACCCATGCAATATGAATTTTTCCTTGGAAAAAACTGGATACATGGGGTCAAAACCCTAACCACGTATCCAGCTTCGCTAAGGATTCTCTGAACAACCGGCCATTTCAAGGCAGGCTGTCATAAAAAACATGAAAAACAGGCGATTCCCGGAGTACTTAGCAAAGATTTTTATTGAAACAAAGAAACGCCCTATGTACTTTATCGAAAAAGTCGCCGGAACTGATATTAACAACACACAAAAAAAATTCCAACGACCTTATAAAATAAATTTATTAACACACACCAAGTAAGATAAAACCGGTTAACAGGCCGTTGAAAAATCCCGTCCCAGCGGGCGAGGGGATAAAATTTGATCATAGCCAACCCTGACACGCTGATTCCGATGCGAGGCAAGACGATTCATCAAGGCGCGATGTTCTCCTACGTGAGCCTGGAAGACCGCATCCCCAA
>JBKBHB010000020.1:0-61962 GCA_046297855.1 Azonexus sp.
GCGCCAATGATAGTGAGCATCCGCTCGCGAAAGTAGGTCAACGCCAGACACCCTTCACATACACCCCTCCTGCCAAAAACAGCGAGGGGTGTCTACATTTCAAGAACCAAAAAACAACAACAGAAAAACACGTCAAAAACTTGTTACCGGGTACTTGAAATTGCGGATTGCGGTGCCATCTTGAATTTCGCTTTTGTCGTTATCTCGATAGGGAGTTTCAAGTATGTCCGAGTCCGCCACGCTGAATCGCGAGACCCTAGGCTTCCAGACGGAAGTCAAACAGTTGTTGCATCTGATGATCCATTCCTTGTACAGCAACAAGGAGATTTTCCTGCGGGAACTGGTATCGAATGCCTCCGATGCGTGTGACAAGCTGCGCTTCGAGGCATTGAACAACGCCCCGCTGTATGGTGACGATTCGGAGTTGAAGATTCGCATCGCCTTCGACAAGGCCGCCCGCACGATCACGATTTCCGACAATGGCATTGGTTTGTCGCGTGACGAGGCGATTGCCCATCTGGGCACGATTGCCAAGTCAGGGACTAAGGAATTTTTCTCGTCGTTGACTGGCGATCAGGCGAAGGACGCCCACCTGATCGGCCAGTTCGGGGTTGGTTTCTATTCTTCGTTCATTGTGGCCGACAAGGTGACGGTCATTTCCCGTCGGGCCGGTGTCGAGGCGGATCAGGCGATCAAGTGGGAGTCGACCGGGGAGGGGGATTACACGGTCGAGATGATCGAGAAGGCCGGCCGCGGCACGGATGTCATCCTGCACTTGCGCGATGGCGAAGACGATTTCCTGAACAGCTGGAAATTGAAATCCATCATTCGCAAGTATTCCGACCACATTACGCTGCCCATCGTGATGAAGAAGGAGGAGTGGGACAAGGACAAGGGAGAACAGGTCGTCACCGACGAGGACGAGACCGTCAACCAGGCCAACGCGCTGTGGGCGCGCAACAAGTCGGAGATCACCGACGAGCAGTACAAGGAGTTCTACAAGCACGTCGGGCATGATTTCGAAGATCCGTTGTGCTGGACGCACGCCAAGGTCGAGGGCAAACAGGAATACACGCAGTTGTTGTACATTCCGTCGCGTGCGCCGTTCGATCTGTGGGATCGCAACGCCCGGCACGGCGTCAAGCTCTATGTTCGCCGTGTTTTCATCATGGATGATGCCGAGAAGCTGATGCCGCTCTACCTGCGTTTCGTACGCGGGGTGGTTGATTCGAACAACCTGCCGCTCAACGTTTCCCGCGAGATCCTGCAGGAATCGAAGGACATCGACAACATCCGTTCCGGCTGCACACGCAAGGTGCTGTCCATGCTGGAAAGCCTGGCCAACAGCGAGGATGCCGCCGACAAGGAAAAATATGCCCGGTTCTGGCAGGCATTCGGTGCCGTGTTGAAGGAAGGGGTTGGCGAAGATTTTGCGAACAAGGACAAGATCGCCGGTCTGCTCCGCTTTGCTTCGACGCATGGCGACGGCGACAAACAGGTTGTCTCGCTGGCTGATTACATCGCCCGGATGAAAGAAGGTCAGGAGAAGATCTATTACGTCACGGCGGATAGCTACAACGCCGCAAAGAACAGTCCCCACCTGGAAATTTTCAAGAAGAAGGGTATCGAGGTACTGCTGCTGTCCGACCGGGTGGACGAGTGGGTGGTTGGCCACCTGACTGAGTTCGAGGGCAAGCCGTTGCAATCCGTGGCCAAGGGCGGTCTGGACCTCGGCAAGCTTGAGGACGAGGAAGAAAAGAAGGAAGCCGAAAAGGCGGCCGACGAGTACAAGGATTTGCTGGAGAAGGTGAAAACCTCGCTTGGCGACCGGGTCAAGGATGTGCGCGTCACTTATCGCCTGACCGACTCCCCGTCTTGTCTGGTTTCCGACGAGCATGACCCATCCGGCAACCTGGCCCGCCTGCTCAAGGCCGCCGGCCAGAAGGTGCCGACGACCAAGCCGATTCTCGAGATCAATCCGCATCACCCGGCGGTGATGCGCCTGAAGTACGAGGAAGTCCGCTTCGATGACTGGGCCGCGCTGCTCTTCGAGCAGGCGACCCTGGCCGAGGGCGGCCAACTGGATGATCCGGCCGGCTTCGTTCGCCGCATTAACGATCTGATGATGGCACTGTCCAGTAAATAAAGGCCCTTTGGGCTGTCGATCAACGCCCAGCCGCCGGGTCAGGTGCCCGCCGGCTGGGCTGTTTTTTGGTTCCCCGATGCATCCTGACGACCTGCTCCTGCTGGTGACCCGTACCATGCCTTTTGGCAAGTACAAGGGGCGCTTGATTGCCGATCTCCCCGGGCATTACCTGAACTGGTTTGCCCGTGCGGGTTTCCCGTCGGGCGAGACCGGGCGCCTGCTGGCGTTGATGCAGGAAATCGATCATAACGGCCTGTCCGATCTGCTCAAGCCGTTGCGCCAGGGCTGAAGCGCGCGATGATCTGTCAATAAAGGGACAAGGCGCCAGGCAAAGAGGGGAATGCCTGCGTCTTCGCGTGCTATATTGCCGCGCATGAATGACCGGAATAGGGGCGAGCATCGCCTGACACTTGCGGAGGTTCTCGACTGGCTGGTCGAGGATGGCCTCGTCGGCCGCGATGCGGCAGACGCCCTCAAGCAGGAGCGTCGGTTGCATGGCGGAAAGGTGCATCCGCTGGTCGTTATTGCCGATCAGAAATGGCGCAGCGCGAAGGCGCCGCCTTCCTTGCTGACGCTGGAAGCCCTCACTGAGTGGCTGGCCGGGCGCACCGGCCTGGATTATCTGCACATCGATCCGCTCAAGATTGATTTCACGGGGGTGGCCGAGGTGATGTCGAGTGCCTATGCGGCACGCTTCGGTATCCTGCCGGTACAGGTGACGACACGCGACGTGGTCATTGCCACGGCTGAACCCTTCGTGCGCGAGTGGGTGGCGGAGCTGCAGCATATCCTGCGCAAGGATATCCGCCGGGTGATGGCCAATCCCGATGACATTGGGCGTTATCTGGTCGAGTTTTTCAACTTGGCCAAGTCGGTCAAGAAGGCGGCGGCGCGGGGCGAGGTGACAAGCGGGCTTTCCAGTTTCGAGCAGTTGGTCGAGCTGGGCAAGGGCAACCGGACGTTCGATGCCAACGACCAGCACATTGTTCATATCGTGGACTGGCTGTGGCAATACGCCTTCGAGCAGCGGGCGTCGGATATTCATATCGAGCCGCGGCGCGATCTGGGCATCGTGCGCTTCCGCATCGATGGTGTGCTGCACCAGGTTTACCAGATTCCGATGGCGGTGATGAATGCCATGACCAGCCGCATCAAGCTGCTGGGGCGGATGGACGTGATCGAGAAGCGCCGGCCGCAGGATGGGCGGGTCAAGACCCGGACGCCGGCCGGCCAGGAGGTGGAGTTGCGCTTGTCCACCCTACCGACGGCCTTTGGCGAAAAGCTGGTGATGCGTATCTTCGATCCGGAAGTGCTGGTCCGCGATTTCCGTTCGCTCGGTTTTGCGGATGACGATCAGGCCCGCTGGCGGCAGATGACTTCGTCGCCCAACGGAATTGTCCTGGTGACCGGCCCGACCGGCTCGGGCAAGACGACGACGCTTTACACCACGCTGAAACAGTTGGCAACGCCGGAAGTGAATGTCTGCACCATCGAGGACCCGATCGAGATGGTTGAACCCGCTTTCAACCAGATGCAGGTGCAGCACAGTATCGACCTTGGCTTTGCCGAGGGGGTGCGGGCCTTGATGCGGCAGGATCCGGATATCGTGATGATCGGCGAAATCCGCGACCTGGAAACGGCCGAAATGGCCATTCAGGCAGCCTTGACGGGCCATCTGGTGCTGTCGACCCTGCACACCAACGATGCACCGTCGGCCATTACCCGCCTGCTCGACCTGGGCGTGCCGGCCTATCTGATCAATTCGACGCTGCTCGGCATCATGGCGCAGCGCCTGGTTCGTACCTTGTGTCCGCATTGCAAGAAAGCATCGCCGATTACCGAAGACCAGCGGGCGGCCTGGCGTTCGTTGGTGGCGCCGTGGAAATCCGCGGAACCGGCGCAGCTTTGGCAGCCGGTCGGCTGTCTGGAGTGCCGGATGACCGGCTATGCCGGCCGTGTCGGTATCTATGAGGTATTGCTCAATTCGCCGGAAATCCGCAAACAGATCAAACCGCAGACCGATATCCCCCGGTTGCGTGAGCAAGCCTTCCGCGAGGGGATGCGGCCATTGCGCATTTCCGGGGCCTTGAAAGTGGCGCAGGGGGTTACTTCCCTCGAAGAGGTGATCAAGGTGGCACCACCGTCCGACGACAGCTGAATCCCTGGCGGGGTTCGATCAGAGGACGCTGGCCTTGCGGCGCACCGCGTCGACGTAGGCTGCTGCATCCATCGCCTGACCGTTGCGCTGGGCTTGCCAGATGGTTTCACCCAGGCATTCGAGCAGGACATGTTCGGCGTCGTGCGGATCCATGCGGGCTCGCAACTGCTCGAAGGCGAGACGGATGCCGGGGGGCTGGTCGATGCTTACCTGCTCATGGATGGCCAGGTGCAGCGACAAGTGCAGGAAGGGATTCATCTCGCCGCCTTCGGGGACCCACTCCCGGTTGACGGCCGCATCGGGATTGGCCAGCAGGGGATGGTATTCGGGATGGCGAGCGGCGATGTCGGCGGCCGTCACTTCGGCTCCGACCAGCGGCAGGCGCTCGACGTATTTTTTCCAGGCGTCGCAGAAGAAGCGGCGGACTTGCTCGCGGGAGGGATTAAACATGGGGGCTTTCGTAGAGCAGGGTCAGGGCGGTATGGTGAAATAGGCTGTTCCGGCCGGCCAAAGGGACGATCTGGCCGGTGCCGTAGGCACCGAGCAGTGGCGTGTCGGGAAAGTTTTCCCGGAAAATCCGCAGGTCGTGGTCGTCATCGCCATAGAAGAGCGGGCCGCGGCCGATGCAGGAAAACATCAAGGCAAACGCCGGAGTTGCTAGCTGCCGGGCGGCATCGCTCAAGGCTTCACGCATTTGCCCTTCGGCGGCGAGGGGCTGGCGGAGCGCCCAGATCAACGCGCTGCCCCGTTCGATGGGCTCGGCCAGGGTCAGCGATCCGTCCGTATTGGCCGAAAGGATGGCGATCGCCGGTGCGTCGGACGAGCGCAACAGGGCGATCTGGTGCCAGGGCGGGTTCTGCCTTAGCTCGGGGGGCAGGTGGCGCAACAGGCTGTCGCGGGCCTGCTGGCCACCGAGGCGCAGCAGGTCGTAGCCGCGGCACTGGTCGATCACCTGGGGTTCGCCAAGGGGGCGCAGGCCGGAGGACAGCGCCTGCCGGACGGGGGGCGTCGGCAGGCTGCATTCGGCGCAGCCGTCTTCGGCGAGCCGGCCATTGGCCCAGACGGCACCGTCGGCATCGAGGATGCCGGCCCGTGACCGGTCCTCCTGCCAGGCAAAGGGCAGGCGGTTGTGGGTTGAGAAGGAAAGACCGGGCCCCGAGGCATGATCGGCCGGCGCGGCGATGACCAGTGCGGCGGCGGCTGGCTGGTCGAGTTGCCAACCGGTCTCGGTGAACAGGCCGTGCGCAGTGCTGCCGTAAACCGACAGGCAGCCCGCCGCCCGGGCTGCGGCGACGACCGCCGGTTGTGGCTGGCGGGCGAAGTCGCGGGTCAGGAAAAGGAGCACGTGGCTGGCGCGGTGCAGGCCGGCGCGGGCCAGCGCCAGGCGAACGGCTTCCCCGGCCAGTTCGGGGTGCGGCTGCTGGCTGCTGACCAGTCCGCTGCCGGCGTTCATGCGGTCTTGCCCCGGTAGGCGCACAGGTCGGCAACGACGCAGCGCGGGCATTCCGGTTTGCGCGCCTTGCAGACGTAGCGGCCGTGCAGGATCAGCCAGTGGTGGGCGTCCTTCCGGAATTCCGCCGGGGTGACGCGCAGCAGTTTGCGCTCGACTTCATCGACCGTCTTGCCGGGGGCCAGCCCGGTCCGGTTACCGAGGCGGAAGATATGGGTGTCGACGGCAATGGTCGGCTGGCCGAACGCGGTGTTCAGCACCACGTTGGCTGTCTTGCGGCCGACTCCGGGGAGCGCCTCGAGGGCAGCCCGGTCCGCCGGCACTTCGCCGCCGTGCTGTTCCAGTAATCGGCGACAGGTGGCAATGACATTTCTCGCCTTGGTCCGGTATAGGCCGATGGTCTTGATGTAGTCGGCCAGCCCTTCCTCGCCGAGAGCCAACATGCTTTCCGGGGTCGGGGCAACCGGAAAGAGGCGTGCGGTTGCCTTGTTGACGCCGACATCGGTCGCTTGGGCCGACAGGATGACGGCGATCAGCAACTGGAAGGGCGTCGCATAATGCAGTTCCGTCGTCGGGGCCGGATTGGCTGCGCGGAGACGGGCGTAAAACTGCGCGACTTGGGATTTTTTCACGGGGGCGTCTGCGGGGGCGTTGTGATTCGGTGCGGCTTGCGCCATAGTTGTCCGAAACAAATTCTACCTGACAGAGCGAGTGCTTTCTTCATGCGCCCCGAAAGCGAAGGCGATGGCATTGCCTTGAGCCAGCTGGTCGAAGGCAATCCCGTTGCGACCATCGTGATTGATGCCCGGCACCGGGTTATCCACTGGAATCGGGCCTGCGCCGTCCTGACCGGCGTACCGGCTGCCGAGATGATTGGCCGCTCCGAACAGTGGCGGGCTTTTTACGATTCGGCGCGGCCCATCATGGCCGACCTCGTGGTCGATGGCGTGCTTGAAGCGGGGATCGATCGCTACTATCACGGCAAGTTTTCGCGATCGCGCTTGATCGACGATGCCTACGAGGCGGAGGATTTCTTCCCGGCTTTTGGCGACGGGGGGCGCTGGCTGTTTTTCACCGCGGCCGCGTTGCGCAATGCCAAAGGCGAGGTGATCGGGGCCATCGAAACGCTGCAGGATGTCACCGAGCGCCGCAAGGCGGAAGCTGCACTGCGTGAGAAGGAAGCCTGCCTGGCCCAGATCGTTGAAGGATCGTCGGTGCCGACCATGGTGATCGATGCACAGCACCGCGTGTCGCACTGGAACAAGGCCTGCGAGGCGCTGACCGGTACTCCGGCGATCGATGTGATCGGAACCGGCGATCACTGGAAGAGTTTTTATGCCAACCAGCGGCCGATGATGGCCGATCTGATTGTCGATGCGGCCGGTGAGCGCGAAATCGACCGTTTCTATCATGGACGCTATCGTCCCTCGTCGCTGATTTCGGGCGCCTACGAGGCAGAGGATTTTTATCCGAATGTGGGTGCCGGCGGCCGTTGGCTGTTCTTTACCGCGGCCCCTCTGCGCAATGCAAGCGGAGACGTGATCGGCGCCATCGAAACCCTGCAGGACGTGACCGAGCGGCGCCGGGCCGAGGAGGCGCTGCGCGATAGCGAGGAACGCTATCGCGCCCTCAGCCAGACGGATTCGCTGACCGGTTTGTACAACTCGCGTCATCTGCACGACTGTTTGCCGGCCGAGATCGAGCGGGCGAAGCGTTATCAGCGGCCCCTGTCTCTGCTCGTTCTCGATTGTGACAACTTCAAGGCGGTGAATGACAACTATGGCCATCTTGGCGGGGACCGCGTGTTGCAGAACCTGGCCCATGCCATCCGGCAATGTCTGCGCCGTTCCGATCTGGCTTTTCGCTATGGCGGCGAGGAGTTCGTCGTTGCGCTACCGGAGACCGATGCGTCCGCCGCACTCGCCATGGCCGAGCGTTTGCGCGCCCTGTTTGCCGCTGTCCGGACACCGGCTCCGGATGGTCAGGCCATTCGCTGTACCGTCAGTATCGGGATCGCCGTCTGTCAGTCAGCGGATGAGGAGGGGACATTGATCCGGCGAGCCGACGAGGCGTGTTACCGGGCCAAGCAGGCAGGCAAGAACCGGGTCATTCTGGGCGACTCAGTGCGCTGAGTCGTCGCCCCGGGCTGCCTGGGTCGGGTATCGCTTGACTGGTCGGGCGAGATTGCGCGCCCGCAACTGGCCGCAGCCGCCATCGACATCCTGGCCGGCCGAATTGCGCACGGTGGTGCGGATGCCCCGGCTATGGAGGTATTGCGCCAAGGCCGTGATGCGGGCCGTGGAGGGCCGCCGGTAATCGAGCGCCGCCGTCACGTTGTAGGGGATCAGGTTCATCAGTGCGTATTTGCCGGCGAGCAGGCGGACGATGCCGTCCATTTCTGCCTGACTGTCGTTGACCCCTTCGATCAGGGTCCATTGGTACTGGATCGGGTAGCCGGTCATCCGGGCGTAGGATTCCGCCAGTTCGACCAGTTCATCGGGCGGAATGGTGGCCGCCCGGGGCAGCAATGCTGCCCGTCGCGCGGTGTCCGTGCTGTGCAGCGAGATGGCTAGCGCCGGGCGCACCCGCTCCTGCGGCAGGCGGTCGAAGACGCGGTAATCGCCGACCGTCGAGAAAACCAGGTTCTTGTGCCCGATACCGCCGTAGGTGCCGAGGGTGTCGATGGCTTCGAGCACGTTGTCGATGTTGTGCGATGGTTCGCCCATACCCATGAACACGACACGCCTGACTGTCCGCTGGCGTCGGGCGAGGACCACCTGAGCCACCATTTCGCCGCTGTCGACCTGGCGCAGCAGCCCGTTGCGGCCGGTCATGCAGAAGGTGCACCCGACGGCACAGCCGACCTGGGTTGAGATGCAGACGCCATCGCGCGGCAGCAGGACGCTTTCGACCAACTGACCGTCGGCCAGTTCGACCAGCAGGCGGGAGCCATCCGCGCCGGGGTGTTCCGAGCGCAGACGGGCCAGGGCCGACAATTCGGCAGCCCGGGCGGGGAGCGATTCGCGCAGGGCAAGTGGCAGAAAGTCTTCGGCCGGCTGGTGGCGCGGGCCGCTGCTCAGCGGCAAGGCTTGTGTCCAGGCGCGCAACACCCGGTCGACGTGACAGTCCTTGGCGCCGGTGGCGGAGAGGGCTTGGCGGAGGGCGGCAATGCGCATCGAAAAAATCAGGCCCCGCAGGGCCTGGCAATCAGTGGCAGCCGGCCGTGGCGACCGGTGCAGGGGGCTTCAGCCGGGCACGTTCGGCGGCGCGGGCATCCATCCAGTTCTTCCAGGCGATCATGCAGCCGAGCAGGATGAAGGCCCCCGGTGGCAGCAACCCAAGCAGGAAACCCGGGTAGCTTTCCGGCAGCAGGTGAATTGGTTGCAGGCCGGGGAAAACCATGTCGATGCCGCCAAAGAGCGTGCCATTGCCGAGCAGTTCCCGCAAGCCGCCGAGCAAGGCCAGCGTCCATAGCATGCCCATTCCCATGAAAATGCCGTCCAGCGTCGATTGCAGCGGCGGATTCTTCGCCGCGAAGGCTTCGACGCGGGCGAGTACGATGCAGTTGGTGACGATCAGCGGAATGAAGATGCCGAGCACCAGGTAGAGTTCGTGCAGGTTGGCGTTGAACAGCAGGTCGACGACGGTGACCAGTGCGGCAACGATCAGGATGAACACCGGAATGCGGATCTCGTGCGGGATGAAATTGCGCAGCGAGGCGACAGCGACGTTGGCGAGCGCCATCACGATGATCGTGGCGAGCGACAGCATGATGCCGTTGACCGCATTGGTGGTGACCGCGAGCAGCGGGCAGAGGCCGAGGATCTGGGCGATCGAGGTGTTTTGCTTCCAGAGTCCGTTGCCGGCAATGGTCCGGAGTTCTTCACGGGTGATCATCGGGTGTCTCCTTCGGCGAACAGGCGGTCACGCTGGGCAGTTGCCCATTGCACGGCCTTCAGGGTGGCCTTGGTCACGGCGCGCGGCGTGATGGTGGCGCCGGCATAGTAGTCAATGCGGCCGCCATCCTTTTTCACCTTCCACTCCCGGTCGCTGACCTGGGCAAGGGATAGGCCGGTGAATTGGGTGATCCACGGCCGGGCCTTGTTCTTGTCCTTGCGTACTTCGACATAGTCGCCGAGACCCGGGGTTTCCTTGTGCTGCGTGACGCGGACGCCGGCGAGCTCGCCCGTCGCCCGGACGGCGATGATCAGGCGGATCTTGCCGGCATAGCCATCCGGCGCCACGGCTTCGAAGACCAGCGCCACCGGCTGGCCGGCCTTGCGGGCGCGGTAGACCGTGCTCGGGTCGGCCAGCCCCAGTTCGGCTGTCGGCGGCAAGGGGAGCGTATCGGCCAGGAGGTTGTTGTCGTATTCGCCACGCGGCAATACGTCGTCGATCAGCTTCATTTTTTCCTCGGTGGCCGACGCTTCGATGGCGGGCTTGGTCCACTGGTAGGCGCCGGAGAGCAGGCCGGTGAAGATGATGACGAACACGAACAGGATGGCAGCGGTGCGGACAGCCATCCCGGGCGCGGTAAATTCCTTCGCCGTGGTCATGCCTTGCCCTCCTTGCCGGCATCCTTCATGCCAAAAATCGGGGGCTGAGTCAGCAGATCGATGACCGGGGCGCAGAGATTCATCAGCAGCACGGCGAAAGCAACGCCATCGGGGTAGCCGCCGAAGACGCGGATGATGTAGGCCAGCAGCCCGGCCCCGGCACCAAAGATCAGTTTGCCGCGCGGCGTCGTGCAGCCGGAAACCGGGTCGGTGGCTATGAAGAAGGCGCCAAGCATGGCGCCGCCGGAGAGCAGGTGAAAGAGCGGGCTGGCGAAATGGGCCGGGTTGTAGAGCCAGAGGGCGCCGGAAATGGCGACCAGTCCGCCGATGAAAGCGACCGGCACATGCCAGGTGATCAGCTTGCGCTGCCACATCCACAAACCGCCGAGCAGGTAGCCGGCGGCCACCCATTCCCAGCCGCGGCCGGCGAAATTGCCGTAGATATCCTGGTTGGCGAGCAGGTGGGTGACGTCGAAGGCGCCCTCATCGAGCTTCAGGGCGGTTTTCAAGGCATCCAGCGGCGTGGCGCTGGACAGCGCATCGACCCGCGGCGCCAGGCCAAGGATCACGTTGATCTGGTCGATCAGCGGCATTTGCAGGCCGACGCCCGGCCACTGGGACATCAGGGCCGGGAAGGAAACGATGCAGACGGCGAAGGCGATCATCGCCGGGTTGAACGGGTTCTGGCCGAGACCGCCATAGAGGTGCTTGGCGACGACGATGGCGAAGAGGGTGCCGGTGGCTACCAGCCACCACGGGGCGAGTGGCGGAAAGGTCAGGGCAATCAACCAGGCGGTGACAATGGCCGAGCCATCGGACAGGAACAGGGAAAGCGACTTTTTCCGCAGGCGCAGCATGGCTGCTTCGGCGAGCAGCGCAGTCAGCGAGGCGATGACCAACTGGACCAGAATGGCCGGACCGACCAGCCACGCGTAGGCGGCGATGCCCGGCAGCAGCGCGATGCAGACCTGCGTCATGACCTGACTGACGCTGGTGTCCTTGAGGAGGAAGGGAGCAGGAGCGAACATTACTCGGATTTTTCGTTGGCCGGGGCTTCCTGGGCGGTCTGCCGGGCGGCAGCGCGGCGTGCGTCGATCTCGGCAGCGGCCTGTTGCTGATCGGGGGTCAGGTTGTCGGTGTTTTTGGGCTGGACGGCGGCACGCTGCGCCTTGGCACGCTCCATGGCGGCTTGGATGGCAGCCTGGCGGGCGGCTTTTTCGGGATCCGGTGCCGGGGCAGCGGTGGCTTGTGGCGAGGAGGGCGGCTCACCGGAGGGGGGGGCGGTTTCGCCCGCCGTGGCGGCTGCCGCAGCCTCGGCGGCCTTCTTGGCAGCCTGTGCGGCAGCGGCCTTGGCCAGCTTTTCGGCCTTCTCCGCCTTCTCACGTGCTTCACGCAGTTGCTTGAATTCGAAGCGTTCCTTGGCCTGCTCGGCCGCATTTTTCTCCCGTTCGCGCGCCCAGATCTCGCTCTTCGCAAAGCGGAAATACTGGACCAAGGGGATGCGCGAGGGGCAGACGAAGGCGCAGCAGCCACATTCGATGCAGTCGAAGATATGGTATTCCTGCGTCTTGCCGAAATTCTTGGCGCGGGCGAACCAGTACAGCTCGAAGGGTTGCAGTTCGTGCGGGCAGGCCTGCGCGCAGGCGCCGCAGCGGATGCAGGGCATTTCCGGCGCCTTGGGTGGGAACAGGCGGTCGGAGTGGGCGATCAGGCAGTTTGTCGCCTTGACTACCGGCACGTCGGGCTGCGGCACCAGAAAACCCATCATCGGGCCGCCCATGATGATGCCGTCGGTGTCGGGGTGTGGTGTCGCCAGCCTGAGCACTTCGTCCATCGGCGTACCGATCAGTACTTCATAGTTGCGCGGCTCATGGACATTGCCGGTCACCGTGACCAGGCGGGATACGACCGGTTCGCCATGGGCCAGGGCGCGCCAGGCCGTGTAGGCGGTGGCGACGTTGAAGCATTGCACGCCCAGATCGGTGGACCGTTTGGCGGCCGGAACTTCTTTGCCGGTCAGCACACGGATCAGTTGCTTGGCACCACCGGCCGGGTACAAGGTCGGCACCGGGATGACTTCGAAGGTCTCGCCGACGGCCTGTACGGCAGCCCGCATGGCAGCGGCGGCTTCCGGCTTGTTGTCCTCGATGCCGATCAGCACCCGTTTCGGCTGCAGCAGGTCGCGGAAGATGCCGATGCCCCGCACGACCTCCTCGGCGCGTTCGCGCATCAGCATGTCGTCGCAGGTGATGAAGGGCTCGCATTCGGCACCATTGATCACCAGTTCTTCCATCGGCACGGATTTCGAGGCGGTCAGCTTGCCGTGGGTCGGGAAGACGGCGCCGCCCAGGCCGACGACGCCCGCCTGTTGCAGGCGTTCGCGCACCTGTTCGGGCGTCAGGGCAAGGTAATCAACCGGTTCCCGGGCAATCCACTCGTCCTTGCCGTCCGGTTCGATGACCACGCATAGCGCGTCGAGACCCGACGGGTGGGGCTGCACGTGCATGGCAACCGCGACGACGGTGCCCGAGGTCGGGGCGTGTACGGCAGCGGAAATCCAGCCATCGGCTTCGCCGATCAGCTGGCCTTTCAGGACCTTGTCGCCGGCCTGGACGATCGGGCGTGGCGTGCCGCCGATGCTCTGGTGCAGCGGTACGACGAGGCGCGACGGAATCGGTCCCCGGGCGATCGGCTTGCCGACTGACTGGGTCTTGTTGGTGGGTGGTTTGACACCACCCTTGAACTTGAACAGGTTCATCAGCATCAGGCAGCCTTTCGCATCGGCGCGGCTTTGATTTCGACGACCGGGTATTTCCACTTCCAGTTGTCGATGTTCTCGGCAATCGGTTCCATGTGGATGCATTCAACCGGGCAGGGGGGCAGGCACAGCTCGCAGCCGGTGCATTGCGCGGCAATGATGACGTGCAGTTGTTTGGCGGCGCCGATGATGGCATCGACCGGGCAGGCCTGGATGCACAGCGTGCAGCCGATGCAGGTGTTTTCGTCGATGATCGCGACCTGCTTCGGCTTTTCTTCCGCATCGAGCGGCTTGACTTCGCGACCGAGCAGGTCGGCCAGGCGCTGCACGCCTTCCATGCCGCCCGGCGGGCACAGGTTGATGTCTGCCTCACCCTTGGCGATGGCTTCGGCATAGGGCTTGCAGCCTGGGTAGCCACACTGGCCACATTGTGTCTGCGGCAGGATGGCTTCGATCTTGTCGACCAGCGGGTCGCCTTCGACCTTGAACTTGATCGAGGCGTAACCGAGCGCGGCGCCCAGTACGACGGCGCCGAGAGCCATGATGGCGATGGCGAGCAGGATATCCATTACCGGTACTTGTCGAGGCCGGCGAAGCCCATGAAGGCCAGCGCCATCAGGCCGGCGGTGATCATCGCGATGGCGGCGCCGCGGAAATGAACGGGAACGTCGGCCCCTTCGATGCGTTCGCGGATGCCGGCGAAGAGGATCAGCACCAGCGAGAAGCCGACCGCGCTGCCCGCGCCAAAGAGCAGGGATTCGACGAAGTTGTGGCCGTTGGCGATGTTGAGCAGCGGCACGCCGAGCACGGCGCAGTTGGTGGTGATCAGGGGGAGATAGATGCCAAGCGTCTGCTGCAGTGTCGGCGAGGTCTTGGCGATGACCATTTCGGTCAGCTGGACGATGGCCGCGATGGTGACGATGAAGGACAGCGTGCGCAGGTATTCGAGGCCGAACGGAATGAGCAGGTAGTGGTCGATGATGTAACTGGCGCCGGTGGCCATGGTCAGCACGAAAGTCGTGGCGGCGCCCATGCCGTAGGCAGTTTCCAGCTTTTTGGAAACGCCCATGAAGGGGCAAAGACCGAGAATCTTCACCAGCACGACGTTGTTGACCAACACCGCGCCGACGAGGATGAAGAGATAGTGGCTCATAAGTAAGGCTGGCGTAAGCTGCGTATTATCGGGCTTCGCTCACAAGAGAACAACCGCGCACCGGGTGGGGCTTTACGGCTTCTGGCGCAGCATGATAGCCAGCGTTTCTGCCACTTCGCTGACCAGTTCGGGGCCGCGATAGATGAAGCCACTGTAGAACTGGACCAGCGAAGCGCCGGCCTTGATTTTCTCGGCTGCGTCCTCGCCGCCCAGGATGCCGCCCACCCCGATGATCGGCAGTTCGCCGGCAAGCGCGGTCGACAGCTTTTTCAGCACCTCGGTGGATTTGCGGAAGACCGGGGCGCCGGAGAGGCCGCCGGCTTCGTTGGCGTGGGGCAGGCCCTCGACGCCGTCGCGCGACAGGGTGGTGTTGGTCGCGATCGCCGCATCGAAACGATGGCGGCGCAGGGCGTCGGCGATGGCGGTGATCTGGGTGTCGTCGAGGTCGGGCGCGATCTTCAACGCCATCGGCACGTACTTGCCGTTCTTGTCAGCCAGTTCCAGCTGGCGAACCTTCAGTTGCGATAGCAGGTCGTCGAGCGCCTCATCCTTTTGCAGTTCGCGCAGGTTCTTGGTGTTCGGCGACGAGATATTGACCGTGACGTAGCTGGCGTCGTTATAAACCTTGTCGAGGCAGATCAGGTAATCCTCGGCCGCCTTTTCGATCGGTGTCGTCGCGTTCTTGCCGATGTTGATGCCGAGGATGCCGCCCTTTTTCGGGAATTCGGCAGCGCGGACATTTTCCAGCAGCTTGTCGACGCCGGCGTTGTTGAAACCCATCCGGTTGATGATCCCCTGTGCTTCCGGGATGCGGAACAGGCGGGGCTTCGGGTTGCCGTCCTGCGGGCGGGGCGTGATGGTGCCGATTTCAATGAAACCGAAGCCCAGCTTGGCCAGGCCGTCGATATGGTCGCCGTTCTTGTCCAGGCCGGCGGCGAGGCCGACCGGGTTGGGGAATCGAAGGCCCATGACCTCGACCGGGCAGGGTGTGACCGGCTTGGCCATCAGGCAGGCGACACGATCGATGCCCATCATGCCGATGCCGTGCGCGGTTTCGGCGTCGAGGGAGAAGAAGAATTTGCGGATGAGTGGATAGAGCATAATCGGTGATTTTACCGTATCGCCGCACCCTTTCGCCTGAAAAAACACGGTGTTTGCCACGGGCCGGTGCGCCGGGAAGCGCACGCTAAACAATCGGTAACAACTTTTTGTGAACGGCGGGGCTAAACTTGCGGCCATGCGAACTTTAGGCCGATTTTCCTTCATTGCCCTGCTGGCGCTGCCTGCTTGGGCTGGCAGTCTGGACGATCCCTTGGCCACGGTGGAACTGCAGCCCCTGAAGCCGTCGCCCCGCCTGCTGGCGCGGGTGGACGAAGCGCCTTGTGCGACGGCTTTGCCGGATACGCCGCTGACCGCTGTCGACGCCGTGGACCTGATGCTGTGCAACCATCCGCAGACCCGGGAAGTCTGGGCGGCGGCGCGGGCGCAGGCGGCCCAGCTCGGTGTGGCGCGGGCGGGCTGGTTGCCAACCCTGTCCGGTTCGGCCGGAACGACACGCTTCGACTATCAGAATACTGTCTACACCCGCGATTCGGCAGCCATCACCCTTTCCTGGCTGCTTTACGATTTCGGCCAGCGGGCGGCCAGCGTCGAAAGCGCTCGCCAATTGCTCGGCGCCGCGGCGGCGACGCAGGACGCCACGGTGCAGACCCTCTTTCTCAACGCGCTGCAGTCCTACTATGCTGCCCAGGCGACCCGGGCTGCCGTGGCTTCGGCCCTGCAGGCGGAACGTTCGGCGCAGGAAAGCTTCCAGGCGGCGGCGGCGCGTTACCAGGTCGGCGTGGCGACACCGGCCGATCGCCTGCAGGCGCAGACGGCGCTGTCGCAGGCGACGCTGAACCGCATCAAGGCCGAGGGCGAAGCCCGCAATGCGCTGGGGGCGCTGGCCAACGCGCTCGGTTTCGCGGCCCAGCAGCGCATCGTGTTGGCCGATTTGCCGGAGGCGCCACCCACGGCGGCCTTTCAGCAGGAGGTCGACGGGCTGATTGCCGAAGCGCAGGCGCGGCGTCCGGATTTGCGGGCGGCCGAGGCGCAGCTCAAGGCGGCTGAAGCCGGAGTCGAACTGGCCCGGGCCCAGGGCCGGCCGACGATCTCGCTCGGCGCCGGCCCGACCTGGCAGGAATCGGCGGGGGTAACCCAGCAGGGCGGCAGTGTCGGTCTGACCCTCAGCGTGCCGATCTTTTCTGGCTTCGATACGACTTACCGCGTACGTTCTGCCGCGGCTCAGGCCGAGGTTCGCGCGGCCCAACGTGACCGCCTGCGCAACCAGGTGGCGCTCGATGTCTGGAAGGCCTACCAGAGCCTGACGACGGCGACCCACAGTCTGCAGACAACGGCTGATCTGGTGGCCAGCGCGGAACAGTCGGAACGTGTTGCGCTGGGGCGTTACAAGGCCGGCGTGGGCACCATCCTCGATGTGCTGTCGGCTCAGGCGGCCCTGGCCAGTGCCCGTTTGCAGCGCATCCAGGCGCAGCTCGACTGGAATGTCTATCGCGCCACCCTGGCCCAGTCGGTCGGCGCGCTCGATTACACGCTGCTGCAAGGGGCAGCGGAAGGAAGACCATGAAACCTATTGGCAGGATATTGATTGGTATGACCCTCATTGCCGGCCTGGTCGGCGGCGGCATCTGGTATGCCAAGCAGCGGGCGGCACTCGCTCCGGAGCAGCGCTACAAGCTGGTGACCGTGGAGCAGGGCGAAGTGACGCAAACCGTGTCGGCCAATGGCACGCTCAACCCGGTCGTCCTTATCAGTGTCGGTACCCAGGTTTCCGGCACCGTGCGTAAGCTGTTCGTCGATTTCAACGACAAGGTGAAGAAGGGGCAGCCGCTGCTCGAACTGGACGATGCGCTCGTCTCGGCCAGCGAACGGCAGAGCGCGGCCAGTGTGGTCAATGCGCAGGCGGCGCTCGATCTGGCCCAGGCCAATGAGGCGCGCATGAAGCAGTTGTTCGCCCAGGAATATGTCTCCCGCCAGGAATACGATCAGGCCGTGCAGGCGCTCAAGTCGGCCCGGGCGCAACTGGCGCTGGCCCGGGCGCAGAACGAGCGCGACCGGGCCAATGTCAATTTCACGGTGATCCGTTCGCCGGTCGATGGCGTGGTGATCGACCGGGTGGTCGATATCGGCCAGACGGTGGCGGCCAGCTTCCAGACGCCGACGCTGATCAAGATCGCGCAGGATTTGTCGGAGATGCGCATCGATACCAGTTTCGCCGAAGCCGATATCGGCAACATCAAGGAAGGCCAGAAAGCACGCTTCACGGTCGATGCCTTCCCGAATCGCAGCTTTGTCGGCGACGTGCAGCAAATCCGCCTGAACCCGACCAATACGCAAAACGTCGTTACCTACAACGTGCGCATCACCGTTGCCAATCCCGACCAGCTGTTGCTGCCGGGCATGACGGCTTACGTCAATATTGGTGTGCAGAAGCGCGAAGGGGTGCTGCTGGTGCCCAATGCCGCATTGCGCTACAAGCCGGCCGAGGCGGTGGAAAGAAAAGCCGGTAACGGGCCGGGCAATGGCCAGGCGGCCGGCATGGCGCCGGGCATGGGCGCCGGGATGACCGCTATGGGGCCGGGAGGGGCGTCGGGGGCCGGCAAGGGCAAGAAGCGCGATGGCCAGAGCGGCACCGTCTATGTCCTGGCAGGGGGTGAAATCAGGCCGGTGTCGGTGCAACTGGGGATTACCGACAATCGCAATACCGAAGTCATCGGCGGCGACCTGAAAGTGGGGGACCGGGTGGTGACCGGCGAAAATACCAGCAACGACAAGAAACCGTCGTCGGTTGGCATGCGGATGTTCTGATGCCGGCCATGGACAACGCGGCAGTCATTCGCGTCGCCGGTCTCGGCAAATCCTACGAGACGGCCGCGGGGCTTTTCCCGGCGCTGAAAGGCGTTGACCTGGAGGTGCGCCCGGGCGAGTTCATCGCCATCATGGGGCCGTCCGGTTCCGGCAAATCGACTTTCATGAACCTGCTCGGTTGCCTCGATACGCCGACGGTTGGCGATTATTTCCTGGCCGGGGAGAATGTCGCCCTGATGGATCGGGATGCGCTGGCGCTGTTGCGCAACCGGACGCTCGGTTTCGTCTTTCAGGGGTTCAACCTGCTGCCGCGCATGAGCCTGCAGGACAACGTGGCGCTGCCGCTGGTTTACGCCGGCGTCGACCGCGAGACGCGGCGCGAACGGGCGCGCGCCTTGCTGGCCAAGGTGGGTCTCGGCCAATATGCCGAATCGCTGCCGAACCGCATTTCCGGCGGGCAGCAACAGCGTGTGGCGATTGCCCGGGCGCTGGTCAACCGGCCGCGCCTGATCCTGGCCGACGAACCGACCGGCAACCTCGACAGCCACACCAGCGACGAAATCATGCGCCTGTTCAAGGCGCTGAACGATGAGGGGATCACCATCGTACTGGTGACCCATGAGCCGGATATCGCCGCCCATTGCAAACGACAGGTGCGCTTTCTCGATGGACAGATCGTCAGCGACCGGCTGACCGGGGAGGGGGGCGCATGATCTACCCGATGCTCGGCGAAGCCTGGCTGGCGATGGGCGCCAATCGCCTGCGCACGGCGCTGACCATGCTCGGCATGGTGATCGGCGTCGGTGCCGTGGTCATCATGCTGGCCATTGGCCAGGGGGCGCAGTATGCCGTGCAGCAAACGATCAGCACGATGGGCTCCAACCTGTTCATCGTCCTGTCCGGTTCCTTCACGACCTCCGGCGTGCGCAGCGGGTCAGCCGGGGCGCCTACCCTCAACGTGGCCGATGCCGAGGCGATCGCCGAACTCGATGGGGTCAGCAATGTGGCGCCGACGCACCAGGGCACCCGGCAACTGGTCTATGGCTCGCAGAACTGGAGTTCGCAGATCATCGGTACGACGCCGGATTATCTCGAGGCGCGGGCGTGGACCATCGTCAAGGGGGCCGGTTTCGGCGATTCGGACGTGCGTTCGGCGACCCGGGTGGCGATCATTGGCAAGACGGTGGCGGAAAACCTGTTCGGCGACGACGATCCGGTCGGCAAGACCATGCGCATCCAGCAGAATCCCTTCATCGTCGTCGGTGTGCTGGGCAGCAAGGGGCAAAGCCTCGATGGCCGCGACCAGGACGACACGGTGATCATTCCGTTGAGCACCGCGCAGCGCAAGGTGTTCGGCACGCCCTTCCTGGGCTCGGTACGGATGATCATGGTGCAGGCCGATAGCGCCGAGAACATGCCCCGCGTCATGGAGGATGTGACCAGCCTGCTCCGCCAGCGCCACCGCCTGCGCGACGGGATGCCGGATGATTTCTTCATGCGCAACCTGTCCGCCGCGGCCGAATCCGAAGCCGAGACGACGCGAACGATGTCCATCCTGCTCGGCGCCATCGCCTCCATTTCGCTGCTCGTCGGCGGTATCGGGATCATGAACATCATGCTTGTCTCGGTCACCGAACGGACCCGGGAAATCGGCATCCGCATGGCCATCGGCGCCCGCCAGAAGGACATTCTCAGCCAGTTCCTGCTCGAAGCGGTGATGATTTCCTTTGCCGGTTGCCTGCTCGGCCTGGTCCTCGGCCTGGGCATCGCGCTGGCCATCAATGCGCTGACCGGCATGGTTGTCGTCATCTCTGGCAGTGCCGCGCTGATCGCCTTTGCCGTGGCAGCCGGCGTCGGCATCTTTTTTGGCTGGTATCCGGCCCGCAAGGCGGCCCGCCTCGATCCGATCGAAGCCTTGCGCTACCAATGACCAATCGTCGCCATTTCATCATCGCCGCCGGCCTCTTGCCTTTGCTCCACCCCGCCTTTGCCGCCGACCGCCGTGTCGTCATCGTCGGTGGTGGCTGGGGGGGGCTGGCAGCGGCGCGCCATGTGCGGGATCTCGCGCCCGGTCTGGACGTGACGCTGGTCGATCGTCAGCCGGCCTTCATGTCCTTTGCCCTGAGCAACCGCTGGCTGGTCGAGCCCGGCGCGGGGCCCTGGGCGCGTCACGATTACGCCCGCTTGGCGGGCAACTTCGGCTACCGTTTCGTGCAGGCCGAGGTGACCGGTGTCGATCTGGCCCGGCGCCGCGTGACGAGCTCTGCCGGCGAGCTGCCCTACGACTGGCTGGTGCTGGCACCCGGCATCCGCGAGAACTGGGGCGCCTGGCAGGTGGATGATGCAGCGGCGGGCGGCGCGTTGCGCCGCCGTTATTCGGGGGCCATGCTGTCGGCCGCCGACCTGCCTGGCCTCAAGCAGCGCCTGGCCAACTTCACGGGCGGCGACCTGTTGCTGACCATTCCGCCAGCGCCTTATCGTTGCCCGCCGGCACCCTACGAACGGGCACTGTTCCTCGCCTGGTGGCTGAAGACGCGGAAAATTCCGGGCAAGCTGATCATCGTCGACCCCAATCCGATCATGCCGGCCTTTCGCAACATCCTGCTCGACCGCTACAAGGACCAGGTCATCTACCTCGACCACGCCCGGGTACGGCGCGTCGATCCGGAGCGCCGGACGCTCAGTACCGAGATCGACGAGATCCGCTTCGACGAGGCCTTGCTCTGTCCGCCGCAACAGGCGGCCGACCTGCTGTGGCAGGCCGGTTTGATCCGCCCGGAGGAAGGCGGCAAGCCGAGCGGCTGGGCGGCCGCCGGGGCGATGGATTTCCGCAGTGCAGCCGATGGCCGGGTGTTTGTGATCGGCGACGCGATTGGCCTGGTGTCGCCGCAGTTCGGCCATTTTCCGAAAACCGGGCAGGTGGCCAGCCGAATGGGACAGGCAGTGGCCCGCCAGATCGTGGCCCAGGCCACTGGCCAGGCCGCGGCACCGCTCCTGCCGGAAAGCGTCTGCCACGTGACGACCAGCGTCGAGCCGCTGGAAAGCGTCCGCATTGAAACCAGTTACCGCGACCGTGGCGACGGCTTTCTGGTGCAGACGGTCAAGCAGGTGCGCAACCCCAATCCGCGCGGCGAGGATGCCGCCTGGGCCGAGGCGATGTATCGGGATTTCCTGCTGCCCTGACCCGTTGCCGGATCAGTGGCGGGCGTAGATCGAGGTTTTGCCGTCTTTCTTGACCAGCAGGGTTTCGTAGAACTCGCGGCGGATGCGCGGCGTCGTAGTGCTGTCCTTGTCGAGCATGGTGCAGGCCGTTTCGCAGGTCGGGCTGGAAAATTCGCGGCCGGGGGCGCCCAGCGGCAGGCCCGGCACGGCCAGGCCGAGGGCTTTCGGCTTTTCCTTGAGCAATTCCTTGATCTGGTCGGCGTGCACATGGCCTTCGATGAAATAGCCGGCGACCGTGGCCGTCGGGACGGCTTCGAGATCCTTCGGCACTTTCAGGCGGCGCTTCACCGCGTCCATGTCGTCGGTCTGCGTCACCTTCACGGTAAAGCCATGCTGGCGCAGATGCTCGGCCCATTCGATGCAGGCCAGGCAGACGGTCGGGGTATAGACTTCGATGGCCGGCAGCGGCTCGGCGTCGGCGGCGTTGACCGCCAGTGCGGCGAGCAGCGGCAGCAGGCGTTTCAGCATGGCTTGCCTGGCTGGCAGCCCTTGAGCACCCACAGCGCCAGCACACCGGCCGTTTCGTCGGCCTTGACCTTGCGTGCCATCGAGCCGGCATCGCGGCCGTTGTCGGTCTTGGCGTGCGGGTCGGCCCCGGCTTCGAGCAGCAGGCGGACATGTTCGGCCCGGCTGGCGTAGGCCGCCATGTGCAGCGGCGTTGCGCCTTCGTTGTCGCGGGCATTGGGGTCGGCTTTGGCGGCGATCAGGGCTTTCAGGGCGCTGGTATCGGGATTCATCGCGGCAAGATGCAGCGGCGTGGAGCCGAGGTCGGTCCGCACATCGCGTTGTTTGGGGTCGGCCCTGAGCAGGCGCTGCACATCCTGGCCGCTGCCGATGCGGGCGGCATCGTGGATTGGCTTGTCGTGGCTGATCGGCTCGCCGAAGGCGGGCTGGGCAAGCAGGCAGGCAACAAGGAGGGGGATCGGTTTTTTCATGGCTCGGCCTCGATGATCGGGGATGTCATTGTTCCGCCACCGTATTCGACAATCCTTGATCTGCCGCAGTTTCGTGTTTCGCTAATATAATGATTTCATTGTATAAATCATGAACGCGGGCGGCCATCCGGCGGCCCGGAACGAATGGGGAAAGCAGGTCATGACGCGCATTGTGCGGCATATGTTGATTGAAGGGCGGGTGCAGGGCGTTGGCTATCGCTGGTCGATGGCCGAGCAGGCTCGTCTGCTGGGCGTGACGGGCTGGGTGCGCAATCTGGACAACGGCATGGTCGAGGCCATGGCGCAGGGCGATGAAATGGCCGTGCTCGCCTTGCTGGCCTGGGCCCAGCGCGGTCCGGCGCATGCCCGTGTGGCACGGGTGCATGTCACCCTCGGCGAGGGCGACTACCCGGGGTTCGAGCAGCGGCCGAATGCGCCAGAGCCGCTGCCCGCCCTGTCCGGCGGTGCAGCAGCTGGATGACGATGCGACAGGGCGGCGTTTGACGGATCGGCCGGCCGGCTTCCGGCAAGGGCGGGGGAAGGGGCGGCTCAGCGTCCGGCACGGCCGGCGGGCTTGAGCACGATGTCCACGGGTACCGGCTGGCCATCCTTGAGCGGTGGATAGGTCTTGTCGCTGACGAAGCGCAGTTTGCCGCGGTGCTCGATGCGGGCCTGGACCGACAGGCGGGTCTTCTTGCCGATCAGGTCGCGATCGAGGGTGGTCGAGAAGGGAATGGGCACCTGGGCGCCGTTCAGTTCGTAGCGCTGTTCGGCCAGTATGCGGGCCGGGGCGCCGGCCCGGGTGATATCGACGACGCGGATGGTCAGGATGGCGTCGGGGGGCAGGGCGGTGCGGGAGAGGTAGCTGACGCTGCCGCCGATCTGGATAAAGCTGCTGGCGGCGGCCGGGGAAGGGGGGCTGCCGGCCGGCGGCGTGGTGCCGCGCGTGCAGCGTCGCAGATTGCCCTTGCCGTCTTCGAAAAAGGCGTCGTCCCCCTTGGTGTGCAGACGGATGTCGCCTTGCCGGTAGAGCGTGCCGGAGGCAGCCGGAACCTGCAGCAGGGCGAATGTCTCGTCGGCGAAATGCAGCGTTGCCTGGGGGCGGCCGTCGGCATCGCGGGCAAACGAGATGTCAATGCGGCTGCCGTTGTCGCAGGTGTAGGGCAGGCGTTCCTCGGTGGCGTGAGCCGTCAGCGTGGCGAGCAGGGGAATCAGGTAGCGGAATTTCATGGGTGATTGGAAGGGGTGAGCGGTATCCAGTGCCCGTCTACGAGGCCTTCGATCGGGTGGAATCGGGCCTTGTAGGCCATTTTCGGACTTTCGGCAATCCAGTAGCCGAGGTAAAGGTAGGGCAGGGCCAGCGTCCGGGCCTGTTCGGCCTGCCAGAGGATGTTGTAGGTGCCGAAGCTGGCATGGCGCACGTCAGGATCGTAGAAGGTGTAAACCGAGGATAGGCCGTCGTCGAGGACGTCGATCAGGCTGACCATGCACAGGTGATCGCCGTCACGGAACTCGACCAGGCGGGTATCGACATGGCTTTGCAGCAGGAACTGGGCATATTGCTCATGGCTGTCCTCGTCCATGCCGCCGCCCGGGTGGCGTGACTGTTGGTAGCGCTGATAGAGGGCGTAATGCTCATCGGCATAAACCAGGGGGCGTTCGCTGGCGCGCAGTCCGGCATGGCGGCGGAAGGCGCGCCGCTGGCTGCGGTTTGGCGCCAGTTCGGCGACCGGCAGGCGAACCGGGACACAGGCCTGGCAATGGTCGCAGTATGGCCGGTAGGTGAAGATGCCGCTGCGCCGGAAGCCGGCGCGCACCAGCGAACTGTAGATGTCGCTGTCGATCAGGTGAGCCGGCGTGGCGACCTGCGAACGGGCCTCGCGGTCGGGCAGGTAACTGCACGGGTAGGGCGAGGTGGCGTAATAGAGCAGCAGCGAGTAGGGCAGGTCGGCGTCGTCCGGCTGGGCCATGGCCACTACCTCACGGGGGTGAGCGGGTTGGTCGGCCAGCTCGAACGGGGATTGCCGCCGGCGATCAGCGTCGTCAGGCGCGCCATGAAGTCGGTACGGGGAATTTCGCGTCCGCCGAGCGAGGCGAGGTGGTCGGTATACATCTGGCAGTCGATCATCCCGAATTGGTGGGCGACAAGATAACGCACGAGATGGGCGAAGGCGACCTTCGAGGCATCCGTCCGATGGGCGAACATCGATTCGCCATAAAACATGCGTCCGATGGCCAGTCCGTACAGGCCGCCGACCAGTTCGCCCGCTGCGTAAGTTTCGACCGAGTGCGCCCAGCCGAGTTCATGCAGGCGGACGTAGGCGTTCAGCATGTCATCGGTGATCCAGGTGCCATTCTGGCCGGGGCGCGGGGTGGCGGCGCAACGGGCGATCACGCCGCGAAAATCGCTGTCGAAGCGCACCGTGAATTTTCCGGAACGCACGGTTTTGGCCAGCGAACGGGTGAGTCGGAATTCCTCGGGAAAGAGCACCATGCGCGGATCGGGGCTGTACCACAGGGGCAGGCCATCGACCGTGCCCCAGGGGAAGATGCCGCTCCGGTAAGCGGTCAGGATGCGGTCTGGCGCAAGATTCCCGCCGATGGCGAGGAGGCCGCCCAGGTCTTCGCGCGCCGAGGCGACGGGCGGGAAAGGATCGAGCGGGCCGAGGCAGGGAATCACGCGGATGCGGGCTGGACGGTTTTCTTGAAGGCGATGACGTGGTCGGCATCGAGCCGGATGCCGATTTTTTCGCCCAGGGCGTGGTTGTGGTGCGATGGCACCAGCGACAGCACTTCGGCGCCGCTCGCCAGGCGCAGGGTGTACAGGATCTCGGCACCCCGGAAGGCCTTGTGCAGCACTTCCGCCTGCAGCGGGCTGCGGTCGTCGTGGACGACATCGTCCGGGCGGAGCAGGACATCGACGGCACAGCCGTCGGCGCAATCGGTGCAGGTTTCGCTGCATTCGACGGGAATGTCGGAGACCAGCGTGCCGAGTTCCATCTCGACCCGCGTGCCGTCGGCGACGACGCCCGGCAGCAGGACCCCCTGCCCGATGAAGTCGGCAACGAAACGGTTGGCCGGCCGGTGATAGAGGTTGTACGGCACGTCCCATTGCTGGATGCGGCCGTCGTGCATGACGCCGATCTCGTCGGCCATGGCGAAGGCTTCGTTCTGGTCGTGAGTGACCATGATCGCTGTCGATCCCTCGCGCTTGAGGATTTCGCGCACTTCGACCGACAGCCGCTCGCGCAGGCCGACGTCGAGGTTGGAGAAGGGTTCGTCGAGCAGGATCAGTGCCGGCCGCGGCGCCAAGGCGCGGGCCAGTGCGACACGCTGCTGCTGACCGCCGGACAGTTCATGCGGGTACTTGTCGCCCTGGCCATGCAGGCCAACAGTCGCCAGCAGCTGGCGGACCCGCCGCCAGGCCGTCTCGTCCGGCCGGCGGCCAAGGCCGAAGGCAACGTTTTGTTCGACCGTCAGGTGCGGAAACAGCGCGTAATCCTGAAACACCATACCGATCCGCCGTTTTTCCGGGGGCGTGCAGTAGCCGGCCCGGCTGACGACCTGATCATGCAGGCGAATTTCACCGTCGGCAATTTCTTCAAAGCCCGCGATACAGCGCAGCAGGGTAGTCTTGCCGCAGCCGGAAGGGCCGAGCAGGCAGGCGATGCTGCCAGCTGACAGCTGGAAATCCACGCCGGCAACGACCGTCTGCCGGCCATAGCGCTGGTGGACACCGTTCAGTTCGAGTTGAGCCATAGCAGGTGATTATAGTTCGCAACCTGGCACAGTGCCGCGTTGTAGCGCACTGACGGCGATCGTTGAGGGGGTAGTGCAAAAAGTATCTAAAAAATTAAAAATAATTGCATTTTGGTCACGTTGTGAAGATTCAATCCGGGCTGAACGGGGGTGATGTCATTTTTCGCTCTGGATTCAATGGATTGTCCTGTGGCAGTTTTTTGCATTGCCACGCATCGCATTACAATTGATAATCGTCGCCGACACGATTCGCGGTTTCGGTAATTTGCTGTATTGTTTCTGATGTTAATAAATAAATTAGACAATCCTTATAAGAATAAAAAATAACAATCGCATTTTTCGGAGGGGGTATGGGGAGGCTGGCGGGCGCTGTTTGGGCCCGGTTGAAGGGGCTGGTGCCGGACGAGTTGAATGCCGCGGAGTTCAGCGGGCTGTTGCTGCCAACCGGCCATTTCTCGCAACTGACACAACGGCGGGCGACGATGATCGTCAATCGGGTTCGCCTGTTTGCATTCCTGTTTGCCGTCCTGACGCCGCTCTGGACGATCGTCGATTACGTCGTTTTTCCCCTGACGCTCTGGTTGGCCCTGGCGGCGTTGCGCTTTTCGGCCTGTATTGCTTTCTTTCTGGTCGTCGTGCATTACCGGCCGTCGGGTAGCCTGGGCAATGCCTATCGGGCCATGGCCTTGCTGTTCGCCATCCCGACCGTGTTCTATGTGGCCTCGCATCAGTTGCTTGCCGGTTATTCGCTGGTCGGCATCTCGGCGGCCATTGCGACAGGTTACGCCTTTCTGCCTTTCGTCCTGCTGGCGGGTCTGTCGATCTTTCCGCTCAGTCTCCTCGAAAGCGCGCTGTTCGCGGCGCCCATTCTGCTCGCCCAGTTCCTGGCCGGCATCTTGAGCTGGGGGTTGATGGACTGGCCGAGCTTTGCCGGTGCCTTCTGGTTGCTGGCGCTGATCACCGGGGTGTCGACACTGGCCGGCATCAGTCAGTTGGCCTTCATGATCGTCCTGGTCCGCCAGGCCATCCGCGACCCGCTGACCGGTGCTTTCTCCCGGCGCAGCGGCGAGGAAACCCTGGATCTGCAATTCACCATCGCCCGGCGCAGCAACGCACCGCTCAGCCTGGCCTTCATCGATCTCGATCATTTCAAGCGCATCAACGACAGCTTCGGCCATGAGGCCGGCGACAGCGTGTTGAAGACAGCGGCATCGACCATTGCCGGGCATCTGCGGCGCGGCGACATGCTGGTTCGCTGGGGCGGCGAGGAGTTCGTCCTGATCCTGCCCAATACCGACCGCCAGCAAGCAAGCGTTGCCGTGGCCCGCCTGCGTCAGGGGGGGCTGGGCCGGCGGCCGGATGGGGCGCCGGTCACGGCGAGCATCGGATTGGCCGAAATCAGGGCCGATCGCTGCCAGGACTGGCGAATGCTGGTTGAAATCGCCGACCAGCGCATGTATGTCGCCAAGCGGCGCGGCCGCAACCAGGTGTGCGATCGCGACGAGGATGCCGTCGAACGGGAGTGCCAGGCCGCTGAGCCGGTGATCAATGACCCGTTGATCGTGCCGGTGGGGGATGTGTGAACGAGCACGAAGGGCTTTCCTCGCGCCGGGTGGTCTTTGTCGTGGCGGCGGCAGCCAGTCTGCTGATTCTGGCCTGCCTGCTGACGGTCATTTTCGGCCAGACGCGTGAAAACGCGCTGGCCCAGTCACAGGCCGGCCTGGATGGGACGGCCCATGTGCTGAACCGGCAGATTGCCCAGACCTTTGCCAAGATTGACGTGGTTCTCCGCCTGATTGCCCGGGATTACCCGCGCTTTGCGGCTTTGCCGACGGCCGCGGCCAATGCCGAACTGAAGGCGCTGCTCGATACCATTCCGGAGTCGCAGAGCCTGCGTATCGCCGATGCGACCGGCCGTTTCCGCTTTGATGCCTCGGGCTCGCTGCCCCAGGTCGACATCTCCGATCGGGCGTATTTCCGCCAACACCAGCGCGATCCTGATAGCGGCCTGGTGTTTTCGGAACCGATTTTTGCCCGGATCACCGGCAACTGGGTGATCACCCTGAGCCGCCGGCTGAACAATCCGGACGGCTCCCATGCCGGTCATGTGCAGGCGGCAATCAATGCCGGGGATTTCAATCGCCTGTTTGCCGGGATCAACCGGCCGGTGACGGAGGAGATCATCCTGCTCGACCGCCAGCGACGGGTCGTTGCCCATACGGCCATGGATTCGGCGGCGCTCGGCCAGGTTTACGCGGGGCTGCCGGCGCTCGAAACCGGCGATGACAAGCTGTACAGCCGCGAGTCGATTGGCGATTACCCCTTCGAGATCGTCGTCATCGTGCCACGTGACGAGGCCCTGAAGGCGTGGCGGGAAAAGATGCTGGCCTATGGCGTCAGCATTTTCTTCCTGCTGCTGCTTCTCGCCATTTTGCTGTATTTCTGGTCGCGGGATTACAACCAGACCTACACGATGGCCTCGAACCTGTCGAAGGCCTTTGACGCTGCCGAACATCAGGCCCGGGAACTGCTCGACAGCGTGCCCGATCCGGCGTGGCTGCGCGACCGTAACGGAGTCTTCGTCACGGTCAATGCCGCCTATTTGCAGTTTTGCGGAAAATCCCGTGGCGAGGTGATCGGCAAGAAAGTCGGCGATGTCTGGCCGGCCAGGATGGCCGCCGTCTTCGGCGCCCGGGATGAGCAGATCCTGGCCTCGGGCAAGCCGCTGCATGCCGAGGGCAGCCATACCCTGGCCGACGGCAGGGTGCGCCATTACGAATACGAATTGACCCCGCTACACGACAAGTCGGGCGTAATTTCAGGCGTGGCCGGCTTTGCGCGCGACGTGACCGAGCGCCAGGAAGCTGCGGATCGCATTCTCTTCCTGCTCGGCCACGACACCCTGACGACCCTGCCCAACCGCATTGCCCTGCAATCGACCATGGCGCACGCGGTGGCCGAAGGGCGCAGCCGCAATACCCTGATTGCCTTGTTGTTGCTCGATCTTGACCATTTCAAAGGGCTCAATGACACGCTGGGGCCGGGGATCGGCGATCGCATCCTGTGCGAAGTGGCGGGACGCCTGAAGGCGTCCGTTCAGGAGAAGGATACGGTGAGCAGGCAAAGTGGCGACGAGTTCGCCATCCTGATCAACGATTGCGGCAATGTCGCGATGGTCGCCCTGATCGCCGAGCGCCTGCTGGCCAGCATCCGCCGCCCGCTCCTGCTCGACGGCCAGGATCTCGCGCTGTCCGCCTGCATCGGCATCAGCATCTATCCGGAGGATGGTGACGATGTCGAGACGCTGCTGAAGAATGCCGATACCGCACTGCACGCCGCCAAGGCAGCCGGGCGCGACAGCTATCGCTTCTTCGAGGCGGAAATGAACCATGTCATTGGTGAGCGGCTGCGTCTGGAGCACGATTTGCGGCAGGCCCTCGCCAGGCGCGAGCTGTTCCTCGACTACCAGCCGCAATACGATGCCGTGGACGGGCGCATGCTCGGCGTCGAAGCCTTGCTGCGCTGGCGCCATCCGCAGCAGGGCCTGATTTCGCCGGCCAGTTTCATCCCGATTGCGGAAGAAACCGGCCTCATCGTCAGCATTGGCGAGTGGGTCATCGACGAGGCCTGCCGGCAGAACGCCGCCTGGCTGGCCGCCGGCTGCGGTCCCCTGGTGGTGGCCGTCAATTTGTCGGCCCTGCAGATCACCCGCGCTGGCTTGTCCGCCACCGTAGCGGCCGCCTTGCATCGCCACGCCTTGCCGCCGGCATTGCTGGAACTGGAAATAACCGAGAGCGTGCTGATGCGGGATACCGACCGCGCACTGGAAGTCCTGAGCGATTTGCGCCGGATCGGCATCAAGGTGTCGATCGACGATTTTGGCACCGGCTATTCCAGCCTGAATTACCTGAAGCGCCTGCCACTGGACAAGCTCAAGATCGATCGGAGCTTTATTCGCGATTTGCCGCGGGATGCCAACGATGTGGCGATCACCCAGGCCATCATTGCAATCAGTGCGAAACTCGGCCTGTCAGTCATTGCCGAAGGCGTCGAGACGCGCGAGCAATTCGAGTTCCTGCGCAGCAACGGCTGCAACCAGATACAGGGCTTCTATTTCAGTCGTCCGCGATCCGCGCCGGAAATCATCGATGAATTCCAGCGCGGCACACCGGGTAACCCGGCCCTGGATGCCCCCGAAGTCTGTTTTCAGTAACACCGGCGTCGTCAGGCAGGGCGCGCAGGGTTGAAAAAGCGCCCGTGATGGGCAAACGGCCGCCCGCCGGCCTGGGGTGTAGCGCGTATAATTCGCATTTCCTGCCATGCGCAAAAACCACTTTTCCTTCCTCCTGATCGTCGGACTGATTGTCGCCGCCCTGGCCGGGCTGCCCGTTGCCAGCGTCGGGCTCAACCTGTTTGTTGGTGGTACCAGTGCCACCTGGGCGCATTTGGCAGCGACCGTGCTGCCGGAATACATCGCCAACTCGGTCTGGCTCTGCGCCGGTGTCGGTGGAGGGGTTGCGCTGGTTGGTGTGACGACGGCCTGGCTGACGGCGATGCATGACTTTCCCGGCCGCCGCGTCTTCGAGTGGGCGCTTGTCCTGCCGCTTGCTGTGCCGGCCTATGTCATGGCCTACGTCTATACCGATTTCCTGCAGTTCGTCGGCCCGGTGCAGACCTTCCTGCGCGACAGCTTCGGCTGGGCGCATGGCGATTACTGGTTTCCCGACATCCGCACGCTGCCCGGCGCCATGCTGATGTTCGTTTGCGTCCTCTATCCCTACGTCTATCTGCTGGCCCGCACGGCTTTCCTGGAGCGGGCCAGTGGCATGCTGGAGGCGGCGCGAACCCTGGGGCTCGGGCCGTGGCGGGCCTTCTTTGCCGTCTCGCTGCCGCTGGCCCGGCCGGCCATTGTCGCCGGCGTGGCGCTGGCCCTGATGGAAACCCTGGCCGATTACGGCACGGTGGCCTATTTCGCAGTCAATACCTTCACTACCGGCATTTACCGGGCCTGGTTCTCCCTCGGCGACCGGGTTGCCGCCGCCCAGCTGGCCGCCATGCTGCTCGCCTTTGTCCTTTTCCTGCTGACCATGGAGCGCATCTCGCGCGGCCGGGCCCGCTACCACAACACCACCGGCCGCAACCGGCCGATGGCCGGGGCTCGCCTGCGCGGGGCGGCGGCCGTCCTGGCCGTTCTGGCCTGCCTGCTGCCGCTGCTTCTGGGTTTCCTGTTGCCCGCCGGCCTGCTTCTCAAGATGGCGCTGACCGAGGGCGATGCCCAGTTTGGCGAGCGCTTTCTGACCCTGTCGCGCAACAGCTTCATCCTGGCCGGCGTGACGGCGGCAATCGGTGTGCTCCTTGCGCTGCTGCTGGCCTACGGTGCCCGTTTGTCCCGCACGACCCTGGCCAGCGGCCTGAACCGCCTGGTCGGTCTGGGCTATGCCGTACCGGGCGCGGTGATCGCGGTCGGCGTGCTGATTCCGGTGACCCGCCTCGACAACTGGCTGGCCGGACAGTGGCTGGCGTGGTTCGGCCACAACCCGGGTCTGTTGCTGACCGGTGGCATCGCGGCGCTGATCTATGCTTATCTTGTCCGCTTTCTCGCCGTGGCCCTGCATACGGTGGAATCGAGCCTGGGCAAGATTACGCCGAGCATGGATGACGCGGCACGCAGCCTTGGCCTCGGTCAGGGCGAAACCTTGCGGCGGGTGCATGCGCCGATGCTGCGGGGCAGCCTGCTGACGGCCGGCCTGCTGGTTTTTGTCGATGTGATGAAGGAGTTGCCGGCTACGCTGGTCATGCGGCCGTTCAATTTCGACACGCTGGCCACCCAGGCGTACACGCTGGCTTCCGACGAGCGCCTGGCCGAAGCATCGACTGCTGCACTGGCCATCGTCGTCGTCGGCCTGCTACCGCTGATTGCCTTGTCACGCCAGGTTTCCGCCGCCCGCCGCCCGTGAGGCGAGGCTGAGGGCCGGGGTCAGCCGGCCGGCGTGGCCTGATCCGGCCGAAGCGGGGCGGGCATTTCGTCCTCTTCGAGAAACAGCAGGTCGGCCGAAATCATTTCGGTGGCGGTTCCAAAAGCCGGTTCCTCCGCCGGAAACGAACGGGATGCCTGGCTTTTGCGGAAGTCGGTCGGGGTGAATTCGATCAGATTGTCGTATGTTGTCGCCGGCTGGCTGGCGAACGGGGCAGGCGTCGCTGTCGTGTATCCGGTTTCCCGGGGCGCTGGGGGCGTGACTGTCTCGACCGGAGGCGTTGCGCCGTATTGCAGGAGGAGGGCGACGATGTCCTGGTGGCCGCGACGCAAGGCAAGCCGGAGCGGGGCACTGCTGCCGTCGCTGGTTGCGGTGTTCGGGTTGGCGCCGTGCGCCAGCAATTCCCGCACAATCGCCGGATTGCCTTCGAAGCAGGCGGTACGCAGCGGCAGGCCGCGGCAGCCGTGCATGTCCGCTTCTTCAATATCGGCCCCCTCGCGCAGCGCGTCAATCACGTCATTTAGTCGGGCGGAGCGAATGGCGGTGATCAGTTTGCTGGGGGGGCGTCCGTGGCTCATGGGGGGGGGATGCTTCGCGCGTGAGGCCGATTGTAGACAATAAGAACCGGTTTTTCGAGGGCCTATTTGAAGCCGACACGGTCGAAAATCATCTGCGCCTTGGCCTGATACATCGCCAGGTTCTTGACCGGCAACGGGTCGGCCTTGAACTTGCCGAGCGATTCGAGTGCCGGATTGCTGATCTTGACCTGCTCGACGGCGGGCCATTCGTTGTTGCCGTCGGCGAAATAGCGCTGGGCCTGGTCGGAGGCGAGGTATTCGAGGAACTTGACGGCCGCTTCCTTGTGCGGCGCATGTTTCAGCATGCCGCCGCCCGATACGTTGATATGCGTCCCGAAACCGGCCTGGTCCGGCCAGACGATTCCCACCTTCTCCATCAACTTCTGTTCCTCGGGTTTGGTCGAACGGAGCAGGCGGGCGACATAGTAGCTGTTCGAAATGGCGACACCGCACTCGCCGCTCGCCACCGCCTTGATCTGGTCAGTATCACCGCCCTTGGGGGCGCGGGCAAAGTTGGCAACCAGGCCGCGTGCCCATGCCTCGGCCTTTGCCTCGCCTTGGTGTGCAATGATCGAAGCGAGTAGCGACAGGTTGTAGGGATGCGAGCCGGAGCGTGAGCAGAACTTGCCTTTCAGCTTCGGATTGGCCAGGTCGGCGTAATTCTGCACCTCTTCAGCCGACAACCGCGATTTGTTGTAGACGATGACCCGGGCGCGGGTCGAGAAGGAGAACCAATCCTCGGTGCGCAGGTGGGCAGGGATGCGTTTTTCCAGTGTTTTCGAGGCGACCGGGGCAAACAGGTTGAGTTCGTGGGCCTTCGCCAGGCGGGCCGCATCGACGGTCAGGAAGACATCGGCCGGACTGTTCGCGCCCTCGTTCTTCAGGCGCTCGAGGAGTTCATCCTCCTTCCCCTCGATCCGGTTGATCCGGATCCCGGTCTGTTGCGTGAAGTTGCTGTAGAGCGCCTCGTCGGTCTGGTAATGGCGGGCCGAATACAGGTTGAGGACTTTCTCTTCCGCCAGGGCGGCGGCACTCAGTGACAGGATGAGGGTGGCGAGCAGGCTGGCGTTCAACTTCATCGGGCGACTCCGGGATGATTCGGGGGAGGGCTTAGTTTACTGATCGAATCAGCTTGTGTAAATGAGAATGGTTATCCTGACTGGCCATAAAAAAAGCGGCTTGTCTGCCGCTTGATTTTTTCAGTTGCCGTCGAGGATTCGGCGGGCGCCGTTGTAGCGTTGCAGCCAGTAGCTGCTTTCCATGCTTTCGACGCGGACTTCCGCGCCGGTGCGCGGGGCATGCATGAAATGGTTGTCGCCGAGATAAATGCCAACATGCGAGAACGCACGGCGCATGGTGTTGAAGAAAACCAGATCGCCCGGCTTGAGCTGACTGGCGTCGATCTGTTGACCGACTTCGCTCATTTCCTTGGCGGTACGGGGCAACGAGGCGCCGATACTGTCCTTGAACACCAGACGGACGAAACCGCTGCAGTCGAGGCCCTGTTCCTCGTTGTTGCCACCCAGGCGATAGCGGACGCCGACCAGCTTGAGGCCTTGCAGAATGACATCCTGTGCAGCGTTGGTGTAACGTTCAAGAAACGACGGCTGTTCGTCCTTGCGCGCCTGTTCGGCCGCATTGGACGCCCCGATGCCGCCGACGAGCAGCGATGCAGACAGCAGAAGGGAGGCCATGACTTTTTGCATAGCCGCGAAATGTATTTCAAAACACCGGGCCTGTAAAGGCATTGTAAAAAATCACGGCGTTTAACTATGTTCATACTCCGTAATTATGAATACAATTTATTGTCCAACGCGTGGAAATAGTGGGGAGAACAATGGATTCCTTCAAGGCTCTGCTGATTGAGGAGCGTGACGGCAAGGTGGTCAACGGTTTCGTTCGCATGACCGAGAGTCAGCTCGATGCCGGCGATGTCACCATCCGGGTTGCCTATTCCAGCGTCAACTACAAGGATGCCTTGGCGGCAACCGGCGCCGGCAAGATCATTCGTCGCTTTCCCTGTATCGGCGGCATCGACCTGTCGGGGACGGTGGTCGAGAGCGGCGACGCGCGTTTCAAGCCGGGTGATCTGGTCATTGCGACCAGCTTCGACATCGGCGTCGCCCATCATGGCGGTTATGCCGAATACGCCCGCGTGCCGGGCGACTGGGTGGTTCCGCTGCCGGCCGGCCTGACGCTCTACGATGCGATGGCCCTGGGTACGGCTGGTTTTACGGCGGCGCTGGGCATCGTGCGCATGGAAGAGAACGGGCTGCGCCCGGAGAAGGGGCCGGTCATCGTGACTGGCGCAACAGGCGGGGTGGGCAGTCTGGCCATCGACATGCTCGCCCAGTGCGGCTACCACGTCGTTGCGCTGACCGGCAAGGAAAGCGAGGCCGACTACTTGCGCAGCCTGGGCGCGGCCGAAATCATGCTGCGCCAGCATCTCGATCTGTCGAAGATCCGGCCGCTCGACAGCGGGCGCTGGGCCGGGGCCGTCGATAACCTGGGGGGCGACGTGCTGGCCTGGATCGCCAGCACCATGGAGCAGGGCGGAACGATCGCCAGTATCGGCCTGGCGGCGAGCATGAAGCTGAATACGACGGTGGCGCCGTTTATCCTGCGTGGCGTATCGCTGCTTGGTGTCGATTCGGGCTACATCCGCGAGCCATACCGCAGTGGCGTCTGGCAGCGTCTGGCGACCGACCTGCGGCCGCCACACCTGGCCGAGATGTCTCGTCGTATTGCTTTCGAGGAATTGCCGGCGATTTTCGACGAGTATGTCGCCGGCCGCGCCAAGGGCCGCGTCGTGGTGGATATCGCCGGAGACTGACGTGGCCGACCTGCCGCACATCCTGATCGTCGATGACTCCCGGGTGGTGAGGATTTCCCTCATCAAGCACCTGAAGGACCATTTCGAGATCAGGGAAGAAGGTGACGGCGAGGCCGCGTGGCAGACACTGGTCGTCGATCACTCGATCAAGGCGGTGATTTCCGACCTGCAGATGCCCAAATTGAACGGCTACCAGTTGCTGGAGCGGGTGCGTTCCTCCAAGTTGAGGCGTCTGCAGCAGATGCCCTTCATCCTGGTTTCCGGCGAGGAAACCGAGGAGGAGAGAGCGCGGGCCGTGGCGATGGGGGTTTCCGATTTCGTCACCAAGGGGGCGGGCAGCGCCGAGTTGCTGACCCGGCTCAAGCACCTGTTGAGCTTGAGTTCGGCCCAGGAAAGCCTGGAGGCCGACCGGGAGCGCCTGGTGCAGGATCCGGAGAGTGGCCTGTATTCCCGCAAATACCTCGAATTGCAGGCGGCGCAGGCTCTGTCGCATGCGGCCCGGCATGGCGTTGACGTCAGCGTGATGGTGCTTGGTTTCGACGGATTCGATGCCATGTGCCAGCGTTTCGGCGTCGATGTCGCGGAACAGGTTTGCATCCGCTTTGCCAAGATGCTGGCGGGCAAGGTGCGCCACGAGGACAGCCTCGGTCATTATGGCATGGGGCAGTTTGCCATTGTTTCTCCGGGCACGGCGCCGGCTTTCTGCGCGACCTTTGCTGAACGGGTGCGCGAGGCTGTGGAAATGGCCAAGCTGGCCGTTCGCGGGGAGACCGTCGCCCTGACGGTCAGCATCGGGCTGGCCAGCATGCCGCACGACAAGGTCGCATCGGCCGGCGCCTTGCTGGATCTGGCCGGTGAGCGCATGCACCTGGCCATGAGCGAGGGTGGCAACCGAACAGAGGCGGGGGGCGTCAGGCCGGCGACACGGCCGATATCGCTCAATCATGCGCTGGAACTGCTGGTTGCCGGGCGCACCGAGCCGGTCGTGCCGCATTTGCCGGCCTTGCTGGAGCGGCTGCTGCCCATGTTGCGCCTGATGGACAAGGAATTGGGGTTGGCTCTGCCGATGGCAGAGATCGAACGCCGCTTGAGTGAACGGGAATCCCAAAAAACCTAGCCCGTTCAGTTTTTTGTAGTGCAGGAAATGCCTTTTTAGAGGGACTTTATGGCGACATACAAGGAGTTTCACCAATATTCCATCGAAAAGCCGAACGAGTTCTGGACCGAACAGGCCCAGCTCATCGACTGGAAGGAGCCGTTCACACAGGTTTTCGACTATTCGAAGCCGCCGTTCGTGAAGTGGTTCGTCGGTGGCAAGACCAATCTCTGCCACAACGCCGTCGACCGCCATGCCGCCAAGCGCCCGAATGACCGGGCCCTGATCTACATCTCGACCGAAACGAACGAGGAGAAGGTTTACTCCTTCGCCGAACTGCAGCGCGAAATCGAACGCATGGCTGCAATCTACAAGAGCCTGGGCGTGAAGAAGGGCGACCGCGTCCTGATCTACATGCCGATGATTCCGCAGGCCGCCTTTGCAATGTTCGCGGCAGCCCGCATTGGCGCCATTCACTCCGTCGTCTTCGGTGGTTTCGCTTCCGGTTCGCTGGCCACCCGTATCGACGACGCCAAGCCGGTGCTGATCGTTTCCTCCGATGCCGGCATGCGGGGCGGCAAGGCCGTGCCGTACAAGCACCTGCTTGACGAGGCCATCGAACTGGCCGAGCACAAGCCCGCCAAGGTGCTGATGGTCGACCGCGGCCTGGACCAGGGGTTCAACAAGGTTGAAGGTCGCGACGTGGACTATGCGACCCTGCGCGCGCAATTCATGGATGCGAAGGTGGAATGCGAGTGGCTGGAATCGTCCGAGCCGTCCTACATCCTCTATACCTCCGGCACCACCGGCAAGCCCAAGGGCGTGCAGCGCGACACCGGCGGCTACGCGGTGGCCCTGGCCTCGTCGATGAAGCACATCTACTGTGGCGGTGAAGGCGAAACCTATTTCTCCACCTCCGACATTGGCTGGGTGGTCGGTCACTCCTACATCATCTACGGTCCGCTGATCGCCGGCATGGCCACGATCATGTACGAAGGCACGCCGCTGCGTCCCGATCCGGGCATCTGGTGGCAGATCGTCGAGAAGTACAAGGTCAATGTGATGTTCTCCGCGCCGACTGCAGCCCGCGTGCTGAAGAAGCAGGATCCGGCCTACATGCACAAGTACGACCTGTCCTCGCTGAAACACATCTTCATGGCTGGCGAGCCGCTCGATCAGCCGACCCATGAGTGGTTCCAGAACGAACTGGGCAAGCCGGTGATCGACAACTACTGGCAGACCGAAACCGGCTGGCCGATGCTGGCCGCGCTGCACGGTGTCGAAAAGACGCCGATCAAGTTCGGTTCGCCGTCCTTCCCGGTCTATGGCTACAACCTGAAAATCTTCCGCGAGGACGGTTCTGAGTGCGGTCCGAACGAGAAGGGCATTGCCGCCGTCGTGCCGCCGCTGCCGCCGGGCTGCCTGTCCACGGTCTGGGGCCAGGATGACCGCTTCGTGTCCACCTACTTCACGCTGTTCAAGGAGCCGCTGGTCTATTCTTCCTATGATTGGGCAATCAAGGATGAGGATGGCTATTTCACCATCCTGGGCCGCACCGACGACGTCATCAACGTTGCCGGCCACCGCCTGGGTACGCGCGAGATCGAGGAGGCGATCCAGGCGCACCCCGCCATTGCCGAAGTCGCCGTGGTGGGCGTCGAGGACAAGCTGAAGGGCCAGATGCCGATGGCCTTCGCCGTCGTCAAGGATGCTGCCAAGGTAGCGACGCCGGAACTGACCGCCGCGCTGGAGAAGGAAGTCATGGCCACGGTCGATGGCATCTTGGGGGCGATTGCCCGTCCGGCCCGGGTGCATTTCGTCGTCGGCCTGCCAAAAACCCGTTCCGGCAAGATGCTGCGCCGCTCCTTGCAGGCGCTGGCCGAAGGCCGCGATCCGGGCGACCTGACGACGATCGAGGATCCGTCCACGCTGGAAAACATCAAGAAGCTGTTGGGCCGCTAAGCGACCTCTGCCTTCAAGCCCTGAAACCGCCGGCCAAAACCGGCGGTTTTTTTACGTCCGCCGGTAAGAATCCGCTTCCCTGGCGGGTGGTAGAATGGCCGCCTGATCAAGCAATCAGCCGATTTCCGATGATTTACGAGACCGTCGCTGCCGTCGATTTGGGGTCCAACAGTTTTCGCCTGCAGGTCGGGCGGGTGGTCGATGACCAGATTTACCCACTCGACTCGATGAAGGAGCCGGTTCGCCTGGCTTCCGGGCTGACGCCGGACAAGCGGCTCGATGCCGCGGCCCAGGCCCGCGCACTGGACGGCCTGCGCCGTTTCGGCGAGCGCTTGCGCGGTCTGGATCGTGGCGCCGTGCGTGCCGTGGCGACCAATACCCTGCGCGTCGCCAAGAATGCTGTCGAATTCCTGCCGCTGGCCGAGGAGGCACTCGGGTTTCCGATCGAAATCATCGCTGGCCGCGAAGAGGCCCGCCTGATCTACCTGGGGGCCTCGCATTCCCTGCCCATGGCTGCCCACAAGCGCCTGGTCGTCGATATCGGCGGTGGTTCGACCGAGTTCATCATCGGCAAGCGGCACGAGCCGCAGTTGATGGAGTCGCTGTACATGGGCTGCGTCAGCTACACGTTGCGCTTTTTTCCGGATCGCAAGATTGACAAGAAGCGCCTGCGCGAGGCGCAGATCGCGGCGGCCAAGGAAATCGAGCTGATCGCCCATGATTATCAGCGCATGGGTTGGAAGGAAGCGGTCGGCTCCTCCGGCACGGCGCGGGCCATCGCCGATGTGCTGGAACTGAACGGCCTCAATCCGGGCGGTGAGAGCGGCATCACTCGGGCCGGTCTCGACAGGCTGTGCGCCATGCTGATCAAGGCCGGTTCGGCCGAGGCGCTCGACCTGCCTGGCATCAAGGGCGACCGCCTGCCGGTTTTCCCGGGCGGTGTTGCCATCATGTCGGCGATCTTCGAGGAACTGGGCATTGAACGCATGTCCTATGCCGACGGCGCATTGCGTCTCGGGGTGTTGTATGACCTGCTCGGACGCTTCCATCATCACGACATGCGCGATGCGACTGTCACACAGTTCCGGCGTCGCTACCAGGTCGAAGGCGACCAGGTCGAGCGGGTCGAGGCAACGGCGCTGTCTGCCCTGCGACAGATCAGCGCAGGCGAGCCGGACGAGGCGAACGTGCAGTTCCTGACCTGGGCCTGTCGCCTGCACGAGATCGGGATTTCGGTTGCTCACAACGCGTATCACAAGCATGGCGCCTACATCCTGACCTATGCCGACATGCCCGGCTTTTCGAAAAAGGATCAGGCCCGTCTGGCGATGCTGGTGCTCGGCCATCGCGGCAAGCTCGAAAAACTCGGCGCGCTGCCCCCCTCGGATAGTGCCTGGGATCTGATTTTCTGCCTGCGCCTGGCCGTTTTGCTGCACCGCACGCGCGATGACCGCGCATTGCCGGCCTGGCGCGTCGTACGCACCGCCACTGGCTACCAGATTGACTTGCCTGCCGACTGGCTGGCCGCCAATCCCTGGACGGCAGCGGCCCTCGGCGAGGAACAGGCGGTCTGGAAGCAGATCGGCCGGGAGTACGTGTTCAAATCCAAGGCGGCGAGGAAAACGGCGTGAGCGACACGCCCCGCTTGCGCGTCGAGTCGGGGACCGTTCTACTCTCCGGGCCATGGACGCTGGCGGAGATGCTGCCCATGCTCGACCGGCTGCGCGGCAGCCTGGAAGCCGTGCCGGCTTCCGTGCGGCACTGGGATTTGTCGGCTGTCAGCCGGCTGGACAGTGCGGCAGCGGTTCTCCTGTGGCGGGCCTGGCAAGGCGACTGGCCGGCCAGCCTGGCGATCGCTCCGCTGCATCGGCAGGTGATCGCCCGTGTCGCCGAACTGCCCCTGGACATGCCGCCGCCTCCGGAGGCCTTCGTCCATTTGCCGGAATTTCTGGGGCGCCAGGTTTTCAAGGCGCTGGCCAACCTGCGTGGCCTGATCGTCCTGTTCGGGCAATTGCTGCTCGATTGTGCCTACCTCGCCCGCTATCCGGGGCAGATTCCGTGGCGTGAATGCTCGGCCAACGTCTACAAGGCGGGCGCCCTGGCCTTGCCGGTGACGGCTCTGGTCGGTTTCCTGATCGGCGTCACCATCAGCTACCTGTCGGCGCTGCAACTCAAGACCTTCGGGGCTGACGTGTTCATCGTCAATATCCTCGGTATCTCGATTGTGCGCGAACTGGGGCCGGTGCTCGTTGCCGTGCTGGTCGCCGGCCGTTCCGGGTCGGCGATGACGGCGCAGATCGGCGTCATGCGGGTGACCGAGGAAATCGATGCCCTGTCGACGATGGGCATCTCGCGCAGCATCCGCGTTGTGCTGCCCAAGATATTCGGGCTGACCGTCGCCATGCCGCTGCTCGTCTTGTGGACTTCAGCCGTCGCGCTGCTCGGCGGCATGCTGGCTGCCCTGCTGCAACTTGATCTGTCGCTGGTCTACTTTCTGGAAAACCTGCCGCGCGCGGTACCGGTGGCCAACCTGTTCATCGGGCTGGGCAAGGGTATTGTCTTCGGATTCGTGATCGCCGTCGTCGCCTGCCATTTCGGGCTGCGTGTGCGGCCGAATACGGAGAGCCTGTCGGCCAACACGACGAGTGCCGTGGTCACGGCGATTACCACGGTCATCCTAGTCGACGCGCTGTTCGCCATCTTTACCCGGCATGTCGGGGTGCCGCAGCTATGAACCCGTTGCCGGTCATTGATTTGCAAGGTATTTGCACCAGCTTTCGCGGTTTGCCCGTGCATCGGGATCTGTCGCTGCAGGTGCACGCCGGGCAGATCGTCGGCCTGCTGGGCGGCTCGGGCAGCGGCAAGACCACGCTGCTGCGCGAAATCCTCGGCCTGCATCGTCCGGATGCCGGCGTGGTCAGGTTGTTCGGCGTCGATCTGAACGATCCGGATGTCGAATTGCAGCGTCAGCTACGGCGTCGCCTCGGCATGCTCTTCCAGCATGGTGCGCTGTTCTCGGCCCTGTCGGTTTTCGACAACATCGCCTTCCCGTTGCGCGAACTGCATTGTCTCGACGAAGACTGGATTCGTCGCCTCGTCCATCTCAAGCTGGCCATGGTCGGCCTTGGCCCTGCGCATGGCAAGCTGATGCCGGCCGAACTGTCCGGCGGCATGGTCAAGCGCGTTGCCTTGGCCCGGGCGCTGGCCCTCGAACCCGAGTTGCTGTTGCTCGACGAGCCGACGGCCGGCCTCGACCCGGATCGCAGCCAGAATTTCGTCGAACTGATCGGCGATCTGCAGCGCGAACTGGGCCTCACCGTGGTCATGGTGACGCACGATCTGAATACCCTGGCCGGTCTGGCGTCGCATGTCGCGGTGCTGGCCGAGCACCGGATATTGGCCTTCGGCACGCGGGACGAAATCATGACCGTCGATCACCCGTTCGTCACCGGCTTTTTTGGCGCCGACCGCAGGAAGCTGCTTTAATTACGTCACATGGAAAACAAGTCGCACGCCTTTGCTGCCGGACTTTTCGCCCTTTGCCTGGGGGTGGCGGCGATCCTTGCCCTTTATTGGCTGGGCGGGAATCACGACGCGGCGCGCGATTACATCGTCGTCACCAAGCAGAATATCGGTGGCCTCAATCCCCAGGCCCAGGTGCGCTATCGGGGTATCCGGGTCGGCAAGGTCAGCGACATCCGCCTCGACCCCGAGGATTACAGCAACATCCTGATCACCATTTCGGTCAACGACGATGTTCCACTGACCACCGGTACCGTGGCCAAGCTGAATTATCAGGGGGTGACCGGCTTGGCCCACATCCTGCTGCTCGAAACCGGCAAGGATGCCTCGCCCCTCGAATCGAAGGACGGCACGCCGCCGCGCATCACGATGATTCCGTCCCTGCTCGACGAATTGGGCGAAACCGGTGCCGCCACGCTGAAACAGGCACGGCAACTGATGCAGAGCGCCAACGCCCTGCTCAACGACGAGAACCGGGCGCACCTGACAGCGACGCTGGCCAATCTCGAAAGCGCTTCGGCCCATCTCGGGCCGGCCCTGGTAAACCTGAACCGCACCTTGCTTCAGGTCAATAAGCTGCTCGATGATCGCAATGTCCGCAACCTGTCGCAAGCCGCCGGCGAAGTCGGCCCGCTGCTGGCCGATACGCGGAACCTAATCGGCAGGATGCAGGTGGCGACCGACAAGCTCGACATTGCCATCGGCGATGCTTCCGCCGGCGGCACTTCGGCCCTGATGCCGCGCCTGAACGAACTGGCCCAGGACTTTTCGCTGACCTCGCGCCAGTTGAGCCGCGTGCTGCGCATACTGGAAGACACGCCGCAGGGCCTCGTCTTCGGCGCTCCGTCGCCAGCACCGGGGCCGGGCGAGGCCGGCTTCAATCCGGCCGGGGGGCAGTGACGTGCGCGGGTTGATCTTCCTGATCGGGAGCCTGCTGCTGACCGGCTGCTTCACTGCCGGCAAGCGGGGCGGCGATGCGCCGCTGGCCATCTACGATTTCGGCCCGCCTGCCGCCCGCCTGATGACCACGCCCCGCAAGACGCCGTTGGCGCTCGAAGTGCGGGCGCCGCTCTGGTTCGACAGCATGGGCATCGACTACCGCCTGGCCTATGTCGATGCTGCCCGTCTTCGCGAATACGCCAGAGCCCGCTGGGCCGGCCCGCCGGCGCAGTTGCTGCAGCAGCGCCTGACCCAGCAACTGGATTTGTCGCCGGCCGGCTTCGGCCAGTCACCCTGCCTGCTCCGGGTCGACATCACCGAATTCAGCCAGATTTTTTCGTCCGCCGAGCGAAGCCGGGGCGTCCTGCAGGGCAGGGTGGTACTGCTTGACCGTACCCGGCGTACGTTGGCGGAAATGCCAGTCAACGTGGAAAAGCCGGCCGAGACTGCGGATGCACGGGGCGGGGTCGGTGCCCTGATCCAGGCGGCGGACCAGCTGGCGGTCGACCTTCTCGCCTGGGAGTGGGGGCAGGGCAGAACGGCCGCCGCCGGAGGCTGTTTCGACTAATTGGAAACGATGCGTTCGGCAATGCGCTGTTTCAGGCTGGCCAGATCGTCGTCGAAATGCGCGTAGTGCATCAGCGAGAGCCCGAAAACGCAGGCGTAGAGCAGCAGGCTGCGACTCTTTGCCTCGGCGTCCGACATGCCGGCGGCGACAAACAGCTTGCGGGTGCATTCCAAGCGATAAAGATCGACTTCCTCGACGACCGCTGCGGCACGTGGGTCGTGGCGTGCCCAGTCGCGGACCGCCAGCTCGATGGACATGCCCTTGCGGTTGCGGCTGGCCCCATACACCTCGATGGCGTAATGCAACTGGTCGCGCTCGTTGCCCGGGGTGACGGCCGTGGTTTTTTCAATGTCGCGTATACGGCCGATCTTCCACTGTTCGAGCACGGCGTCGAGCAGGGCCTGGCGGTCCTTGAAATGCCAGTAGAAACTGCCCTTGGTCACCCCGCACCGCTTGGCCAGTACTTCGACCCGCAAGCCGGTGACACCTTCCTTGGCGAGCACGTCGATGGCCTCGTCGATCCAGCGTTCCGGGTCGAGTTGCGTGCGCGGCGACGCCGCCCGGCCGCGGGGCTTGATCGCTGAGGACTTCATCGGGGGCTTGACAAGTTTGTTTTCCATACGCTACCGTATGCTTTTCCATACGACACAGTATGGCCATTGTGCTGATAGAGTGGACGTCTGTCAAACAGGCGAAGTCGCTGCAACAAATCTAACCAAGTAAGAGGAGAAGGCTTGTGAAGATTCTAGTTCCCGTCAAACGGGTCGTTGATTACAACGTGAAGGTCCGGGTCAAGGCCGACGGTTCGGGTGTCGATCTGGCCAACGTCAAGATGAGCATGAACCCCTTCGACGAAATCGCCGTCGAAGAAGCCGTCCGTCTGAAGGAAGCCGGCATCGCGACCGAGGTCGTTGCTGTCTCCTGCGGTGTGGCGGCCTGCCAGGAAACCCTGCGCACCGCCATGGCCATCGGTGCCGACCGCGGCATCCTGGTCGAAACCGACGCCGACCTCCAGCCGCTGGCCGTTGCCAAGCTGCTCAAGGCCCTGTGCGACAAGGAACAGCCGCAACTCGTCATTTGCGGCAAGCAGGCCATCGACGACGACGCCAACCAGACCGGCCAGATGCTTGCAGCCCTGCAGAACTGGCCGCAGGCCACCTTCGCCTCCAAGGTTGTCATCGCCGACGGCAAGGCCACCGTCACCCGTGAAATCGACGGCGGCCTGGAAACCCTGGCGATCAGCCTGCCGGCCGTCGTGACGACCGACCTGCGCCTGAACGAGCCGCGCTATGCCACCCTGCCCAACATCATGAAAGCCAAGAAAAAGCCGCTCGACACCGTCAAGCCGGCCGATCTTGGCGTCGACGTCACGCCGCGCCTGACCACCCTCAAGGTCAGCGAGCCGCCCAAGCGTAGCGCCGGCGTGCGGGTGGCCGATGTGGCCGATCTGGTGAACAAACTCAAGAACGAAGCGAAGGTGATCTAAATGGCTATCCTCGTTATTGCCGAACACGACAACGCCGCCCTCAAGGCTGCCACCCTGAATACCGTTGCAGCTGCCCAAAAAATCGGTGGCGACATTCACGTGCTGGTGGCCGGCGCCGACTGCGCCGCGGTTGCCCAGCAAGCCGCCCAGCTGCAAGGCGTCGCCGCAGTCAAGGTGGCCGATGCAGCCCATTACGCCGCACAAACTGCCGAAAACCTGACCGCCCTGGTCGTCGCCCAGGCTGCCGGGTACAGCCACATCCTGGCGCCAGCCACCACCTTTGGCAAGAACCTTGCCCCGCGCGTCGCCGCGCTGCTCGATGTGGCCCAGATTTCCGAAATCACGGCCGTCGAAGCGGCAGATACCTTCGTTCGCCCGATTTACGCCGGCAATGCACTGGCTACCGTCAAGAGCGCCGATGCCGTCAAGGTCATCACGGTCCGCACGACGGCTTTCGATGCCGTTGGTACGGGCGGCAGCGCAGCCGTCGAAGCGATCGCCCCGGCAGCCGACACGGCCCAATGCCAGTTGCAGAACCGCGAACTGACCAAGTCCGAGCGCCCCGAACTCGGCGCCGCCAAGATCATCGTTTCCGGTGGTCGTGGCCTGGGCAGCGGCGAAAACTACCACCAACTGCTCGAGCCACTCGCCGACAAGCTGGGAGCCGCGCTGGGTGCCTCGCGCGCTGCGGTTGATGCCGGCTTCGTGCCGAATGACTACCAGGTCGGCCAGACCGGCAAGATCGTCGCGCCGCAGCTTTATCTCGCGATCGGTATTTCCGGCGCCATCCAGCATCTTGCCGGCATGAAGGATTCGAAAGTCATCGTGGCCATCAACAAGGATCCGGATGCGCCGATCTTCCAGATCGCCGACTATGGCCTGGTCGCCGACCTGTTCGAAGCGGTGCCGCAACTGGCTGCCGCTGTCGGGTAATTCCGCAGATACCGGGGCTGGCACTAGAATAGCCCCATGAATCTGAACGATACCCTGTTGGGCGAAGCGTGGTACTGGACGGCCTGGGTCGTCTGGCTACCGCTCTTCGCCCTTGCGCTCTGGCGCGCGCCGTGGGGCCGCCTGAAAGATGGCGAACTGCTCAACGTCTGGCTGGGCATGGTGGTCATCTTGACCTTGCTCTGGAGCCTGAAGGCCGGTGCCAAGCCCGGTTTGGCCCTGCACTTGCTTGGCGCCACCGTATTTACACTGAGCTTCGGGCCCTGGCTGGCCTTTGTCGGATTGTCGCTCGTTGCGCTGGGAATCACGCTGAATGGCGCGGCCGGCCCGTACGCCTTTGCCATGAACGTGCTGCTCCAGGCGGGGGTGGGGGTCGGATTGAGCCAGGCCTTTTTCCGCTTTTTCAGCGCGCTCCTGCCGCGGCACTTCTTCATCTATATTTTCATCAACGGCTTTCTCGGGGCGGCCCTGACGACGCTGGGCGTCGGCTTTGCCATCACCGCCATCCTCGCCCTGGCGGATGTTTATGCCTGGGATTACCTGATCAGCGAATATTTCCCCTATTTCCTGCTGTTGGGGTTTTCCGAGGCCTGGCTCTCCGGCATGGTGATCACGCTTTTCGTCGTCTATCGGCCGAATTGGATGCTGACCTTCGATGATTCCCGTTATCTGGCCGGCAAATAAGGGCTACAATTTCGACACTTTTGTCATCAGGGGCTATATTTTTTGGATCGCATGCTTGGCCGAACTTCGCTGTCGCTGCTGACCCTGCTGTTGCCCGGGCAGCTTTGGGCCATCGGCCTGGGCGATTTGCGCAGCCAGCCCGTGCTGGGTGAAAGCCTGCGGCTTGAAGTGAGCCTGCTCGGTGTTGACCGGCAGCATATCGATGCGTCATGTTTTCGCCTCGCTCCGCCTGCCAGCGACGACTTGCCATCGTTGCGGCGGGCCAGTTTCACCCTTCGCCGGGAGGGGGAACCCATCCTGGAAATTCGTTCCGATCTGCCGTTGCGTGAGCCGGTCATGCAGATGACGATCCAGGTGGGGTGTGGCCATGAGATTGCCCGGACTTACATGCTGATGGCGTCGCCTCCCCAACCGGCTGTGGCGGTGCCGTCTGCCGCGGGCAGGGAGCGGGCGGCGATGGTCGCCCCGGCAGGGGCCGGTGAGCCACGGGCCGTTCTGACGCGCCATCCGCAAACGTTGCCCCCGGAAGCCCCGGCCCGTCTGCTTCCGCGGAAAGCGAGCCAGCCCCGTGAGCGAGGAGGGCGGGATCGCCTGCTGTTGTCCGGGGGCGAGTTCGCCGTCGGCGAACCGTCCTTGCGTCTGGCGACGGAGTTGCTGGGGGTGGCTGCGGCGAAGGAAGCAGAGCGCGATATGCTGCGTCTCGAATACCGGATGCTGATGGCCTTGCATGAGCAGGCCATTTCCCAGATGGCGGCAGCGGAAAAGCTGCGCAACATGGAGGGCGCCCTGACTGAATTGCAGTCCCGTGCTGCCGACTTCGCGCAACGCGTGGAGCAGGACAGGGCTGGTCCACGCCCCGTGGCACCCGCCGATCAGGTGGCGCCCCCGGCCAAGAGCGCAGAAAAGCCGGCTCCGGCAGTGCCACGGGATACCGGCGCCAGTCGTGTGACCGAAGACACCCCGTGGAGTGTTTATGGGCTGTTGTTGGGTGTCCTGCTCGGTCTGGGGGGGTGGATCGGTTGGCGCCGATATCGCGAGGCGAAGGAAAACGCCGTCGCGGCCGACTTGCCGCTGGCGGTGCCCGAGGTTCGGGTCGATCCGAAACGGGAGGAGGAGCGTGAAGAGCTCGGGGGGGTTGATCTCCCAGTCGAGCCTGCCGCGATGGGCATGCCGATGCAGGTCGACATTGATCTGCTGGGCCAAGGTCATCCTGAAGCGGCGCTGGAACCGGTGGAAACGGCCAAGGCGCCGGTTGCCGATTCCGTACTGTCGATCAACACCACGACGCTGGATGAGCATTTCGAGGCCAATCCGGTCATGGAACTGGCCGACATCATGTTGTCCTTTGGCCGGGTCAAGGGCGCGGCGCAGGCGTTGCAGGAATTCATCGACCGCAATCCGCAGGAGGCCCTGCAGCCCTGGATTCGCCTGATGGATGTTTATCGCATGGCCGGGATGCGGACCGAATTCGAACAGGTGGCGCGTAATCTCAACCAGCATTTCAACGTCGAGGTGCAGAGCTGGGAAGGCGGGGGTGCCAACGGGGGCGATCTGCTTGCCGAAAACGTAACCGGCGGCCAGCGTCCCCAGTCCCTGGAGGACATGCCCCGCCTGATGAATGCCGTGGTCGACTTGTGGGAATCCGGCGACGTGGTCGGCTATCTGTACCAGCTGTTGCGTGACAATCGCGGCGGCCAGCGGCAGGGATTCGCCCTGCCCGTGGTCGACGACATACTGTTCCTGATCGAACTAAAAGAAACTGCCAACCGAATGGAGTGAGACTTATGAGCGAATATGTTGCACCGTTGAAGGACATCCGTTTTGCCATGCAGGAACTGGCCGGCCTGGATCAGGTTGTGGCCTTGCCCGGGTGCGAGGAAGCCTCGCCCGACGTGGTGGATGCCATCCTGGAGGAAGCGGCCAAATTCGCGGGCGAAGTATTGTCGCCGCTCAATCGCATTGGCGATACCCAGGGGGCCCGGTGGCATGACAAGCAGGTGCAGTCGTCGCCCGGCTTCAAGGAAGCCTATCGCCAGTTTGTCGACAATGGCTGGAACGGTCTCGGGTGCGAACCGGAATTTGGCGGTCAGGGCTTGCCGAGAGTGGTGTCGACCGCGGTCAGTGAAATGTGGAAGGCCGCCAATCACGCCTTCTCGCTGTGCCCGATGCTCACCCAAGGGGCGATCGAGGCGCTGACCATTGCCGGTTCCGCAGAGCAGAAGGCGGCCTACCTGCCTAACCTGATTTCCGGCGCATGGACCGGGACCATGAACCTGACCGAGCCCAATGCCGGCTCCGACCTCGCTGCCGTGCGCAGTCGTGCCGAGCCGGTAGGGGATGGCACCTACCGGATTTTCGGCCAGAAGATTTTCATTACCTGGGGTGAGCACGACATGACGGATAACATCGTCCATCTCGTGCTGGCTCGGACGCCGAATGCGCCGGAAGGGGTCAAGGGGATTTCGCTGTTCGTTGTGCCCAAGTTCCTGCTCAAGGCCGACGGGACGCCGGGTGAGCGCAACGATGTGTATTGCGTATCAATCGAGCACAAGCTCGGCATTCACGGCAGCCCGACAGCGGTGCTGGCCTTTGGCGACAACGGCGGTGCGATCGGCACCCTGGTCGGCGAGGAGAATCGCGGTCTGGAGTACATGTTCATCATGATGAATGCCGCCCGCTTCAACGTCGGCCTGGAGGGGCTGGGGGATGCCGAGCGCGCCTACCAGCGTGCCGTGGCGTATGCCCGGGATCGCGTCCAGGGAACCGAGCTGGGTGTCAAGGGAGGCCCGAAAGTGCCGATCATCAAGCATCCGGATGTCCGTCGCATGCTGATGTCGATGCGCTCCCGCATCGAGGCCATGCGGGCGTTGGCCTACGTGACGGCGGCGGCCCAGGATCACGCCCACTGCAATCCGGATGAAGCCCGGCGCAGGAAAGGCCAGGCCTTCGCCGATCTGATGATTCCGGTCGTCAAGGGCTGGAGCACTGAAAGCGCCATCGACATTGCCTCGCTCGGCGTCCAGGTGCATGGCGGGATGGGTTTCATCGAGGAAACCGGTGCGGCCCAGCACCTGCGCGATGCCCGTATCACGGCCATCTACGAAGGGACGACGGCCATTCAGGCCAACGACCTCATCGGCCGCAAGATTGCGCGCGAACAGGGGGCCACCATCAAGTCCGTGATTGCCGAGATGCGGGCCGATGCGGCGAAACTAGATGGCGATCTGGCGGGCATCGGTGCCCGTCAGTTGGCAGGCATCGATGCGGTGGAAAGGGCCGTCGACTGGATTGTCGCCAACTTCAAGGCGCATCCCAAGGCAACGCATGCTGGCGCCGTGCCTTTTTTGTTCCTCCTCGGCATCGTGGCCGGTGGCTGGCAGATGGGGCGCGCGGCACTGATCGCGCGCGCGCGAATGGCAGCTGGCGACAGCGATCCGTTCTGGCCGGCCAAGCTGGCGACGACCCGTTTCTTTGCCGATCATTTCCTGACCCAGGCCGCCGGTCTGGCCGAGTCCGTGGTCAATGGCGCGGCCGGCACGCTGGAAATGGCTGACGACAGTTTCTGATCGTCAGGTGCCGTCCGGTATCGCCCAGACCCGCGATTGCTGTTATAATCGCGGGCTTTTCAACCTTGCCCTACCGCAAACGCATGGCGGAGGGTTCATCCCAAAAGGAGTTTGCATGCGCCATTACGAAATCTGCTTTATCGTCCATCCGGACCAAAGCGAACAAGTGCCCGGCATGGTCGAGCGCTATCGCTCCATCGTGACCAGCAAGGGCGGCCAAATCCATCGTCTGGAAGACTGGGGTCGTCGTCAGCTGGCTTACCCGATCCAGAAGATCCACAAGGCCCACTACGTTCTGATGAACATCGAGTGCGACGGCGAGACGCTGAACGAACTCGAGCACGCGTTCAAGTTCAACGACGCCGTGCTGCGCCACCTCACCGTCAAGATGAAGGCTGCCGTGACGACTCCTTCCCCGATGATGAAGGAAGAGAAAGCCAAGTCCCTGCTCGCCGGCGGTGAAACTGCCGCTGAACCGGCAGCTGCCTGATAACCCATATCGGTACGGGGTCAAACGGCTGAACGACATCGCGATCTCCGGTCAACTGGTCGAGCGCAAAGCCTTGCGCTACACACCAGCCGGGGTGCCGGTCAGTGAAGGAAAGTTGCTGCACCGCTCCTCGCAGATCGAAAACGGTGCCGAACGCCTGGTGGAAGTCGAACTCTCGGTCGTGGCTCTGGGTGAAGCGGCCCGCTGGCTGCAGGCAGCCCCTCTCGGGGGGGAGCTCAAAGCGACCGGATTTCTCGCTGCCAGAAGTCGAAACAGCAAGACGCCCGTACTGCATGTGAATACACTCGAATTTTTGGAAGGAAACGAAAATGGCTCGATTCTTCAAGAAGAAGGATGACGACAAGAAAAAGAAGCGCGGTGGCGGCCTGTTCAAGCGTCGCAAGTTCTGCCGCTTCACGGCTGAAAAGGTTGAACAGATCGACTACAAGGATGTGGACGTCCTGAAGGAATACATCCAGGAAAACGCCAAGATCATGCCGGCTCGTCTGACCGGCACCAAGGCCGGCTATCAGCGCCAGCTGGGCACCGCCATCAAGCGCGCCCGCTTCCTGGCCCTGCTGCCGTACACCGACAACCATCAATAATTCTCGGGGAGACGAAACATGCAAATCATTCTGCTCGAAAAGGTGGTCAACCTCGGTAACCTCGGCGACGTCGTCAAGGTCAAGGACGGCTATGCCCGTAACTTCCTGATCCCCCAAAAGAAGGCCAAGCGTGCTACGCCGGCTGCCATGGCCGAGTTCGAAGCACGCCGTGCCGAACTGGAAAAGGCTGCCGCCGAGAAGCTGGCTGCTGCCCAGGCTGTCGCCGAGAAGATGACCGGCACTACGGTGACGGTTACCCGCAAGGCCGGTATGGACGGCCGTCTGTTCGGTTCCGTTGGTAACGCCGATATCGCCGAGGCGCTCAAGGCTGCCGGTTTCGATATCGACAAGTCGGCGGTCCGGATGCCGGAAGGCCCGCTCAAGGCGATTGGCGAGTTCCCGCTCGACATCGCCCTGCACACCGACGTGCTGGCTAACATCACCGTGACCGTGGCTGCCGAGTAATTCCGCTTCCGCCGTTACCCGAAAAGGCTCCGCAGTTGCGGAGCCTTTTTAATTTAAACTTGCCGCCATGAATCAGCGCCCAGCCAAACCCAAGATTTCCGACGCCACCCTGGATTCCCTGCGCGTTCCGCCGCATTCCATCGAAGCCGAGCAATCGGTGCTCGGTGGCTTGTTGCTCGACAATCAGGCGTGGGACCGGATCGGTGATCTGGTGACTGACACCGATTTCTATCGTGACGAGCACCGACGCATTTTCCGGCAGATTCGCAATCTGCTGGAGAAAGCCAAACCGGCCGATGTCGTGACCGTGGCGGAAGCCCTGGATGCCGCCGGGGAGGGGGAGCAGACCGGTGGTCTGGCGTATCTGGGGGAGCTGGCAGCCAATACCCCTTCGGCCGCCAATATCCGGCGCTATGCCGAAATCGTCCGGGAGCGGGCGGTGCTCCGCCAACTGGTGGCAACGGCCGACGAGATCGCGGCGGATGCGCTCAATCCGCTGGGGCGGGACGCAGAAACCATTCTCGACGAGGCCGAGTCCAAGATTTTCAAGATTGCCGAGGCCGGTGCCGGGCACAACGAAGGGTTCGTGCACATCAATCCCCTGTTGACGCAGGTGGTCGAGCGTATTCAGGAATTGCATGACCGTGACAATCCGTCGGACATTACCGGGGTGCCGACCGGTTTCATCGATCTCGACCAGAAGACCTCCGGTTTCCAGCCGGGCGACCTGATCATCGTTGCCGGCCGGCCGTCGATGGGCAAGACGGCGTTTGCGCTGAATATCGCCGAGAACGTGGCGGTCGATTCCGGCCTGCCGGTGGGTGTGTTTTCGATGGAAATGGGGGGGGCCCAGCTGGCGACCCGGATGCTCGCCTCCATTGGCCGTCTGAACTCGCAGAGTCTGCGTACCGGGCGGATGAGTGACGAAGAATGGTCGAAACTTTCCTTTGCCCTGGGCAAGTTGCACGAGGCGCCGATTTACATCGATGAAACGGGCGGTTTGAGCCCGGCCAACCTGCGCGCCCGGGCCCGGCGCCTGGCGCGCCAGTACGGTGGCAAGCTCGGTTTGCTGGTCATCGACTACATCCAGCTGATGTCGGGCAACAAGCAGGGTGAGAACCGGGCGACCGAGGTGTCGGAAATCTCGCGCTCGATCAAATCGCTGGCCAAGGAACTGCAGGTGCCCATCGTTGCCCTGTCGCAGCTGTCGCGCAAGGTCGAGGAACGAACCGACAAGCGCCCGATGATGTCGGACTTGCGCGAATCCGGCGCCATCGAGCAGGATGCCGACGTGATCCTGATGATGTACCGCGACGAGTATTACAACAAGGAAAACCAGGACAACAAGGGGATGGCCGAGGTCATCATCGGCAAGCAGCGTAACGGTCCGACCGGCACGGTGCGCCTTGCTTTCCTGGGGGAATACACCCGCTTCGAAAATCTGGCCAGCGGCGGTTTCGTCGATTCGCCGAATTGATGAGACGGGCCGGCACCGTTGCCGGCCCTCGTGATCAGATGACCACTTGGCGCGTTTTGATGCTGTATTGCGTCGCGTCGTTGACTGAGCGGCCGGCAATTTCCAGTTGCGGGTGAAGCAGGAAGGGCATTGTCATCTGCTTGCCAGGCAAGGCGATATCGGTTCCCAGGTTGAAGGCGATCCAGTTCATTTCCCATACCCCGAACAGCACCTTGCGCAGGGAAAGCAGCTTGCTGTCGCGGTCGGAGAGGGTGTCGAGGGCGATGGCCCGGCGGACATCGCTCGGGTCCACGGGAATCCAGCCATAGCCCGGGACGTAGAACTCGGCCCGGACATGCTGGCCGCGCGTGGCGTCGTCACCGGCGATACCCAGACTGCGGAAGAGTCGGGAAGGGCCGGTACGCAAACCATACACACAGCGGGCCGGGATGCCGATGGCCCGGCAGATGGCGACAAACAGGCCGTTGATGTCAGCCGAGCGACCGCCGTACTGGCCGCTGATCAACTGCTGCCGGACATCGCCGGTACCGCAGCCGGGCAGGCTGGGGTCGTAGATGCTGTTGTCCACGACCCAGTCGTAGATCGCTTTGGCTTGCGCCACCGGATCCTTGATGCGTCCCAGTATGCGTTCGCCGAGCTGAAAGGCCAGTCCGTCGTTGGGAATCAATTGCGAGGCTTGCAGGTTGCGCCGCAGGATGTCATCCCGCTCGGGGGCGACCGTACGTTTGGTGATGTCGAAATGGCGGTCTGCCGTGGTCACCAGCGTGGTCAGTTGCAGGCGGGCGTCGGTGCCTTCCGGCCATTCACAGTGGAAAACCTCGAGATCGCCGTCCGGCAGGCGCCGCATGCTGGCGGTTGCCGGGTTGCCGCTCCACGAATGGCCAAGCGTGCGTTGATAGAGCGTGTCCTGGTTGAGCGGTAGGGGGAGCCAGAAGCGGATCGGGCCGCTCTTCGCCTTCAGGTTGATGGTGGTCGTGATTTCGTAGGTGCGCCACTCGGCGGGGGGCTCGGGCGCCTTGACCGGAGGCAGGCGGGAGGCAGATGTGCCTTGTGGCGGACGTTCGATGATCGGTTCGTCCGCCGTGTGGACGACCGGCTGCTGTGGCTTGTAGGTGACCGGTTGCTTGCCGTGCAGGCCGCGTGCCGACGGGGTATGGGGGGCGTTCCGGGCATTGGGTTTGCTGCCGGCTTTGGCCCGGGGAGGGGCGGCAGGCTTGGCAGTGGTGGCCGGCTTGGTTTTCTTTGCTGCCCAGGCATCGGAGACGAGCAGGGACAGTGCAGCGGCGGATGCCAGAAAATTGCGACGTTTCAAAAGACTCCTCCGGCGGAAATACTCCGTGGCTGAAACGAAAAGGCCGTGTCACTGACACGGCCCCTTGATTTGTATGCCAAAAATTATAGCACCTCGGCCGCGTGGTCAGCCAGACGGGAACGCTCGCCTCTTTGTAACGTGATGTGACCGGCGTGCGGCCAGCCCTTGAAGCGATCAACGACATAAGTCAGGCCGGAACTGCCTTCCGTCAGATAGGGCGTGTCGATCTGCGCGATGTTGCCGAGGCAGACTACCTTGGTGCCCGGGCCGGCCCGGGTGATCAGCGTTTTCATCTGCTTCGGGGTGAGGTTCTGCGCTTCGTCGATGATCAGGTATTTTTTCAGGAAGGTGCGGCCGCGCATGAAGTTGAGTGACTTGACCTTGATCTTCGAGCGAACGATATCGTTCGTTGCTGCCTTGCCCCAGTCACCGCCGTAGGGGCTGTTGCTGTCGTCGGCATGGGTGAGCACTTCGAGGTTGTCCTCCAGGGCCCCCATCCAGGGGGCCATCTTTTCTTCCTCGCTGCCCGGCAGGAAGCCGATGTCTTCACCGACCGGCACGGTGACGCGGGTCATGATGATTTCGGCGAAGCGCTTGTTTTCCAGGGTCTGATTCAGGCCGGCCGCCAGCGTCAGCAGCGTCTTGCCGGTACCCGCCTGGCCCAGCAGGGTGACGAAATCGATATCGGGGTTCATCAGCAGGTTGAGGGCGAAATTCTGTTCGCGATTGCGTGCCGTGATGCCCCAGACGGCATTCTTCGGGTGGGTGTAGTCGACCAGGGTTTCGAGTACGGCGCTCTTGCCGGCGGTTTCCTTGACGATGGCCGCGAAGCCGTCGCTCTCGAGCCAGACGAACTCATTGACCAGCAGTTGCGGGCAGAGCGGGCCGGTGACCTTGTAATAGGTCTTGCTTTCCTTCTTCCACGACTCCATGCCCTTGCCATGCCTTTCCCAGAAGTTGTCGGGCAGGGCGCGCGTGCCGGAGTAGAGGACGTCGGTATCTTCCAGCACCTTGTCATTGAAGTAGTCTTCGGCCAACAGGTTGAGGGCCCGCGACTTGATGCGCATGTTGATGTCTTTCGACACCAGAATCACCGGGCGCTTGGGGAACTTCTTCTGCAGGTGGATGACGACGGACAGGATCTGGTTGTCGACCTTCGAGGTGGGCAGGCCCTGCGGCAACTCGCCGCTGATCGCCTCGGTCTGCAGGTAGAGCCGGCCGCTGGCCAGCTTGTTGGACGGGCCATAGAGATCGATGCCCTCGTCGATATCGACATCGTCGTGCGCCAGCATCTCGTCGAGCATGCGCGACGCCTGGCGGGCATTGCGGGCGATTTCGGACATGCCCTTCTTGTGGTTGTCGAGTTCCTCCAGCGTCATGATCGGCAGGAAGATGTCGTGTTCCTCGAAGCGGAACAGGCAGCTCGGGTCGTGCATCAGCACGTTGGTATCGAGGACGAAAATTTTGGTAACGACGGGCTTCTTGGCTGCTGCTGGTTTGCGCGGCATGGGGCGGGCCTTTGGTCGGAGTGGGGAAATCAGAGCGTCTTGACGAAATCGAGCACTTCCTGGGCGTGGCCGGCCACCTTGACGCCCCGCCATTCGCGGCGCAGCACGCCGGCACGGTCGATGACAAAGGTCGAACGCTCGATGCCGCGGCAGGGCTTGCCATACATCATCTTGTCCTTGATGACGCCAAACAGCGTACAGACGCTTTCATCCTGGTCGGAGCCGAGTTCGAAGGGGAAGCCCTGCTTGGCCTTGAAATTCTCGTGGGATTTCAGGCTGTCGCGCGAGATGCCGAGGATGACGGCGCCCGCTGCGGTGAACTCGCCGTACAGGTCGCGGAAGTTTTGTCCCTCGGTGGTGCAGCCTGGCGTGCTGTCCTTGGGATAGAAGTAGATGACGACGATCTTGCCGGCCTGTTCGGCCAGTTTGAAGGTGGTTTCGCTGGTCGCGGGCAGCGAGAAATCGGGGATGGGGGTGTCGAGCATGGACTATCTCTTTGTTGTGGGTGTGGGCCATTGTGGTCAATGGGCAGGTGGCTGGTCAAGTTGCTAAACTGCCGGCCATGCGAAAAATCTGCACCTGTCTTTTCAGTGTCCTCCTGCTGTCTGCCTGCGGGCAGATCTGGAACGATCCCTATCCGGCCAGCGACGCCGGCCGCAACATCCTGTACACGGCCTTTACCGATCGCCCGAAGCACCTCGATCCGGCCCAGTCCTACACCGAAGACGAGGCCACCTTTACCGCCCAGATCTACGAACCACCCTTGCAGTATCACTACCTGAAGCGGCCTTATGAACTCATTCCGGCCACTGTCGAGCAGGTGCCGGTGCCCCGCTACTACGATGCGGCTGGCCGGGAGTTGCCGCACGATGCGCCGGCCGAACGGATCGCGGAAAGTGTCTACGAGCTGAAGCTAAAGCCCGGTATCCGTTTCCAGCCGCACCCGGCCTTCGCCCGGGATGCGCAGGGGCAGCCGGTATACCTGGGGAATGACATTGCGGTAGGGCGCCAGACAATCCGTGACTTTCCCCGGGTCGGCACCCGTGAATTGACGGCCGACGATTACATTTACCAGATCAAGCGTCTGGCGCATCCGCGCCTGCATTCGCCGATCTTCGGCATGATGGCCGACAAGATCGTCGGCCTCAAGGCGTTGGGCGACAACCTGCAGAAAGCGGTGCAGGACCAAGCGGCCGGCGCCTGGCTGGATCTCGACGCATATGCCCTGAGCGGCGTCGAAAAGGTCGATGCCCTGACCTGGCGGATCCGGATCAAGGGTAAATATCCGCAATTCATCTACTGGCTGGCCATGCCCTTTTTTGCACCTGTACCGCGCGAGGTGGATCGCTTTTATGCTCAGCCCGGCATGGCGGAAAAAAATCTGACGCTTGACTGGTGGCCGGTCGGCACCGGGCCTTACCTGCTGTCCGAGAACGACCCGAATCGCCGCATGGTGTTGACGCGCAACCCGAATTTCCACGGTCAGACCTATCCCTGCGAAGGCGAGCCGGGCGATCGGGAGGCTGGTCTGCTGGCAGATTGCGGCAAGGCGCTGCCCTTTATCGATCAGGCCGTGTTTACCCGCGAGAAGGAGGCGATTCCCTACTGGAACAAGTTCCTGCAGGGCTATTACGATGCCTCGGGCATTTCATCCGACAGCTTTGATCAGGCGGTGCGCGTCAATGTCGGTGGCGATGTTGCACTGACCGACGAAATGCGGGACAAGGGGATCCGCCTGCTGACATCGGTCAAGACCTCGACTTTCTACATGGGCTTCAACATGCTCGACCCGGTCATTGGCGGGCTGGGCGAGCGGGCAACCAAGCTGCGCCAGGCCATTTCGATCGCCATCGACCAGGAGGAATTCATCTCCATTTTCCAGAACGGGCGGGGTATCGCAGCGCAAAGCCCCTTGCCGCCGGGCATCTTTGGCTATGAAGCGGGTGAGGCCGGCCTCAACCGGGTGGTGTACGACTGGGTCGATGGCAAGGCCAGGCGCAAGTCGGTCGAGGTGGCCCGGCGACTGGTGGCCGAGGCCGGTTATCCGAATGGGCGTGATGCACAGACCGGCGAGCCGCTGGTCGTCAACCTCGATACCACCGGCGGCGGGATGGGTGAGAAATCCCGCCTCGACTGGCTGACCCGCCAGTTCGCCAAGATCGACATCCAGCTCGTCATTCGCTCGACCGATTTCAACCGCTTTCAGGACAAGCTGCGCAAGGGTAACGTGCAGCTCTATTACCTCGGCTGGAATGCCGATTATCCCGATCCGGAGAACTTTTTCTTCCTGCTCAACGGTGACGAGGCGCGGGTCGGCAAGGGGGGCGAGAACTCGTCGAACTACGCCAACCCGGAATTCGACCGCCTGTTCGCGCAGATGAAAAACATGGACAACACGCCGGAGCGCCTGGCCATTGTCCGCCAGATGAACCGCTTGCTGCAGCGCGACGCGCCGTGGGTATTCGGTCTGCACCCGAAGAGCTACACCCTTGGCCATCGCTGGCTGAAGAACCGCAAGCCGAACGATGTCGGCAACAACATCCTGAAATACCAGCGCATCGATCCGGTCGACCGGGCAGCGGCGCGCCGCGCCTGGAATCAGCCAGTGCTGTGGCCCTTGGCGCTTGGTTTGCTGGTCCTTGCGCTGGCCGTCGTGCCGGCCGTGCTCGCTTATCGGCGCCGCGAGCGGCGCGCCGCCCTCCGTTGAGTCGCCTGACCGAACGCCGACAGCCGCTGGAAGCGCTGCTTCTGGCTTGCCGTCCGCTCTGGCATGAACAGCCATTTCGCGTGTCGCGTCCGGCCTGGTGCGAGACCTGGCCTGCCCTGGCCGACGAATTGCTGGCTTTGCCGGATGCAGCGGTTACTGCGCTCAACGACGATTGCGATTCGGCCCTGGCCTGCCTGACCCGCTACCTGCCCCCTTTGGCCGAACTCCCGGCACTGACGTCGATTCCTCCGCGGCCGGCCAGTCCGCTTCGCACCGAAGGGGGGCGCTGGGCCTGGGAAATTCCCGGGCGCAAGCAAGGACAGATCGAAGCCTTCGCGGCGGCCTGCCAGCCATCCGGTGCAAGCGTCCTCGACTGGTGCGGCGGGAAGGGGCATCTCGGGCGGCGTCTGGCGCTCGAATGGCGTTTGCCGGTACATACCCTGGAAATTGACCCGGTGCTTTGTGCGGAGGGGCGAAAGCTGGCTGGCAAATGGCCGATCGAGCAGCATTTCTGGCAGCGCGACGCGCTATCGGTCGCTGACTGGCCGCAGGCCGATCAGCATGCCGTCGCGTTGCATGCCTGTGGTGAACTGCACCGACGGCTGATCACCCGGGGCTGTGCCGCCGGGGTCCGTCGTTTCGATGTGGCACCCTGCTGCTATTACCGCGGTGTCGCGCAGGTCTATGAACCGCTGGCGGGAAACGGGAGGCTTGGCCTGACCCGCGACGATACCCGGCTGGCAGTAACCGAAACCGTGACGGCCTCGCCGCGCCTGGCCCGGCAGCGGGATCGCGAAATGGCCTGGAAGCTGGGCTTCGACCTTTTTCGCCGGGAGGTTTCCGGGGGCGCCTATCGCAGCTTCAAACCCGTGCCCGCTGCCTGGTTCCGGGGCAGCTTCGCGGAATTCCTGCAACAGATGGCCCGCCGTGAAGGCTTGTCACCCGAAGCAGCCGGCCGACTGGCCGGGCGGCTGGAGGTGCAGGGCTGGCAGCGGCAACGCGAGGTGATGCGACTGTCCATCGTACGTCATGCCTTTCGGCGCGCGCTGGAAATCTGGCTCGTGCTCGACCTTGCTGCCTACCTGGAGAACAGCGGTTATGCCGTGGAGCTAGGCACGTTCTGTCCGCGTCGGCTGACGCCGCGCAACCTGCTTATTTCAGCGCAACGTGGCTAGCGATGTGGTGGGCCAGTTCGGCCGGATGGCCGATGATCAGGTCGGCACCCCAGGTTTCGATCGGGCCGCTATCACCCAGATAGCCGTAGCGGACGGCAACGGTAAAGCAGCCCGCCGCCTTGCCGGCGATGATGTCGCGCCGGTCATCGCCAACGTACCAGGTGCGTTGCGGATGGCAGTCGAGCAACTGGCAGGCGTGCAGGATGGGGCGCGGCGAGGGCTTGGCTTCGCTCGTCGTGTCGCCACTGACGACACAGGGAGTGCGCGGCGTCAACCCGAGTTGGGCGACCAGCGGGTCGGTAAAGCGCATCCGCTTGTTGGTGACGATGCCCCAGCCGAGCTAATGCGCTTCTAGGACATCGAGCAGTTCCGGGATGCCGTCGAACAGCCGGGTTGCGTCGCACAGACGCTCGGCGTAGAGCTCGAGAAAGCGTTGGGCGCGGGACTCGTAGGTCGGATGGCGGGGGGCGATGGCGAAGGCAGCCTTGAGCAGGCCGCGCACCCCCTGCGAGGTGTAGGGGCGGAGGAACTCGAGCGGCTTTGCCGCTTGCCCCTCCTCGCGCAACAGCAGATTGGCCGCATTGCCCAGATCGGGAGCCGTGTCGGCCAGGGTGCCGTCCAGATCGAAAAGGACGGCCTCAAGCATGCCGCGTGGCGCGCATCAGATAATTGACGCTGGTATCGCGGCTCAGGGAATACTGTTGGGTCAGTGGGTTGTAGGTCATGCCGACCAACTCGTCCGGCTCCAGGTTGGCCAGCCTGGCCCAGCGCACCAATTCCGAAGGTTTGATGAATTTGGCATAGTCGTGGGTGCCCTTGGGCAGCATGTTCAGGATGTATTCGGCACCCAGTACGGCGAGGAGATAAGACTTCGGGGTCCGGTTCAGCGTCGACAGGAAAACCTGACCACCCGGTTTGACCAGGCGGGCGCAGGCGGTGATGGTGCTGGACGGATTCGGAACGTGCTCCAGCATTTCCAGGCAGGTCACCGCATCGAATGTGCCAGGCATTTCGTCGGCCAGCGCCTCGGCGGAGATCATCCGGTAATCGACCTTGTGGCCGCTTTCCAGCAGATGCAGGCGGGCGATGGCGAGCGGCTTTTCCGAAAGATCGATGCCGGTCACATGCGCACCGCGCGCCGCCATTCCCTCGGAGAGCAGGCCACCGCCGCACCCCACGTCAAGCACGCGCTGGCCGGCTAGCCCGATGCTCTGGTCGATCCAGTCCAGGCGCAGGGGGTTGATGTCATGCAGCGGCTTGAATTCGCTGTTCGGATCCCACCAGCGGTGGGCAAGATCTCCAAATTTGTCGAGTTCGGCTTGGTCGGCGTTCAGCATGGTCGTTGCAAATGGCAGGGAAAAGAAAAAGCCCTGCCGAGGCAGGGCTTTTCGGGTTGGGCGTCGGCGGATTACTTGGTGCCGATGACTTCGATATCGACGCGGCGATCCGGCTGCAGGCAGTCGATCAGGGCCTTGGTCTTCTTGTCGCCCTTGCACTTGTCGCCGGTGACCGGCTGCTTCTCGCCCTTGCCTTCGGTGTAGACGCGGTTGGCTTCGATGCCCTTGGCGACCAGGTATTCCTTGACGGCGGCAGCACGCTTCTCGGACAGCTTCTGGTTGTAGGCATCGGAACCGATGCGGTCGGTGTGGCCGACGGCCAGGATCACTTCCAGCTTGATTTCCTTGGCCTTGGCAACCAGTTCGTCGAGCTTGGCCTTGCCTTCCGGACGCAGGACAGCCTTGTTGAAGTCGAACAGGGCATCCGCCGCAACGGTGATCTTCTCGCCGGTCGGCTTGACGCCGGCCGGGGCGGCCGCAGCGCCGGCCGGGGCGGCGGCCTTCGGCTCGCAGGCTTCCTTCGGCAGCAGATCCTTGTCGCACTCGCAACCGGCCTTGTCCTGGGCCGCCGCCGCCGGGGTCCAGTAGCCATCACGCCAGCACAGGCCGAAACCGCTCTTGGCGACGACGTCACGCTGGTCGATCAGGTAAACGCGCTCCTGCGCGACGGCGGAGAAACCGATACCGGCCAGCAGGGCCAGCACCAGGGACTTCTTGGCGAT
>JBKBHB010000021.1:0-61929 GCA_046297855.1 Azonexus sp.
CTCACTGCGGCCCACCGCCGTCTGCATCAGCGGATCACGCCGCAGCGCCGCATGGTCGTTCAAATCCTCATGGCCGCAACACAGGGCATACAGCCGCTGGGCGACCAGATCGCGCATTTCATGCACGATCCTGTCCTGATTGCGCGGATCGTGCAGCGCATCGGCCACTGCTTTCGAGAGCCCCAGCTGGCGATCCACCTGCCGCAGCAGCATCAGACCACCGTCCGAACTCAGCGCGCCCCCTTCAAAATTCGCTTCGATATGACAGCGACCCAGGCGCCCAAACGACATCAACCCAGCGGTACAATTTGGCATCGGCGGAACTCCTCTCCATACGGCTTTGACACCTGTATTAGAGCGCCTTTCCGGCGGTTCCGCCGACCTCTTTGTGAAATTTCAGGGCTAAAGCGATTCGTGAGTTTCGAAATATTTTTGGGCAACAAGGTTCATTGTATTTTTCGGCTGATCTCCTGCATGAAGCAAGCGCGCAGCCAAAGAAATGATCGCTAACCCATCATTCCACCGGACCTGCGCGAAAACCGTCCCTGGTGCCCGGAGCGTGTTCGAGCCGGTTCAAGGTCCACTTGCCCGCCTGCGATTAACAACCGCTTCGAGCGAAATACTCCCCCGAATACGACAGCGCCGCCCGCAGGCGGCGCTGTATGGCGGCCGAGGCGGTCGATCAGTGCTTTTTGCCCATCCACTGGGCGTTCTTGCCATCCGAGGTTTTTTCGCAGATGACGACAACACCGGAGAGGGTGGCCTGGGTACCGACATCCTGAAAAGCGCCGGTATCGCCGTTCCAGCATTGCGGTACTTTTTGGGCTGCCGGCGCTGCGGCGGCGGGTACAGCCGGCTTTTCGGGGGCGGGAGGCGTCTGGGTGGCGCAGGCATTCAGGCCGAGGGCGATGGCAGAAGTTGCCAGGAAGGAACGCATGAAAGTCTCCTGATATTGAGTAGGGCAGATAACGGCGCGCATTGTGGTCATCGAATGTTTCCGTTTCTTTGCAATGGGCGTTTCAACCAGTCGGGCAACGCGGCAGCAAACTCATGACTCGGCCCTGTGCTGTGCGAAGAGTTCGACACCCCTCGGTGCAACCTGCGCGCCGCAAGCGGCTGCCGGACGGGTAAAATAGTGCGCTTAATCAAAGAGGTTTAACCCGTGAGCAGCCCGAACCAGCCCGCCAATACCCCGGCCCCCGCCGCCAATTTCATCAAGAACATCGTCGAGGCCGATCTCGCGGCCGGAAAATACGCCCAGCGCCGCTGGGCCGGCCGCCCCGGCACTGCCGCCGACCATGCCGCCGCACCGCTCGATCCTGCCCGGATTCGCACCCGTTTCCCGCCCGAGCCGAACGGTTACCTGCATTTCGGCCACGCCAAGTCGATCCTGCTGAACTTCGGCCTTGCCGAACAGTACGGAGGGCGCTGCCACCTGCGTTTTGACGATACCAATCCGGAGAAGGAAGAACAGGAATACGTCGACGCCATCATCGACTCGGTGAAATGGCTCGGTTGTTCGTGGGAACAGGCTGGCGAAACCAATCTCTACCAGGCCTCGAATTACTTCACCTGGATGGCCCGCTTTGCGGAATACCTGATCAGTACCGGCCACGCCTATGTCGACAGCCAGAGCGCCGAGGACATGCGCGCCAACCGCGGCACGCTGACCGAGCCGGGTAAGGATTCCCCTTTCCGCAATCGCAGCGTCGAGGAGAACATGGATCTCTTCAAGCGCATGCAGAAGGGTGAATTCGCCGATGGCACCCATGTCCTGCGCGCAAAAATCGACATGGCCTCGCCCAACATCAACCTGCGCGACCCGGCGATCTACCGCATCCGCCACGCCACCCACCACAACACCGGCGACACGTGGTGCGTCTATCCGATGTACACCTTCGCCCACCCGATCGAGGATGCGCTGGAAAACATCACCCACTCGATCTGTACGCTCGAATTCGAAGATCAGCGCCCCTTCTACGACTGGCTGCTTGAACGCCTGGCCGAAGGCGGCCTGCTCCAGCGCCCGCTGCCGCAACAGATCGAATTCTCGCGCCTCAACCTGACCTATGTCGTACTCTCCAAGCGCAAGCTGATCCAGCTGGTCGAGGAAAAGCACGTCGAAGGCTGGGACGACCCGCGCATGCCGACCCTGGTCGGCGCCCGCCGTCGCGGCTATTCCCCGGAAGGCTTCAAGCTCTTTGCCGAACGCATCGGCGTTTCCAAAAACGACTCGCTGATCGACTACGTGCTGTTCGAGGACGCCCAGCGTGAGGTGATGAACGAATCCGACGAACGCCGCGTTGCCGTGCTCGATCCGCTGAAGCTGATCATCGACAACTATCCGGCAGGCCAGTTCGAGGACTGCGTCGTCACCAACCACCCGCTGCATCCGGAACGCGGTACGCGCACCATGCCCTTTGGCCGCGAGCTGTGGATCGAAGGCGAAGACTTCCAGGAAGTCCCGGAAAAGGGCTTCCGCCGCCTCTTCCCCGGCAACAAGGCACGCCTGAAGTACGGCTACATCGTCGAATGCACCGGTTGCGACAAGGACGAAAACGGCAAGGTCATCGCCGTGCATTGCACCTACCTGCCCGACACCAAGTCCGGCACGCCGGGTGCCGATAGCGTGAAGGTCAAGGGCAACCTGCACTGGGTTTCGGCTGCGCACGCCTACCCGGCCGAAGTGCGCCTCTACGACCGCCTGTTCAGCGTCCCCGCCCCCGGCGCCCGGCGTGAAGGCGATGCTCCGGAACTGGAGCGCGACTTCCTCGACGACCTCAACCCGACCTCGAAGACCGTCATCACCGCCATGCTGGAGCCCTGCCTGAAGGAAGCCCAGCCCGAACAGCGCTTCCAGTTCGAGCGCCACGGCTACTTTACCGTGGACCGCATCGACTCCAGGCCCGGCGCCCCGGTCTTCAACCGCACCGTGACGCTCAAGGACTCCTGGGGGAAAGGAAACTGACATGGCCGGAAGCTGGGGCTGCCCGCACGAGGTCAATGACCGCTGCACCAAGATCAATAATCTGCCGTGCAACCCTGGCATGAAGGGCTGCGAACTTGCCGGCCGCTACCGCTTTGTCGACGAGAGCAAGAACGAACGTTACTGGGAAAAGAAGGCGCGGGAAAAGGCAGTGGCCGAGCGGGCTGCTCATCCAAAGGCCGACGATCGCCGCTGATGCCGCTCGACGTCGCGCAACTCGGCCAGGTCTTCACGCCCCCCCATGTCGTAGCCTTCATGCTCGACCTGTGCCGCAACCGGGGCCGGGTGCTTGAACCGTCGGCTGGTGACGGCGCATTCTTCGACACGCTGCGCCGGCGCGGCGCCGATGTCGTCGGCATCGAAATCGACCCGGCCGTGGCACCGCCCGGGGCGCAGGTCGGCGACTTTTTTACCTACCCGCTGAGCGAGCAATTCGACACCATTATCGGCAACCCGCCTTACGTTCGGTATCAGGATGTCGCCTGGGAAACCAAGCGGCACCTTCGTTCCGCGTTGTTTGACGCGCGCAGCAACCTTTTCCTGTTCTTTATCGAAAAGGCGGTTCGCCACCTGAAACCGGGCGGCGAGCTGGTTTTTATTGTGCCGCGCGAGTTCATCAAGCTGACCGCCGCCAAGAAACTCAATGCCTGGCTGTACGCGCAGGGCAGCATCACGCACTTCTATGAAACCGGCGACGTGCGCGTCTTTCATGGCGCGACGCCTAACTGCGCCATCTTCCGCTTCGAGAAGGGGCGCTTCGACCGCTGCATGGCCGACGGCCGCATGTTCACCGAAGTCGATGGCCAGCTGATGTTCCTGCGCAACGATCACCGGATCCGGTTTGCCGACGTCTTCACGGTCAAGGTCGGCGCGGTATCCGGAGCCGACGCGCTCTTTGCCCACCCCAAGGGCAACATGGAATTTGTCTATTCCAAGACGGTCGATACCGGCGAGACGCGCCGCATGTTTTACGGTATCAAACACCCGCACCTCGAACGGCACAAGGCCGAATTGCTCGCCCGCCGCGTTCGCAAGTTCGACGACAGCAACTGGTGGCAGTGGGGCCGCCATTGCCCGATCAACGACCTGCCGCGCATTTATGTGAATGGTCGGACGCGCCGCCCCGAACCCTTCTTCCTGCACGACTGTCCCGCCTTCGATGGCGCCATCCTCGCCCTGTTCACCAACGACCGCCGCATGCAGCGCCGCGACCTGATCGAGTGCACGATGATGCTCAACAAGGAAGTCGATTGGCAGCAGCTGGGTTTCGTCTGCGACGGCCGTTTCATCTTCACCCAGCGCAGCCTGCAAACCTGCCTGCTACCGGACAAGTTCGCCCGCTATTTACCCAAGGATCCGTTATGACCTTCACCCAGCAACTCGCTGCCGCCTGGCAGAAGAACGACTCCCTGCTTTGCGTCGGCCTTGACCCCGACCCGGCCAGGTTCCCGGCCCACCTGAAAGGCCGTGACGACGCCATCTTCGAATTCTGCAAGGGCATCGTCGACGCCACGGCCGACCTCGTCTGCGCCTTCAAGCCGCAGATCGCCTACTTCGCTGCCCGCCGCGCCGAAGACCAGCTGGAAGCGCTGATTGCGCACATCCACGAACGACATCCGGGCATCCCGGTCATTCTCGACAGCAAGCGCGGCGACATCGGCTCCACCGCCGAGCAGTACGCCGTCGAGGCCTTCGCGCGCTACCAGGCCGACGCCGTCACCGTGAACCCCTACATGGGCCGCGACTCGGTCGAACCTTACCTCGCCTATCCGGACAAGGGCGTCATCCTGCTCTGCCGCACCTCCAACCCGGGCGGCTCGGACCTGCAATTCCTCGAAGTGGATGGCGAAAAGCTGTACGAGCGTGTCGCCCGTCTGGCCGCCAACGCATGGAACACCACCGGCCAGATCGGCCTCGTCGTGGGCGCCACCTTCCCGGCCGAAATCGCCCGCGTGCGCGCCCTCGTCGGCGACATGCCGCTGCTCGTGCCGGGCATCGGAGCCCAGGGCGGCGACATCGAGGCCACGGTCAAGGCCGGCAAAACCGGCCATGCCACCGGCTTGATGATCAACTCGTCGCGTGCCATCCTGTACGCTGGCACGGACGACGGATTTGCCGCAGCAGCCCGCCAGGCGGCGCAGGAAACCCGCGACGCGATCAACCGGTACCGCTAGGAGGCCAACCGCCATGCGCATGGACGACTACCGCGAGAGCGACAATATCGAAGACCGGCGAGGTGGCGCTAGCATCGGCCGCGGCGGAGTCGGCATTGGCGGCATCGTCCTTGCGCTCGTCATCAGCTATTTCACCGGCATCAATCCGATGACCCTGCTCGGGATCATGGAACAGACGCCGCTCGCCCGCCAGGAAGCGCCGGTCGCACACAAGCCCCCGGCCCATGATGAAACCGCCCGTTTCGTTTCCAAAGTGCTGGCCTCGACCGAGGATGTCTGGAGCCAAGCCTTCCGCGAAGCCGGGCGCCACTACGAAAACCCGAAGCTGGTGCTGTTCACCGGCGCGACACCGACCGCCTGCGGCACCGGCCAGACCGCCATGGGGCCATTCTACTGCCCGGGCGACCACAAGGTTTATATCGACCTCGCTTTCTACCGTGAACTGAAGGACCGCTTTCACGCTCCGGGCGAGTTCGCCCAGGCCTATGTCGTCGCGCACGAGGTCGGCCATCATGTGCAAAACCTGCTCGGCATCGCCGACCAGGTGCACAAGGCCCGTCAGCGCGTCAGCCGTGCCGAAGGCAATGCGCTGTCGGTCCGCATGGAACTGCAGGCCGACTGTCTGGCCGGCGTCTGGGGCAAGCGCACCGACACGATGAAACAGGTACTCGAACCGGGCGACCTGGAAGCCGCACTGACCGCCGCCTCGGCCATCGGTGATGACCGTCTGCAACAGCAGGCGCAGGGCCGCATCGTGCCGGAAAGCTTTACCCACGGCACCTCCGAGCAGCGCGTGCGCTGGTTCCGCCGCGGTTTCGAATCGGGCGACATGAACCAGTGCAACACCTTCAAGACCGACCGCCTGTAAGCCCCCGCTTGAACAACGACTCCCCTCGCAAAAAAACCGGCTGGCGCCGCTGGGGCATCGAAGCCCTGATCTTCATCGCCGGCATGGTCGCCCTCCAGCTCTGGCAAAACCGGCACGCCCCCAGCGGCCCCGCCCCGGCCATCACCGGCCAGAGCATTGCCGGGCAGCCGTTCGACCTTGCTGCCTGGCGAGCTGCCCATCCCGGCCAGCCGGCCCTGATCTACTTCTGGGCCGAGTGGTGCGCCATCTGCAAGACGACCGCCGGCACGGTCGAGAACGTGGCCCGCGACTGGCCGACCGTGACCCTTGCCATCCAGTCCGGCGATGCCGCCGCGGTCGCCCGTATCGTGCAGCAGCGTGGCCATGCCTGGCCGATCACCCTCGCCGATCCCCAGTCCGAGCATTTCCGGCACTACGGCTTGCAGGGGGTGCCCGCCATGGCCATCCTCGATCCGGCCGGCAACCTCCGTTTCGTCAGCCAGGGCTACACCAGCGAAATCGGTCTTCGCCTGCGCTTATGGTGGGCCGGACTGAACTAGCCATGCGCCATCTCCTGCTCCTGTTCGCCCTGTCCCTGCCCCTGCTGGCTGGTGCCCTGCCAAAGCAGGCAGCGATTCCGGGCGGCGTCGCCGTGATCGACCTCGGGCCGGCCAGCGATACGCCGCCAACCGCCCATTGGGGCGAACAACCGCTGGCGGTCATCCAGGAAAATGGCCGCTGCTTTGCCCTGCTCGGTATTCCGCTCGACACCCTGCCCGGCGAACTGGCAATACGCATCAGCCGGGGGGGTACGGTAGAGACGAAAGCAGTCGCCATCGGCATCAAGCATTACCCGGAACAACGTCTGACCATCCAGGACAAGCGCAAGGTCGAGCCCTCAGCGGCAGACTTGGTGCGCATCGCACGGGAACAGCAAATGACCGAGGCGGTCAAGAAACGCTTTTCCGATGGCCAGCCGGACACCGCGCTGGCCCTGCCGTCCGCCGGGCCGCTGTCGTCCCGTTTCGGCCTGCGCCGCATTTTCAACGGCCAGCCGCGCAACCCCCACGCCGGGCTCGATGTGGCGGCCGTCACCGGCACACCGGTGCGCGCCCCGAGCGATGCCGTGGTCGCCAACACGGGCGATTACTTTTTCAACGGCAACACCGTTTTTCTCGACCACGGCCAAGGCCTGATCACCGCCTACATGCACCTCTCGCGCATCGACGTCCAGCCCGGACAGCGGGTCAGGCGCGGCCAACTGCTCGGCGCTGTCGGCGCCACGGGCCGGGTGACCGGCCCCCACTTGCACTGGGCCGTCATCCTCAACAACACGCCGGTTGATCCGGAACTGTTTCTGACGCGCCGCTGAATGCGCGAGGAAATCATCCATCTCCACCCGGCTGCACCGCCCAAGCCGCCGGCTGGCCAGCCCTGCAACGGCTGCGGTGTCTGTTGCGCGCTGAGCACCTGCCCGGTGGCCCGCCTGCGCTTCCTGCGCGTCAACGGCCCCTGCCCGGCACTGGCATGGGAGCCTTCGGCGCAACGGTATCGCTGCGGCCTGCTCAGCGAAACGGCCCGCCATCTGCCCGGCCTGCCGGCCCGCACCATCCCCCTGGTTCAACGGCTGATGCAGCGCTGGATCGCCGCCGACCGGGGGTGCGACTGCGATGTCGACATCCTCGGCTGACGCCCCCCGTCAGTCTCCGCAGGCGGCCGTGATCGCCATTTCGACCCGCCAGCCCGGCTTGGCCAGCCGGGCCTGTACACAGGCCCGGGTCGGCGCCTGGCCGTCGGGCACCCAGGCATCCCAGACGGCATTCATGCCGTCGTAATCGGCCATGTCGGCGAGATAAACGGTAACCATCAGCAGCTTGCGCTTGTCGCTGCCCGCCCGGGCCAGCAAGGCATCGACCCCGGCCAGCAAGCTGGCGGTCTGGCTGGCGATGTCACCCTCGGTACTGGCCGGCACCTCGACCAGATAAACGGTGCCGTTATGCACCACGCAGTCGGAATAGCGGCGAGTCGTGCCGTGACGCTGAATCTGCATTTCGTGTCCCCCAAAACGTGAAGCCCATGCGTTTCAGGCACGGGCTTCGGTTACTGCAACCCCGGCTCTTTCGGCAGGGGCATACGGCATATCGCCGTCACGGAGTACTAAACGGTAATCTCAAGAAACAATCCCTGTGATAACTGCCATAGACTCTCCCGCAGCGCAGCGGGTGTTGCCACAACATGCCGGCTTTGCTGCACAACCGGCACGCTTTCAGATTAGCACGACCCGCCGAAAAAACCAGGGCCAACTCAGCGCCCGACGATCACGTTCGCCCCGCGCGGCAAACGGGCAGCCGGAACGTAGCCCAGAGCGCCTGGCGTGCTCTGGACGTATTTGATCAGCTCGTCAACACCGCCCAGTTCGAGTGGTGGCGTTCCCTTGCCGACATAGCGGCGGACCAGCCAGTAGCCGGTGTATTGCTCTTCCTTTTGCCCCAGGTAGTTGAACAGGAATTCGTCCCGCACCGGGTTGCCCGGTGGCAGATTGACCGGCACCACCGCCTGTTCGCCGAGCAACACGACCCGCCCGGTGTAGATGCGCTGCACGGTGAGCCGGTCGGTTTTCGGCAAGGCGGGATGGCCGATCACGACGACCTCCTCTCCGGCCAGAACCGCCCCGCTCCTCAGGAAGAGGCTCGTCAAGCCGAGGAGCAAGAAGCGCTTCATGGGTCAGAAGGTGAAGCTGTACGACAGCGAGAAGATATCGATGCGGCGGTTGCCGCTTTCCCCGCCCACCGGCGCATCGACGAAGCTGGACACGGCGCCGGTATCGACCCGCGACCATTCCGCCTTGATGACACTCCTCGGATTGAGCCAGTACGAGGTACCCAGCGCCACCGTGGACTGGTCGTAAGCCGCCAGCAGATCGGCCATCAGTCGCTGGTAGCTGCGATATGCCGGATTGACCACATTGGCGTTGTCGTTGAATTGCCGGTAAAGCGAACGGGCTTCGTCACTCGATTTGAGCCGGGCGTAATAGACATAAGGCGTCCAGGCGCCCATGCGCTTGGACAGCGCGAGATAGGCCCCCCAGCGGTTCAGGCCGCGACTGGCGGAATCGATCCGCATCCTGCCGTATTCGCCGGTCAGCCGGACATTCTCGGGCAGGCTGACGCTGGCAGCGAGGGTGACGATCGGCACGCGAATCTTGTCCATGCCGCTTGGCGCCAGGTTGTAGCAATAGGGTGGCGGCAGCCCCCCGCCGCCGGGGAGGGGGCAAGGACCGTAATTAAAGCCCGCGCCGGTTTTCTCCCCCGGCCGGGAAGCCTCACCTTCGTGGTACCCCACCCGGAAGGTGTGTTCGAGACTGCGCGCCGTCAACACCAGGCCGCTGCTTTTCATGTCGATCGGCAGGAACCAGCTGCCCGGCTTGTTTACATCGTACTGGCGCTCCCGCCCGTAGTAGCGCCAATAGGTGCTGGCCTTGCCGGAGTATGCCTCGGCCGTCCAGTCCAGGGTTTCACCGAACCAGGTCTTGCTGACGCTCAGGCCGACCACGTCGGTGGTCGGGGCAATGGAATAGACCTCCTGCGGTAGACGGACAAAATCGTAAGTCGCACCGACATCGGCGTTTTCGGTGTTGAGCATGAAAGGCAGACGCAGCTTGCCGGCCCGAATCAGCCAGTCGTCGCTCGGCCGCCAGGAAACGAAGGCCCAGGCCAGCGAGGCCTGCCATTGCGCATCGTCATGATCGGAGGGCACCAGCTTGACCTGTGCGGTGGCCCCCCATTGCTGCGAGAAACGCGTATCGACCTGGGCGCCCAGGATGCTGTCGCGCTTGAACGTTCCCTTCTCATCGATGAAGCGCTGGTAATTGACCGGCGCATCGGACCGGGCATAGCCAAACGTGCCGAAGCCAGACCATGCCAGATCGACGGCTTGCGCCGGGCTGGCCGCGGCAAGCAGCAACGGCATGACCCCCGCACTGAAAATGCCTCTGAGCGTATTCATTGGAATTATTCTTGTCATGACAAATCATTCGTCCGCCAGTTTAATCGCAATTTCGCCAAATACGGCCTCTTGTGCCAAAAAAGCCTCAACCAGCAAGGGGTCGAACTGGCTGCCCCGCCCCGCGACGATCAGATCGACCGCCTCGGCATGGGAAAACGCTTTTTTGTACGGACGATGCGAACGCAGCGCGTCATAGACATCAGCCACGGCCATCAGCCGGGCAGCCAGCGGAATCGCCTCGCCGGCCAGGCCGTCGGGATAGCCGCTGCCATCCCAGCGCTCGTGGTGGCCGCGGGCGATCTGGCAGGCGAAGGCGAGCATGGCGTGATTGCCCCCCATCTCGCGCAACGACTGTTGCAGCATGCTCTCGCCCTTGATGCTATGCGTCTTCATGATGGCGAACTCTTCCGGCGTGTGCTTGCCCGGCTTCAACAGGATGTAGTCGGGAATGGCAATCTTGCCAATGTCATGCAGCGGCGAGGCCTTGGCGATCCGGTCGATCTGCTCCGGCGTCAGGAAGGCCGCGTCGCGCGGCTGCCGGCTGAGATATTCCGCCAGCAGGCGGACATAGGTCTGCGTCCGCCGGATGTGGTTGCCGGTACATTCGTCGCGGAATTCGGCCAGCGACACCATCACCCGGATCGTCGCCTCCTGCAGGCGGGAAACCTCGCTGACCCGGGCCTCGACCTCTTTCTGCAACCAGGCGCTCTTGTCTTCGAGGAAGGTCTGCCAGTTGCGGATCTCGAGCTGTGTCCGCACCCTCGCCAACACAACCGACGGCGCGATCGGCTTGTGAATGAAATCGACGGCGCCGAGCGCCAAGCCATGCTCCTCATCCTCCGTTCCCGACTTGGCGGTCAGGAAAATGACCGGAATACGGCGGGTGGCCGGGTCGGCCTTCAAGTGCGCAAAAACCTCATAGCCGTCCATTTCCGGCATCATGATGTCGAGCAGGATCAGGTCGGGGGGGGCCTGGGTAGCCAGTTCCAGGCCGCGCTGGCCGCTATTGGCCAGCTTGACGCGGTACTGGGTGCGCAGCAGCTGGTTGAGCAGGCTGAGATTGCCCGGCGTGTCGTCGATCACCAGAATGCTTGCCCGATCTTCATGCATGACGGTCTCCTTCGTCCGGCTTCCCGATGCGTTCGAGTATCGACAGGGCTTCGCCAAAATCCCACTGCTCCATGGCATGGGCCAGCGCGCCTGCCCGCTGCGCTCCCAAGGCAGCGGCCAGCCGTGCCTGGTTGGCCCGCCACAGGTCCTCCACCTCGCCGTCGCCCTGCCGCAACTGCTCACACAGACGCCCGACCAGCGCAGCCAGGCTCTCGTCGCCCGCCGGCTGGCCGGCTGCGCCATTGCCCTTTGCCACTGCCTCGCCGGGCAAGGCGTCCAGCGCCGGCAGCAAGGCCGACAGGCGTTGTTCGACCTCGGCCTGCATCGCCCCGCCATCCCCCCCTTCGGCCAGCGCCGACTCCAGGCCGCCCAATGCAGCGTGCAGGCCGGGCATGGCAAAGGTGCCCGCCAGACCCTTCAGGCTATGCGCCTGGCGCCGAGCGGTCTCGATGTCGCCGGCCGCCAGATGAGCGGCCAGCGTCGCGGACCAAGTCCGGCAGTCGCCGGCAAAACGCCGCAAGGCGCGCCGCAGGAAGGCCTCCCGCCCGGCAAAGCGCCGCAACAGGACAGCCGAATCGATTTCCCCGCTGGCTGCCAGCCCCCGGACCCAGGCTGCATCCGGGGTGCCGGGAGGCAGCGGCTGCACCCCGCCCCCGCGCGTTTGATCGGCCCGCCAGAAACGGAGCAGCATGTCGCGCAGGACATCGGGCTCGAATGGCTTGGCAACGAAGGCGGTGATCCCGTCCGCGCCGGGCGCGTGCAAGCCATGGCCGACGACATGGGCTGTCATGGCGATGATCGGCAGATCGGCATAACGCCCGTCCGCCCGTAGGCGGCGGGTCGCCTCGCGACCATCCATCACCGGCATTTCGATATCCATCAGCACCACCGCGTAATGATCCGGCGCATGGGCAGCCAGCCGCTCGATCGCCTGCTCGCCGTTGCGGGCAATATCGACATGCGCCCCCCAGCTGCGCAGCAGTTCGCAGGCCACCTGACGATTGATTTCATTATCCTCGACCAGCAGGATCGGCATCCCTTCAAGCTGCAGCGAACGGCTCAACGGCAAGGCCGGGGAGATCTCCCGCCGGCCCGTCCCGGCACCGCCCAACTGGCGTAGATCCATGGGTTGCAAGGGTTTCTGGAGCACCAGGCTGACTGCCGGCGGCAACCCGGCCTGGCTGAGCACGGCCGGGTCACTGGCCGACACGACGATGACCGTTCCGGGCATTGCGCCCCCGGCCGCCTGCAGCCGACGGAGCAGTTCGCCGCCGGTCATATCCGGCAAGGTCCAGTCGATGACCAGCAGATCAAAGCCGGGGGCTTCACCGCCAGGCGCCGACAGTCGGGCGAGGGCCGCAGCGCCCAACGTAACCCCGTCGACACGGCTGCACCCCAGTGCGGCAAGCAAGGCGCTCATGCTCTGCTGCGCCGGAAGATAATCGTCGACGACCAGCGCCCGGCGCCCTGCCAGGGGCTGTGCGGCGGGCGCCTCGTCATCGGCCTCCAGGGCAACCGGCAAGCGCAAGGCAAAGTGAAAAACGCTCCCCTCGCCGAGGCGGCTTTCCGCCTGCAGATCGCCGTGCATGGCCGCGACCAGACGCTTCGAGATGGCCAGCCCGAGGCCGGTGCCGCCATACTTGCGCGTCGTCGATCCGTCGGCCTGCGAAAACTCGCTGAACAGGCGCCCCATTTGCTCGGCGCTCATGCCGATCCCCGTATCCTCGACCCGGAAGGCAATGCTCACCGTCCGGTCATCGTGGCCGCTGGCGAGCACCTGCAGCCGGACATGGCCCCGCTCGGTGAATTTGACGGCGTTGCTCAACAGGTTGATCAATACCTGGCCGAGACGCAGGGGGTCACCCACGACCTGATGCAGTGCGCGCGCCGGCCGAAAATCGAGAATCAGCTCCAGCCCCTTGCTTTCCACCTTTTCCTGCACCATGAACAGGGCATTCTGGATCACCGCCTCCAGGTCGAACGGCACGGCCTCCAGCACCACCTTGCCGGCTTCGATCTTCGAATAGTCGAGGATGTCGTTCAGGATACCGAGCAGGGAGCGCGCCGCCGTGTGGATCTTCGACACGTAGTCGTGCTGGCGCGGCGGCAGGCCGGATTTGAGGGCGAGGTAGGCCATGCCGATGATGGCGTTCATCGGCGTCCGGATTTCATGGCTCATGTTGGCCAGAAAAATCGCCTTCGCCTCGGCAGCCACCTCGGCCCTTGCCCGGGCCTCGCGCAGCGCGCACTGCGCCGCCTCGCGCTGTTCGAGATCGCGCTCGATGGCGCTGGCCATGCTGTCGATCGTATTGGCCAGCGCATGCACCTCTTCGACCCCCTGCACATCACCAATCCGCTCCCCGAAGGATTTTCCGGCCAACGCGATGGCGGTGCGATGCATCGCCGTCAGGGGGGCCAGCAGATGGCGCCTGAGGTAGTAATAGCCGAAAACCAGTACGGCGATGGCCCCGATCAGGAAGGCCAGGGCGATGACGATCCAGCGTTGCAGCTTGTCACCGGCCTTGACCAGCGAATCCCGGGTCCGCCGGTCGACCTGGGCCGACAATTCGGCAACGGCAATCGCCAGGTCGGCCCGCAGCTTCAGGTAGCGCGATTCATGCAGCAGACGGCCGGCAAATTCCGGATGCGGCTCGGTCTCGGAAACCATTTCCCCCTTGACCGGATCGTAGAGGCCCTGGGTCGCGGCAAAGGCGATCTGTTCGACCTCCTTCATGTCGTCGGATAGGCGGAAAACACGTGACAGCAGCGCCTGCTCGGCGGCGTCAAAACCCAGACGCCCCGCCCGCTCGGGCAAGGGCACCCCCGGCCCGGGCGGGGGCGGCACATACGGCCGGGTACCACCGACCACCTCTTCCCAATAGGCCGCGCCCACTCCCTGCAAGGGCGGCTTGCGGCCCTCGCGAATGGCCAGCACATCGTAGTAGTAGATCAGGAAGCGGGGATTGGCGGTCGCCACGTAGGAGGCCACCAGTCGGCTGAGCAGATCGACCTCGCGCCTGACCTCGACCATCAGTTCGAGGGACTCCTGGCGATGCGTCGCCGCCTCGTGGGCGTCGTCGTACGCCGAGAGCGCCATGAAGGTTGCCAGCGTAATCATGCCGAGCATCGCCCCCAGCGCCAGGAGAACGGACAGGAGGGCCTTGCGCAGGCTGACCCGCCGCTCGCGCCCAGTCGATCCGCTTGTCCGCTTTCCTTGAATGAGCACGCCCCGTCCCCTCGGCATCCCGCCTGACACAAGAATAGCAAATCATATGACAAGAACAATAATGCCAGGTGATTCACATTTCCCCGCCCGGCTCCGATTGGCCTAAACTGCGCCTTGCCCCACAATATTGACGACACCCAGACCCCGCCGCATCATGGACAACCTGATCAAGGACACTGCTACGCTGGAGCTGTTTTGCTGGCTCGACGCCGGTGCCGAACTGCCGGGCTGGGACATCCTGAAAGGCAGCCCCTTCGGCGCGACGCTGGCCGCACCGGAAGGCGGGGCGCCGCAAGCGGGGGACCAGTTGCTGTCGGTACAGAACTACTTTGCCGAATACCATCTCGAATATTTCCGCCAGCGCCGCTACAACCACTTCCCCAGCCGCCTGCACGCCCTGCTGCAGTTCGCCACGCGCACCGACGCGATGACCTTCCGCCACAAGCATCCCGACCGCGTCTTCGGCAAAAACCTGGTCTGCGCCCGAACCAAGGGCCCCTACATCTGCTCGTTCCACGATGCGAGCTGGCTCGACTACCTGCGCCTGCCGCACAGCCTGTCGCTCGCCGCGCTCGATGAGGTTGCCGACCACTACTGGTCCGGGCGCACCGTCGAGGAAATCGGCCTGACCTTCATGGACGAGCCCTGGCCCGAACCGCCGGTCATCGAGGCCCTCTACCAGGGTGCGCTGGAACCGGTCTGGGGCCATCAACAATCGGGCTGGCTGCCCGGCTTCCGTTAGGACTTCCATGCGCCGCATCGCCATCGCACTCGCCATCCTGCTGCTCATCGGCGGCGGGCTGTTTTTCATCAGCCGCCCAAAGCCGATCCCGGTGGTGCTGACCGAAGTCGGCCCCGGCCGCGTCGAGGCGACGCTGGCCAACACCCGGGCCGGCACCGTCGATGCCTGCCAGCGCACCAAGCTGTCGACCATCATGGGCGGCCGCATCGAAGTTCTCGCCGTCAAGGAAGGGGACCGTGTGAAGCAGGGCCAGCTGCTGCTCAAGCTGTGGAACGACGACCAGAAAGCCCAGGCTGGCCTGGCCCGGGCACAGGTCACGCTGGCTGCTAAACGCAGCGAGGAAGCCTGCATCGCCGCGACCAACGCCGAGAACGAGGCCCGGCGCCAAGCCGATCTGCGCAGCAAGGGTTTCGTCTCGGCGAGCAAGGAAGAAGCGGCCCGTACCGAAGCCGAAGTCCGCCGCGCCGCCTGCAACACGGCCAAGGCCGACGTCGCGCAGGCCGAAGCCCGGCTCACGGCGACCCGCGTCGAGCAGGGGCGTGTCGCACTTTACGCCCCGTTCGACGGCATCGTCGCCAAGATCGTCGGCGAGCTCGGCGAATATTCAACACCCTCGCCTCCCGGCGTGCCGACCCCGCCGGCCATCGACCTGATCGACGACACCTGCCTTTACGTCACCGCGCCGATGGACGAAGTTGACGCGCCGAAAATCGTCGTCGGCCAGCCGGTCCGCATCACCCTCGACGCGCTGCCGGGCAAGACGCTGCCCGGCAAGGTGCGGCGCGTCGCCCCCTACGTCTCGGCCGTCGAAAAGCAGGCGCGCACGGTCGATATCGAAGTCGATTTCGACAACCCGGGCGACGCGGGCAAGCTGCTGGTCGGCTACAGCGCCGATGTCGAGATCATTCTTGCCACGCGCGACCATGTGCTGCGCGTGCCAACCGCCGCCGTCCAGGAGGGCAACACGGTGCTGGTATACAACCCCGCCAGCGGCCGGCTGGATGCGCGCCCGGTCCGGATCGGCCTGGCCAACTGGGAATACAGCGAAATCACCGAGGGCCTGCAGGCTGGCGAACGCATCGTCACCTCGCTCGAACGGGCCGGCATTACGGCCGGCGCCCGGGTGAAGCCGGACGAAAAGCCGGCCGGCAAATAGATGGCGCTGATCGAACTGGCCGGCATCGCCCGCCGCTTCCAGCTCGGCGACACGACGGTCCACGCGCTGGCCGGAGTGGACCTGCAGATCGCCGCCGGCGAATACGTCTCCGTGATGGGCCCCTCCGGCTCCGGCAAATCGACCCTGCTCAACCTGCTCGGGCTGCTCGACCGGCCACAGTCCGGCACCTACCGGCTCGACGGACGCGATGTGACGACACTGTCGCCCGACGAGCAGGCCCGTGTGCGTAGCGCCAAGATCGGCTTTGTTTTCCAGAGTTTTCACCTCGTACCGCGCCTGACTGCCGCCGAGAACATCGCGCTGCCGATGACGCTGGCCGGCATCCCGCCGGCCGAGCGCAACCGGCGCGTCGCCAGGGCGCTCAAGGATTTCGGCCTGGACCGGCGGGCCGACCACAAGCCGGATCAACTCTCCGGCGGCCAGCGCCAGCGCGTGGCGATCGCCCGCGCCACGATCATGCAGCCGCCGCTGCTGCTCGCCGATGAACCGACCGGCAACCTCGACCGCCATACCGGCGAGGAGGTCATCCGCTTGCTCGAAGAACTGAACGGTCGCGGTGTGACGCTGGTCGTCGTCACCCACGACGCGACACTGGGCGCCCGCGCCCGCCGCCAACTGGCCATGGAGGACGGCCGGCTGCAGCACGACTCGGCGCAGGGCTCGCCATGCGCCTGAGCGACACCCTGCGCTTCGCCCGCGATGCCGCCACCGGCTACCCGGTGCGGACGGCGCTGTCGGTGCTGGCCATGGCCATCGGCGTCGCTGCCGTCGTGCTGCTCACCGCACTGGGCGACGGGGCACGGCGCTATGTCGTCGGACAGTTCTCCTCGCTCGGCACCAATCTGGTCATCGTGCTGCCCGGCCGCTCCGGCACGGGTGGCTTCAACCCGGCCAACGCCATTACCAGCACGCCACGCGACCTGACCATCGACGATGCCGCCAGCCTGCGCCGCCTGCCCCACGTCCGCCGTGTCGCGCCACTCGCCGTCGGCACCTCGGAAATGGCCTTCGGCGGCAAGTTGCGCGAAGTGATGGTCGCCGGCTCGACGGCCGAATTCATCCCGATCCGCCATTTCGAGCTCGCCCAGGGCAAGGCCTTGCCCGACGAAGACTGGAACCACGGCTCGTCGGTCGCCCTCATCGGCGCCAAGCTGCGCGACGAACTGTTCGGCACCACGCCGGCCCTCGGCCAGCTGATCCGCATCGGCGACCGCCGCCTGCGCGTCATCGGGGTACTCAGGCCGAGCGGCCAGGGGCTGGGCATGAATACCGACGAACTGGTCATTGTGCCGGTCGCCCTGGCCCAGGCAATGTTCAACTCGCACACGCTGTTCCGCATCCTGCTCGAAGCCAACAGCCGCGATGCCATCCCGGCCGTCAAGGAAGCGGCGCTCAACCAGCTGAAGCAACGCCACCGCGGCGAGGAGGACGTTACCGTCATTACCCAGGATGCCATCCTCGCCACGTTCGACAAGCTGCTCGGCGCGCTGACCCTCGCTGTCGCCGGCATCGCCGCGATCAGCCTGGCGGTGGCCGGCATCCTGGTCATGAACGTGATGCTCGTCGCCGTCACCCAGCGCACTGGCGAAATCGGCCTGCTCAAGGCGCTGGGCGCCTCGGCACGCACCATCCGCATCGCCTTCCTGAGCGAGGCCGCCATGCTTTCCGCCGTCGGCGCACTGCTCGGCTACGGCCTCGGCCAGGCGGGCGCCTTTGTGCTGCGCCAGATCTATCCCGTGTTTCCCGCCTATCCACCGGACTGGGCCGTCATCGCCGGACTCTCCACCGCTGTCGGCACCGGCCTGCTCTTCGGCCTCCTGCCGGCCCGGCGGGCCGCGCAGATGGATCCGGTGCAGGCTCTGATGAAGCACTGACCATGCGTCTCGCCGACGGGCTCGATCTGGCTGTGCGCGCCCTCACCGCCCAGCGCCTGCGCAGTTTCCTGACCCTGCTCGGCATCGCGGTCGGCATCGCGGCCGTCATCCTGCTCACCTCGATCGGCGAGGGCATCCACCGTTTCGTGCTCGGCGAATTCAGCCAGTTCGGCACCAACAACATCACCGCCCTGCCGGGCAAGACACGAACCGGCGGCACCCCATCCGGCCTGCCGTCCAGCGCCCGGCCGCTGACACTGGAGGACGCCCGATCGCTCGAACGCCTGCCGCACATCGTCGCCGTCACCCCCAACATCCGCGGCAATGCCGAAGTCGAAGGCAACGGCCGCACACGGCGGACGCTGGTCTATGGCGTCAACAGCCAGTCACCGAAAGTGTTCAAATCGACCGTGCGCAGCGGCCGGTTCCTGCCCCCCGACGACGCCGGCAGCGCCCGCGCCTTCGTCGTGCTCGGCACCAAGGTCAAGGACGAGTTGTTCGGCCCCGACAACCCGCTCGGCCAGCGCCTGCGCATCGGTGGCCTGCAATTTCGCATCATCGGCGTCCTGGAACCGAAAGGACAGTTTCTCGGCATCGACCTCGACGACACGGTATTCATCCCCGCCGCACGCGGCCAGGAGCTGTTCAACCGCGAAGGCGTCGACGAAATCAATCTGGCCGTGGCCGAAGGGGCGCCGGCCAAGGTCGTTGCCGAACGCATCCGCCAGCAATTGATCGAACGCCACGGCCGCGAGGATTTCACCCTTGTCACGCAAGAAGAGATGATGGCAACCCTGTCCAACATCCTCAACGTGCTGACCCTGGCCGTCGGCGCCCTGGGCGGCATTTCGCTGCTGGTGGGCGGGGTCGGCATCGTCACCATCATGACCATCGCCGTCAGCGAGCGGACAGCCGAAATCGGCCTGCTCGTTGCCCTCGGCGCCTCGCGCCGCACCATCCTGTTGCTCTTTCTCGGCGAAGGCATCGCCCTCTCGGCAATCGGCGGCCTGCTCGGCCTGGCCATCGGCTTCGGGCTGGCCCAGCTGATCCACCTGCTGCTCCCCGCCCTGCCGGTACACACCCCGCTCACCTTCGTACTCCTCGCCGAGGGGCTGGCCGTCGCCATCGGCCTCGCCGCCGGCGTACTGCCCGCCCGCCGCGCCGCCCGGCTCGACCCGGTGGAAGCCCTGCGCGCCGAATAGCCCGCCACCATACGCCACAGTATGTTAGAGTAAGCGTTTCCCAACCCATCAACGCAAGGAGTCCAGCATGACCTATTACATCGATCAGCTGCATCCCGGCATGTCCGCCAGCACCTCCAAAACCGTTACCGAAGCCGACATCATCCTGTTCGCCGGCATCTCGACCGACGTCAACCCGGCTCACCTCGACGAGGAATACTGCAAGGGCACCATGTTCGGCACCCGCATCGCCCACGGCATGCTCTCCGCCGGCTTCATCTCCGCCACGCTGGCCAACAAGCTGCCCGGCCCCGGCACCATCTACCTGTCGCAAACCCTGAAGTTCAAGGCCCCGGTCAAGCCGGGCGACACCGTCACCGCCACCGTCACCGTGCGCGAAGTCAATGTCGAGAAGAACCGCGTCATCCTCGACACCGTCTGCACCGTGGGCGGCAAGACCGTGATCGACGGCGAATGCCTGATGATGCCGCCGGTGCGCGCCGCCAAGCCGACCGGCACCGTCTGATCGCCACAGCCCCCAACAAGAACGCCGGCTGCACGCCGGCGTTTTCATGGACGGAACAGACCCCGGTCCAATCAGAAGGCCTCACCTGCGCGCAGGAAACGCCAGTGTCCCAGCGGCAGGTCGCCCAGGCGAATCCGGCCGATGCGCACGCGTTTCAGGCCAATCACCTTCAGGCCGACCAGCTCGCACATGCGGCGAATCTGCCGCTTCTTGCCTTCCTTCAGGATGAAATGCAGCTGGTCCTCATTGAGTTGCTTGACCCAGGCCGGCTTCAACGGCTTGCCGTCAAGCGCCAGGCCATGGCGCAACAAGTCGAGGCCGCCCCGGATCATCTTGCCGGAAACACGCACCAGATATTCCTTTTCGGCCTGGCTGTCCTCGCCGATCAGCCGCTTCGCCACCCGACCGTCGCTGGTCAGCACCAGCAGGCCGGTCGAATCGACATCCAGCCGCCCGGCGGGAGCCAGGCCGCGCAACATCCACGGCTTGAATTCCGGGTCACCCGGCTGCACCACCTGGGTTTCCGGCGTAATCAGCGTCACGGCGGGGATGCAGCCGGGCTCCGGCTGGCCGGAAACATAACCGACCGGCTTGTGCAGCAGGATGGTGACCTGCTTGGCCTGATCCTTCTGCGCCTCCTGCGCAATCGTGATCTCCGCCGACGGATCGATGCGCGTGCCCAGTTCGCTGATCTGCTCACCATTGACGAACACCCAGCCGCGTTCGATCCACAGGTCGGCCTCGCGGCGCGAACACAACCCGCGCTCGGACATCACCTTGGACAGGCGAACCCCACTCGGTGCTTCGGCGCGAGCAAGCTGCGGTGTCACCGCGCCCTGCGCTGGCGGGCGCGGTGCCGGCGGCTTGCCGGCCGATGCCCGGGGCCGCTCACCGGACGGCGCCTTCGTCTTGACCGGCCGGGCACCGGGCTCCTGACGCGCCTTGCGCGGCAAGGCGCCGCCGCGGAGCGGGCGTTTGCGCCCCCCCGGCTCGGCCTGTGCCGCCTTGTTCAGCCGCAAGGTGCCGGCAGGGCTCGCCGCCGGCCTGTCGGCCGCCGCCTCATCCGGCGGTGCGGCCGACCGCGCTTCCCGTTGGGACTCGCCCTTCCGGTCAACCGGCCCGGCGCCGGTCGCCGGCTTGCGCCACCTGGCCCACGGGTCGTCCGGATGATCCTTGCCTGATTCGCTCATTGCAGGTCGAGCAACTCAACCTCGAAAACCAGCGTCGCATTCGGCGGAATCACCCCGCCGGCGCCCCGGGCACCGTAGCCCAGGTGAGCCGGAATGGTCAGCTTGCGGGCGCCGCCGATCTTCATGCCCTGCACGCCCTCGTCCCAGCCCTTGATCACATGGCCCTGGCCGAGCGGGAACTGGAAGGGATCGTTGCGATCCTTGCTCGAATCGAACTTGCTACCGTTGGTCAGCCAGCCGGTGTAATGCACGGTCACGAAATGACCGGCCTTGGCCTCGGCGCCTTCGCCGACGACGGTGTCCTCATAAACCAGCCCGGAGGCAGTGGTGATCTCAGCCATGAAACGCTCCTTTGCGAAAGGCGGAAAGTCTACCATAAGCCATTGAAAACCCTTTGACTTATCGAAACTTTTCCGTATAATGAGCGGTTCTTCGCAGCACCCTTTGTATCAATTTCGGAGTCCAACCCATGTATGCGGTCATAAAAACCGGCGGCAAGCAGTATCGCGTTTCCGCTGGCCAAAAACTCAAAGTAGAACAGATACCGGCAGACGTTGGCGCAGAAATCACGCTCGACCAGATCCTCATGGTAGGTGAAGGCGAGTCCGTGAAGATCGGCGCCCCCTTCCTTGCTGGCGCCACCGTCAAGTGCACCGTGGTTTCCCACGGCCGTCACGACAAGGTCAAGATTTTCAAGATGCGCCGTCGCAAGCACTACCAGAAGCGTCAGGGCCATCGTCAGAACTACACCGAACTGCGCATCGACACGATCGCTGCCTAAGTTCAGACAAGGAGCTCGTTAAATGGCACACAAAAAGGCAGGCGGTAGTTCGCGTAACGGCCGCGATTCACAGGCACAACGACTGGGCGTCAAGCGCTACGGCGGTCAATTCGTTCTGGCTGGCAACATCATCGTTCGCCAGCGCGGCACCGAATTCCACCCGGGCGAAAACGTCGGCTGCGGCAAGGATCACACCCTGTTCGCCCTGAAGGACGGCGTGATCCAGTTCACCGTCAAGGGTGAAAAGAAGCGCCGCACCGTCTCGATCGTTCCGGCCGCCGAATAACTCGGCCCGGCGGAAGAAACAGAAAAGCCCTATCCGCCCGGATAGGGCTTTTTGCTTTATCGGCCTGCGCTTTCCCCGAGAGCCCAGCCCGATCAGGCATCAACGCCTCATACGAGGCAGGAAGAACCCAGCATGAAGTTCATCGACGAAGCAAAAATCTTTGTGAAGGCCGGCGACGGCGGCAACGGCATCGCCACCTTCCGGCGCGAGAAATACATCCCGATGGGCGGCCCGAACGGCGGCGACGGCGGCAAGGGAGGAAGCGTCTATGTCGTGGCCGACCGCAACATCAACACGCTCGTCGATTACCGCTACACCCGCAAATTCCTCGCCCAGCGCGGCGAGAACGGCGGTAGCGCCGACTGCTATGGCGCCGGCGGCGACGACATCGTGCTGCGCATGCCGGTCGGCACGGTCGTCACCAATCTGGCCACCGGCGAAGTGCTGGCCGACCTCGCCGAGCACGGCCAGAAAGTGCTGATTGCCAAGGGCGGCAAGGGCGGCCTCGGCAACATCCACTTCAAATCCTCGACCAACCGTGCGCCGCGCCAATGCACCAAAGGCGAACCCGGCGAGGAATTCGATCTGGGCCTCGAACTGCGCGTCATTGCCGACGTCGGCCTGCTCGGCCTGCCCAACGCCGGCAAGAGCACCCTGATCCGCGCCATCTCGGCCGCCCGGCCGAAAGTCGCCGACTACCCCTTCACCACGCTGCACCCGAACCTTGGTGTCGTCCGCGTCGGCGCCGAAAAAAGCTTCGTCGTCGCCGACGTCCCCGGCCTGATCGAGGGCGCCGCCGAGGGCGCCGGCCTCGGCATCCGCTTTCTCAAGCACCTGCAGCGCACCCGCCTCCTTCTCCACCTCGTCGACATCGCCCCGATCGATCCCGACGCCAACCCGGTCAAGGATGCCAAGGCCATCGTCGGCGAACTCGAAAAGCACGATCCGGAACTCGCCGCCAAGCCGCGCTGGCTGGTACTCAACAAACTCGACCTGATCCCGGCAGAAGACCGCGAAAAGGCCGTCAAGGACTTCCTGAAGGCGTACAAGAAAGCCACGAAATACGATGGCCCGGTCTTCACCATCGCCGCCATCAACGGCGAGGGCACGCAGCCGCTGATCTACGCCATTCAGGAAGCACTGGAACAGATGGCCGTTCCGGAAGTCGCCGATACAGAAGAGGACACGCTAAAATCACGCGCCGAGCCAACTTCCGGAGCATAAGGATGCTGACCATCGAACAGCTACGGGCCAGACGCCACGAATTGATTGAACTCGCCAGAATGCACAAGGCGGAGAACATCAGGGTATTCGGCTCTGTCGCCCGAGGCGAAGCAAATGAAAATAGCGACGTCGACTTACTGGTTCATTTCCACCCCGACGCCTCGCTATTTGATCTGATGGATCTTCAGGAAGCCTCAGCCAATCTACTGAAAGCCAAGGTTGACGTAATCTCCGACCGTGGCCTTTCCCCACTCATCGGCCCCCAAATTCTCAACGAAGCCAAAGCACTATGAGCCATGCGCGTTCTGTCTTTCTGACACACGCCCTGGACTGTATCGATTTTATCCAGAGCGAACTGCACGCCGTCGACCAGCAAGGCTTTCAGAACAATCGCTTGCTCCGCGATGCAGCATTGCGCAACCTCGAGATCATTGGACAGTGCTGCAAGGACTATGGCATCGAGCACCTCGCTGCGACGCATCCGGATATTCGCTGGCAACGCATCGCCGGCTTTCGCAACCAACTCGCCCACGAGTACCTCGGTCTTGACCTCGAACTCGTCTGGAACATCCTGAAACTGCAACTACAACCGTTGCGACAGGCACTTATCGAACACCTTGAAAGCCAATCGTGAGCACCCCACTCGCCGCCACCCGCCGCCTTGTGGTCAAAGTCGGCTCCGCCCTCGTCACCAACAACGGCAATGGCCTTGATCTCGCCGCCATTGCTGACTGGGCCCGCCAGATCACCCAATTACGCGCCGCCGGCAAGGAAATCGTGCTCGTTTCCTCCGGTGCCGTCGCCTGCGGCGTACAACGGCTGGGCTGGGGGCGCCGCCCGAAAACCGTGCACGAAAAGCAGGCAGCGGCCGCCGTCGGTCAGGCCGGACTGGTCGAGGTCTATGAAGCCGCCTTTGCTCAACACGGCTTGCACACCGCCCAACTGCTGCTCACCCATGACGATCTCGCTGACCGCAAACGCTATCTGAATGCGCGCTCGACGCTCGCCACGCTACTCGAACTCGGCGTCGTGCCGATCATCAACGAAAACGACACGGTCATCACCGACGAAATCAAGTTTGGCGACAACGACACCCTGGGCGCCCTGGTCGCCAACCTGATCGAAGCCGATGCGCTGATCATCCTGACCGACCAGCAAGGCCTATACACCGCCGACCCCCGCAAGGACCCGGCCGCCACCCTGGTCAGCCAGGCCACTGCCGGCGACCCGGCGCTCGAAGCCATGGCCGGCGGCGCCGGCAGCGCGGTCGGCACCGGCGGCATGATCACCAAGGTCATCGCGGCCAAGCGCGCCGCCCGCAGTGGCGCCCACACCGTCATTGCCAATGGCCGGGAAACCGATGCCATCCTGCGCCTGGCCACCGGCGAATCCGTCGGCACGCTGCTCATCGCCCAAACCCAGCCCCTCGCTGCCCGCAAGCAATGGCTGGCCGATCACCTGCAACTTGCCGGCCGCCTGATGCTTGACGCTGGCGCCGTGCAAGCCCTGGCAGCTGGCAAAAGCCTGCTCCCGATTGGCGTCGTTACCGTGGACGGTGAATTTGAACGTGGCGCCGCTGTCGCCTGCATCGACCCGAGCGGCAAGGAAATCGCCCGCGGCCTAAGTAACTACGGCAGCGGCGAAGCCCGCCTGATCGCCCGCAAATCGACCGGCGAAATCGAGGAACTCCTGGGCTACGTCGATGAGCCCGAGATCATCCACCGCGACAATCTGATCCTGCTCGACTAACCCCCCTCAGCCCTCCCCCCAGGAGACGCCGGGGTTCTCAGACTTCGGGAAAGGGGTACAGCAAAGTTGCAGCACACCACAGCCAACCCAGCAACGGGAGGGGGCTATCTGGCGTACCCGGCCAAATTCCGGAAAACCGGGGTCTGTCTCTATTTACGGCGCAGGGGCAGTCTCAATTTACGCTACAGTCCAATGAAAAACGGGAGCCGAAGCTCCCGTTTCTGTTTCAAATCTGGGTTAAGCCAGATTAGAAAGCGTGACGCAGGCCAACCATGTAGCCGGTGTAGTCAGAACCTAGGCCGTTGGAAGCACCGTTGCTAACCGGGTTGCTAACCGGGTTGTTGTAGAAAGCGTTGTTAACTTGCCCTTCGTTGGTCAGCTTGGAATAACGAGCCTGAACCAAGGTTCGCTTGCTCAGCTGATAGGTGTAAAGGGCGGTCCAGATCTGGGCTTTGGTATCAGCCAGGGAACCGGTCTCGTCTTTGATCTTGCCAGCAGCACCGTACTCGAAACCAACGGTGTTCTTGCCGAAGGACTGGGCAACACCCAGAGACCAAGCAGAACGCTTAACAAACTTACCAGCGACGTCTTTTTCAGCCTTGGTATTGTCGTACAAGGCAGTCAGCTTGGTGTTGGTCGGCAGGGTGTAAACAGCAGCGACGCGGTAGATGCGTGCATCAGCTTCGTTGTTACCAAGGGTACCAGCGGCAGACATGTTGTTGGCCTTGTGGTAACCAGCAGCAACATATAGCGGGCCATTTTCATACTGGCCAGCGATCTGATACGAGCGAGCTTCCGCTTGGTTAGCACCGTTAGCCTGGTATTCGCCGTTAATATAAGCAACGGTACCCGAGAAGCCACCGAAGGAGGGCGAAACGTAGGCGATGGCGTTCTTGGCGCGGTTGTCAGCACCGGTAGCGGTACCGGCGATACGGCCGGTCACGGACATCGTGGTACCGAGGCCAGTAGCACCCGGAGCCAGTTCAACCTTGGCGCCCATCGCACGCAGCGGGTGGGTCAGGTTACCGGCAACGACGGTACCAAAGCCGCCGGTCAGACCGACGTAGGTATCACGACCACCAGCCAGAGCACCAGCATCGTCAGCATTGAAACCAGACTCGTACTGGAAGACAGCCTTCAGGCCGTTGCCCAGATCTTCAACACCCTTGAAACCGATGTGGGAGGAGTTGGAATCCAGACGGCCAACCCAAGCCTGGTTGTTGGCATCAACGCTGGTGCCGGTCGACTGAACGTAAGACTGGCCGAGATCAACAACACCGTAAACGGTCACATTGGTTTGAGCGAAAGCGGCGGAAGAGGCCAGAGCGGCAACTGCCAGAGCGATAACTTTCTTTTGCATCAGAAAATCTCCTTAGTGGTTAGTTTTTGGCCTGACCCGCAAGCCAGACCAAGCTTTACCTCTCGGATCGAGAAGTTGCGTCGATTGTCGCAAAGAGCCAGAGGCGCTAGCAACCTGCGAATGCGACGTTGCGACACTTAACTTGGCATTTGTTGCTTTGGCGCAACACACACGTCTAAAACTGCGAAAGGGCCCACCCAGACGGGCAAATGGCAACTTCCGCCCGCGTGCGCACCGAGCCTCAAAGCTGAACGGAGGGCCGCTGAGCAGGCGGCAGCCTTTCCCTCAGGCAAACAAACGCGCCAGTTCCTCGCCCGGCTCGGCCACCCGCATGAAGGCCTCGCCGACCAGGAAGGCATTGACCTTGTTGGCACGCATCAGGGCAACGTCTTCTGGTGCCAGGATGCCGCTTTCGGTGACCACGATGCGGTCGTGCGGAATGCGGGACAGCAGGCCGAGGGTGGTATCGAGCGTGACGTCGAAGGTACGCAGGTTACGGTTATTGATACCGAGCAACGGCGTCTGCAGTTGTAGCGCGACATCGAGTTCTTCCCCGTTGTGGACCTCGACCAACACGGCCATGCCGTAGCCCATGGCCTGTGCTTCAAGCGCCTGCATGTCAGGCAGGCTCAGAGCAGCGGCGATAAGCAGGATGGCATCGGCCCCCATCGCCCGCGCTTCGGCGACCTGGTAGGCGTCGACCATAAAGTCCTTGCGTAGCACCGGCAGATTGCATGCGGCACGGGCTTGCTGCAAATATTCCGGGCAGCCTTGGAAGTATTGACGGTCGGTCAGCACCGACAGACAGGCTGCGCCGTGCTGCTCGTAGCTGCGGGCGATGTCGGCCGGTTTGAAATCCGGGCGAATAATGCCCTTGGAAGGGCTGGCCTTCTTGATCTCGGCGATGACGGCTGGCTGGCCGGCGGCAATCTTGCGGCGGATGGCGCCAACGAAATCGCGTGGCGCGGCTTGCGCTACAGCTTCGGCTTCGACCGCCGCGAGCGGCTTGACAGCCCGTGCTGCGGCGATTTCTTCGTGTTTGGTGGCGATGATCTTGTTGAGGATGTCGGACATGGCTTTTCTTAAACGGGGTCAGACCCCGGTTTTTCCGTTTCTTCTTCGGTGTCTTCAAGAACGAGGGCAACCGGCACCTTCAGGGAGAGCGAAGCGAACTCGATGGTCTCGTCTGCGTTGTATTCATACAGCACCCAGCGGCCCTCTGCATTGCGCCGGAAAAGCTCCACGCGCCGGGCGGACAGGTCGACAAGCACATACTCCTGCAGACTTTCCAGCTTGCGGTAGGCGGCGAACTTGTTGCCGCGATCGAAGGCCGCCGTGGAATCGGAAAGCACTTCGACGACCAGCAGCGGATGGCTGACGTAATCCGGCGTAGCCCGGTCACGCGCATCGCAGGTGACCACGACATCGGGGTAGAAGAAGCAGTCGGCAGCCTCGATGCGGGTTTTGACTGACTCAACAAATACGCGACAGGGCGAGCCTTTCAACTCGCTGCGCAACTGACTGGCCAGATTCAATGTGGCGACGTTGTGCGCCTGACGCACGCCAACCATCGCGAACACCTCACCCGCCATGTATTCGTTGCGATCGGGCTGCGCGGCCTCCCAAGCGAGATAGGCCGTGGCATCAAAAACCTGTTTTTGCTGCGGCAGTGCCATGATCGCCTCCTGAGTGTCCAATGTGGAGTGGATGATTATGCCGCCAGGCGCTGCGTACATTGAACAAATTGATCGAGCTTGGCGCGCGCCGCACCGCTGGCGATGGCTTCGCGGGCCCGGGCGATGCCGTCGCCGATGCTGTCGGCGACATTGGCGACATAGAGCGCGGCACCGGCGTTCAGGCAGACGATGTCACGGGCAGGCCCCGGTTGGTTGTCCAGCGCGCCGAGCAGGGTGGCACGCGATTCATCGGCATTGGTCACGCGCAGGTGGCGCAGGGACATCATCTGCAGACCGAAGTCTTCGGGATGCACTTCGTATTCGCGCACCTCGCCCTCTTTCAGTTCACCAACCAGAGTGGCAGCCCCCAGGGAGATTTCATCGAGCCCGTCCTTGCCATGCACGACCAGCACGCGCTCGGCCCCCAGGCGTTGCATGACGCGCACCTGGATGCCGACCAGATCAGGATGGAAGACCCCCATCAGGGTATTCGGCGCGCCGGCCGGGTTGGTCAGGGGGCCCAGGATGTTGAACAGGGTGCGCACCCCCATTTCGCGGCGAACCGGGGCGACGTGCTTCATGGCACTGTGGTGATTGGGGGCGAACATGAAACCAATGCCGGTTTCCTCGATACAGGCTGCCACCTGCTCCGGCGACAGCATGATGTTGGCACCCAGGGCCTCCAGCACATCGGCACTGCCGGAACTGGACGACACGCTGCGGCCGCCGTGCTTGGCCACCTTGGCGCCGGCAGCGGCCGCCACGAAGATGGCCGTGGTCGATATGTTGAAACTGTGCGCCGAATCGCCGCCGGTACCGACGATATCGACGAAGCGGTTGTCGTAGGGAACGTTCACCTTGGTGGACAACTCCCGCATGACGCTGGCGGCCGCGGCAATCTCGCCGATGGTTTCCTTCTTGACGCGTAGACCGGTGATGATGGCGGCGATCATGACCGGCGACACCTCGCCACCCATGATCTGGCGCATCAGGGAGATCATTTCGTCATGGAAGATTTCGCGGTGCTCGATGACGCGCTGCAGGGCGGCTTGCGGGGTCATTTCCGGTGTTCCTCGAGAAAGTTTTTCAACAGGTCGTGACCGCGCTCGGTCAGGATGGATTCGGGGTGAAACTGGACGCCCTCGACCGCCAGCGTCCTGTGGCGAACGCCCATGATCTCGCCATCGTCCGTCCAGGCGGTGATCTCCAGGCAATCGGGCAGCGATTCGCGCTCGATGGCCAGCGAGTGGTAGCGCGTACAGGTCAACGGGTTGGGCAAGCCCTTGAAGACGCCGACATCCTTGTGATGCACGGGCGACACCTTGCCGTGCATCAGCTGCTTGGCGTGCACGATCTTGCCACCGAAGGCTTCGCCGATCGACTGGTGGCCGAGACAGACGCCCAGCAACGGAATCTTGCCGGCGAATTCCTGGATCGCGGCCAGCGAGATGCCGGCCTGGGCCGGTGCGCAGGGGCCGGGCGAAATGACCAGGTAATCGGGCTTGAGCCGGGCGATCTCGGCCAGCGTGATCGCATCGTTGCGAAACACCCGGACATCCTGGCCGAGCTCGCCGAAATACTGGACGAGGTTGTAGGTAAAGCTGTCGTAATTGTCGATCATCAGCAACATGCTGTTGATTCCTTGCCTGTTTGGTTAGTCATGAATTCTACCTCGGCGACACGCCGGGCAGACGAAGGCGCTGGCTTTCACGCTAAAATGCGCCCTTTCCCGCCGGACCCGTTTATGACCGCCGCTCTCTCCATTCCGCCGCACAGCCTCTCCATCGTCGTTCCGTTCTACAACGAGGAAGACAACATCGCGCCGCTGGTCAAGCGGGTGCATGAGGCGCTGGCCGGTTATCCGCACCCCTGGGAACTGGTACTGGTCGACGACGGCAGCAGCGATGCGACGGTGGATCGCGCCTTGCAATGTATCCGCGACTACGGGCCGCATGTCCGCCTCGTCGAGCTGACCCGCAATTTCAAGCAGACCGCCGCCATGCAGGCCGGCCTGGATGCCGCGCGCGGCGATGTGATCGTGACCATGGACGGCGACCTGCAGAACGACCCGGTCGACATCCCGCGGATGGTCGCCCGCCTGCTCAATGAAGACCTCGACCTGGTGGCCGGCTGGCGGCAGAACCGTCAGGACGGCCTGTTCCTGCGCAAGATTCCGTCGAAAATCGCCAACCGCCTGATCGCCCGCCTGACCGGCGTCAAGCTGCGCGACTACGGCTGCAGCCTGAAGGCCTATCGCGGCGACGTGATCCGGCGCGTCCGCCTGTACGGCGAGATGCACCGCTTCATCCCGGCCTGGATGGCAACCGTGACGACGCCGCGCCGCATCGCCGAGGAGCCGACGACGCACCACGCCCGCACGGCCGGTGTTTCGAAGTACGGCATATCGCGCACCTTCCGGGTCATCCTCGACCTGATCGCGGTTTATTTCTTCATGCGCTTTCGCGCCCGCCCCGGCCATTTCTTCGGCAGCATCGGCCTGGCGCTGACGGCGATCTCCGGGCTGGTACTGGCCTGGCTGGCCTGGGTCAAGTTCGGGCTGGGCGAGCCGATCGGCGGCCGGCCGCTGCTCATTGTCGGCATCGGCACGCTGATCGCCGGCGTGCATTTCATCACCACCGGCGTGCTGTCCGAACTGCTCGCCCGCATCTATTTCGAATCGGGCACCGTGCGCTCCTACGCGGCACGCCAGATGCCGGAACTGGCGGCCGACGAGGCCTGGCATCAGCCAGACTGAGCCGGCAGGCCAGACAGCCTGAGCCGCCGCTCCGCGTGAGCGGCTTTTTTGCGCCAACATGCCGCCCCCGCTCAGTGGAAGCGGGTATCGAGACCTTGTTCGGCCAGCTCGGCGGCGCGCAGCACGGCCCGTGCCTTGTTCTGGGTTTCCTGCCATTCCGCTTCGGGATTGGAATCGGCGACGATACCGGCCCCGGCCTGGACATGCAGTCTCCCGTCCTTGATGATGCCGGTGCGGATGGCGATGGCAACGTCCATGTCACCATTGAAACTGAGGTAGCCGACCGAGCCGGCATAGATGCCGCGCTTGACCGGCTCCAGTTCGTCGATGATTTCCATGGCCCGCACCTTGGGGGCGCCCGACACCGTACCGGCCGGGAAAGTGGCGCGCAGCACGTCGAGGGCGTCGAGTCCCGGCTGCAGCCTGCCTTCGACGTTCGAGACGATGTGCATCACGTGCGAGTAGCGCTCGACGATCATGTTTTCAGTAACCTTGACCGAACCGACCTGGGCGACGCGGCCGCAATCGTTGCGACCGAGATCGAGCAACTGGGTGTGCTCGGCGCGCTCCTTCTCGTCGGCCAGCAGTTCGACGGCCAGGGCCGCATCCTCTTCCGGCGAAGCACCGCGTTTGCGGGTGCCGGCAATCGGTCGCACGGTGACGCGCTCGCCCTCGAGGCGCACCAGGATTTCCGGCGAGGCGCCGACGACATGGTAGTCCTCGAAATCGAAATAGAACATGTAAGGCGACGGATTCAGGCTGCGCAGGGTGCGGTAGAGGGCCAGCGGGCTGGCCCGGAACGGCTTGGTCATGCGCTGCGAGAGGACGACCTGCATGATGTCGCCCTCGGTGATGTAGCGCTTGGCCTTGAGCACGGCCTGCTTGAAGGCGGCCTCGCCGAAGGTGGACACCGCCGGCTCGGAATGTGCCGGCTGTTCGGCCGGCAACGCGACCGGCTGGCGCAGCTTGCCGAGCAAATCCTTCAGCCGGGAACGCGCCTTCTGGTAAGCCCCGGGGAAGCCGGGCTCGGCATAGACGATCAGGGTCAGCTTGCCGGACAGGTTATCGACGACGGCCAGCTCTTCCGAGAGCAGCAGGCCAATGTCCGGCGTGCCGATTTCATCCGGCTTGTGGGTGCGGGTCAGGCGGGTTTCGACATAACGCACGGTGTCGTAGCCGAAACAGCCGACCAGGCCGCCACAGAAGCGCGGCAGGCCGCTGGACGGCGGGGCGCGGAAACGCTGCATGAATTTGCCGATGAAGTCGAGGGGATTGGTGTCGTCCTCCCGCTCGGCGATGCGGTTGCCGGTCAGCACCAGCACCTGGTGGCCGTTGACCACGATGCGCGTCTGGGCCGTCAGGCCGATGATGGAGTAGCGGCCAAAACGCTCGCCGCCCTGCACGGATTCGAGCAGGTAGGTGTAGGGACCGTTGGCCAGTTTCATGTAGATCGACAGCGGCGTGTCGAGGTCGGCAAACGTCTCCAGCGAAACGGGGATGCGGTTATAGCCTTGCGCGGCCAGCGCGTTGAATTCGGTTTCAGTCATGGGAAGCCTCGAAAATGACGGTTGTTTTGCACACTGCATGCGCCCTGTCTCAACGTGGGCGCCGAACGGACGAGCGATTACGGACGCCAGCGGCGCCAACGAAACTCGATGTTCCCGTGTTGCAAGGCGGTCATTTCGTCAGGAGGTCTTGAAGGTGAGGGCTCGCTGGTAGGCGGCAAGCAGATCGGATACTAGCGCATCGCAATCGGCACTGTCCACCGGCTTGCCTTCGTTGTAGCCGTAGGGCACACAGAAAGCCGGGCAACCGGCGGCATGGGCGGCGTGGATGTCGTTTTCCGAATCGCCGATGTGCAGGTTGCGGTCGGGCCGTACGCCGAAGAGGCGGCAGGCGTGCAGGATGGGCTCGGGATGCGGTTTCTTGTGGGCGGTGGTGTCACCGGAAACGATCACGTCGAAGAAATCGCTCAGGCCCATGCGGTCGAGCAGCGCCTCGGTGAACAGGCCGGGCTTGTTGGTCACGACGCCCATTTTCAGCCCGCTGGCCCGCCACGCCCGCAGGCCGTCGAGCACCCCCGGATAGAGCAGCGTGAAACGGCCATTGACCTCGGCGTAATGACGCTTGAAGGATTCGATGGCGGCATGCAGCGCCGCGGCCGTCGGTGGCTTGCCGTGGGTCAGGCAACGCTCGACCAGCACCGCCATGCCCTTGCCGACGAAGCTGTGCACCTCGGCCGGGGTGCGCTGCGGGGCACCGATCTCGTCAAGCATCAGGCGGCAGGCTTCGGCCAGGTCGGCGATGGTGTCGAGCAGGGTGCCGTCCAGGTCGAAGGTGACCGACTGGAAACGCATTTCAGACCTTGGCCAGTTCGCTGCGCAACGCACCGATGATCGAATCGTAGCGGTGCGGATCGCTGTCCTTGCCAGCGCCATAGACCGCGGAGCCGGCAACGAAGGCATCGACGCCGGCGCGGGCGATTTCGGCGATATTGGCGGTGTTCACGCCACCATCGATTTCAAGGCGGATGCGGCGGCCGGTTTCGCGCGCGTAGGCATCGAGCTTGGCGCGGGCCTGCTTCGCCTTGGCCAGCGTGCCCGGGATGAATTTCTGGCCGCCGAAGCCGGGGTTGACGCTCATCAGCAGGATGACATCGAGCTTGTCCATCACGTAGTCCATGTGATCGAGCGGGGTGGCCGGATTGAAGACCAGGCCGGCCTGGCAGCCGCCGTCGCGGATCAGCGACAGGCTGCGGTCGATGTGCTCGGAGGCTTCCGGGTGAAAGGTGATGATATTGGCCCCGGCCTTGATGAAATCGGGGATGATGCGGTCCACCGGCTTGACCATCAGATGCACGTCGATCGGGGCCGACGTGCACGGCCGGATGGCCTCGCAAACCAGGGGGCCGATGGTCAGGTTGGGAACATAATGGTTGTCCATCACGTCAAAGTGAATCCAGTCGGCCCCCGAGGCAATGACGTTGGCCACCTCCTCGCCCAGTTTGGCGAAGTTGGCGGACAGGATGCTCGGTGCGATGACGTAATCTTTGGCTGACATAATGAACCCTTCCACAAGAACAACCGAAATTATCCCATGCCCGACGACAAGTATCGTATCGAAGTCCATCCCCGTCCGCAGTTCATTCCGGAACAATCCGATCCGGAAAACGACCGCTACGTCTTCGCCTACACGATCACCATCACCAACACCGGGCAGCTTGCGGCCCAGCTGATTTCCCGTCACTGGATCATCACCGATGCCAACAACGCGATTCAGGAAGTGCGCGGCCTGGGCGTCGTCGGCCAGCAGCCGCTGCTGCGCCCCGGTGAAAGCTACGAATACACCAGCGGCTCTTCGCTGACCACGCCGATCGGCACGATGAAAGGCAGCTACCAGATGGTGGCCGAAGATGGCACGCCCTTCGAAGCCGAGATTCCGGAATTTGTCCTCGCCGTACCGCGCGCCCTGCATTGAGCCTCCAGCACACCTACACGCTGATCGCGCCGTTTTACGATGCGCTGCTGTCGCGGGCCACGCGGGCGGCCCGTCGCCACAGCCTGGCGGCCCTGCCGGCCGAAGCCGGCCGCGTGCTGCTGGCCGGGGTCGGCACCGGACTGGATTTGCCGCATCTGCCGATACAGCATCACTACGTCGGGCTGGATCTGACCCACGCCATGCTGCGCCGCGCCCTGCCCCGCGTCGGCCCGGCCGACTTCGTTGCGGTGCAGGGCGACGTTCAGCGCCTGCCGTTTGCCGACGGCGCCTTCGATCACGCCGTGCTCCACCTGATCCTGGCCGTCGTCCCCGACCCGGCGGCCTGCTTTGCCGAAATCGCCCGCGTCGTCAAACCCGGTGGCAGCGTGCTGGTGTTCGACAAGTTCCTGCGCCGCGACCAGCCCGCCCTGCTGCGCCGACTGGTCAACCCGCTGGTGCGCCGGGTGGCAACCCGACTCGATGTCGTGTTTGAAGCGCTGCTCCCCGCCGCGCCCCAACTGGCGCTGGAGCACGACCAGCCGGCCCTCGCCGGCGGCTGGTTCCGAATGATCCGCCTGCGCCGGCGCTGAGGGCTCCTCCGGGGGCGCTGCCGGCTCGCCCTTGCCCAGTGCATCTCCGATCCAGGCGAGCATCCGCGGGGAGGTGACGGCCAGCACAACCGGCCCGGAACCGGGCAGGCCGGCGGACCGATGACGGTGCTCAGCTTCGGTAGTCGGCGTTGATCTTGACGTAGTCGTAGGAGAAATCGCAGGTGTAGAGGGTGGCCTGCGCCGTGCCGCGCCCGAGGTCGACGCGCACGGTGATCTCGGCCTGCGCCATGACGCGGGCGCCATCCGCTTCCTGGTAGGCGGCCGCCCGGCCGCCGTTTTCGGCGACCAGCACGTCATCCAGCCAGACCTTGACGCCATCAACATCGAGATCGGTGATGCCGGCGTAGCCGACTGCCGCCAGAATGCGGCCGAGATTGGGGTCGGAGGCAAAGAAGGCCGTCTTGACCAGCGGCGAGTGGCCGATGGCATAGCCGACCTGACGGCATTCGGCGACCGTTTTACCGCCCTGCACGGCGACGGTGATGAACTTGGTGGCGCCCTCGCCGTCACGGACGATGGCTTGCGCCAGCTCAGCGGCAACCGCAACGATGGCCGCCCGGACCTCATCCCAGCCGGCATCGGCTGGCGACGCGAAGGTCGCCCCGGACTGGCCGGTGGCGATCATCACGAAGGAGTCGTTGGTCGAGGTATCGCCATCGACGGTGATGCAGTTGAAGGACGCATCGGCCGCCTCCCTGACCAGCGTCTCGAGCAGGGACTGGGCGATGCCGGCATCGGTGGCAACAAAGCCGAGCATGGTCGCCATGTTCGGCTTGATCATGCCGGCACCCTTCGAGATGCCGGAAATGGTGATCGTCCTGCCACCGACCGTGATGCGGCGCGATGCGGCCTTGGCCACCGTGTCGGTGGTCATGATGGCGTGCGCGGCGGCATGCCAGTTGTCCGCCTTGAGATCGGCTTTGGCCGCCGGCAGGCCGGCCTTCAGGCGGTCAACCGGCAACGGTTCGAGGATGACGCCGGTCGAAAAGGGCAGAACCTGATCGGCGCCGATCCCCAGCAAGGCTGCCACCGCGTCACACGACGCCTGCGCCGTCCGGCGGCCCGGCTCGCCGGTCCCGGCGTTGGCGATGCCGGTATTGATGACGAGGGCGCGGATTTCCTTGCCTGCCGCCAGATGCTGACGGCACAGCTGAACCGGCGCCGCGCAGAAGCGGTTCTGCGTGAAGACGCCCGCCACCGTGCAGCCGGTATCGAGCGCAATCAAGGTCAAGTCGCGGCGGTTCTTCTTGCGGATTTCGGCCTCCGCAACACCGAGGCGAACGCCGGCGACGGGAAGAAGTTGGTCGGCAGCAGGGGTGGCGTAATTGACAGGCATGATGAGTTCGTCGTTGCGAGTAAGAGGAAGTGATTGGCAAAACCGCTGCGGCCAAGGCGCAGGCCAACGTCGCATCGGTTTTGCCAGCGACGCCCGCCTGCTGACGACGGACTACTGCCTCAGCTCAGTTTCCCGTGGCAGTGCTTGTACTTCTTGCCCGAACCGCAGGGACAGGGATCGTTGCGCCCGATCTTCGGGCCGTTTTCGACCGGCGTCGCCGCCCGCGGCGGCGTGCCGCCCTCGCCCAGCGCCTCGTCGTAACCGGCATGCTGGTACTGCACATTCTGCACATCGGCGTGCGGCGCGGTTTCCTCGACATCTTCCGGCGAGCGAATCTGCACGGTGTAGACGAGGCGGGTCACTTCGCGGCGCACGAGATCGAGCAGGCCTTCGAACAATTCGAAGGCCTCGCGCTTGTATTCCTGCTTCGGATTCTTCTGTGCGTAACCGCGCAGGTGGATCCCCTGGCGCAGGTGATCGAGCGCCGCCAGATGCTCGCGCCAGTGGCTGTCCAGGCTCTGCAGCATGACGTTGCGCTCGAACTGGCGGAAGGTCGGCGCGCCAACCAGTTCCACCTTGGCCTGATAGGCTTCGTCGGCCCCCTTGACGATGCGTTCGAGAATGGCCTCGTCGGACAGCGTCGGTTCGCTCTTGAACCACTGGGCGACCGGCGCCTCGATCTGCAATTCGGCCGCCAGGGCGCGCTCCAGACCTTCCATGTCCCACTGCTCTTCGACCGAATCGGCCGGCACATGGGCGCGGAAAATTTCGGCAATCACGCTCTGCCGCATGGCCGTGATGGTTTCCGAGATGTCTTCGGTTTCCAGCAATTCGTTGCGCTGCTGGTAGATGACCTTGCGCTGGTCGTTGGCAACGTCATCGTATTCCAGCAGCTGCTTGCGGATATCGAAGTTGCGGGCTTCGACCTTGCGCTGCGCCGATTCCAGCGAACGGGTGACGAGCGGGTGCTCGATCGCTTCGCCCTCCGGCATCTTCAGCTTGTCCATGATGGCCCGCAGACGCTCACCGGCGAAAATGCGCAGCAACTGGTCGTCGAGCGACAAATAGAAGCGCGACGATCCGGCATCGCCCTGACGCCCGGCGCGGCCGCGCAGTTGGTTGTCGATGCGCCGCGATTCGTGGCGCTCGGAGCCGATGATGTGCAAGCCGCCAGCGGCCAGCACCTGCTCGTGCACCTTCTGCCATTCGCCCTTCAAGGCCGCGATTTTGGCCGCCTTGTCGTCAGCGGACAGGGTTTCGTCGTTGTGGATGGCGTCGATGTCCTTCTGGATGTTGCCGCCGAGCACGATGTCGGTACCGCGCCCCGCCATGTTGGTGGCGATGGTGATCATCCCCGGCCGGCCCGCCTGGGCGACGATCTCGGCTTCGCGGGCATGCTGTTTGGCATTGAGCACCTGGTGCGGCAGCTTCTCCTTGTCCAGCAGGCGCGACAGCAGCTCCGAATTCTCGATCGAGGTCGTGCCGACCAGCACCGGCTGACCACGTTTGGCGCAATCCTTGATGTCGGCAATGATCGCCGCGTACTTTTCGTTGGCCGTCTTGTACACCAGGTCGTTCATGTCCTTGCGAACCATCGGGCGATGGGTCGGGATGACGACGGTTTCCAGACCGTAGATCTGCTGGAATTCGTAGGCTTCGGTGTCGGCCGTACCCGTCATGCCAGCCAGCTTGCCGTACATCCGGAAATAGTTCTGGAAGGTGATCGACGCCAGGGTCTGGTTCTCGGCCTGGATGGGCACGCCCTCCTTGGCCTCGACCGCCTGGTGCAGGCCATCCGACCAGCGGCGGCCGGCCATCAGGCGGCCGGTGAATTCATCGACGATGACCACTTCGCCGTTCTGCACCACGTAATGCTGGTCCTTGTGAAACAGCGACAAGGCGCGCAGGGCGGCATTCAGGTGGTGCATCAGCGAGATGTTCGCTGCATCGTAAAGGCTGGAACCCTCCTTGAGCAGGCCATGCTCGGTGAGCAACTGCTCGGCATGCTCGTAGCCGGCTTCCGACAGATGGACCTGATGCCCCTTCTCGTCCACCCAGTAATCGCCCTCGCCCTTTTCTTCCATGGCGCGCGTCAGCCGGGGCACCACGTCCTTCATGCGCAGGTAGAGATCGGTATGATCGTCGGCTTGACCGGAGATGATCAGCGGCGTGCGCGCCTCGTCGATCAGGATGGAGTCCACCTCGTCGACGATGGCGAAATTCAAACCGCGCTGCACGCGCTGGTCGGCCGAATAGACCATATTGTCGCGCAGGTAGTCGAAACCGAATTCGTTGTTGGTACCGTAGGTGATGTCCGCCGCATAGGCTGCCTGCTTGGCCTCGTGATCCATCTGCGACAGGTTGACGCCGACGGTAAGGCCGAGGAAGCGGTGCAGGCGCCCCATCCATTCGGCGTCGCGGGTCGCCAGGTAGTCATTGACTGTAATGACATGCACCCCCTTGCCGGAAATCGCGTTCAGGTAGGCGGGCAGCGTCGCGACCAGGGTCTTGCCTTCGCCGGTGCGCATTTCGGCGATCTTGCCGTAATGCAGGACCATGCCCCCGATCATCTGAACATCGAAATGGCGCATGCCGAGCACCCGCTTGCCGGCCTCCCGGACGACGGCAAAGGCTTCCGGCAGCAGGTCGTCCAGCGACTCGCCCTGGGCATGGCGCTGGCGGAACTCGTCGGTCTTGCCCTGCAACTGCGCGTCGCTGAGCGCCTGCAGCGCCGGCTCCAGCGCGTTGATGCGCTTGACGGTCTGGGTGTATTGCTTGATCAGCCGGTCATTGCGGCTGCCGAAAATCTTCTTGAGTAGGCCGGATATCATCGCGTTCTTCAGTGGTTGCGCGGTGCAGCAAAGGGCGGATTCTAACACGCCCCTCCCGGCCGATGACGACGACCTGAATCAAGTCCGCGGCGGCGTCAGCGGCGTTTCAACGCGGCATATTCGCCCCCCTGCCGGAGGAAGGGCGCCGGGTCCCGGGCCACACCGAACTGGCGCACTTCGAAATGGAGGTGCGGCCCGGTTGACCGGCCGGTATTGCCCACCGCGCCGATCCGGGAGCCTCCCTTGACGAGGGCGCCGGGCGTCACATCCATGCGGGAAAGATGGGCATAGCGGGTCGTCAGCCCCTGGCCATGATCGACCTCGATCAGGTTGCCGTATTCCGGGTGAAAGCTGGCCGCCAGCACCACACCGTCGGCAGCGGCCACGACAGGCGTGCCTGGTTCGGCCGAAAAATCCAGCCCCTCGTGCATCGCACGCAGGCCGGCGAACGGATCGGTGCGGTAACCGAAGAACGAGCCCAGCGTCGCATCCTTGACCGGCAAGGTGGTCGGCAACAGACGGTCCTTGACCCGCTTGTCCAGCAGGCGCGCCTCCAGATAAACCAGATCATCGCTGTAGCGCTCGACCTGGCCGGCCAGACGATCAATTTCGTCCTGCAGCGCATAAGGACTCATCGGGGCCGGCAGGTAAGGACCGCCCTGGGGCCCCTTCGCGGCCTCTCCCGGCCGCTCGCGCTGAATGCCGGCCAGACCGGACACCCGGTCGCCCAGCGCATCGAGCTGCAACACCTGCCCCTGCAGCTCGCCGAGGCGGGTAGCCATCAACTGCAGATTGCTGTCGAGATAGCTCCGGGTTTTCTGGCTTTCCTGCAGCTGAACCCTGACCAGCAGATCCTCGACCAGCGGCAGGCGAAAATGGACCGACAGCCAGGAGAGCAACAGCGACGCTGCAACCACCAGGGCCAGAAAGAGGAATGCCGCGGCAACCACATGGCGAGGCATAATGGTGATTGTGCGCGCCGCCTTCAAATGGCGTGAAACCAGAATGATCTGCACGGAACCTCCTATGTACCAAGGGCCAGAGCACTACCTCGACAGCGACGCCACCATCGGCCGGGTCTTGGCCCATGCGCGCCTGCTGCAAAAGCTCTCGCACCGCTTCGACGCCATCGCCCCGGGAGGGCTGCGCCACGCGGCACGGGTGGCCAATTACAAGTCGGGGAAAGTCATTATCCACGCCGATAACGGCGCAGTCGCCACCAAGATTCGCCAGATGAGCCAGCGACTGTGCGACGAGTTATCCAGGGGAGGCCCGGAGTGTAGCGCCCTTGAAGTCAAAGTGCAACCGCGCCAAAACCCTTACCAAACAAGGACATCGACACTGAAACCGCTCTCCCGCAAGGCTTTCGGGACCCTGCAGGAAACGGCGGACAGATTGCCCCCGGGCCCCCTGCGTTCAGCACTCGACACCCTGCTACAGCGGGCCGCTAGAACGGAATGACGGCCAGGCGCTCGACGAACATCAGCGCAAAAACCAGCAAGGCAAAAACGAGGGCGTAACGGAACAGGCGCCAGCTGAAGGCGAGATACCGGCGATTGCCGGTAAAGGCATAAAGCACGATGCCGGCGCCAATGGCAATGACGACGATGACTGCCAGCAGGCGCAGCAGCCACATGATGGCTTACGCGGCCTGGGCCAGCCAGCGGGTCACGCCCTGCGGCGCGGCAGCGGCTTGATCGAAGCTGACGAATTCCCAGCTGTCCTGTTGCTGCAACAGGGCGCGCGCCAACTGGTTGTTCAGGGCGTGGCCGCCCTTGTGCGAGGAATAAGCCGCCAGCAGCGGATGGCCCAGCAGATAGAGATCGCCGACCGCGTCGAGGATCTTGTGCTTGACGAACTCGTCACCGTAACGCAGGCCATCCTGGTTCAGCACGCGAAACTCGTCGAGCACGATGGCATTTTCCAGACCGCCGCCCAGCGCCAGGCCATTTTCGCGCAAATATTCCACTTCCTGCATGAAGCCGAAAGTCCGGGCGCGCGACACTTCACGGATGTAGGACTGCTCGGCAAAGTCGATCTCGGCCTTCTGGGCCGACTTGTCGATGGCCGGATGATTGAAGACGATGGAAAAGGTCAGCTTGTAACCGTCGTAGGGCTCGAAACGGGCCCATTTGTCGCCATCCCGCACCTCGATGGGCCGGGTGACGCGAATGAATTTCTTGGCCGCGTTCTGCTCCTCGATTCCGGCCGACTGGATCAGGAAAACGAATGGCGCGGCCGAACCGTCGAGGATGGGCACTTCCGGCGCATCCAGGTCGACCCAGCAATTGTCGATGCCCAGACCGCAGAGGGCGGACATCAGGTGTTCAATGGTGCCCACCTTGACCCCATCCACTTCGAGACAGGAACACATGCGGGTATCGCCAATCAGCACCGCTTTGGCGGGAATTTCCTTGGGCTCGGGCAAATCGACGCGACGGAAGACAATGCCGGTATCCGGGGCGGCCGGGCGCAGGGTCAGATTGACCTTGACGCCGCCGTGCAGGCCGACACCAGAGGCGCGAATAACCGTCTTGAGCGTGCGTTGCTTGAGCATGCTAAGTGCTTGAATGATTGGGGAAGGTGGCGGATTGTAACACAACCCGCCACCGCCCTTTTTCAGAGAATGGCTTGCTGATGCATCAATCCGCCTGTTTGCGCAGGAAGGCCGGGATGTCGTAGCGATCGACGCCGCTGTTGGCCAGGGCTTCGACGGTGACGTTGCGCTTGCGCACGACGGCCGGCACATCGGCGATCTGGTTGTAGTCGATGGCCGGACCGGCCCCGAAGGCGACCGCGTCGTGCGTCCCGGTGGCCTGGACCAGCACCGGCTGGGTGAATACTTCCGGCTTGCTGCGCGAGGCTGCAACGGCCTGGCCGAGGCCGGTGGCGACGACGGTGACGCGCAGCGCGTCGCCCATCAGTTCGTCGTACACCGCACCGAAGATGATGTGGGCGTCTTCGGCGGCGAAGGCCTTGACGGTATTCATGACCTCGTTGACCTCCTTCATCTTCAGGTTGCCCTTGGCAGCGGTGATATTGACCAGCACACCCTTGGCACCGGACAGGTTAACGCCTTCGAGCAGTGGCGAGGCGACGGCCTGTTCGGCGGCGATGCGGGCGCGGTCGACACCGGCGGCAGCGGCGGAGCCCATCATGGCGCGCCCCATTTCACCCATCACGGTACGCACGTCTTCGAAGTCGACGTTGACCAGGCCCGGGTAGGTGATGATTTCGGCGATGCCGCCCACCGCGTTCTTCAGCACGTCGTCGGCCGCCTTGAAGCAGTCGTCGACGTCAGCATCGTCGCCCATCACTTCCATCAGCTTGTCGTTGAGGATGACGATCAGCGAATCGACGTGCTTGGAAAATTCGGCAATCCCGGCTTCGGCCGCCTTCATGCGCTTGGCGCCTTCGAAGCTGAACGGCTTGGTCACCACGCCGACGGTCAGGATGCCCATTTCACGGGCGATTTCGGCCACCACAGGAGCGGCGCCCGTCCCCGTGCCACCGCCCATGCCGGCGGTGATGAATGCCATGTGGGCGCCTTCCAGAGAAGCGCGGATTTCGTCGCGGTGGGCCTGAGCGGCTTCCTGGCCCTTTTCCGGCTTGGCACCGGCGCCAAGGCCGGTCTTGCCCAGCGACAGCTTGGTTGCTGCGGCATTGCGGCTCAATGCCTGGGCGTCGGTATTGGCGGCGATGAATTCCACGCCGTTCACCCCTTCGTTGATCATGTGCTCGATGGCGTTGCCACCGGCCCCGCCAACGCCGAACACCTTGATGATCGTACCGCAGTCTTCGTCTTTCTCGATGATCTCAAACATGACTACCTCCTCTGAAAAAACCGTTTCAATTCAAATCAAAAGTTCTTGACGAACCAATCCTTCATGCTGGAAAAGACATCCTTGATGCCTTGCTTTTCCTGAATCTTCTGCCCGCGTTTGCGCTGGGCCTGGGCTTCGAGCAGCAGGCCGAACGACGTCGAGAAACGCGGGTTCTGCACGACATCGGCCAGGCTGCCGTGGTACTTCGGATTGCCCAGACGAACCGGCATGTGGAAGATTTCCTCACCCAGTTCGACCATGCCGGGCATGACACTGGCGCCGCCGGTCAGCACGATGCCGGACGACAGTACTTCCTCGAAGCCGGCACGGCGCAGTTCGTTCTGAATCAGCTCGTACAGCTCCTCGACACGCGGCTGGATCACGTCGGCCAGCGCCCGGCGGCTCAACTTGCGGCTTGGCCGGTCATCGACGCCGGCCACATCGAGGTTTTCGCTGACGTCGGCCAGTTGCGACAGGGCGCAGCCATACTTGCACTTGATGTCCTCGGCCTCGCGGGTCGGCGTGCGCAACGCCATCGCAATGTCGTTGGTAATCTGGTCGCCGGCAATCGGAATCACCGACGTATGACGGATGGCGCCCTGGGTCCACACGGCGATGTCGGTCGTGCCGCCGCCGATGTCGATCAGGCAGACGCCGAGATCCTTCTCGTCCTCGGACAGCACGGCGTAGCTGGAGGCCAGCGGTTGCAAGACCAGATCATTGACCTCGAGGCCGCAGCGCCGCACGCACTTGACGATGTTCTGGGCAGCCGACACGGCACCGGTGACGATGTGCGTCTTGACTTCCAAACGCATGCCGCTCATGCCGATCGGCTCACGGATGCCGTCCTGGCCATCGATGACGAACTCCTGGGTCAGGATGTGCAGGATCTCCTGATCGGCCGGAATCGGCATGGCCCGGGCCGTCTCGATGACCCGCTCGACGTCGCTCGGGGTCACCTCCTTGTCCTTGATCGCCACCATGCCGTTCGAGTTGAAGCTCTTGATGTGGCTGCCGGCAATGCCCGTATAGACATTGCTCACCTTGCAGTCGGCCATCAGTTCGACTTCCTGGATGACGCGGCTGATGGTGTGCACCGTTTCCTCGATGTTCACCACGACACCCTTTTTCAGGCCGCGCGAATCCTGCGACCCCATGCCGATGACGTTGAGGTTGCCCTCCTGATTGATCTCGGCGACCAGCGCCACGATCTTCGACGTCCCGATGTCCAGACCGACGACCAGATCCTTGTTGTCCCTGCTCATATGCTTACTTTCCCTTCCCCTCGGCCGCGACCCTCATCGCAAAGCCATTCGGATACCGCAAATCCACCACAGCCGGCTTGACCGCCCGATTGGCGATCATTTCCGGATACACCTCGATAAACCGGGCCAGCCGCACGCCCACGGGGGACTTCGGCTGCTCCCGTCCGATATCGACCAACATGCCGTTCTGCAACTTGAGCTGCCAGGCCAGACGCGGCGACAGCGTGACCTGGACGGGCGTTTCGCCCACCGGCCTGAAGGCATCGAGCAGCGCACCGTACTCCTTGAGCACCTCGGGCGCCGTACCGGCCGGCCCGAAGAGGAGCGGCATGGCGCTCGCCTCCTCCTCCGGCAGGCTGGCCAGAAAAACCTCGCCGTAGCTGTTGACCAGTTCGCCCCGCCCCTCGCCCCAGCGCGCCACCGGTTTGTGCTCCTCGATCCGCACCTCCAGACGGTCCGGCCACTGGCGACGGACATCCACCTTGCGGGCCCAGGGCAGCTTTTCCAAGGCCCCGCGTACGGCCTCCAGGTTGAGGCTGAAAAAATTGCCCTTCAGCGCCGGCGGCAGCACCTGCTCCACCTCGCCGCGCTTGGTGTGGGGCAGGGCTTCGATGAACACCACCTGACGCACCGGCAGCGACGGCACCCGCACCAGCCAGACGGCGGCGGCAGCCAGCAAGGCTGCCGCGGCGACCAGCATCAGCAGGTCGGCCAGCGCGTTCAACAGGTGCGGTTTGTTCCACATGCATCGGTCCGCTCGTCAGTCGTTTGCCGCCAGTTCCAGGACGCGACGCACCAAGGCCGGGTAATCCAGACCGGCGACGCGGGCGCCCATCGGCACCAGCGAGTGATCGGTCATGCCCGGTGCGGTGTTCACTTCCAGGAAGTAATGGTTGCCGGCCTCGTCCATCAGGAAGTCGACCCGCCCCCAGCCGCGACCGCCCAAGACGCGGAAGGCTTCCAGCGCGCCCTTGCGGATGGCCATTTCCTTCGCCTCCGGCAGGCCGCAGGGGCACAGATAACGGGTATCGTCGCGGTTGTACTTGGCTTCGTAGTCGTACCACTCGGTCGCCGGCTCGATCTTGATGATCGGCAGTACCTCGTCGCCGACGATGCCCACCGTGTATTCGCCCCCCATCACGCCCTTTTCGGCAATGACCAGCGGATCGTGGCGGGCGGCCTCCTCGTAGGCGGCCTTCAGCGCACCGCGTTCCTTGACCTTGGTGACACCGATCGACGAACCTTCCCGGGCCGGCTTGACGAAAAGCGGCAGGCCGAGCTGCTCCTCGATCTCGGCAAAGTCGGAATCGGCGGTCAGCAGGGCGTATTCCGGCACCGGCAAGCCGGCAGCCTGCCACATCAGCTTGGTGCGAAACTTGTCCATGGCCAGCGCCGAGGCGAGCACGCCGGAACCGGTATAGGGAATGTGCATCACCTCGAGCGCCCCCTGGATGGTGCCGTCCTCGCCGTGGCGGCCGTGCAGCGCGATGAACGCACGGTCATAGCCTTTCAGGTCGTCCAGCGTCTGGCTGGCCGGATCGAAGGGATGGGCATCGATGCCCTGTCCCTGCAAGGCGGCCAGCACCCGCGAACCGCTGTTCAGGGAAACCTCGCGCTCGGCGGAGGTACCGCCGAAGAGGACTGCAACTTTACCGAAAGCGCTCATTTGCCTTCCACCAACTTGCCGGGCACCGCGCCGATCGAGCCGGCACCCATGGTCAACACCACGTCGCCAGCACGGGCGACATCCATGATCGTTTGCGGCATGGCCGCGATATCCTCGACGAAGACCGGCTCGACCTTGCCCGCGACGCGCAGGGCGCGGGCCAGCGCGCGGCCGTCGGCCGCGACGATGGGCGCTTCGCCGGCGGCGTAGATGTCGGCCAGGCAGAGCGCATCGACCGTGCTCAGCACCTTGACGAAATCCTCGAAGCAGTCGCGCGTCCGTGTATAGCGGTGCGGCTGGAAAGCCAGTACCAGGCGGCGCCCCGGGAAAGCGCCGCGGGCGGCGGCCAGTGTGGCAGCCATCTCGACCGGGTGATGCCCGTAGTCGTCGACCAGCGTGAAGGATCCGCCACCGGGCAGGGGGATTTCGCCATAACGCTGGAAGCGGCGGCCGACACCCTTGAACTCAGCCAGTGCTTTGACGATGGCTTCGTCGGCCACCTGCACTTCGGTCGCGACGGCGATGGCGGCCAGGGCGTTGAGGACATTATGCATGCCCGGCGTGTTGAGCACGACGGACAGCCGGGTGGTCGTGCCGTTGACCCGGACGCAGTCGAACCGCATGCGGCCATCCTCGGCGACGATGTTCTCGGCGTAGAAGTTGTTTTCCTTTGCCAGACCGTAGGTAATCACCTGCTTCGGGACGCGCGGCAGGATGTCGCGGATATTGGCGTCGTCACCGCACACCACCGCCACGCCGTAGAAGGGCAGGCGGTTCAGGAAATCGACGAAGGCCGTCTTCAGGCGCTCGAAGTCATGACCATAGGTTTCCATGTGGTCGGCATCGATATTGGTGACGACCGAGATGACTGGCGACAGGAACAGGAAGGAGGCATCCGACTCGTCGGCCTCGGCCACCAGGAAATCGCCACTCCCCAGACGGGCATTGGCGCCGGCCGCATTCAGGCGGCCGCCGATGACGAAGGTCGGATCGACACCGCCCTCGGCCAGGATGCTGGTCACGAGGCTGGTCGTCGTCGTCTTGCCGTGCGTGCCGGCAATCGCGATGCCGCTTTTCAGGCGCATCAGTTCGGCCAGCATCTGGGCGCGCGGCACGACCGGAATTTTCCTCTCCCGGGCGGCCACCACTTCCGGATTGTCGGCCTTGACGGCGGTCGACACGACCAACACATCGGCCCCGGTGATGTTTTCGGCGGCATGGCCGATCATGACCCTGATCCCTTCCGCCTCCAGACGGCGGGTCGTCGCACTGGCCGCGATATCGGATCCGCTGACATGAAAATCGAGGTGGGCCAGCACTTCGGCGATGCCGCTCATGCCGGAACCGCCGACGCCGACGAAGTGGATGTTCCTGACCTTGTGTTTCATTTGGCGATATCCATGCAAAGTTGGGCAACGGCCTCGGCAGCATCGGGCTTGGCCTGGCTGCGGGCCTTTTCGGCCATTTCCAGCAACTGGGAGCGTCCGTAGTTGCGAATCAGCGCGATGCTGTCCGGCGTCAGTTCGGTTTGCGGCAACAGGAAGGCTCCGCCAACGTTGACCAGAAAACGGGCGTTGCCCGTCTGGTGGTCATCGACCGCGTGCGGGAAAGGCACCAGGATGCTCGCCACGCCCGCCGCTGCCAGTTCGGCGATGGTCAGGGCCCCGGCCCGGCAAATGACCAGATCGGCCCACTCATAGGCTCCCGCCATGTCCTCGATGAAGGACACGCAGTGGGCCTGGACGCCGACTGCCGCGTAGTTGGCCTGCAAGGCCTCGATATGCCTTTCGCCGGCCTGATGGACGATTTGCGGCAATTCACCGGCCGCCAGCCGGGCCATCCCCTGCGGAATGATCTCGTTCAGGGCCTGCGCCCCGAGACTGCCGCCGATCACCAGAACGTGCAACGGGCCTGTGCGCCCGGCGAAACGCTCGGCCGGCGGAGCGATCCGGGCGATTTCCGGACGTACCGGATTGCCGACCCATTCGCCTTTTTTCAGCACGCCCGGAAAGCCGGTCAGGATGCGATCGGCCACGCCGGCCAGCACCTTGTTGGCCAGACCGGCCACTGAATTCTGTTCGTGCAGGACCAGCGGCACGCCGGTCAGCGCGGCCATCATGCCCCCCGGAAAGGTGATGTAGCCGCCCATGCCGAGCACGACGTTTGGCTTGACCTGGCGGATGGCCTTCCAGGCCTGCGCAAAGCCGCGCAGCAGGTTGAGCGGCAGCAACAACTTGCGCAGCAGGCCTTTGCCGCGCAGCGCAGCAAATTTGACCCAGACCATCTCGAAGCCGTGCTGCGGCACCCGCTTGGCCTCCATCCCGTCCGGATTGCCGAGCCAGACCACGCGCCAGCCGGCATCGCGCAAGCGATGGGCCACCGCCAGCGCCGGGAAAATGTGGCCACCGGTTCCCCCTGCCATGATCAGGATGGTTTTGCTCATAGTTTGCCTCCCCGCATCAACTGGCGATTCTCCCAGTCAACCCGGAGCAGGATGGCCAGCGCCACGCAGTTCGCGACGATGCCCGACCCGCCAAAGCTCATCAGCGGCAAGGTCAGCCCCTTGGTCGGCAACAGACCCATATTGACGCCCATGTTGATGAAGGACTGCACCCCGAACCAGACCCCCATGCCCATCGCCACGAGGGCCGGATAGAGCCGGTCGAGTTGCACGCACTGGCGGCCGATGGCGAAGGCGCGCTGGACGAGAATGGCGAACAGCGCAATGACGGCGAGAACGCCGACGAAACCGAGTTCTTCGGCGATCACGGCGAGCAGGAAATCGGTATGGGCTTCCGGCAGATAGAACAGTTTTTCGACACTGCCCCCCAGGCCAACGCCGAACAGTTCACCCCGGCCGAATGCGATCAACGAATGCGACAACTGATAGCCGCGGCCATAGGCATCGGCCCAAGGATCCATGAAACCGAAAATGCGGTCACGGCGATAAGGGGAGACGATGATCAGGACGGCGAAGGCGATCAGCAGGCCGACAATGAGCAAGGCGAAGAGGCGGGCACGCAATCCGCCGAGGAACAGGATACCCATGGCGATCGAGATGATGACGACGAAGGCGCCGAAATCGGGCTCCTTGAGCAACAGGCCGCCGACCACGGCCATCGCGCCAAACATCGGCAGGAAGGCCTGCTTCAGGTCGTGCATCACGTTGATCTTGCGTACGGTGTAATCGGCCGCATACAGCACGGCAAACAGCTTCATCAGCTCGGACGGCTGCAGGTTGGCGAAGCCGAGCGAAATCCAGCGGCGGGCGCCATTGACGTCGCGCCCGATGCCGGGAATCAACACCAGCGCCAACATCACCACCCCGGCCATGAACAGGTAGGGCGCGTATTTTTGCCAGAGCGTGAGCGGCACCTGGAAGGTGACGGCGGCGGCGACCAGCCCGATGCACAGGAAAACCCCCTGCCGGATCAGGTAATAGGCCGGCTGGTGGCCGGTGGCCCGCCCGCCCTCGGCGATGGCGATCGACGCCGAATAGACGAACACCAGGCCGGCGAACAGCAGGATCAGCACGCTCCACAGCAAGGCATGATCGATTTCGGCCACCTGGCGGCGGGGAGCGTCGAGCGCACCGATCATCATGACGGCAATCCCTCCACCGCGGCGATGAAGGCCTGGGCCCGGTGGGCGTAGTTCCGGTACATATCGAGGCTGGCGCAGGCCGGCGAGAGCAGCACGCAATCGCCGGGCCGTGCCTGGCCGGCCAGCCAGCGCACGGCGGCTTCCATGTCGCCGACGATGCAGGTTGGCACACCGCTGCCCTCGAGCGCCCTACCGATCGCGGCCGCGTCACGGCCGATCAGGGCAATGGCGCGGCCATGCTTTTGCAGCGCCGGTTTGAGCGGTGAGAAATCCTGCCCCTTGCCGTCGCCGCCGAGCACGATGGCGACCTTGCGCCCCATCCCCTCGATGGCAGCCAGCGTGGCACCGACATTGGTGCCCTTGGAATCATCGACATAGAGGACACCGTCGATCTCGGCCACCGTCTCGACCCGGTGCGGCAGCCCCTTGAAAGTCTTCAGCGGTCCGACCAGGCGCTCCGGGGCGACCCCGACCGCTTCGCACAGCGCCAGGGCCGCCATGGCGTTCGCCGCATTGTGCCGCCCGGACAACATCAGCTCGGCCAGTGCGACCAGCTTTTCCTTGCCCCGCACGATGGCCTCTTCGACCAAGCCGTAATCGACCTGGCGCGGCGCGGCATTCAGGCCGAAGGTGACGATCTTGCGGCCGCAACGGCCGTTGGCCATCGACCAGTCATCATCGCGGTTCAAGACCATTGCGCCCCGGCCCTGGAAAATGCGCGACTTGGCGGCGGCATAGTTGGCCAGGCTTCCGTCGTAGCGATCGAGATGATCTTCCGACAGGTTGAGGACGGTGGCGGCGTCGGCGTTCAGGTGGTGCGTGGTTTCGAGCTGGAAGCTGGAGAGTTCGAGCACCCAGACCTGCGGCAAGGCCCCCGCATCCTGCGCATCCATCAAGGCATCGAGCGCCGACGGCGAGATGTTGCCGCAGGCGATGGCCGGCACCCCGGCACCATTGAGCAGATGGGCGGCAAGTGCCGTGGTCGTCGTCTTGCCGTTGCTGCCGGTGATGGCGATGATCCGAGAGCCGGGCGCCTGCGCCCGCACACCGGCCGCAAACAGTTCGATTTCCGACACCAGCTTGTCGGCAACAGCGGCGATCTCCGGCGTCGCCTTGGGCACCCCCGGCGACAGGGCGACCAGATCGGCCTGCGCGAACGGCGCTCCGGCAAACGGCCCGGCCAGCAATTCGGCACCGGGCGCAACGCGCTGCAAGGCATCGACGTTCGGTGGAGCGCTCCGTGAATCCGCAACGCGCACGATGGCCCCCTGGCGATGCAGCCACTTGGCCATCGCCAGTCCGGACTCGCCGAGCCCGACCACCAGAACGCGTTTGCCCTTGAGTTCCATGTGTTTACCGCAGCTTCAGGGTGGATAGCCCGATCAGCACGAGCATGATGGTGATGATCCAGAAGCGGACGACAACCTGCGTCTCCTTCCAGCCGGTTTGTTCGAAGTGGTGGTGCAGCGGCGCCATGCGCAGGATGCGCCGCCCCTCGCCGTATTTGCGCTTGGTGTATTTGAACCAGCTGACCTGCAACATGACCGACAGGGTTTCAATGACAAAGACGCCGCCCATGATCAGCAGTACGATTTCCTGACGCACGATCACCGCGACGGTGCCCAGCGCCGCGCCGAGTGCCAGCGCACCGACGTCGCCCATGAAAACCTCGGCCGGATAGGCGTTGAACCACAGGAAGCCCAGCCCCGCGCCCGCAATGGCGCCGAGGAAAATGCACAGCTCGCCGGCCCCCGGCACGTAGGGAATCAGCAGATACTTGGCATACACCGCATGACCGGTGACGTAGGCAATCAGCGCAAAGGCCGAGGCGATCATGACGGTCGGCATGATCGCCAGGCCGTCCAGACCATCGGTCAGGTTCACCGCATTGCTGGTGCCAACGATGACGAAATAGGTCAGCGTGATGAAGCCGATGATGCCCAGCGGATAGGCGACCGTCTTGATGAACGGGATGATCAGCTCGGTCTGGGCCGGGCTCTTGGCCGAGAAGGCGATGAACAGCGCGGCGCCGATGCCGAGCACCGATTGCCAGAAGAACTTCCAACGACTGGCCAGCCCGTTCGGATCGCGATACACCACCTTCTTCCAGTCGTCGTACCAGCCGACGATGCCGTAGCCCATCGTGACCACCAGCACGGTCCATACGTACTTGTTGGTCAGGTCCCCCCAGAGCAGCGTGGTGATACCGATGGCGATCAGGATCAGCACGCCGCCCATGGTCGGCGTGCCCGACTTGACCAGATGGGTCTGCGGCCCGTCGGTGCGCACGGCCTGGCCGATTTTCTTGGCTGCCAGCCAGCGGATGACACGCGGACCGGCAGCCAACGAAATGAGCAGGGCCGTCATCGCCGCCAGCACGGCACGCAGCGTGATGTAATTGAAGACGTTGAAGAAGCGAACGTCCTGGGCAAGCCATTGCGCCAACGCGAGCAGCATCAGTGTTTCTCCTCGGCAACGGCCAGCGCGTCGGCCACCCGTTCCATTTTCATGAAGCGCGACCCCTTGACCAGGACGGTCGTCTCGGGACCAGCTTCCTTGTTCAGGGCAGCGATCAGCTTGTCGACATGGCAGAAGTGACGGGCACCTTCGCCGAAATTGCGCACGGCAGCCTTGGTCGCCTCGCCCAGCGCGAATAGCAGGTCCACCCCCTGGCTCTTGGCATAGCCGCCGATCTCGTCGTGATACTGACCGCTCGCTTCGCCGATTTCGCCCATGTCGCCCAGGACAAGAATCTTGCGGCCAATGGTGGTGGCCAGCACGTCGATGCCGGCGCGAACCGAATCGGGATTGGCGTTGTAGGTGTCGTCCAGGATTTCCGCCCCGCTCTTGCCCATCCGCCGCTGCAAGCGACCCTTGACGCCGGCGAACCCCTCCAGGCCCGCGACCACGGCGGCCAGCGGAACGCCGGCGGCCAGGCAGGCGGCGGCAGCGGCGACCGCGTTGCGAGCGTTATGGCGTCCGGGCACGCGCAAGGCGATGGCAGCCTCGCCCTCCGGCGCCTGCAGGTCGAGTGCCAGCTCCAGCCCGTGCTGGCGCACCGTGGCGCGCACGTCGGCTGCGTGATCAATGGCAAAAGTCCGCACCGGCCGCCCGGCCGCCATGTCCCGCCAGGCATCGGCATACGCATCGTCGGCATTGATCACCGCCACCCCATCGGCCGGCAGGCCGCTGAAAATGGAGCCCTTTTCACGCGCCACTTCATCGAGATCGCCCATCCCTTCGAGATGCGCGCGCTGGGCATTGGTGACGAGCGCGACCGTTGGCGCGCCGAGCTTCGCCAGATAGGCGATTTCCCCCGGACGATTCATACCCATCTCGATCACCGCCGCCTGATGGGCCGGCGACAAGCCCAGCAGCGTCAGCGGCAGGCCAATGTCGTTGTTCAGGTTGCCGCGCGTCGATAGCACGGCGGCGCCGTAGGCCGCCTTGAGAATGGCGGCGATCATTTCCTTGGTCGTCGTTTTGCCATTCGAGCCGGTCACGGCAATCACCGGCAGGGTGAAGCGGGCGCGCCAGGCAGCCGCCAGGCGGCCGAGCGCGAGGCGGGTGTCGCCCACCACGACGGCCGGAACGCCGGCCGGCAGGCGGGCCGCATCGGCAACCAGCAAGGCCGCCGCGCCGCCGGCAACCGCCTGCTCCAGGAAATCGTGGGCATCGAAACGCTCCCCGGCCAGCGCAACGAACAGGGCCCCCTGGGCGATGGCCCGGGTATCGGTCGACACCCCGTCGACCGCGACATCGGTGCCGACCATCCGGCCCTGCACATCACGGGCGACCTGTGACAGCAAACCGTTCATCATGCACTTCCCTCCTGTTGAGCCCGACGCTGGGCGAGCGCGGCACCGGCTTGTTCGACATCGGAGAACGGCAGGCGGACGCTGCCCATGTCCTGATAGGGTTCATGCCCCTTGCCGGCGAGCAACACGACATCGCGCACATCGGCTTCGAGCACGGCGCGGCGAATGGCGGTTGCGCGGTCGATTTCGGTTTCCGCCTGGCGCATGCCGGCCACGATGTCGGCAATGATGGTTGCCGGCGCTTCGCTGCGCGGGTTGTCGCTGGTCACCAGGACACGGTCGGCACAGCGTTCGGCGACGGCACCCATTTCCGGGCGCTTGCCCTTGTCGCGATCGCCGCCGCAGCCGAAAACGACCACCAATTGGCCATTTCGGCTGTCGGCCACGGCGCGTAGGGCAGTCAGTGCGTTTTCCAGCGCATCCGGCGTATGGGCGTAGTCGACCACGACCAGCGGCTCACCCTCTCCCCCGACACGCTCCAGGCGCCCCGGCGGCGGCGTCAGTTCGGACAGACGGCGTGCCACGTCCTGCGCCGCCAGGCTGGCATCGTAGAGGACGGCAGCGATGGCCAGCAGGTTGGAGAGGTTGTAGCGACCGACCAGCATCGTATCGACCACCGCCCGGCCGTTCGGCAACACCAGATTGAAGCGCTGACCGAAGGGCGTATCGACCGGGTCTTCGGCCCGCACCGCGGCGGGGTAATCGCGGCGCTGCTCCCCGATGGCGTAGCCGAGCACGCGCAGAGCCGTCGCTTCGCGCGACAGCTTGCGCCCCAGCGCGTCGTCCAGGTTGACCACGGCCGTCCGCAGCCGCGGCCAGTGGAAGAGCTGCTCCTTGGCGTCGGCATAGGCTTCCATCGTACCGTGATAATCGAGATGGTCGCGCGTGAAATTGGTGAAGACCGCCACATCGACCCGGGCACCGTTCATGCGACCTTCGGCAATGCCGATCGAACTGGCTTCCAGGGCCACCGCCGCTGCGCCACGCCCGCGGAACTCGGCCAGACAGCGCATCAGCGTCGTCGCTTCCGGCGTTGTGAAGCCGGTTTCCACCAGCTCGCCCGGAAAACCGACGCCCAGCGTGCCAATGATGGCGCAAGGCTTCGGATAGACCCGTGCCAGGCACTGGCTGATCGTTGTCTTGCCATTGGTGCCGGTGATCGCAATCAGCGACAGAGCCTCGCTCGGATAGCCATACACGGCATGGGCGAGCGGCCCGGCCAGCGGCCGCAAGGCGTCGACCGGCAGGTTCGGCACGGCGTGCGTCCAGACAAACTCGCCGCCGGGTTGCCAGAGGACGGCCACGGCACCGCGGGCGAGGGCATCGGCGACATAATGACGGCCGTCGGCCAGATCGCCGGGATAGGCCAGAAAGAGGTCGCCCGGGCGTACCTGACGGCTGTCATCGGCAACCCCGCTCGGCGTCACGCCCAGCGCCGCCAGCCGGTCGAGCAATTCGCGCGGCGAAATCATAGCCGGCCCTTTCCGGAATCCGCCGCCGCAACCTGCACCGGCGCATCCGGCGGCACCCCGAGGGTACGCAGGGCGCCCCCCATGATTTGTGAAAAGGCCGGGCCTGCCACGTCGCCGCCGTAGTGGCCGCCCGCCGTCGGCTCGTCGATCATCACCGCCACCACCAGACGCGGATCGCTGATGGGCGCGATCCCGACGAAGGAAGCCACATATTTGCGGGCATAAGCGCCGCCTTCCACTTTGTAGGCGGTACCGGTCTTGCCCCCGACACGATAGCCCGGCACACGCGCCTTGGGCGCCGTTCCCTCGGGACCGGCCGCCATTTCGAGCATGGCGCGCAGCTCGCGGGCGGTCTGCGGCGAAAAGATCGGCGTGCCACGGGGCGGCGCGTCCTCGATCTTGAGCAGCGACAAGGGCATCAGCTCGCCGTCGCGTGCAAACACGGTATAGGCCCGGGCCATCTGGATCAGGCTGACGGCAATGCCATGGCCGTAGGACATCGTTGCCTGCTCGATCGGGCGCCAGTTCTTCCACGGACGCAAACGGCCGGCCACCTCGCCCGGGAATCCGAGATTGGGCGCCTGGCCGAAACCGAGGCTGTCGAACAGATCCCACATTTCCTTGGGCGAGAATCCCAGGGCGATCTTCGCCGTGCCGACGTTGGAAGACTTCTGGATCACCTGCGCGACGGTCAGCGCACCATGCGGATGCGCATCGGAAATCGTTGCCGGACCGATGCTCATCCGCCCCGGCGCGCAGTTGATCACCGTATCGAAACGGACCTTGCCCCGCTCCAGCGCCAGCGCTGCGGTAAACGGCTTCATCACCGAACCCGGCTCATAGGTATCGGTGATGGCGCGATTGCGCAACTGGGCACCCGACAGCTTCTCCCGGTTGTTCGGGTTATAGGTCGGCCAGTTGGCCAGCGCCAGGATTTCGCCGTTCCGGGCATCGATCACCACGGCACCGCCCGCCTTGGCGTTGTGCTTTTCGACAGCCTCCTTCAACTGGCTGTAGGCCAGGTACTGGATCTTGGAATCGAGCGCCAGGCGAACATCCTTGCCATCCTGCGGCGGCCGGGTCGCACCGACATCCTCGACGATATTGCCGCGCCGGTCGCGGATCACCGTCCGGCTCCCCGGACGACCAAGGAGGCTGCTCTGGAAGGCCAGCTCGACCCCCTCCAGCCCCTTGTCATCCACGCCGGTAAAGCCCACGATATGGGCGGTCATGTCGCCCGTCGGATAAAAACGGCGGTATTCCTTTTCCTGATGCACGCCCGGCAGCTTCAGGGCGGCGATGCGATCGGCCACCTCCGGCGACACCTGGCGCTTGATGAAGGTAAAGGTCTTCTCGACGGCGATCCTGGCATCAAGTTCACGCACGCTCATGTCCAGCAGGCCGGCCAGCTGGCTTTTCTGCTCGCCCGTCATCTGCCGGGCATCGCCCGGAATGGCCCAAATCGTCTTCATCGGCGTCGACACCGCCAGCATGTCACCATTGCGGTCGACGATCTTGCCGCGGGAAGCAGAAATCTCGATGTCGCGCAGATAGCGCGAATCGCCCTTCTGCTGCAGGAAGTCGTTATTGATCACCTGCAGGTAGAAACCCCGCCCGACCAGGGCCAGGAAGCCCCCCATCAGCAGCAGGCCGACCATGCGCGAACGCCACCCCTGCAACGCCAGCTGCAGGACAGGGCTCTCGGTGAAACGGTGGCCGCGCTGCGGGCGACGACGCACGACCATCAGCGCCCCCTCCGCCCGGCCGCCGGGTCTGCCTTGACGACCCGCCCCAGCGCATCCGGCGCCACCATGTGCAAGCGCTCGCGGGCAATCTTCTCGATCCGCGGATGATTGGCCCAGGTCGACATCTCGAGCTGCAGCTGGCCGTACTCGATATCCAGCTGACGCGCCCGCTCCTGCTCTGCCTCGACGGCCTGGAACAACTTGCGCGCCCGATGCTGGGAGGTCACCACACCCAGCGCACAAACGACGACGATCAAGAGGAGCATCATGTTGAAACGGAGCATCACAGCTTCTCGGCCACACGCATCACGGCGCTGCGCGCCCGCGGATTGGCCGCAATCTCGGCCGCAGTCGGCTTGATTGCCTTGCCCACCAGACGCAAGGCCGGCTTGGGCAGCTGATCGGCACGCAGCGGCAGGTTCTTCGGCAAGGCATCCGGCGTCGATTGCGCCCGCATAAAACGCTTGACGATGCGGTCTTCGAGCGAATGAAAGGAAATCACGACCAGGCGGCCACCCGGCTTCAGCAGAGCAAGCGCCTGCGGCAGGGCTACCTCCAGCTGGCGGAGCTCCTGGTTGATATGAATCCGTAGAGCTTGAAAGCTGCGCGTCGCCGGGTCCTGCCCTGGTTCACGGGTGCGCACGGCCTCGCGTACGAGGGCCGCGAACTGACCTGTTGTGACAATAGGTTGTTCGAGCCGAGCAGCCACAACCTTCTTTGCAATCTGGAAAGCAAACCGTTCTTCGCCATAATTTTTGATGACCTCCGTTATGTCCCTCACCTCGGCCCGCGCCAGCCACTCGGCCGCCGTCTCGCCCTGCGTCGTATCCATCCGCATGTCGAGCGGCGCGTCGTAGCGGAAGCTGAAACCGCGCTCCCCATCGTCGATTTGCGGCGACGACACCCCTACATCAAACAAAATTCCATCCACACCGGAAATCCCGGCCTCGCCCGCTGCCTCGGCCAATTCGCCGAAAGCGCGGTGCACCAGCCGAAAACGGGGATCAACCATCGCCTTCCCGGCGGCAATCGCCTGCGGGTCGCGATCGAGCGCCACCAGACGCCCTTGTTCATCGAGACAAGAAAGAATCCGGCGGCTATGCCCTCCCCGCCCGAAGGTGGCGTCGATGTAGGTACCGCCGGCTTTGATCGCCAAGGCCTCCACCGCCTCCTCGAGCAGCACCGTGACGTGGGCGCTGCTCGCCGTCACAGCACCAGATCCCCGAAGCCGGGCGGCAGGTCGCCGGACAGCGCCTCCGCCGCAAGGTCATTCTGCTGCTTCCAGCCCGCCTCGCTCCAGATTTCGAAATGGCTGCCCATGCCAACCAGATAGACCGTCTTCTCGAATTGGGCGTAGTCGCGCAACTCCGGGGCAATCAGGATGCGCCCGGCCGAATCCGGCTCCTCGGTCCGCGCATTACCAACCAGCACACGTTTGATGGAGGCTGCGCGCGGATCGAGGCTGGAGGCTTTGAGAATTTGATCGCGAATCGGCTGCCAGGCCGGCGCCGGGTAAAGCAACAAACAACGATGCGGATGCGCAGTCAGGACGAGCGATCCCTCGCTGGCGGCGAGCAGGGCTTCGCGATGCCTTGCCGGAATGGCAAGTCGCCCCTTCGCATCCAGATTGAGTGCTGCCGCCCCCTCGAACATCCCTCGCCTTGCTCCCTGTTTACCCACTTTTCAACACGTTTACCCACTTTAAAACAACAACCCCCCTCCGTCAATAGAAAAATTGGGAATTTTTTCTTACGCAACAAGGACTTACGCGCATTTTGGAATGGAATTTTGAGCAGATTTTTCCTTTAAAAATCAATGCTCGCAAAACAACACTTAAAGTGACTTGTAAGGAGTTGATCGAGATCAGAGCACCCCGGCCCGCCGTCATGCCGACGTGGTAAAAAGTGGGATCGATACAACAGAAAACCCGGTTTTGACCGGGCAAAGCGACGGCGCGTCAGTCGCTCAACACGCCCACCTGGTTGCGCCCCTCGCGCTTGGCCTTGTACAGGGCCTGGTCGGCGCAGCGGGTCAGGTCGTCCGGCGTCTTGCCATGCTCCGGATAGGCGGCCACCCCCAGCGAAATGGTGAAGGTCAGCACGAAATCGCCATGGCTGATCGTCAGCCCCTCAACGGCCGCCCGCCAGGCCTCGGCTCTCGCCAGGGCGGCCGCGAGCGGCATATTCGGCAGCAGAATCAGGAATTCCTCGCCCCCGTAACGGCAGGCGACGTCCTCGGCCCGTACGTCGGCCGACAGGGTGGCCGCCAACGTGCGCAGCACCTCGTCACCGACCTGGTGGCCATAGGTATCGTTGACCCGCTTGAAATAGTCGATATCGAGCATGACCAGCGAGAGCGGAATCCCCTCCCGCCGCGCCCGCGACACCTCGCGCTCCAGGGTTTCGTCGAGGTAGCGCCGGTTGTACAGTCCGGTCAGGCTGTCCCGCACCGCCAATTCCTGCAGTGCCGACTGCAGGCGCCCGATTTCCTCGATCCGGGCATGCAATTGCCGATTACTCTCGCGCAGGGCGCTCTCCGCCGCCTTGCGTTCGCTCACGTTGCGCGTAATACCGAGGATGGTGCGCGGCACGCCGTCTTCGTCCAGCAGATAACTCGACACCACCTCGACGGCAATCTGCTGGCCATCCTTGCAGACCATTTCCAGTTCGCTGACCAGCACGCCAGCGGCAGGATCCCCGGCAGCGATGCGTCGCAGGCGGAGGTCGATCTCACGCCCAAAGCGCAGCGCCGAGTCCGGCGTCAGCCAGGTATCGCACGACCGGCCGACCACTTCCCCGACCGCATAACCCAGCATGTTGCTCACTGACGGGCTGACATAGGTAAAGCGGCGGCTCGGAATATCGATGGTCCAGATCACGTCATGGCTGTTTTCGGCCAACATCCGATAACGCGCCTCGCTATCCTGCAAGCGGCGCGCCGTCCGCGTCTCGCGCGCACCGGCCCGCAGGACGCGAACGAGCGCCAGCGACAGGGCCAGGAAGAGCAACAGGCCGGCCACCCCGGCCAGCATGCAGGAATGGCGCCAGTCATCCAGTACGTCATCGGTCGCCAGACCGGCAATGACGTAGAGCGGGTAATCGCCCAAGCGACGATAGCCGTAGATGCGCTCCACACCGTCCAGGGTCGCCCGCATGCGCAACGTGCCCGAGCGCGCCCCCGCCTCGATCTGCTGCTGAAGGGGATGGTTGAGCAGGGGTTGATTCACCCGCTCCGGCAGGACAGGCCGCCGCAGGATCAGGCTGCCGTCTTCGACCCGCCGGAAGGAAACCACGCCCTGTGCACCGACCGCCAGACTATCGAACCACTGCGCGAGGTAGGTCAGGTCAAGCCGGGCGACCACCACGCCCCGCAACCCGCCACGCTCGGCTCGGACCGGTACGGCAACATTGATCACGGAACGGGCGGCGGCACGATCGACTTCGACGGCGGAAAAATACAGGCCGTTGCCCTGCCCCTCGACAAAGACCCGAAAATACGCCTGATCGCGAACATTCACCTCATCACGCCGGCCACCCGACCCGTGGATCAAGCGCCCCTCGGCATCAAACACCCGGAAGCTGTCGACCTCCGGGAAATGCCGCGCATGCAGGATCAAGCTCCGCCGGAGCGGCTCGCCCTGACTGGCCAGGGCAGACGCTTGGAAGGCTTCGGGCGGCAGGGTGACGGCAATGTGTTCAAGCGTCGCCTGCAGGCGACGGATCGTACCCGCCAGGCGCGCCTCCAACAGGGCAGAAACAGCCAGCACATCAGCCTCGGCCTTGCGCTCGGCCTGCTGACGCCCCTCCGCAAGCAGGAAAGCGAGCAGACCGGCCACCCCCAGCCAGGTCAGCACGAAAAAAACCACCAGCCGGACTTGGGACGAACGCAAGGCCCGTCCGAGGCATTGTCCGAATGCCTCCCTTTCCATCATCGCCCTTTCTTCGGGCAAGCCGGCCGGGAATCGCCCCACCCCCGGTCAACGGTGTGGCGGCAGGCCATGCTTACTTCACCTGATTGAGCTTCTGCTCGATCCGCGCCAGCGGAATGGCCCCCGGCACCCGCTCACCATCGGCAAAGAACATGGTCGGCGTGCCGGAAATATTCAGCTTGCGCCCGAATTCCTGATTCCGGGTAATCGCCGTCGTATCGCAATCCTCGCGTCCCGCCGGCGCCTTGCCATCCACCATCCAGTCGCTCCAGGCCTTGGCGCGGTCAGGCGAACACCAGATCTGTTTCGACTTGCGCACCGAGTCTTCCGACAGGATGGGGTAGAGAAAGACATAGACCGTCACGTTGTCGAGTTTCTGCATTTCCTTGGCCAGACGCTTGCAGTAACCGCAATTCGGATCCTCGAAGGTGGCCAGCACCCGCCTGCCATCCCCCCGCACCTGCTTGATCGCGCGATCCAGCGGCAGATCACCGAAACGGATCGCGGTGAGCTTCTTCATGCGCTCGTCGGTGACGTTCTTCATGGTCCTGGCATCGATCATCTGAGCGCCGACCATGATGGCCGACACCTTGTCATCGGTATAAAAAATCGCCCCGTCGGCATACACCTCGTAAAGACCGAGATAGCCCGACTTGATGACTGACTCGACCTTGGTGCCCAGCTTGGCTTCCATGGCTTTCCTGACATCCGCCTCGTCCGCCACCGCAAACGACGAAAAGGCCATGGCCAAGGTCAGGGACAGCATCTTTTTCAGCATGGAAATCTCCTAAAGCGCCCCGAGCGCATACCGCACCAGGGCATTCTTGATAAACGGCAGGCCATTGGTCAGGCGCAAACCGAAATTACGCAACGGACGCAGTCCGGGTGTCGTCTCCCGGAACAGGCGACGCAAGCCATCAGTCGTCGTCTGCATCAACAGTGTTTCCTCACGCCGGGCGCGCTGATAGCGCTGCAACAGGCGCTCCTCGCCGATGTCCTGCCACGGTTGACTGGCGGCCAGCAGCCCGGCCAGCACCCGGGCATCCTGAAAGCCGAGATTGATGCCATGCCCGGAGAGGGGATGAATGCCGTGCGCCGCATCCCCGACCAGCGCCAGCCGCGGCGCCACGGTCTGCGGCACACGCATCAGGCGCAACGGGAAAGCGGCCGGCGGCGTGAGCAGGCTCAGGCGTCCCAGCATTCCGCGGCCGGCCTCGCCGACGCGATCACAGAACAAATCGTCCGGCAAGGCGCACAATTCATCGGCATGGGCATCGGGTGTCGACCAGACGATCGACATGCGATCGCCGGGCAATGGCAGGTAGGCGAGGACGCCATCATCGCGGAACCACTGGAAGGCCCGGCCACGATGGGGTTTCTCGATGGCGAAATTGGCCACCACCCCCTTCTCGCCATAAGGCGTATGGATTGCCGCCAGGCCGGCGGCCTGGCGCACCCAGGAATCCCGCCCGTCGGCGCCGACC
>JBKBHB010000022.1:0-59063 GCA_046297855.1 Azonexus sp.
CGAGAGCCCCAGGTGGCGATCCACCTGCCGCAGCAGCATCAGACCACCGTCCGAACTCAGCGCGCCCCCTTCAAAATTCGCTTCGATATGACAGCGACCCAGGCGCCCAAACGACATCAACTCAGCGGTACAATTTGGCATCGGCGGAACTCCTCTCCATACGGCTTTGACACCTGTATTAGAGCGCCTTTCCGGCGGTTCCGCCGACCTCTTTGTGAAATTTCAGGGCTAGTGCTGCTGCAGTTCGATCAGGTGCGGTCCGCCGGCCAGCAGCGCATCGCGGAGTGCCAGGCGCAGCGTGTCGAGCGCATCGACCCGGGTATGGGTAATACCGAAAGCTTTCGCTGCGTGGCCGAAATCCACGGCCTGCGGCGTCCGCCAGCCCTGCTCGAATTCCGGCAAGGCACGTTGCGGCAGGTGGTCGAAAATGCCGCCCCCATGATTGTTGATCATGACGATCACCAGATCCCGGCCACGCGCCAGGGCCAGCCCGCCCAGATCATGCTGGCAGGTCAGATCGCCGAGCAGGGCGACCGTCCGGCCGTGAGCCAGCGCAATGCCGGCCGCCGTTGAAATATTGCCGTCGATGCCGCTCGCGCCACGGTTGGCGTGACAGTACAGAGTCTTGTCGGAAATCCCGGAACTGGCATCGAGTTGTCGGATGGCGAGCGAGTTCCCCACGAAGAGGGCGCCACCGTCCGGCATTTCGTCGACCACGATCGTGATGTGGCTAGCCTCGGCGCCGGTCGCACTGCGGCGTTCCTCGGCCAGGAAGGCATCCAGCCAGCCGGTCGGTGCCGGAGATGAAAGCTGTTTCGCCAGTGCAGCGCAGAGATCGGCCGGCTCGCCGCGGACAAGATGGGTGACGCGGCGCGGCGGGTCGCTCCAGCGCGGCCAGGGGTCGAACACGATATGGGTCGCCGCGGCAGCTGCAACGAAATTCTGCAGGTGGCGGGTGACCGGAAAAGCGCCGATACGGATGATCCAGTCCGGCCGGGCGATGGCTTGTGCGCCAGCATCGGCCAGCCAGTGGTTGTAACGCACGCAGAGGTGCGACCGGTCATGCCGGCCAAAGCGCAGCCCGGACAAGGGTTCAGCCAGGATCGGGCAAGCCAGCCGGCGGGCAAGGGCGGCTACGGCTGGCGCCAGTCCCGGATCGGCCGGCGTCTCGCCGCAGATGATGACGCCGGGGCGGCCGGCAATGCGCTTGGCAAGTTCCGACAGCAGCCTGGTATCAAGGACCCATTTCGGGAGGGGGGGCGTGACCGGCGGCGCCGGTTCGTTGCTGATCCGGGGATCAGCCGGCAGCAGCGGTTCGCGAAAGGGCTGGTTGATATGCACCGGCCCGGGGTAAGGCCACTGGGCCTGTTCGACCGTCTGGGCAGCCAGGCGGTGCAGGTAGCCGGGGTCGAAACCGGCATACGGTACGCCCAGGGCATGTCCGGCACGAACCCACGAGGCGAACATGCCAACCTGGGGAACCGTCTGGTTGGCACCACAGGCATGCAATTCCGGTGGCCGGTCGGCCGACAGGGCGATCAACGGAACGCCGGACTGGCTGGCTTCGATGATGGCCGGTAGCCAGTTGGCCGGGGCCGTACCGGAGGTGGCGAGGAGCAGCGCCGGTCGCCGTTGCACCTTGGCCACGCCGAGCGCGAAGAAGGCGGCACTGCGCTCATCGACGGCGATGTGGCAGCGCAGACCGGGCTGGCGTAGCATGGCCAGCGCAAACGGTGTCGAGCGCGAACCGGGCGAAATGATGGCCTCGCGCGCCCCGGCAGCGACAAAACCGGCGATCAGGGCGTGTGCCCAGTCCAGGTTGAGGGAGCCGGTATCGGTCATGTCTTCATCCGTGCCACTGAAAATCGGGAATTGTAGTCGCTGTCCTGCACGCGGACGCGCCGGCCCGTGCTATTATTCGGCCTGCGCCCGGTCAGCCGGCGGGGCGCCCGACGCGGAGTGGTAGTTCAGTCGGTTAGAATACCGGCCTGTCACGCCGGGGGTCGCGGGTTCGAGTCCCGTCCACTCCGCCAGTCACTGCTCAAGACCCGTAAGCGCTGCTTGCGGGTTTTTGCTTTCCGGCACCGGTGAATTCCCGTCCAGGCCCAAGCAGGACTAGGGTAAAGCCCAGTTCATCCGGCAATAAGCTTCCCGATAAGCTATGACCAAACAATACCAAGAACGTCAGGGAAGCTTATGTCAAACAAAGGTCGTCATACGCAGAGCGAACGCTTTTGCAATCTTGACTACCTGATGGTTACGCTCGGTCGCAACGAGGCGACCGCCATGCGTCTGGTGGCCATGTTCCTGGAGAACTACCCGCTCCTCTGCCAGCGCATGTACGCGGCGCTGGAAGCCGATGACGCCGTTGCCCTGCGCAATGCCCTCCATGACATCCGTAGTGGTTGCGTCCTATTTTCAGGCCAGCGTTGCGTCGATCTGGCACGCGGTTTCGAGGATTCGCTGCGTCGTCATCTCGACCACGGGCACACGCTGGGTAGTCGCGAGGACTGGCGGACCATGGTCGACACGCTGGCCAATTGCCTGCATTGCATGGCATCGGAAATGCGCAGTTTCCTTGCCGGTGACGCCGGCGAGGATCATCCGCCCGGTCCGTAGGCCGTCCTAGCAGAGCACGCCGTTCTGAACTGCAAACCGGGTCAGTCCGGTGACGTCGTGCGCACCAATCCGTTCCATGAGCCGGCTGCGATGGAATTCGACGGTTTTCGGACTGATGCTTAACAAGCGGGCGATTTCCTTGGTGGTTTTTCCGGATGCCACCATGCGCAGGACTTCCAGTTGGCGGGCGGTGAGCAGTGTCTTGCCGGCCGGATTGCTGCTCGCTGTCGGCTCCCGATGCAACTGCTCGATACGGGGTGAGAGGTAACGCTGGCCGTTGCGAACCGCATTGAGGGCGGCGAGCAATTCGGCCAGCACGAAGTCCTTGAGCAAATAGCCATCGGCGCCGGCCTGCAGGGCTTCTTCGATGGTTTCCCGGCGATCGATGCTCGACAGCATCAGGATGCGGGTTTTCTGATCTACCAGGCGAATGGCGCGCGCGACCTCAATTCCCGTCGGCCCCGGCATCGCAATGTCGAGCAGGATGACATCCGGCTTGTGTTGCCGGACGGCGGCGATCGCCTGATGACCATCGCTGCATTCGGCGACGAGTTCATACTCCGGCAAGGACGCCAGCAGGGCATGAATACCAGCCCGAATCAGCAACTGGTCATCGGCGAGAATGATACGCAGGGTGTTATTCATAGCCGAACCTCATGAACTCCGACAGATACATTATGCGCCGATTGCGGCAAACGGTTATCGCTGGAATTCCTTCATGGCCCGCTGTGCCTCGCGCTTGGTGTCCTTTTCCATCGTGGCGGCGCGCTTGTCGTGCTGCTTCTTGCCCTTGGCCAGGCCAATTTCCAGCTTGATGCGGCCACGCACGAAATGCAGGTCGAGCGGAACCAGCGCGTAACCGGCGCGTTCGACCTTGCCGATCAGCTTGCTGATTTCATGGGCATGCAACAACAATTTGCGGGTACGTGTCGGGTCATGCCGGTTATGGGTCGAGGCAGTGGTCAGGGGAGTGATGTGCATGCCGATCAGGAACAGCTCTCCTCCCTTGATGATCACGTAGGATTCCTTGATGTTCATCCGGCCGGCCCGAATGGCCTTCACTTCCCAGCCTTCAAGCACGATTCCTGCCTCGTACTTGTCTTCGACGAAGTAGTCGTGAAAGGCTTTTTTATTGACCGTAATGCTCATGCTGCCTGGCGATCCATTAAAATTGCGATTCTACAGGATTCAGGACGCACTGCCGCTGCATGGCTCTGGTTGAAAAGACAGTATTGATCGAACAGTCGGCTGAACGCATGTTCGAGCTGGTGGATCGTTGCGAAGACTATCCCGCCTTTCTGCCGTGGTGTAGTCACACCGAAGTAAAGTTTCGCGATGCGCTGAAGACCGTGGGAACACTGCACATCAATTATCATGCGGTGAAATCGTCATTTACCACCGAAAACGACAAGGTTTTCCCCAATTCGATGCATATCCGCCTGGTTGACGGTCCCTTTCGCCGTCTGGAGGGCACTTGGCATTTCAGGGCGCTTGCCGAAAATGCCTGCAAGATCGAATTTCGTCTGCATTACGAATTTTCCAGCAAGTTGTTCGAAAAGGTCATTGGCCCGGTGTTCAGTCACATTGCCAACACCTTCGTCGATGCCTTCGTGCGTCGGGCCAATCAGGTTTACGGAGTCGCCCATGGCTGAAACGTTGAATGTCGAAGTCTGCTACGCCATGCGCGACAAGCAGGAGGTGGTTCGTGTCCGCCTGCCGGAGGGTGCCACGCTGCAACAGGGCCTGGAGTCCTCGGGACTGTTGGCCAAGTATCCGGAAATCGATCTCAAGAAAAACAAGTTCGGCATCTGGAACAAGTTGTCCAAGCTTGATGCCGTGCTCCGCGACAGGGACAGGATCGAGATCTACCGGCCGTTGATTGCCGACCCGAAAGAAGTGCGCAAGCAGCGTGCGGCGGAGGGGAAGGTCATGAAAAAAGGCGCCGGTGATGCCGACGCCTCCGAGGCCTGAGCCGCCCGACCGGTCGGCTTACTGGCAGGTTTCGGCGATGATCCGCTGGGCACGCTCGACTTCCTGCTGGCGCAGCGTGGTGTCCATTACCTTGCGCTGGCCGTTTTCATCGAGTGTGACCATGGGCTGATTGTTTTCCAGTGCGGCCAGGTTGCGCTTGGCGCGTTCGCAGTTTTCCCGTTTCTCGGCTGCTGCCGCTTCCTCTTTGGCCTGCTTTTCGGCCTTTTCCCTGGCCTCCTGCTGACGCTTCTTGAACTCCAGGTCCTTTTCAGCCGTTGTTTTCGGACCGGCAGCGGCAGTCGGTGTCGCGCCATCGGCTGCTTTTTCGAGCGGCTTCTCGCTGACCACGGCAGGGGGCTGCCCGCCGATGGCGCGCCGGTTTTTGGCAGTGGTTGGCGGCGGCGTGTCGGAAATCACGGTTTGGCCGTTGCTATCCTTCCACTGATAGGTCTCGGCAAGGGTTGCGCCCGCCAGGCTTGCCAGGGCGGTGGCAACGACACAAACAAGAAGGGCTTTCGAGGTCATCTGGGTTTCCTTGACTTTTCTGTATAATACGATTTTGTGACCTTGGATCAAAGGCCATGCGACTGCTGCAAAAAGCCCTTACTTTCGACGACGTCCTGCTCGTCCCTGCACATTCTCAAGTCCTCCCGCGCGATGTCAGTCTGGCCACCCGGCTGACCCGCAACATTACCCTGAATCTGCCGTTGCTCTCGGCCGCCATGGATACCGTGACGGAAGGCCGGCTGGCCATTGCACTGGCCCAGGAGGGCGGGATCGGCATCATTCACAAAAACCTGACGGCCAAGGCCCAGGCGGCCGAAGTCGCCAAGGTCAAGCGTTTCGAGTCCGGCATTCTGAAGGATCCGATCACCGTCTCGCCGATGATGACGGTGCGCGATGTGCTTGAAATCACCCGTCAGTACCGTATTTCCGGATTGCCGGTCATCGACAGGGCAGGGAAGGTGGTCGGCATCGTCACCAACCGCGACCTCCGTTTCGAGACCAATCTCGATCAACCCGTCAAGTCGATCATGACCCCGAAAAAGCGCCTCGTCACCGTCAAGGAAGGCGCCAGCATCGAAGAGGCGAAGGAACTCATCCGCACGCATCGTCTGGAGCGGGTGCTGGTGATCGACGATGATTTCCATCTGCGCGGCCTGATCACCGTCAAGGACATTCTGAAGTCCACCGAACACCCGCTGGCCAACAAGGATGCGTCCGGACGCCTGCGCGCTGGTGCCGCGGTCGGCGTGGGCGCCGGCACCGAGGAGCGCGTCGAACTGCTGGCTGAGGCGGGCGTCGATGTCGTCGTCGTCGATACGGCGCATGGCCACTCGCAAGGGGTGCTCGATCGCGTCAAGTGGGTCAAGAAGCATTTCCCGCAAATCGAGGTCATCGGCGGTAACATCGCGACGGCCGATGCGGCGCGGGCATTGGTTGACATGGGGGCTGATGGTGTCAAGGTCGGCATCGGCCCCGGTTCGATCTGCACCACCCGCATCGTGGCCGGTGTGGGCGTGCCGCAGATCACCGCCATCCAGAATGTGTCCGAGGCTCTGAAGGGAACCGGCGTGCCGATGATCGCCGACGGCGGTATCCGCTACTCCGGAGACATTGCCAAGGCGATCGCGGCCGGTGCCGATACCGTCATGCTCGGCGGCCTCTTCGCCGGTACCGAGGAAGCACCGGGTGAGGTCGAACTCTTCCAGGGGCGCTCCTATAAGTCCTACCGTGGCATGGGCTCGTTGGGCGCCATGCAGGCCGGTTCGAGCGATCGCTATTTCCAGGAAGCCACGGCCAATGTGGACAAGTTCGTTCCCGAGGGCATCGAAGGCCGCGTTCCCTACAAGGGTTCGGTACTCGCCGTGATTCATCAGCTCATGGGTGGCCTGCGTTCCTCGATGGGCTACCTCGGTTGCGCCACCATCGCCCAGATGCACGAACAGGCCTGCTTCGTCGAAATCACGTCGGCCGGCATCCGCGAATCCCACGTGCACGATGTGCAGATCACCAAGGAAGCGCCGAACTATCATCTCGACTGATCGGTCGGATTCGGCACAGGGCGGCTCGGTGAGCCGCCTTTTTCATTCAAGCCCACCGTTTTCCGGATTGTTTCCATGAGCCACCAGAAAATTCTCATCCTCGACTTCGGTTCCCAGGTCACCCAGCTGATTGCCCGTCGCGTCCGCGAAGCCAAGGTCTTTTGCGAAATTCATCCCTACGATGTATCGGAAGATTTCATTCGCAACTATGGCGCCAAGGGCATCATCCTGTCCGGCGGTCCGAGTTCCGTGACCGAAGGCGATACGCCGCGCGCGCCGGATATCGTATTCAAGCTCGGGATTCCGGTGCTCGGCATCTGCTACGGCATGCAGACCATGGCCCAGCAACTGGGCGGCAAGGTGATGACCGCCGAGGCCGCCGGCAAGGCACGCGAGTTCGGTTATTCGGAAGTCCGCGCCCATGGCCATACTGCGCTCTTGAACGACATCGCCGACTTCTACAGTCCGGAAGGTCACGGCATGCTGAAAGTCTGGATGAGCCACGGCGATTCGGTCATGGAGCTGCCGCCCGGTTTCGTCAAGATGGCCTCGACCGCGTCCTGTCCGATCGCCGCGATGGCCGACGAAAGCCGCAAGTTCTACGCGGTGCAGTTCCACCCGGAAGTGACGCATACCATGCAGGGGCGGGCGATCCTTGAGCGTTTCGTGCACGGCATCTGCGGTTGCGGCAACGACTGGGTGATGGGTGACTACATTGCCGAAGCGGTCGATGCCATCCAGCGTCAGGTCGGCGATGAGGAGGTCATCCTCGGCCTGTCCGGCGGCGTCGATTCGTCCGTGGCCGCCGCTTTGATCCACAAGGCAATCGGCAACCAGCTGACCTGCGTTTTCGTCGATCACGGCCTGCTGCGTCTGAACGAGGGCGACATGGTCATGGACATGTTTGCCCGCAACCTGGGCGTCAAGGTGATCCGTGTCGATGCGGTGGATCAGTTCATGGACAAGCTCGCCGGCGTCTCCGATCCCGAGCAGAAGCGCAAGATCATTGGCAAGGAGTTTGTCGAGGTCTTCCAGGCCGAATCAAAGAAGCTGACCTCTGCCAAGTGGCTCGCCCAGGGCACCATTTATCCGGATGTCATTGAGTCGGCCGGCAAGAACAAGAAGGGGGCCCACACCATCAAGAGCCACCACAATGTCGGCGGCCTGCCGGAAGACATGCACCTGAAGCTGCTGGAGCCGCTGCGCGAGCTCTTCAAGGACGAAGTCCGCGAACTCGGCGTTGCTCTCGGTCTGCCACGCGAGATGGTCTATCGCCACCCCTTCCCCGGTCCCGGCCTGGGGGTGCGCATCCTCGGTGAAGTGAAGCGCGAATCGGCCAGCCTGCTGCAGCGGGCCGATGCTATCTTCATCGACGAGCTGCGCGCGACACATGCCACCGAGCGCGATGCGGCCGCCGGCCTGTGTAGCGAAAAGGATATCGGCAAGAGCTGGTACGACCTGACCAGCCAGGCTTTCGCCGTCTTCCTGCCGGTCAAGAGTGTTGGCGTGATGGGAGATGGCCGCACCTATGAAAATGTTGTCGCCCTGCGTGCCGTGGTGACCAGCGATTTCATGACCGCCCACTGGGCACACCTGCCATACGAGTTGCTTGGCCGCGTTTCGAACCGCATCATCAACGAAGTGCGCGGTCTGAACCGTGTCGTCTATGACGTTTCCGGCAAGCCGCCGGCAACAATCGAGTGGGAGTGATCCGGCGCGTGGATACCTGCCGGCTGGTATGCTTACGGTATGAAAAGCCATTACCAGACCCTTGGCCTGCCTTCGCCGCAGGTTACCTCCGAGCAGATTGAGGCGGCCTATCGTCGCCTTGCTGCTGAATTTCCGAACAATGCCGATTTCCAGCAGGCCATCGCCGCAGCGCATGCCGTGCTGATCGACCCGCAGCGCCGGGCAGCCTACGACCGCCAGTTGCAGGCCAGCCAGAACGCCGAAGCGGAGCGGGCACAAGCGGCCTCGGGAAGTGGCTGGCGTTGGTTGGGCTTGGCCAGCCTCGCCTTGATCGCTGTCGGTTACTACCAGGCGTCGCAGCCCAAGCCGGCTCAATCAGAGGAGCCGCTGCGCCAACAGAAGGGGGACATGCCACCGCTGGTGGTGCCTGTCGATGAGCGGCCGCTCGCCCCGCAGGCCGCGGTGCCATCGACGCCAACGCCAGCGGCGACGGCACTGGAACCAACGGCTTCCCCGGTTCGTGAAACCCAGCCTCGCTTTGTTCGCCCGCAACGCAAGCCCGGTTTCGATGCCGCCTACCTGGCCTGGACGACCTATCTGGTGGTAGGCGGCCAGAGTCGTGGCTCGGGTGTCATGGTGGCACCGGAACGGATCTTGACCAATTGCCACGTCGTTGCCGGAAACGCGCTGAGCGGTCTGATCGTCATCAATAGCGCCACGCATGAACGGGCGAAGGTGGACAAGTACGCCAAGTTGGAGGACGACGAGGACATCTGTGTCCTGAGCGCTCCCGGCGCGCCGTCCTACATTGCAGAGTGGGGCCGGTCCGAGTCGCTCGATCCGGGGGCCCCGACGCATACGGTCAGCTTCCCGGGCAACGAAGGGCTGACCTGGTCATCGGGCACGCTAATCCGGCGCGAAATGCCGCTGGGCATGGAGGTGCTGGTGACGTCCAACTACTGTCGACCGGGGGTTTCCGGTGGTCCGTTGTTCGACGACAAGGGGCTGTTGGTCGGCATCACGTCAGCCGGCCGGATATTCCGTGGCGGCGGCGGTGAATGCATGTCCCTGACGGCCGAAACTGCGAAGAAGGTACTTTACAAGCCGATGGTGCCGATTGGTCTGGCACCGGCACAATACGATCCGGCCATGTTGAGACGATGAACGATGAATTTTTCATGCGCGAGGCGATTTCGCTGGCGCGCGCCGCCGAATGCCTGGGCGAAGTGCCCGTCGGAGCCATTGTGGTCCGCGAGGGGGTTATTGTCGGGCGCGGCTTCAATACACCGATCGGTGAAAACGATCCGACCGCCCATGCCGAAATTGCCGCCTTGCGCGATGCTGCGCGCAATCTGGGCAACTACCGTTTGCCGGGGTGCGAGTTGTTCGTGACCCTCGAACCGTGCGCGATGTGTGCCGGTGCCATCATGCATTCGCGGATCAGTCGCGTCATTTACGGCGCGCGAGACCCCAAGACCGGCGTGCACGGCAGCGTCGTCGATCTGTTTGGCGTCGAACGGCTCAACCACCACGCGACCGTCGAAGGCGGCGTGTTGGCCGAGGAATGCAGCGCATTGCTGTCGGCCTTTTTTGCCAGCCGACGTCGGAAGGCATCATGAGGCTGCGGGTTTCGGTTGGACGCCAGCATCTGCAGGTGTTCGATGAGGAGGGCAATCTGCTGCGCAATTATCCGGTATCGACTGCTCTGGCCGGGGTGGGCGAACAATCCGGCAGTTACCGGACGCCGCGTGGCAGCCACATCATCCGGGCCAAGATCGGCGCGGGTTTGCCGGAAAACACGGTCTTCGTCCGCCGTCGTCCGACCGGCGAAATCTGGACGCCGGAGCTGGGCGAACGCCATCCCGGACGCGACTGGATCCTGACCCGCATCCTGTGGCTTTCCGGCTGCCAGCCGGGTTTCAACCGGCTCGGGTGCGTCGATACCATGCGGCGCTACATCTACATCCACGGCAGCCCGGATCACGCCGAAATGGGTACTCCCGGTTCCCACGGGTGCATTCGCATGCGCAATGCCGATATCGTCGAACTGTTCGACCTCGTTCCCTGCTATTCCCCGGTCGATATTGTCGAGGACTGAAGCGGCTCGCCACAGGGACCGAAACATCTTTCCCGGATGGTGACGCCGCCGTTGCGGTGTTGCCAGGCCAGGGTGGATGCTCGTGTGCCGTAGGTTTCCGACTTGACGAAAACGGCCGACAGCAGGCGTTCCCAGTCCAACGGAACCCCCGTGTTGGGCAGGTTTTCATCGGCCACGATCTGCTCGTCGGCGAGGAGCCGGAAGAATGCGTCCGTATCAGGCAAGCCCGGCAAAGCTTCGGCGAAGGCTTGGCGGGCCGCCAGCAATTTCGGCCATGGACTGTCGAGCAAATGGTTGGACAGGCCATAGATCCCCGGAGGCAGCACACGCGGTTCGCCGTCGCGATTCGAGCAATACATCAGCGTGTCGCTGTCAGCCAGCAGCAGGTTGAAACCCGGGTAATCCGCGTAGACGATGGTGTTGGCGTAGTGCTGGGGCGGCAGATCGGTCGTCAGGAAATTCCGTGTCAATTCGCCGCGCGACCGCCTTCCTTTGGCCATGCCCGGTTCGCGGACATTGGTGACGGCCGCGAAGCGGCCATGGTCGGTCATGCCCAGCCAGGTGCCGCCCGCTTCGAGGTCACGCCCGCTGATGACGTGCGGCCACTCCGGCCAGCGTCCTACGGGAGTGCTTGGGCGGGCATAGAACTCGTCGCGGTTGGCGGCAACGACCAGCGGGTAGTCTGGATGAACCCGCCAACCGACGACGATCAGGCACATGCCTCGCGACTCAGGGATTGACGGCAACAGCCTTGACGGGCGGGCCGTCGAGCGAGCCGAGACGGAGGTTTTCGGCGTAATTGGATTGCACGACGGCCAGTGCCTCGAAGCCGCCTGCCGGCGAGGGGGCCGCTGTCATCACCATGCCGCAGGACTGGTCCGGATTATCCGGCGAATACAGGGCATCGCCGGCCTTGAGCGCCTGGCTGCTGGTCAGTCGGAAAAGGTGGCGCTTGACCTTGCCGAGGTATTGCGTCCGTGCAACAACTTCCTGCCCCGGATAGCAGCCCTTGTGGAAACTGACGCCGCCAATCTTTTCAAAATCGGCCATTTGCGGCACGAACTCTTCCTTGGTGGCCAGCGTGACCAGCGGGAAGGCTGCCCGGATGTCAAGCCAGCGCCAGGCGGGAAGGCCAGCCGGCCGTGCTTTGACGGTCAGCTTCTGCCATAGGCCGGCCATCGCCGATTCCGGTGCAACGATCAGCAGGCGCGAAGGATCCAGACGGATGATGGTGGTTTCGTCATGCATCACCAGGCTCAGCGGGGCAACCGGGCAGGGCAAGCCCGCATCGGCCAGGGATTCGTCCGCCTGTGGGCCGGAAATGCCGAGCATCAGCATGGTGTCGGTCAGGGGGGTCAGCTTGACCTTGGCGCGCAGGACAAACATCTGCAGTCGTTTCAGGGTGGCTTCCTGCAAATCGGCTGAAAGGGCCAGCAGATACCGCTCGCCCTGGCGCCAGGTCAGGAAACTGGCCTGCATCCGGCCCTTTGCGGTACACCAGCCGGCATGTTGCGCCAGGCCTTCTCCAAGGTGGTTGATGTCACTGGTCAATTGATTGTGCAGGAAGGACTTGGCGTCCTCGCCGCTGGCCTCGATCAGTGCCAGATGGGTGAGCGGTACGACGATCGTTTGCTGCCTGGCCGCCCGCAATTCGCCAGGTGCGTCGCCAAAGCCGAGGAGTTCAGTCGAATCGCCGTCGAACAGGGCATCGGCAGATTCCAGAAAGCTGCGCCAGTGGGGGTTCATGGAGGCTCCAGAGTGGTTTCGGATATTATATCGCCCGTTATAACGTGCTCGTTATTCGCGGGCAAGACCAGGCAAATTGCCCCCAAGTTCCCGTGCGCTTACCCATCCAAATATTTCTGGCAGTCCTATTGTCCGTCGCCATTTCGGCCGGGGGGCTGTTGTGGTGGGCAGAGCAGCCGATTCCCCTGCGCAGTTCACCGCTCGATTTCCGGATTGCCGCGGGCAGCAGCCTGCGCTCGGCCATCACCCAGATGCGTGAAGCAGGCATCGAGATCAATCCGACATTGCTCGGTTTGCTGGCCCGTGCCCATCGGGCCGATACCGCGATCAAGGCCGGCAGCTATGCCGTCAAGGAAGGCACGACGCCGCATCAGTTGCTTGACAAGTTGCTCAAGGGAAAAGTGACGCAAGGCGATTTGACGCTGGTCGAGGGCTGGACATTCCGCCAGTGGCGCGCCCGGCTCGACCGGCACCCCGACCTCCGGCACGACACGCTGGGACTCAGCGAGGCCCAGATCATCGAACGTCTCGGCTTGACGGCACCCAGCCTGGAAGGGCTGCTCTATCCTGATACCTATCTCTTCGACAAGCAATCCAGCGACCTGGATCTGCTCGCCCGGGCCAGCCGGGCCATGCAGCGCAAACTCGAGGCCGAATGGGCCCAGCGTTCCGGAGGTTTGCCCTATAAATCGCCGGAAGAGGCTTTGATCATGGCTTCCATCATCGAAAAGGAAACCGGACGAGAAGCCGACCGGGCGATGGTGGCCGCGGTTTTCGTCAATCGCCTGCGCAAGGGCATGTTGTTGCAGACCGATCCGACCGTGATCTACGGGCTGGGCGACAGTTTCGATGGCAATCTGCGCAAACGGGATCTGCAAACCGACACCCCGTACAATACCTACACGCGTCCCGGCTTGCCGCCCACGCCGATCGCCATGCCCGGCCAGGCCTCCTTGCGGGCTGCCTTGAATCCGGCGGCGAGCGATGTGCTTTATTTCGTGGCGCGCGGCGATGGCAGCAGCGTGTTTTCGCGAACGCTCGAAGAACACAATCAGGCAGTGAACAAATTTCAGAGAGGTGGGAAGTGAAAGGAAAATTCATCACTTTCGAGGGGATCGATGGTGCCGGCAAAAGCAGTCATGTGGAATGGCTGGCTGAAACCTTGCGCCAGAGCGGCCGTGTCGTGCATGTCACCCGGGAGCCTGGCGGGACGGATCTGGGTGAAAAGCTGCGCACCTTGCTGCTCAACGATCCCATGCATCTGGAAACAGAAACCTTGCTGATGTTCGCGGCGCGCCGGGAGCATCTCGCCCGCCTGATCGAACCTGCCTTGGCGCGGGGGGAGTGGGTGGTCTGCGATCGCTTCAGCGACGCGACGTATGCCTATCAGGGTGGGGGGCGCGGTCTGGATCGCGCCAAATTCCTTGCCCTTGAACACTGGGTGCACGCCCACCTGCAGCCCGACCTGACCCTGCTGTTCGACCTGCCACTCGACGTGGCACGCGAACGCATCGTCCTGGCCAACCGCAGTCTGGACCGATTCGAGCAGGAGCGGGCCGATTTTCACGAACGGGTGCGCTTGGCCTATCTGGAAAGGGCGCATGCCAGCCCGGCAAGATTCCGCGTCATCGATGCCAATCAATCGATGGACAATATTCGCAAACAACTTGAACAAATCGTTTCAAGTATCTGTACATGAATGTTATCGAACTTCATTCGCGCGTCTGGTTGTCGCTTCAGGAGCGCCGTCAACGGCTGCCGCACGCGCTGTTGCTGGTTGGGCAGCATGGCTTGGGCAAGTTCGAGCTGGCTCGCCGCTTTGCAGCCAGCCTGCTGTGCGAAGCGCCGCAAGCGGATGGCTTGGCATGCGGATTCTGTTTGGCCTGCAACTGGTTCGAGCAGGGTAACCACCCGGATTTTCGCTTGCTGCAACCGGATGCGTTGCGCGAAGAGGCTGTCGTCGAAGAGGGCAAAGGCAAGCCGAGCCAGCAAATCACCATCGACCAGGTGCGTGGTCTCGACGAGTTCTTCAATGTCGGTACCCATCGGGGCGGCTTGCGCATCGTGCTCGTCAATCCGACAGAAGCCATGAACCGGAGCACGGCGAATTCACTTCTCAAAACACTTGAAGAGCCGGCGCCAGGTACATTGTTTTTAATGGTTTCAAGCGAGCCAATGCACCTGCTGCCGACCATTCGCAGCCGCTGCCAGGTGGTGCCGGTTCCGGTGCCTTCCAGACAGTTGGCTGCGCGCATTTTGGCTGAGGAGGGGCTCGAGCAGGCCGAGCACTGGCTTTCCCTGGCCGGTGGTGCGCCGGGGTTGGCTCTGGGCCTGGCCCAATCCGGCCAGAGCGCCTGGCTGGACCAACTGGCCCAAAGACTGGCAGCCGGCCGTACGACAGACCCGCTGGCGACGGCTGCAGAACTTGAAAAGGCCGTGAAGGACAGCAAGGGTAAACTGCAGTTGAAACACGTGGTCGAGGTGTTACAAAAGTGGCTGGTGGACCTGAATCTGGCCCGAAACGGCTTGCCGGTGCGTTATTTTCTGCAGCAGCAAGCCACAATTTCAGGGTTGGCTGATATGATTCCGCCTGCACGCCTGATACAGTCGTATCGTGCAGCGATCAACCGCCGCCAAGAGGCGGAGCAACCCCTCAATGCCCGGCTTTTCCTGGAAGGCCTGTTTCTGGACTACCGAGCCCTGTTCGCCAATTGATCAACGATGAGTGAAGCAAAACCCGCGCCCCAGCGCCCGAGCGTTCTCTCGCTGAACATCAATTCCAAGTCGGCGCTCTACGCGGCCTTCATGCCGCACCTGAAGTCCGGCGGCATCTTTATCCCGACCACGCGCAGTTACAAGATCGGTGACGAAGTGTTCATGCTGCTTTCCCTGATGGAAGATCCGGCGAAGCTGCCGATTGCCGGAACGGTTGTCTGGGTGACGCCGGCCGGGGCGCAGAATGGCCGGGCGCAGGGCATCGGGGTGCATTTCAACAATGACGAAAGCGGTCAGGAAGCGCGCCGCAAGATCGAAGGCCTGCTGGGCGGCGTGATGCAGTCGGCCCGTCCGACGCATACCCTCTGATCGGCGACATGCTGGTCGATTCCCACTGCCATCTCGATTTTCCCGACCTCGCCGGCCGTTTGCCGGAGGTTTTGCAGCGCATGCAGGAAAATCAGGTCGATCTGGCTGTCTGTATCGGCGTCAATCTCGAGGATTTTCCGCGCGTTCTCGCCTTGGCCGAGGCGCAGCACAATCTCTTTGCAACGGTCGGTGTGCATCCGGAATATAGCGATGTCGAGGAACCGACCAAAGAAAAGCTGGTTGCCCTGGCCAGCCACCCCAAGGTTATTGCTATCGGTGAAACCGGTCTCGACTATTACTGGCAGAAAGACAAGCCGGAATGGCAGCGCGAACGTTTTCGCACGCACATTCGTGCCGCCCGGACCTGTGGCAAACCGCTGGTTGTTCATACGCGCGAATCTGCAGCCGATACGCTGCGCCTTCTGAAGGAGGAGGGCGCCGATACGGTCGGCGGCGTGATGCACTGCTTTACGGAAAACTGGGATATTGCGCGCCAGGCGCTTGACCTTGGGTTTTATCTCTCGTTTTCCGGCATCGTCACCTTCAAGAATGCCACCACCGTCAAGGAAGTGGCACAAAAATGCCCGCTTGACCGCATGCTGGTCGAAACTGACGCGCCTTACCTCGCCCCGGTGCCTTATCGCGGCAAGCAGAACGAACCGGCTTACGTGCGTCATGTCGCCGAAGAAATCGCTCGCCTGCGTCTAATGAGTTTCGCGGAGGTTGCCCGGGCGACCTCCGAAAATTTCAGTCGCCTGTTCAAAATTTCCAACCTTTGCTGATCGCCATGAAGAAAAAACTGCTGGGCACCTTGTTGGCTCTTGCCTTCTCGACCGTCGTTGGTGCCGCCACCTATGACGACCTGATCAGCGGTGCGAAGATGGGAGATACGGCAACGATCGCCGAACTGGTACGGAAGGGCGCTTCGGTCGATACCACCGACATCGAGGGCAACACCTTGCTGATGCTGGCGGCCCGGGATGGGCATGCCGAACTGGTCAGCTTTCTGATCGGTCAGCGCGCCAAGTTGAATGCGCGCAACTCGGCTGGCGATACTGCTCTGCGCCTTGCCGCCTTTCGTGGCCACTTGCCGGTCGTCGAATTGCTCATCAAGGCGGGAGCACCGGTCAACATGAGCGGCTGGACTCCCTTGTCCTATGCGGCATTCAGCGGGCATCTGGAGATTGCGAAGCGCCTCGTCGAGGCGGGAGCCGATGTCAATGCGCCGAGCGAGAACGGCACGACAGCATTGATCGCGGCAGCACGTGGTGGCTATGCCGATGTCGTCAAGTTTCTGCTTTCCAGAAAAGCGGACCCCAACCTCAAGCTGGATACCGGCGAAACCGCGCTGGATATTGCATTGAAGAATGGCAATACCGATATCGCGGCCTTTTTGCGTCAGGCGGGCGGTCGCTCCGGGCGCAGCGTGACGATCGAGATCCGTTGATCGGCACCTCCATGGCCGGTGGCCAGGCCACCGGCTTCAACGGACAATGGCCGTGATGATGTCTACATCGCGCTCCTGCATGGGCTTGATGCTGCCCGATAGTTTTTTTTCGTTACCACGCCCTTGAGGTGCCCGGCTGCCCACCTTGGGGCGCTCGGTTTTTGGTGCAGCCCGCTTGGGCGGCTTGGCTGACGGTGCAACAACCGGCTTCGGTTCGCGATACTCCACATCGGCCAGTCTGCTGCGGGCATTTTCCTGAACAAGGTCCGATCCTGGGCGCGGCGCCGAAACGGATTCATGAATCGTCGCGCTCCGGCCAGCAGCCTGAACGGCCGGTGGTTCACCCGACAAGGCGGGGATTTCCTTCCTTTCCGTTGCACCACCCGCTGCCGATTTTGCGTCGGGCACCATCGAGTGGAGCGATGATTCCCCCCCCGCGGCATCTGTTCTCACCGGGCGGTCGGCTGCCAGCCAATAGGCGGATGCCACAACCAGCAAGAGGGCGCCCAGCCATGCCGTGGTTTTGGGAAAGGCCGAAGGTTGCCGGTGAAGTTTTGCGTACTGCGGATCCAGGTCTTGCAAGATGCTCATCGGGGTCTTTCTGAATTTCTGTCGTGCTATGCATTGATCCTGAACGCTGTCTTTATCCTGCTTTCAGCGAGAATTCGTGCAAGACTACGACAAGTTCATAAAAAAATCCATTTGCATTAAAATAAGACAAGTGACTATGATGTCTGGCTTCGTGGCCATTCGGCCTGCGGGTTCGGTCTTGTTCTGTGAGATTGCTGCGTGGTTCCGGCTATCGTCTTGGCTTATTTTCTGATTGTGGTGGCCGGTGTGGCAGTGCTTGCATTTCCGGCCTGCCGTGAGCGCCTTGTTGCTACCCTGGCTGCGGTTTTTTACGCCAGCAAGCACCCGCTTTGGCGCGCAGTGAGCCGGCTTTTTGCAAGCTCTCGACGTCTGAATCGCTCATTCAGGCAATCGGCGGACGAGGGGAGGCTGCTTGTTTCAAGCAATCCCGCCCTCGTGTTGGGTGCGCTTTTCATGCTTGTTGCACCCGCGTCGCTCGCGCTGCTCATCCCCAAGCCGGCGGTCTTTGATTTTGCCGACGAGTCGAGTCTGGCCGACCGCCAGATTGCCACTTTGCTGGAGGGGGAACAATTGACGCCCCCGTTGCCGTTGCCGCCGGAAGCATTCACCACACGCGAGGTCGAGATGGTTCGACCGGACGCCGCGCAAGCCAGTCGCAACTGGCAACTGCTTGATCCCGATTTCATGCAGCGCCTGCTGGTTGTTTTCCGGTTGATGAAGGAACGGCATGGCTACGAGATGGTGTTGATCGAGGGGTATCGCAGCCCGGAGCGGCAGGCCAGCTTGTATGAACAGGGGGGGCACGTCACGCAGGCAGCCGCAAACATGAGTTATCACCAGTACGGACTGGCAGCGGACTCAGCCTTCTTCCGGGATGGCAAGGTGGTAATTTCCGAGCACGACCCCTGGGCCATGCGGGGCTACCAGCTCTACGGCGAGATCGCTGCCCAGGTCGGGCTGACCTGGGGAGGCAACTGGAAAATGCAGGACTACGGTCACGTCGAGTTGCGGCGCGCTGGCGTGCTGGGACGGGAAATTCAGAAAACAGGGAGTCAAGGATGAGCAGACCGTTTATTTTGTTGGGCGACCAGACCGACCATGGTGGCGTGGTGATCTCGGCCTCGGAAACCTGCGACTGTAACGGGAAGGGGGTTGCCCGCGTTGGTGACAAGGTGACTTGCCCGAAGCAAGGGCATGGTCGGGTGACGACCATCGTGACGGGGGATCCAAGCATGTTGATCGACGGTCGCCCGGCAGCCCGTCATGGCGACAAGACAGCCTGTGGTGCAACCTTGATCGCCAGCCAGTCGTTGACCACGGACTAGCCGCCAGACACGCGATGTGGTCAAACGCATTGAAGCTGCTCGGCGGCAGCCTGCTCACCTGTGCGCTGATCTGGGCCTTGGTCCTCGGCTGGTGGCAGTCGAATGATTATGCGCCTAGCCCACTGGATCTGGGCTTGTATCTGGCGGCATTGCCCCTCGCTGTGGTTGGCGGATTCCTGCTGCTGCGGGGCTTCATCGAGCATTTGAAAAATCCGCCGCAGGCATTGCCGGTACCACAATCCCCCTTGCGTGACGAAGATCCGCTGGCGCTGGCCTCCGCCCGAACGGCGGCAGCCGAGCGGGCTTATACACTGGGATTGATCGATGCATTCATCGTGACGGCCGGTGGTGATTCGGTCGAGGATACCCTTGCGGCATTGGCTGATGGCAAACGCCCGGAGCCAAGCGCACGGCTGACCGACGACAACGGGTTTCCCGTCTTTGCTGCGGAGGTACCCGACCTCGATGTCGATACGCTGATCAACACCCTGAGCGAGGAATCAGCCGCCGCCCACGACTTCGTCGGGCGGGGGGAGGTGATACGTGCCCTGGCCCTGTTGGAACGAGTTCTGGTGGCGAGTAGCGAACGGCTGCACAAGCTGTTTGAAAAAATGGGCGATACGGCCAGCCTGCGCGTCGACTGGCTCGTGCCGGCCACCTGGATGGAATTTGATCTCGTTCCGCTCAGGGCCTGGTTGGAGGCCCGTCTCGGCAACACGCTGCCGAACGTCGGCTTGACGATCGCGTTGCAGCCGGCCATGCACGAACTCGATGCCCTGTTGGCGCTCGATGCCGTGATCCTGCAAGTCAATCGCGATGCCCCCCCTTCTGAAATACGCCTTCTGCTTGCGGCGTCCTCGGCGGTCGACGAGCAGACCGTGGCGCGCTGGGAGACGGAGAACCGCCTCTTTTCGGCAAAGCAGCAACAGCGACAAATCCCGGGCGAGGGTGCGATCGCGCTGGTGCTTGCCAGGCAGGCGTTGATCGCGGAACTGGATCTGGCCGATGGGGTGTCAGTCACCCGCCTCAACGCCGCACGGCGTGACAAGCCTGTCGAGGCGGGTGGGCGGATCGGCGGCAAGTTGATCGAACAGTTGGTGACCGGTTTGCTCGATCTGACGGGGATCGAACCGGCCGCAATCAGGGCGGTTCTGCTCGACACCGATCACCGGGCCCGTCATTTGACCGAGGTGCTCGAGGGGCTCGGCCCGCATGGCGATCATCTCGACCCGATCCAGGATTGCCTGGCGCTCGGCACGCTGGTTGGCACGCTGTCGCCCATTGGCAGCCTGGCGGCGCTGGCCTGCGCCTGGGGCAAGGTTCTTGCCAGCGAGGCACCCGTCCTGTGCATCAGCAACCAGCATCCGGTCGAACGGGGGGCACTGCTTGTCATGCCGTTTGCCCCCAGTGCCGACACCCAATCCAGCAGCACTTGAGCAAAGCCCAATCACGATGTACCAACTTCGCAACTTCCTGACTGACTCACGCGTCCTTTCCTTCATCGGCATCGCTGCCCTTTCCGCCTTTTTCTTCCTGGGGGCGAAGACACTCAAGGTCGCCATGCTTTGGGCCGCGATGGCCAGTGCGCTCATCCTCGCCATCTGGGGGGGGGTATGGCTTTATCGCCGGCGAACGTCGCGGCAGGCGAGCGAGGCCATCGGCTCGATGCTCGAACAGCAAGCCGACCGGGCAAGCAAGCGAGCGAGCGGGGCTGCTGCGGCTGAAATTCAGGCGCTTCGCCAGCGCATGCAGGCGGCCGTGAAAACCATCAAGACCTCCAAACTCGGCCAGATGTCCGGAGCGGAAGCGCTCTATGAACTGCCCTGGTACATGACGATCGGCAATCCGGCAGCCGGCAAGAGTACGGCGGTGGTCAATTCCGGCCTCAAGTTTCCGTTCGACGACGGTGGCGATGCTGTCATCAAGGGCATCGGCGGCACGCGCAACTGCGACTGGTTCTTCACCACCGAGGGCATTCTGCTCGACACGGCCGGACGTTATTCGGTGCATGAAGAGGACCGCGAGGAATGGCTGGGATTTCTCGGTTTGCTCAAGAAGAACCGTCCGAGGGCGCCGATCAACGGCATTATCGTGACGGTCAGCATCGGGGAACTGATGGGCAACTCGCCTAGTTTCGCCATCAATCTGGCGAAAAGCCTGCGTCAGCGGGTACAGGAGTTGACCGAAAAGCTCGAGGTATTCGCGCCGGTTTATGTGCTCTTCACAAAGGCCGACCTGATCCCGGGTTTTAACGATTTTTTTGTCGATCTCGACTGGAATGAGCGGGACCGCGTATGGGGTGCGACGATACCCTACGCCCAGGCCAGCGGCAATGAACTGATCGCGCTGTTCGACAAGCATTTCGACGCACTGTATGAAGGCCTCCGCGCCATGAGTGTGGCCCAGATGTCGCGCCAGCAAGGCGAGAACACACCACCCGGATTGCTGACCTTTCCCTCCGAGTTCGCATCGATTAAGCCGGCTCTCCGGGCGTTCATCGCCACACTGTTCGAGGACAACCCCTTCCAGTTCAAGCCGGTTTTCCGCGGCTTTTACATCACCTCGGCCATCCAAGGCAACGATATCCAGCCGGTGACCAATGACCGCATCCTGCGCAAGTTCTCGTTGCAGGGGGGCGGCCCGGGTCAGGTTCGCACGGTGCTCAGCCATGGCTACTTCCTGAAGGAACTGTTTTCCAAGGTGATTTTCCCGGATCGCAACCTGGTTCGTCAGCACACCACCCGAGCCAAGGCTCGCCTGCGCCAGTTTGCGGTACTCGGTGCGCTGTGCTGTCTTGGTCTGGCCCTCGGCGGGTGGAGTTGGTCCTACATGAACAACCGCAGCCTGCTGGCCAATGTCGAGCAGGATCTGCTCAAGGCTGTACGGATTCAGGAAGGCAGAATCGATCTGCAGTCGCGTCTCGAAGCCCTCGAAATTATTCAGGACCGGCTGGCCCAACTCGAACAGTTCAACCTGGAACATCCCTTATCCATCGGTCTTGGCCTGTACCAAGGAGAAAGGATGGCCGAGCGCCTGCGCCGCGAATATTTCGCCGGGGTCAGCAATCTGATGCTGCAACCGGTCAAGGAAAATCTCGAAGCCTTCCTGAGTGAGGTCAACGCACAAGGTGACCGGCTCAAGCCGCAAACGGCCACGACGACCAAGGCAAGTGGCAGCAGGCAGTACAAGGATGCTTCGCCGGCCGATGTCGAAGACGGTTACAACGCGCTGAAAACCTATCTGATGCTCTCCAGCCGGGAGCATGTCGATGTCGGGCATTTGTCCGACCAGGTCACCCGTTTCTGGCGCGGCTGGCTGGAAGCCAATCGCGGCACCATGAGCCGGGAACAGATGATCCGCTCGGCTGGCCGTATCCTGACCTTCCATCTTGAACACGCCAACGATCCGACCTGGCCGCTGATCACCAATAATCTGGTGCTGGTCGATGATGTACGCGACAAACTGCGCCAGGTCGTGCGCGGCATGCCTGCGGCCGAGCGGGTCTATGCCGAAATCAAGGCCCGCGCCTCGACCCGCTTCGCGCCCGTCAGTGTGGCGAGCATGGTCGGGCCGGACAATGCGGCTTTGATGACCGGTAGCCATGTCGTGTCGGGTGCCTTTACCGTCGAGGCCTGGCGGGACTATGTGCAATACGCCATCAAAGATGCCGCGACCAACGAGCAGAGCAACACCGACTGGGTACTGCAGACCTCGACCAAGGACGATCTGACGCTTGAAGGCAGCCCGGAACAGATCCAGAAATCCCTGGTCGCCATGTACAAGCGCGATTACGCCGAGGAGTGGCGGCAATTCGTGCAGGGCATCAGTGTTGCCTCCTTCGAAAGCTTTCCCGAAGCCGTTGCGGCGATGGATCGCCTGGGCGACCCACATATCTCTCCGCTCGGCACCGTGATCAAGGCGGTATTTGACCAGACCGCATGGGACAATCCGGCGATGGCGAACCTCGGCCTGGAGCGGGCGCAAAAAGGGTTCATCGAGTGGTTCAAGCGCTCGGTGCTGCAGATGGCGCCGAGCCGGGTGCAGGTCGATGTCAATGTTACCGGCAAACCTCAGGAAATCCCGATGGGGCCGATTGGCAAGGAGTTCGCTGGTTTTGGCCGTCTGGTCATGCCGCGCGACAAGGCCGATCCGCTGGTTGATACTTACCTCAAACAATTGTCGAAGGTGCGCACCCGCCTGAATCAATTGAAGAACCAGGGCGATCCCGGACCCGGTTCGCTCAAGCTGATGCGCGAGACGATTGACGGCAATGGCTCCGAGCTGGCCGAAACCCTTCGTTTCGTCGACGAGCAGATGCTGACCGGTCTGCCGGACAATCAGCGCGCCGTACTGCGCCCCCTACTGGTCAGACCCCTGTTGCAGTCCTACGCCTCGATCATTCGACCGGCTTCGGAGGAACTGAACAAGACCTGGGAGGCTCAGGTCTATGAACCGTTCAACCGCAAGCTGGCCATCAAGTATCCGTTCGCGGCCAAGTCCAATATCGAGGCATCGCCGACCGAAATCGGCCAGATGTTCGGCCCGGAGGGCGCGATTTCCAAGTATGTCGAAAGCGCGATGGGACCGCTGGTCGTTCGGCGTGGAAACACCATTACGCCACGCACTTGGGGCGATCTGGGTATTACATTGCAGGCGGAGTTCATGAACGATTTTGCCCGCTGGGTTTCGCCGCTTGAGGGGGGAGCTGCCGCAGCGGCTGGCGGCAGTGCGGGGAGTGGCAGCGAGGCACAAACGGCCTTCATGCTGCGCCCGCAGGCTTCGCCGGGCACCACCGGCTATGTCATTGAAATCGACGGTCAAAAATTGAGTTACCGCAACGGTATCGCGCAATGGGCCAATTTTGTCTGGCCCAATCCAAGCGGCGCGCCGGGCGCCAAAATTGTCGCCACCACCTTTGAAGGCAAGGTCGTCGAGGTGGTCAATATCCCTGGACGGTTTGGCCTGGAAAAGATGATCAACTCGGCCAAACGGACCCGCCTGCCCGATGGCGCCTTCCATTTGTCCTGGTCGGCTGAGGGGGTTGAAGTCGGTATTGATCTGAAGATCGTGAGCAGTCCCGAGGTTCAGGCGAGTGCAGGCAGCGACGGCCAGCGTGGTCTGGCTGGCATTGTCCTGCCGCGTACGGTGGTCTCCGGCAAGGCCGCCCGGGCGACGGAGCAGGGGGCTGAAGCCGGCCCGGCAGCCGCTTCGGAATCGGCTACGGCCAGTCTGGGAGGGAAGGGCGCATGAGCAAGCAGATCTCTTCGCCAGCCACCTGTTTCGGCAAGATTCCGTCGCGCGGCGACTTCATCAAGGGAAATGGCCAGCACCAGTTGATCGGCGTACTCGACCGTTGGGTGTCGCAAGGCATGGAACGCCTGTCGGAAGATCCGCGCTGGAAAACGGCCTACGACTCGGCTTGTGGCGTTGATTTTGCCTTCGTCGGGGCGCGCAGCCGTCTCTCGGTCGCTGGCCACTTGCGGCCTAGCGTGGATTCGTCGGGACGCCGCTTTCCGTTGATCGTTGCAGCAACCATCGAGCGTGACGATGCCCTGATGTTTCGTTGCGCTCCGGCCGGATTGGCGCATTGCTTCGGTGTGCTGGCCGCCATTGCCGAATCCGGTACGCAAGGGGCCGAGGCGTCTGAAATCATGGCGGATCTGGATACCGTGGATTGCGCAGCCGATTTCGAGACGGCCATGGGCAGCGATCCCCTGGGCAATTTCGTGCGGCGCAACAGCCTGGATTCGCTGGCCTCGCTGATCGGTGCACCGAGCATTGACGCCGTCAGGCGCATTATTCTGGGCATCGGTTTGCTGATGCGTCCAGCGCTGGGTCAGGGACACATTGCAATCGACAAGGAAATCGTGCTGCCCTTGCCAGCGGATGAACGGAACCGGAATCTGGTTGCTGCATTCTGGCTCTATCTGCTAACCGCTTTCCTGCGCCGGACACTGGTCGAATTGCAACTGATCGTCGAACGCCGTGCCCGGCATCCCCGGCTGATCATCGGCTTCAACGGTTCCTCACCGGCCACGCTGGTCGCCGCCCTGTCGCCGGATAGCGCGGCCGATCGGCTGATCTCCTTGTTCGACCCGGAATGGGTCGAGGAGCAATCGGCCCTGATCGACGACTATGGCATTGCCAAGTTGTCATCGTATCTGGCCCAGCCGCATATCTCCCTGGAACAGGCAATCAGTACGTTCCGTGAAGTGTTTTTAGGCGAGTGAACATGAAATTCTCCGTGCTTGTTTTAGTGTCCTGTCTGGCAGGCCACACTGCCGTGTTCGCCGAGACGGCCAACGTGCCAAGCAAACCGGCAGATGAGGTTGGCAAGGTGGTGGCCAGGGGCACTGTACCCGACGAGGCCGCCCGGGCTAGCATCCTGGCCCGCTTGCGCGATCTTTACGGCGCCCAGAACGTGATCGATCGCCTGGAAGTGGGAGGCGTTGTGCCCCCGCCCAACTGGTCGGAGAACATGGCCAAGATCCTGACGCCGAACCTCAAGCAGGTGCATCAGGGGCAATTGCAAGTTATTGGCACCCAGATCGCCATCAAGGGACAGGTTGGCAACGAAGCGCTCCGTCAGCAGGTGGTCAGTGCCCTGGCGACCGCGCTCAACCCGACCTATTCCATCGACAATGGCCTGGTGGCCAGCGGTGGCGAGGCACAGAGCCTGCTCGACAAAACCTTGTCCAACCGTGTCGTCGAGTTCGAGAGTGGTTCGGCAACACTGACTACGGTGGGACGGAGCATCCTGGATGAAATGGCGGCGGTGATCCGTCAAATCGGCAACCCGAAAATCCAGCTGATCGGCCATACCGACAATCTCGGCAACCGACAGGGGAACGTGATGCTGAGCCTGGCGCGTGCCGATACGGTACGGCAGTACCTGATTGAGAAGGGCATTCCAGCCGATTCGCTGAGCGCCGTAGGGGCGGGGCCGGATCAGCCGGTAGCGTCGAATGACACCGTTGAGGGCCGGGCAAAGAACCGCCGTATCGAGTTCCGTCTGGCCGGTCAGTGAGACTGCTCCCGGTAGCCGCCAGTACGGCAGCTACCGGATCATTGGGGTGGCTCGCCTCCCGACTCAACCCCGAGTAACTCCTCCATCCGTGACAGGGCGCTATCGTCCTTGACTACGGCGCGCAGCCATTCGTGCAAGGACATGCTCCCCCAACGGGCAGCCTTTTCTGCCAGGTAGGCAACCGGGCTATGGGGTTCGGTACGACGGAAAAAACCGGCAATTTCCTGCAATTGGCGAATGGCTTGTTCCCGTGAGCCGATCGGTCCGGGCGTGATTGTCGGACAGTCCCCAAAGCTTGGCTCGATGCGTTCGCGGTAAGCCGGGGTGGGGCTCACGGGTTCTGTCGGTGCCCGATCGGTAATTATTGTCTTGTCATTTCCGGTGTGGCGCTGAAAGAAGCGGTGAATATCATCCAACACATCAAATGCCGGGCTGAATGCCGGCGAAAGCTGCCCCATGTGAGCTTCCAGCAAAATTTGCAGTGCCTTGATGGCATTGCGGGCTTGTTCGGCCTGAGACAAGCCATCAGTGAAGTAGGAGCGGGGGGTATCGTTGACGGCGGCTTCGAATTGCTCCAGTGAAATGCTGGCTTGGCGGATGAACTCTTCTGGCTGGCCAGGGTTGCGTTCAATTTGTCGGGCCACCGCACGCGCCGCCTTCAGGTCGATCAAGGAAAAATGACCTTTTGTTGAATGGGTCAGTGCAATATCACGCAGTAGTCGAGGTGTCTGCTTGGCCAGCCAATCAAGAACGCCAACGCGTTGTTCGAGGTCGCCATCCTCCGGCTGGGGATGGATGTCTTTCCAAAAATTCTCGCACAGTGCGGCAAGCAGCGTATAAGCGTCGGTCAGACCAGCCAGGCCGTCAGTCTTGCAGCACGCCTCGACCAACCAGCAGGCAACACGCAGATCTTTGGATTTTTGGCCCAGAATGTCTAGGCAAAGACGGACAACGCCAGGCCAGTCGGCCTCCTTGATCTCGGCTACCCATTCGCCCTGCGCAATCGACGGGTCGTCAAAGCGGCGCGCCTCCTGAATGGCATCGAATTCGGAGGAAAAAATCAGATCTTCACCACAGGGGGCAAACGGCGGTGGAAGGGGAAGGGTCAACGCGGCGATATCCATCCTTGTAGATCCGGCGAGGAAAATGGGTATTTTATACGTATATCTATTTGTCGTATCCGGTGTCGCTCGCATCATCTTGGGATCGCGGTATTTCTCCGCAGCCGGATTACGTGGTTTTCAGAACGTGGTTTTCAGAAAACGCATAATTTGTATTATGTAAAATAATGGTGAGGTCGCGGTGGCCAAGAAGCCACGGGGGTCAATTCAACTCCCCTTCATCCATCTCGGGCAAATGAAGAATGGGAATCCCTTCTTCTCTCAGTTCATTGCACTCGTCTGCTGTCGCATGGCCTCGTATGGCGCGTTCGGGGGCTTCGTTGTAATGGATCTTTCTGGCTTCGTCTGCGAAGTCTCGCCCCACGTCTTCGCTGTTGGCCATGATCGTCCGGACCAGCTGTCGATATAAAGCCATGGCGTGGGCGCCCACCGGCATCAGGGCCGTGCTATCCCCGTTTGCACTCGGCGCAGCGGCTGCCGGGATATTTTTCGCGATCGCGACGGCAGATGGAATGCGACGGATGACAGGACTGTCGCACTGCGGGCATGTCACAAGATGAGACTCAACTTGCCGTTGGAAATCTTCGGCACTGCGAAACCAGCCTTCGAATTGGTGATTGTTGCTGCAGCTGAGGTCAAAGATAATCATGTGCTGCCCGAGACAGATTTGTACTAGGATTGGGTGGTGCCCGGGACGGGGGTCGAACCCGTACGCCTTTCGGCTCCGGATTTTAAGTCCGGTATGTCTACCAATTCCATCACCCGGGCGGATGCGAGCACTTTTCGGCGCCCCGATATGAAAAAGGGAAAGCGCCTTGCGCTTTCCCTTTGAATTTGGAGCGGGAAACGAGTCTCGAACTCGCGACCTCAACCTTGGCAAGGTTGCGCTCTACCAACTGAGCTATTCCCGCAAATTTTCTGGAGGCGCGGGCCGGAGTCGAACCGACCTACACGGATTTGCAATCCGGTGCATAACCGCTTTGCTACCGCGCCCCGCCTTCACTACAACATATTCGACTGGAGCGGGAAACGAGTCTCGAACTCGCGACCTCAACCTTGGCAAGGTTGCGCTCTACCAACTGAGCTATTCCCGCGCCGAACAGAGCGCGCATTATAGGCCATGCATGGATAAAGTCAACATCCATGACCTATTTTTCTGCACTCCGTTTCGCAATCTCCGGCCAGGCCATGCGCAAGTAATAGCCCATCGACCACAGCGTCAACAATGCAGCGATCCAAATCAACCAGTTACCGACACCCTTCGTGTCGAAACCAGCCATGGTGTCGTAGTAAAGCAGCATCGGCAAGGCAAGCATTTGGGCCGTTGTCTTGATCTTGCCCAGCATCGACACGGCAACGCTTTTTGCAGCACCGATCTTGGCCATCCATTCGCGCAGTGCTGAAATCGTGATTTCCCGACCAATGATGATCATCGCGACAATGGCATCAGCCCGGCCGAGTTGCACCAGAACGATCAGCGCGGCGGCGACCATCAACTTGTCGGCGACGGGGTCCAGAAAGGCACCGAAGGCGGATGTCTGATTGAGCTTGCGCGCCAGGTAGCCATCCGCCCAATCGGTCAGCGCAGCAGCACAAAACAGCAGCGTGGCGACCAAGTCGCGCTCATGCTGAGTGATCCACCCGGTTGGCAGGTAATACGCCGCTATCAGCAGGGGAATGGCGACGATGCGTAGCCAGGTGAGCAGGATGGGAAGATTGAAGGGCATGTTTCAGTGTAGTGCGGAATAAATGTTTTCGGCCAGTTCCCGACTGATGCCGGGGACTTCTGCGAGTTGCTCCGCCGTTGCTGCCAGCACTCCGGACAGTCCGCCGAATCGGGCAACCAGCGCCTTGCGGCGGGCTGGCCCAACACCGGGCAGGCTTTCCAGTTTGGACGTCTTTCTCGCCTTGCCGCGCTGGGCGCGATGACCTGTAATCGCAAAGCGGTGCGCTTCGTCGCGGACTTCCTGAATCAGGTGAAGTGCCGGGTGAGAGGACGGCAGGTTCAGCGGTTCCCGGTTGTCGGGAAAAATCAGCGTTTCCAGGCCAGGCTTGCGTTCTTCGCCCTTGGCGACGCCGATCATCGGCAGGTGCGTCAGTCCAAGGTCGGCGAGGGCAGCAAAAGCGGAGGCAACCTGCCCCTTGCCTCCATCGATCAAGATCAGGTCTGGCGCCCTCCCCTCGCCCGATGCGATGCTGTCGTAACGCCGGCCAACAGCCTGACGCATGGCGGCATAGTCATCGCCAGGCTGGATATCGCGAATGTTGAAGCGACGGTAGTCGCTTTTTTTCATCCGGTTCCCCTCATAGACGACGCAAGAGGCGACTGCTGCCTCGCCCATCGTATGGCTGATATCGAAGCATTCGATACGGTTGATCGGATCGGCCAGTTGCAGGGCCTCCTGCAGGGCGGCCAGCCGCATTTCCTGCTGGGCACTGGCTTGATTGCGTGCGAGGATGGCCAGGCGTGCATTCTGTAACGCCATGTCGACCCAGGCTTTTTGGGTCAGGGTGCGTGCTTCCTGAAGTTGCACCGAACGACTCGCCAATTCGAGAAGGGCCGCCTCGCATTCGGCCCGGTCCTCCCCTACTGGCAAGGGGTGGACCAGGATGCGCGCCGGTGCCGGATGGGTGGCATAGTGCTGACGGATGAAGGCGGCCGTGGCGTCGGCCGCTTCCGAGTCGCCGGCATTGATCGGGAAAAACGGCCGGTCACCCAGGTGTCGCCCGCCACGAATCATCGCCAGGTTGACGCACAACTGCCCTGCTTCCCTCAGTGCGACCAGTACGTCGACATCTTCCCCCTTGGCGCTGGAAACGAACTGCTTTTCCTGAACCTGGAGCAAGGACTGGATCTGATCGCGGAATATCGCAGCCTGCTCGAAGGCGAGACGGCTGGATGCCTCTTCCATGGATTGGGTCAAGCGGCGTATCACCTCCTGCTGTTTACCCAGCAGGAACATGGCCGCCATCTGGACATCGGCGGCGTAGTCGTCGCGGCTGATCAGGCCGACGCAGGGAGCGCTGCAGCGCTTGATCTGATACAGCAGACAGGGGCGCGAGCGATTGGTGAATACGCTCTCCTCGCAGGTTCGCAGACGAAACATCTTCTGCAGGAGGTGAATGCTGTCGCGCACGGCCCAGGACGACGGGTAGGGACCAAAATAATCGGCCTTGCGGTCGGGGTTGCCGCGAAAGAACGCCAGCCGCGGAAATGGCCCCTTGCTCAGGATGATGTAGGGGTAGGACTTGTCGTCACGAAACAGGATGTTGTAACGCGGCGCCAGTGACTTGATCAGGTTGTTTTCGAGGATCAGCGCTTCTGCCTCGGTACGCGTCGCGGTTGTTTCGATATGTGCGATCTGGCTGACCATGTGCGCGATGCGCGGACTGGAAAGATTTTCCCGGAAGTAGGAAGCAACCCGTTTCTTCAGGTTCTTTGCCTTGCCAACGTAGAGCACCGTACCGTCAGCGCCGAGCATGCGGTACACGCCTGGCAGGTCGGTCAGCGTGGCAAGGAAGGCCTTGGCGTCGAAGCTCATGACGATCAGTCGATCAGCGCGGCGACTCCGGCGAATACCGCCTCGAAACTCTCCCGCGTCAGGCGACCGGTACGCCAGTTATAGCCGCTGCAATGGTAGCTGTCGATCAACACCCGCCCGTCCGGCAGAGCATGGCGAACGTTGTGGCCAAATCCGTAATCCCTGGCTTTAAGGCCATACGACCAGAGCAGCGCCTGATGGGCGATGGCGCCCAGCGCAACGATCACCTTCAGCCGGGGCATGGCCGCCCTCTCCTCCCGCAGGAAGTGATTGCACTCACGTATCTCGGCTGTTGTCGGCTTGTTGGCGGGCGGCAGGCAGCGGACCGCATTGGTGATCCGGCAGTTGTTCAGGCTCATTGCCGGATTGGCCCAGCCATCGGCACCGAGCGGTGCCGGACTGCTGGCGAACCCGAAACGGTGCAGGGCGGGATAGAGCAACTCCCCGGCAACATCCCCGGAAAACGGGCGCCCTGTACGATTGGCTCCTTTTTCCCCGGGGCCCAGGCCAACGACCAGCAGTTGCGCATCCAGTGAACCAAAGGCCGGAACAGGGCGGGCATGCCAATCCGGATCGCGCTGACGAATCAGGGCCAGATGCTCGGCCAGGCGCGCGCAGGCGGTGCACGCGATGGGATCTTCAAATCTCGACATGGGCGGGATGTTAGCATGGCGCCCATGCAGCTTCATTGGGACATCTTTTGCCGGGTCATCGACAATTACGGCGACATTGGGATTTGCTGGCGGCTCGCCCGGCAGCTGGCGGCCGAGCACAGCCGGCAAGTCAGGTTGTGGGTGGACGACCTCGGTAGCCTTCAGCCGCTGTGTCCGGTTGTTGACCCGGCTTGCGAACGACAGTGGGTGCAGGGCGTCGAAATACGGCACTGGCGGGATCGGTTTCCCGCAGCGCCGTGCGCCGAGGTGGTGATCGAGGCATTCGCCTGCGACTTGCCCGAGGTATACCAGCAGGAAATGGCCAAAGCCGAGCGCAAGCCTTGCTGGGTCAATCTGGAATATCTGACGGCCGAAGCGTGGGCTGAGGAATGGCACGGCATGGCCTCCCCTCACCCCACCCTGCCGCTCACTAAATATTTTTTCTTTCCGGGATTTTCCGGACGCTCGGGAGGGTTGCTGCGCGAGTCAGGCCTGCTGACAGAGCGGGAGGCCTTTCTGGAACGCGTGCCACCGCGTGACCATCTCGAGTTCAGCCTATTTTGCTATGACACCGCACCGGTTGGCGTGCTGCTCGATGCCCTCGCCGTCTTGCCGAAGGTTTCGGTGATCCATGTGCCTCCCGGCAAACCCCTGCAGGCCGTCACCCGGCATCTGGGCGGAACGTCTCCCTGGCAGCACGGCCAGGTACGCATCGAGGCAATTCCCTTCCTGCCGCTCGATGCCTATGACCGCCTGCTTTGGCAGTGCGACATCAATTTTGTGCGCGGTGAAGACTCCTTCGTGCGTGCCCAGTGGGCGGGCAAGCCCTTCGTCTGGCAAATCTACGCACAGGACGAAAAGGCTCATCTCGCCAAGCTCGCCGCTTTCCTTGATCGCTACTGTGCGAGCATGGATCCTGATCCCGCCAGAATCACACATGACCTCTTTGCTGCCTGGAATGGCGAAGCTGCTGACCTGGCTACGGCATTGCGCAGCTTCATGGACAAACGCGATGCACTGGCCAAAGCCAGCCTGGCCTGGAGTCAGCACCTGGCTACCCAAGACGACTTGGCGTCCACTCTCGTCAAATTCTGTGCCGCCAGGGTATAATTTAACGTTTTTCTTTTTTGACTTAGAGACTCCCGAATGAAGACCGCACAGGAACTCCGCTCTGGCAACGTGATCATGGTCGGCAACGACCCGCTCGTCGTCCAGAAGACCGAATACAATAAATCCGGCCGTAACGCCGCCGTCGTCAAGATGAAGCTGAAGAACCTGCTGACTGGTGCAGCTTCGGAAGCCGTTTACAAAGCCGACGACAAGTTCGAACAAATCATCCTCGACAAGAAGGAAGTCACCTACTCCTACTTCGCCGATCCGATGTACGTATTCATGGACGCCGATTACAACCAGTATGAAGTGGAAGCCGAGAACATGGTCGATGCACTGAAGTACCTGGAAGACGGCATGCCCTGCGAAGTTGTCTTCTACGATGGCAAGGCCATTTCCGTTGAGCTGCCGACCATGCTGGTCCGCGAAGTCGAATACACCGAGCCGGCTGTCAAGGGGGACACCTCCGGCAAGGTGATGAAGCCGGCCCGTATCAAGCCGACCGGTTTCGAGCTCCAGGTTCCGGCGTTCGTTGAAATCGGCGACAAGATCGAAATCGATACCCGTACCGACGAGTATCGCAGCCGTACCAAGTAGAGGGTCGGCCGGGAATCGTGCGAAAACCTCGGAAAAATAACTTAGCTGATTGTTCTGAAAGAAAAAATGAAGCAAGGGCCGGTTTTCACCGGCCTGCCCTCCTCAATTGAGGCTAGGCTCCGCAGGTCAGCGCCTTGTTTGCGCTGACAAAAAAGCTGTCAGGCTTGGATTTGAACTCGGTGTCTGGCTGGCCGTTGTGTGACTTGCACATCGGCGCAATGTAGTTGAGTTTCCGTAGCGATTCGTTCTTCATGTTCGGCAAAATGACGTGCGCCCCTACCTCGGCTTGGGATTCACATCCCTGCACATGGCATTTCGGTGTCGTGGAAGTTTTTGCAAACTTCTTCCAATGGCCCAGCCAGGAGCCACAACTGCAATTCTTGTCAGAGGTTCCATTCAGATTTTTCATCGTGATGGAGCCATTGCCGGTCAGTGTCTTGCTCATGTACATCTCCCTAAAGTGACCACGCACGCGCATGGCAATCCATGATATTGGGATTTCCCCAGGGAAATTCAATAGTCATTGGCCTTGGCCTGTTGATTTGGCCTCCAAAATCCGGAACCCCTCATCCAGCGCCTCGACCTTGCGTCGGAAATCCAGTACGTAATCGCCGAATCGATTGATGTGTTCCAGCCGATATGGCGCCAGCCCAGCCAGGACTTCCTGGTTGATTACAGCCCCCTCGGCCTGGAGTTGCTTTAGAACTCGGCTCATCCCTACCACGTTGTGCAAGATGACCATGTTGGCGATGAGATGGTTGTATTTGATGACCTTGCGTTGCTCGTGGCGTAGGTTTTCGGCGATCTCGCCTTCCCCGCCGAAAAAGAGCTTTTTCGCAAAGCCATTGAATTGTTCCGACTTGTTGGTCTCGGCGTGAATGAGCCGGCGCAGTTCGACGTCGCCAACGTATTTCAGCAAGAACATGGTTCGGACTACTTTGCCGAGTTCCTTGAAGGCGAAATACAGCTTGTTCTTTCGGCTGTAAGTACCCAAGCGGCGCAGGATAGCCGATGCTGAAATTTTCCCGAGCTTGATGGAAACTGCCACGCGCAGCATGTCCGGCAGATGAGTCTCGATCATCTGCCAGTTGATGTCGTCGCTGAAAAGCCGGTCGATATGCGCAAATTTCTTGTTGCTGTCGGGCCGATGGAACACCAGATCCTTGATGCCACGGATGCGCGGCATCAGTTTGATGCCCAAGAGGTGGGAAAGCGCAAACACCGTGTAGCTCTGGGCCTGGGTGTCGCCATGGATGGTGTCTGGCCGGATATCCGAGGTGTTGGTCATCAGCCCGTCGAGGATGTGGGTGCCCTCATAGGTGCCGCAGGAAATGAAATGGCTGAACAACGCAATGAACTTGTCGGAGACATGGTAATAGCCGATACCGCCATAGCCGCCGTAGCGGATGTGGTGCTCGGAAATCAGGTTCTGCTCGTAGAGGTTCCATTTCGTGCCGTCAGCCGAGGCATGCTTGCCTGATCCCCAGTAGCCAGGCAATTCGAACTTGTTGTAGGCATTGATGACCTTGACGATGGCCTTTTCCAGCACCTCTTCCGTCACGTACTTGATGTTGAGCCAGGCGATCTGCTTGCGGCTCATGCCCCGAATCGAGCGCGCCGTCTGGGTCGGTCCGAGGTTGCAGCCATAACAGAACAAGGTGCTGATGACCCGCGGGCGCAATTCCTCGATCCGGCTTTCTGTTCCCATCAAAGGCCGAAACAACTTGTGCAATTGCAACCAGCGCTCAGTGTCGATCAGTACGTCGACGATACTGATGTTCTCCATGTGCTCGGTGATCAGCTGATCGATCGCCCTGATGCCGGGCGGCGGTTCGCTGGCTGGCGGTTTCTTCAGGATCAGCCGACCATCGACGATTTCGGCATAGGCATTTTCGGGAAATTCGGCATCAACCGCCTCAGCCGTCTCCAGTAAAGCAGCCTTCAAGGACTCGGTAAATGCCCTAGAATCCGTTTCGACACCGGTAACCTCGCCATACTGCGCCAATTCCCGATTCAGGGTGTCGTCATCAACCAGTTGCTCCCGGTAGTCGTCGTAACGCTCACCGTGCTGGATGAACAGATCGCCCGACTTCAGTTCATCGCGGATCGCATACAGGACCGCCAATTCGAAGTAACGGCGGTTGATGGCAACGACCTGACCGTCGGCGCGCTCGGAGATGACCAGTTTCCGCCAGGTCGAGGGGAGCCACTGGAAGTCCTCCTCGGCATTCAGACCGACCAACGACAGCGGAACGACTTCGTGCCGGGTGCCACGTAGCGCCTGCAACGCTTTCATCATCCGGATCAGGGTATCGTCTTCACTGCTACTCTGCGGATTGACGATTTCGATACAGTTCAGCAACTGAGCTCGAACCATCTTGTAGGGCTGAATGAGAAATGGCAGGTGATTGCGCCCAGCGTAGGCCATGTGCTCATCGCAGATGGCCACCAGGTCATCGACCTCTGCGATCAGGCTACCGCCGATGGCTTCCACCCGTTGATGATCCGTGCCGTCGATCCGGTAGGCCAGCAACATCTCTTTCAACTGGCCGATCAGACGATCAGTTCGCTGGAGGTGTTCCTGCTGGTATTCGCCCAACTTATTGCGCGCCTGATTGTCGAGGTTCTGGAGCATGCGGACGAACAGGTCGGCCGCATCGTCGAGCGTCTGGGCAAATTGCGAGCGAATGTAGATGACCGCCAGCGCATAGCGCTTCTGGGGCTTCAGTTCCGCCATTTCTGTCGCATCCAGCGAACGGGCGATGTAGCGGTACTGCTTGAGTTTCGGAATGGGAATATCGGGGATGGGGAGTTGGTCGACCAGCAACTGGAGCCTACGGATATGTTGGAGATAGGAGCGAGTTTCCTTGTTGGTCGGTTTTTTTGGTTCGCGCTTGAGCAGGTTCCAGGTGCTGCTGGTCTCGCCCGACTTGACCTTGAACAGGTTGTCGATCAAGGCTCTCACCTTGGCATCAAGTTGGTCGGCAATGCTCGCAAAGTGGACGTCGTGGATCTTTTCCCGGGCCTGGATGCCCAACCGATCGAGCGTGGAGAAGCCGGGTAGCTCGTAGCGATGATGCACCAGTTCTTCAAGCATCACGTTGATGATGTCGGCCACCACATGCCGGCTGTCTGCGGCGGTTTCTGCAACATGCTGCAACCAGGCACGCCCCTGATTGTCCAACGGCCGAACATTTAGGTAGCGTCGCAACGCAGCAATCAATGTGGTGCGCGTCGTCGTTCGGTCGAACTGCCGAAGTTCATCGGCCCTCGGTGGCCGATACCCCGTTTGGGCCACAATGTGTTGGCGAATCACCGACGGGACATCCCTGATGTGGACGAAGTACCCAAGGCGCTGAAATAGCTTCAGGTAGATGAATGCAGCCGAGCGAGCAATGGGACGCTTTACGGTCTTGTCGATGAACGCGATTTCCTCGGGCGTCAGGGTATAAATCTCGTCGAGATCCTGTGCCGATGGGTCCGCTTTCAGGCGGGGATACGCGGTCTCGTGAAGCTGGGTCATGCGGGATCAATCCCAATGCCTGCCGGTGGCCGGGTCACGGCAGACCGCCTCCAGGAAGCACTCACGGGCATCGGCAATACGATGGAGTTCGTCGAGCAGTGCATAGAGATGGTCGTCCAGGATATTGCTTGAAGGTGTTGGAACGGAAATCCGGTATCGACGGCCATCCTCATCCAGCGGTTGGGCCTGAAATCGGGCAAGGCAGGTACTTGCCATATCCCGCAAGGCGTTGGCGACACCGCGCCGACCACCGTTGAAGGCAGATAGGTCGATGGAAACCTCGATCGTTGTATGGGCGACCTCAGGCAGGCTGGGTAGTTGCGGTGTCGAGGCTAGTGCCGTTTCCGGCAACATCCGATTCAGGCCCTGCTCGAAACGCGCCTTCTGATCGATGCTGACCCCATCCAGATAGCGCATAGCAGTCTTCACGTCACGCCAGCCCACGTAATTCATCAACTCCCGGAGATCCCAGCCGCTCATGCCCGCCCACTGGGCGAACCCACGGCGCAGTGAGTGACTGCTGAAGGCTTCTGCATCAGCTACGCCGGCCTGGCTCAGCAACTTTCGTAGCATGGGAATGATGCTGCTCGGGGTCAGTTCGGCCTCGGACAGATGCCCCCAACGGTCAATCTTGCGGAATAGCGGTCCCGCCTTCAGTTTGGACAAGGTCAACCAGTCTTCGACTGCCTCGACCGGGCACAGCCGGGACAGCGCCGGGCAGGCGTAGCTTCGGCCTTCCAGGTTGCGATCCCCCTTGCTGCGGGGCAAGAAACAGGTCAGCCCCTCGCCGGGCTTGATCTCGATGAATTCGATGCGTAGGTTAGCCAGTTCGTCGGAACGGAACCCGCGCCAGAAACCGAGGAGAACCAGGGCTCGATCACGGGTATGTCGCAGGGCGCTGGCCGAATCCCCCCGGCTAACCGCTGCGGCCGTGGCCGATGTCAGCCAGTCGGCAACACCGCACAGGATTTCCAACTCCAGCGGCTTGGCCCGCTTTTCCTGGGCCGGATGCAGGGTTCGGATACCTTTCAACAATTGCCGGATCTTCGGGGCTTTCGTCGGGTCCGGAAAACCATGATCCTGGTGCCAGCGCGACAGCGCGGCGAGGCGGTGCTTGAGGGTGTTCAGCGACAAGGATTCGGCGTAGGCAGCCAGGTAGCGGGCAATTGAATCGATGGTTGCCGGCAACAAGCCTCCCCACTCGATCTCGAAGTGCTGGATGGCTGACGCATAGCTGCGTCGGGTGTTGGCCCGTTCGGCCGCATCGAGGTAGAGATCGACCTGGCTCATTCTGGTTCTTTGGGGGATTTTAATGCGCTGCCGTGCACGCCTGGGATGTGATTTTCCATCGGCTTGTCGTTGATGCCCGACTGCGACAAGCCTTCAAGAATCCCGCAAGTCGAGGCTCGACGGTCATCAGGACAACGACCGCGCAACTCAAGAAGTTGTTTCTCCAGCGCTTGGAGTTCACCGATGCGACGGACGACATGCCCGATGTGTTCATCCAGCAAGCGGTTGACCTCCCCGCAGTTTTCCTCCGGCGATTCCTTGAAGCGCAATAGCGTCCGAATCTCGTCGAGTGTCATGTCCAAGCTACGACAGTGCCGAATGAAGGTCAGTCGCTCCAGGTGCATTGGCCCATAGATACGGTAGTTGCCCTCGCTTCGCCCTGGTATCGGCAATAGTCCTTCCCGCTCGTAGTAGCGGATCGTTTCCACATGACTTCCCGCCAAACGCGCCAGTTCGCCGATTTTCATTTCTGTCTCTCTGGTTCGCTTATCACGTCCGACTCGGCTGCAGCGCGATGATGGCCATGCCACCGAGACATATAGCACTGCCCAGCAGATCCCAACGGGTCAGGGGAATTCCATCGACCTGCCATAACCACAACAAGGCGATCGCAACATAGACACCACCATATGCAGCGTAGATACGGCCGGCGGCGCCCGGATGCAATGTAAGCAGCCAGGCAAACAGCGCCAGTGACACGGCAGCCGGGATCAGAAGCCAACGCTGGCGCCCCTGCGTCAGCACCAGCCAGGGCAAATAGCAACCGATGATTTCGGCCAGTGCGGTGACGACGAAGAGAGCCAATATCTTCAGGAACTCCAACATGCGTTTCTCCTTGAATATTTCCATTGTAGCCGCTTGACCTTGTAGCGACTCAAGGGTTTTTAATAACATCAACGATCAGGAGATAGCCATGCCCACCCATACCGAGAAGCACCGATCCAATGAGCCTGAGCGTTGCGCGTGTTCAGGCGGCTGTGCGACCGATACGGCCTCCATTCAGGATGCGCCGCGTGTCGCCGTAGCTAGCTCCTTAGGAAATTCGAACGTTTTCCGGATTCCCGCCATGGACTGCCCGAACGAAGAAAACGATATTCGCAAGGTGCTAGCAGGCATCGAGGGGATTCGGTCACTACGCTTCGAGCTGGCGTCCCGGACTCTGACCATCGATGGCGAGCAGTCTGCCCAGGAAAGCGCGCTACAGGCTGTCCGCCAGCTCGGTTTCGAAGTGCTGCCCATCGAGCATGAACAGAAGACCGAAACTCCATCAGGTCTCGGCGAGATCAGTAAGGCATTGATCGCCCTGGCATTGGCCATCGGAGCCGAGGCTTTGGATTTCTTCGCACCCGATACTCTACCGTTCAAGGGCCTGGGTATGGCGTTAGCAGCGGCTGCCATCGCTTTCTCTGGATTCTCCACCTATCGCAAAGGACTGGCCGCATTGCGGCGCGGCCAATTGAACATGAACGCCCTGATGGGCGTCGCTGTGACTGGTGCATTCCTGATCGGTCAATGGCCGGAGGCCGCTATGGTCATGGCGCTCTACGCCATCGCCGAACTCATCGAGGCTCGGTCCGTCGATCGGGCACGCAACGCCATCAAAGGGCTCCTTGCCTTGGCCCCGGAAACCGCAGAAATTCGCCAAAGCGATGGTGGCTGGCTGGAGACGCCGGCCGACCAGGTTGCTATTGGCACCCTCGCCAGGGTCAAACCCGGCGCCCGCATCCCGCTGGATGGGCGAGTAACCGCCGGCAGCAGCGCGGTCAATCAGGCACCAGTCACCGGTGAGAGCATTCCTGTCGACAAGACGACTGGCGATCCCGTTTTTGCCGGCACCATCAACGAGACCGGCATGCTGGAGTTCGAGGTGACGGCTGCCGCGAACAACACGACGCTGGCGCGCATCATCCACGCCGTGGAGGCCGCACAAGGCACACGGGCACCCACTCAACGTTTCGTGGATCGCTTTGCCGCAATCTACACGCCGGCAATTTTTGTGATTGCCGTAGTCGTGGCTGTCGGTGGTCCCGGGCTGTTCGACTGGACGTGGACACAGGCGCTCTACAAGGCACTGGTTCTCCTGGTGATCGCCTGCCCCTGCGCGCTGGTCATCGCTACGCCCGTTACGGTGGTTAGTGGATTGGCAGCCGCCGCCCGGCGTGGCATCCTGATCAAGGGCGGTGTCTATCTGGAAGAAGCCCGCAAACTGCGCGCCATTGCTCTCGACAAGACCGGCACCATCACAGAAGGCAAGCCGCGTCTGGTAGCCACAGAGGTGCTATCCCCCTCCGATCCAGAAGCAAAGGTACTTTCCTGGGCCGCCAGCCTGGCCGGCCATTCGGACCACCCCGTTTCAAAAGCGATTGCCAAGGGACTGAATCTCCCGGAAAACGGTCTCACCGACTTCACCGCGCTTCCGGGGCGCGGCATCGAAGCGCGCCTGGATGGACATACCTTGATACTGGGCAACCATCGGTTGATTGAAGATCGCGGATTGTGCAGCCCCGAGATCGAGGCGCGTCTTGCCGTTCATGAAAACCAAGGGCGAACCGCCACTCTGCTGGCTACCGAGGATCGGGTACTGGCCATCTTCGCGGTGGCTGATACCATCAAGGAAAACTCGCGGGACGCAATTACCGATCTGCATCGCCTTGGTGTCACGTCGGTCATGCTCACCGGCGACAACGTCGCAACCGCAACCAGTATTGCCCGCCTGGCAGGGATCGACGATGCACGAGGCAATTTGCTGCCGGAAGACAAGTTGGCTGCAATTGAGGAATTGCAGGGGCGTCATGGCCCGACAGCCATGACCGGTGATGGCATCAACGATGCACCCGCCTTGGCACGCGCCGATATCGGTGTCGCCATGGGGGCTGCTGGTACGGATACCGCCATGGAGGCCGCCGACGTAGTCATCATGAACGACGATTTGCGGCGTATCCCGGAAACCATCCGTTTGTCCCGCCAGACACACGCCGTGCTCTGGCAGAACATCGCACTGGCCTTGGGCATCAAGGTCGTATTTCTCGGGCTCGCGGTGTTCGGAAATGCCACGATGTGGATGGCGGTATTTGCTGACATGGGCGCCAGCCTGCTGGTCGTCGCTAACGGCCTGCGAACGTTGCGAACCTCTGCGCCGCAAACCAGAGACTGAAGACCCGTTGGCCTGCATCGGCGAAAGCAGCGAGGCCGTCAGCAGTCCAGTCGTACGCCTATTTCGGTCTCGCCATCGGCGGATATTGCGAATGCCTCCCCGTCATGCATCCGGGCAATCGCGCTTACGATGGCGAGGCCCAGTCCATGATTTTGGTGGCCGTGGCTACGCGACGTGTCTACGCGGAAAAAGCGATCGAAGATGTGGGGCTGGCTTGCAGCAGGAATCGGTTCCCCCTGGTTGATCACCGAGAGCTTTAGTTGTCCATCTGCTTCCGGCGCTATCCGGATCAAGATTGCACTTCCGTGCTCAGCATACCGGGCCGCATTATTCAGTAAATTGGACAGTACGCGCCGTAGCAGTGCAGCATCGAATAGGCCGGATGCATCACCTTCAATCGACAACTGAAGGTCGGACTCAATCAGCACTGCTTCATAGTAGTCAGCCACCTCCGTGCAGAGTTGGGCGAGGCTTTGAACGGGTATCCGCCGGGCTTTTGCACCCCGGTCGGCTTGCGACAGGAACAGCATGTCATTAACAATGCCCGACAGCCTGTGCATTTCTTCGAGATTCGCACCGATGCAATCACGCAGATTTTCATCCTTGTCGTTGCTACGCAAAGCCAACTCACTGCTAGCGATGATATTCGCCAACGGCGTTCTCAATTCGTGCGCCACATCGGCATTGAATCCTTCGAGCTGCTGGTAGGCTTTTTCCAGTCGGTTTAGCAAATCGTTGAACTGATCGACAAGCACTTGTAGCTCGGCGGGAATCCCCTCAGTTTCCAACCGTTTGTCGAGGGAAAGTATTGCGAGACAGCGTGTTTGCTCAGCCAGTGTCCGAATGGGGGTCAGCCCAAAATAAACGAGCAGGTAACCGCCCACGGTGATCGCAGCACTGCCGATCAATGCAGCCCCCCAGAGAATGGCTGCGAGGCGATCCAGAATAGCCTCGTCGGGTGCAGTGTCGAGCGCCAATTCGGCAACGGCAAAATCTGTCCTCGAAGCTTCCTCGGGGAGTGCAAGCGAGAGAAAGCGCGCTTTTAACGGCCACGCACTTGGCGTCGAAATGAAACGAGCCTCACCCAATCTATCGAGTAACTTGAGATGCAAGTCCCGATTGATCTTCAGAAGATCTTCCAGATCATGCTCCAGTGTTCCCGGTTGCAGGTGTGCCGGCGTTTCTTCAAACAGGTGCTGAATTGCCGTACTGAGCTTTTCAAGGCGTAGATCCTGTTGTGACTCAAGATTGATTTTGACCGAGAAAAATACTCCGAGACACAAACATCCAAGGACACCCAAACTTAGTGAGGCGAGCCAGCGTACAAGGCGACCGCTCAGCGTCGGATTAATCTGTTTGCCAAGTTTCATTCGCGCATTTCGAGGACATAACCCATGCCTCGTACGGTGTGCAGTAGTTGGAGCTCGAAGGGTGTATCCATTTTGGCGCGAAGTCGCTTGATCGAAACTTCGACTACATTGGTGTTGCTGTCGAAATTCATATCCCAAACCTGCTCGGCAATCTCGGTACGCGATAGCACCTCGCCTTGTTTCCTCAGAAACAGAGAAAGCAGCAGGAACTCCTTGGCACTCAGGTCGATACGCTGACCATTCCTGGAAACCTTGCGGCGAGCCAGATCCATTTCAAGATCGTGCAATGCCAGACGGTTTGACGTGCTTTCCGGTTGATGCTGCGCCGAGCGGCGCAGCAGTCCCTGGATTCGAGCGATCAGCTCAGAAAAGGCGAACGGCTTGACCAGATAATCGTCGGCGCCAGTCTGCAAACCGTTGACCCGGTCTTCCACTTTACCCAGCGCGGTCAGCATCAAGACCGGGGTTTGTTTTTGGGTACGCAGGGCAGCCAGCAAGGCAAGTCCGTCCATGCCAGGCAGCATGGAGTCCAAGATGATGGCGGAGTAATCAAACTCCAGACTCATGTGAAGTCCGGTTACTCCGTCATGGGCAAGGTCGACAACGAAGCCTGCCGTACCCAATCCTTTTTGCAGATACTGGGCAAGCTTTTGCTCATCTTCGACAACCAATAGTTTCATTTCTTTCCAAATCGAAAGATGTCAATTTTGTAAACTTCCTGTTGGCGTTCTGTCAGTGCTGTTTTTTTATAGTTCACCCATGCCGTTCAGTTGTTCGGCATACATCAAAACCGATGAACGAAACATCAATGAAGGAGTTCCATCATGAACGTCAAACAAGCCCTTTCCATCCCCGTTCTTTGTGCCGGTTTGCTCCTGTCAGGTCAGGTGTTGGCCGACTCGGTCATGCACAGCACGCCGGAGGGCGCGACAAAATTCTACCCGGCGCACGGTTCGGGCAGCAAATCCGCCCAGCAAGTGCAACAGGAACTCGATGACTTCAAACGCAATCCAGTAAGTGCGGACGGCCAGTATCGTTATGTTGGCGGTGATCAAGGCTGGGTGCTGATTCCGCACGAATATGCCTATCGCGATGGGAAATGGCAACACGTCGACAAACTCCAGCACAACACACCTGCGCCATCCGTGCAAATGACGCCGGAAGAAAAGAAGCAACGCGAGGCGTTGTACCAGGGTGGTTAATTCCGCCCCGAGGACGGATATGTTGTCCATCGGACGATGACCAGGAAAACCCTGGTCATCAGCAACTCGCCTTTCCATACATTCCCCCCGCAGGCTTACTGCTTGAACACATTTTGTTCTGTTACCATTCATCCCATGCGTCGCTGGCTATCTATTTTCCTGTTGATTGTTTTGCCGCTCCAGATTTCCTGGGCGGTCGCAGCGACCTATTGCCAGCACGAAACGGGATCGACGAAGCACTTTGGTCATCACGACCATAAGCATCAAGCCGAGGATGGCGAGAAGCTTGCGAAAGGCTCGGTCTCTGATGTGGACAATGATTGCGCAGTCTGCCATGCAGGCTGTGTTGCTGCATTGACCTCGTTCAGCAGTTTGCTGCCCAAGGTGGGGGCTGTTGCTGATCATTTTCGGACAGTCCTGCTTTGGGCTTCCCCTCCAGACGAACAGCCTGAGCGTCCTAACTGGTCCATCTCCGCCTAATCGGCGGGGCTTGGGCATTTTCCCAAATCTAATTGCTGCGGCCTAAGCCGCGTGCTGTGCCACTCTGTCAGTCAGATGGCGCCCCGCCGATTCCCCAACGTGTATTTCATCACTGGAGAATCGGATGTACCCAAGAAATTTTGCTGTCACGTTGCTGCTCCGAACCTTGTTCGGATTCTCAGTGCTTGCCAGCACAAACCTATCGGCGCAGATGCAGGACGCGCTGTCTGTTGCGACGTTTGCACCTGCGCTCGCCAAGGAACCATCTGGTTCCTTGACCCTATCGGCGGCGATTGATCTCGCGCTAACGTTCAACCCGGAATTATCTGCAGCCACGAACGAATTGCGTGCTGTCGAAGGGGCCGTAATCCAAGCTGGCATTTTGCCCAATCCGGAAATTTCGACTTCCGTTGAAGATACGCAGAATAAGGCCACGCGAACCACAACTATCCAGCTGAGCCAACGGATCGAGCTTGGTGGCAAGCGCTCCGCCCGAATTGCCTCTGCCGAGCGGGGCCGTGATGTAGCAGCAGCCGATCTGGCAGCGAAACGCCTTGACATACGCGCAACCGTGATCGGGGCCTTCTTCGATGTTCTGGTTGCTCAGGAGCGTATTCAACAGGCCGAGGACTTGCTCGGCCTGGCCCAACGCGCTAGCCAGGCGGCTTCACGACGCGTGACTGCCGGAAAAATATCGCCGGTTGAGGAAACAAAGGCCCGTGTGGCGGAAGCCTCGGCACGAGTGGAGTTGAATCAGGCACAACGCGAACTGGTGTCGGCCCGAAAGCGTTTGGCCGCAAGTTGGGGAAGTTCGACGCCACGGTTCGAACAGGTCGAAGGGCGTACCGATTTGTTGCCGCCGGTCCGTTCCGCCGAAGAAATCACTCGCCGCTTGAACGCTTCTCCAGCACTTCTTCGAGCACGCCACGAAGCCGATCGCTTTTCTGCTATCGCCGACTTGGAGCGTTCTCGCCGGATTCCTGACGTCACCGTCAGCCTGGGAACCAAAAAGGCTGAAGAGCTTGGGCGCAACCAAACCATTGTGGGTATCTCAATTCCCTTCCCGATCTTCGACCGCAATCAGGGCAATGTGCTTGAGGCGCAGCGTCGAGCCGACAAGGCGCGGGACGAACTCAGTGCTACCGAGGTTCGCTTGAGTACGGAGGTAGCACAAAACGAGGAGCGTCTAAAGGCGCTGGTTGTTGAAGCGCAAACCCTGCAAAGCGAAATCATGCCGGGCGCCCGTAGCGCCTATGACGCTGCCAGCAAAGGATTTGAACTGGGGAAATTCAGTTTTCTGGAGGTATTGGATGCTCAACGTACCTTCTTTCAGGCGAGAGCCCAATACCTGAGAAGTTTGTCTGACGCTCATCGGACCGCTGCCGAACTGGAGCGCGTCTTGGGCTCCATCGATTCAATGTCATCTGCAGTCCCCAGCCGTCCGTAGGAGCACGTCGTGAAAATGAATTTCAACAAGAACACTTTCAATCTCACCAGAAAGCAAGGGATCGCCATTGCCGTGATTTTGGCGACAGGAATTGTCGCCGGCACTTGGATACTGGGGGGCAGTACTTCCCAACCTGCTGGAGAACAGCATGAACACGCCAGCCATGCAGAAGCCAAGGGGCATGCCGATGCCGAGCATCATGGCAGCAAAGCTGGCGATGGTCACGAGCATGCCAAAGAACATGGAGATGCAGAGCACCATGAGGATGAGCCCCAATCGGGGCCGCATGGTGGCAAGCTTTTTACCGAGGATGGTTTTGGTCTGGAATTGCTGTTGTCCGAAGATGGTGGTGAGCCAGGTTTCCGTGTCTGGTTGTTCCAGGAAGGAAAGCCGCTTGCACCAACTGCAGCAAAAGTCTCGATAACACTGACGCGACCGGGTGAAGAGAAGCAGGAAGTCCTTTTTTCAGCCGAGAAAGACTATCTGAAGAGTACCAGCCGAATTGCAGAGCCGCATGTGTTCGAAGCTTCCATATCGGTGCTAATGGGAAACACCCCATTCCTGTTCATCGATACCCGGGAAGAAGGAAAAATCGAGCTAACGGACGAGCAAGTTAAAGCTGCTGCCATCGGTATCCAGAGGGCCACTCCCGCCAAAATCAAAACAGCGGCTCAGCTTCCCGGCGAAATCCGGTTTAACGAGGACCGTACCGCGCATGTCGTACCTCGTCTTGCCGGAGTCGTCGAGAGTGTTCCTGCCAATCTGGGACAAACGGTCAAGCGCGGTCAGATTCTGGCTGTGATCGCCAGTACTGGCCTTTCGGAACAACGCAGCGAACTTCTGGCAGCACAGAAACGCTTTTCGCTCGCCAAATCGACCTATGAGCGAGAGAAGAAGCTCTGGGAAGAAAAAATCTCTGCCGAACAAGACTACCTGCAAGCCCAGCAAACTTTAAGGGAAGCCGAAATCGCCGTTGCCAACAGCCAGCAAAAGTTGATTGCGCTGGGTGCCGGTGCCACGGTTTCGGGCAGTCTCAATCGTTATGAAATCCGCGCACCTTTCGACGGCATGATCGTTGAGAAACACATCGCGCTTGGCGAGGCAGTCAAGGAAGATGCCAGTATCTTCACGATTTCCGACTTGTCTTCCGTATGGGCGGAAATTGTCGTTCCTGCCAAGGATTTGAACGTCATCCGGGTTGGTGAAAAGGTCGTTGTCAAGGCAACTGCCTTCGACTCGAAAGCCGAAGGCAGCATCTCCTACGTGGGCGCATTGCTCGGGCAGGATACGCGCACGGCCAAAGCGCGGGTCACTTTGGCCAACCCGAAGATGGCTTGGCGTCCTGGATTGTTCGTAAATATCGAAGTCGTTTCCAGTGAAGCCGAAGTTCCAGTCAGCGTTCTAACCGAAGCTATCCAGACGCTTGGTGACAAGAGCGTCGTTTTCATCAAGGTGCCTGACGGTTTCGTTGCACAACCGGTGACATTGGGCCGTTCGGATGGCAAATTCATCGAAGTGGTTAGTGGAATGAAAGCAGGAACCCCTTATGCAGCGTCAGGCAGCTTCGTCCTGAAGTCGGAACTCGGCAAGGGTAGCGCCGAGCACAGCCACTGAGGCGAGGGAGAACAACATGTTTGAACGCATCATCCGCCTCGCCATCGAACACCGCTGGCTGGTCTTACTGGCCGTCCTCGGCATGGCCGGCTTGGGAGTCTATAACTACCAGCGCCTGCCGATTGACGCAGTACCCGATATCACGAATGTTCAAGTACAGATCAATACGGCAGCGCCGGGCTATTCACCGCTCGAAGTCGAGCAGCGCGTGACCTTTCCGGTCGAGACAGTCATGGCCGGCCTACCTCACCTGGAGCAGACCCGTTCCCTGTCGCGTTACGGCTTGTCGCAGGTTACGGTGATTTTCAAGGATGGAACGGATATCTATTTTGCCCGCCAACTGGTCAATCAGCGGATTCAGGAAGCCAAGGAAAAACTCCCTGCCGGAATAGCGCCGGCAATGGGGCCCATCTCTACTGGCCTGGGTGAAATCTATCTCTGGACGGTAGAAGCAGAGGACGGCGCCAAAAAGCCGGATGGCACTCCCTATACACCGACTGATTTGCGCGAAATACAAGATTGGATCATCAAGCCGCAACTGCGCAACGTGACAGGCGTGACTGAAATCAACTCGATTGGTGGCTTTGCCAAAGAGTATCAGGTAGCACCCAGCCCGGAAAAGCTGGCTTCCTACGGCCTGACACTTCAGGACGTGGTAATCGCCATCGACCGCAACAACAGCAACGTCGGCGCCGGTTATATCGAGAAGCGCGGCGAACAGTATCTGATTCGTGCTCCTGGCCAAGTGCGTAGCATCGAGGATATTCGTAACGTCATCCTGGGCAATGTCCAGGGCGTGCCGATCCGTATCCGCGACGTGGCCGATGTTGGCATCGGTCGCGAGCTACGTACTGGTGCCGCCACTGACAACGGGCGTGAAGTCGTTCTGGGTACCGTGTTCATGTTGATTGGCGAGAACAGTCGCACCGTCTCACGAGCGGTCGACCAGAAAATGGTCGAAATCAACCGCAATCTGCCGGAAGGCATCAAGGCAGTGACAGTCTATGACCGCACCGTCCTTGTGGACAAAGCGATCAATACCGTCAAGAAGAACCTTCTGGAAGGGGCGATCCTGGTCATCGTCATTCTGTTCCTGTTCCTCGGCAACATGCGGGCGGCTGTAATCACCGCCATGGTGATCCCGCTCTCCATGCTGTTTACCTTTTCGGGGATGGTGACCTACCAGATTAGTGCCAACCTGATGAGCCTCGGCGCTCTTGACTTCGGGATCATCATCGATGGTGCAGTCGTCATTGTGGAGAACTGTGTTCGCCGTTTGGCCCACGCCCAGGCACATCACGGGCGACCATTGACCCGGACCGAGCGCTTCCACGAAGTCTTTGCCGCTTCGAAAGAGGCTCGCCGAGCGCTGCTATTCGGTCAGCTCATCATCATGATTGTCTATCTGCCGATCTTCGCGCTCACCGGCGTCGAAGGAAAAATGTTCCACCCTATGGCTTTCACCGTGGTCACCGCGCTCGTAGGTGCCATGATCCTCTCCGTCACCTTTATTCCCGCAGCAGTCGCACTGTTTATCGGTGAAAAGGTGGATGAAAAGGAAAACTTCCTGATGCGGGCAGCCAAGCGCTGGTATGAGCCCGTTCTGGCTGGTGTCATGGCGAACAAGCCGGTAGTCCTGGTCTTCACGACGGTGATGGTTCTTCTCTCTGGCTTGGTCGCTACGCGCATGGGGAGTGAGTTCGTACCGAGCCTGAATGAAGGCGACTTCGCGATTCAGGCACTGCGTATTCCAGGAACCAGTCTTTCGCAGTCAGTAGCCATGCAGCAACAGTTGGAAAAGGGGCTCAAGGCGGAGTATCCGGAAATCGACAGGATTTTCGCGAGAACGGGAACGGCCGAAATCGCCTCAGATCCGATGCCTCCCAATATTTCGGACGGCTACATCATGTTGAAACCTGAAGCGGAATGGCCGGAGCCACGGAAATCACGGGATGAACTGCTGACAGCTATCCAAAAGACCGTTGGAAGACTGCCGGGGAATACCTATGAGTTTTCCCAGCCGATCCAGTTGCGTTTCAATGAGTTGATCTCAGGGGTACGCAGCGATGTTGCCATCAAAATATTTGGTGACGACATGGATGTGATGAACGATACGGCCAGCAAGATTTCTGCTGTATTGGAGAAAATTCCGGGCGCTTCCGAGGTCAAGATAGAGCAGACGACGGGCTTACCTATGCTGACCGTGAATATTGACCGGGAGAAAACGGCGCGCTATGGACTCAATATTGGTGATGTCCAGGATGCAATCTCGACAGCGATTGGTGGTCGAGAAGCAGGAACCATGTTTGAAGGTGACCGACGCTTCGATATTGTCGTGCGATTGCCGGATAACCTTCGTTCTGATCTCGAATCACTAAAGCGTTTGCCGATAGCTTTGCCGAAGGGGGCTTCTGCCGGAAATGGGGTTGATGTACGTACGACCTATATCCCATTGGGGGAAGTCGCCAGTCTTGAGATTGCACCGGGTCCGAACCAGGTCAGTCGGGAAAACGGTAAGCGTCGGATTGTTGTTAGTGCCAATGTTCGGGGACGAGATATCGGCTCCTTTGTTGGCGAGGCTCAGAGCCGTCTAGCCGAGGTCAAGATTCCAAGCGGCTACTGGACCGCCTGGGGCGGAACTTTCGAGCAACTGGAATCGGCCTCGCAGCGTCTCAAGATCGTGGTGCCCGTGGCCTTGCTTTTGGTATTCACGCTGCTGTTCGCGATGTTCGGGAACGTGAAAGATGGACTGCTGGTGTTTACCGGCATTCCGTTTGCGCTGACAGGCGGCGTTGTCGCACTCTGGCTAAGGGACATTCCGCTCTCGATTTCGGCAGGCATCGGCTTTATCGCCTTGTCCGGCGTGGCGGTGCTGAACGGCCTGGTGATGATTTCCTTCATCCGTAATTTACGTGAAGAAGGGCGCACTCTAGATGATGCCATTCACGAAGGGGCTCTGACTCGATTGCGCCCTGTGCTGATGACCGCATTGGTCGCCTCGCTCGGTTTTGTCCCCATGGCGATTGCTACAGGTACCGGTGCGGAAGTCCAACGCCCGCTTGCCACCGTGGTGATTGGGGGAATCTTGTCGTCGACGGCGCTGACGCTTCTTGTGTTGCCGCTTCTATATCGCCTTGCTCACGGCAAAGATGCCGACGAGGAGGACTTCACGAAATCGATAGACGAGCCATCTGAAGCCTAGCGTCTTCCGTTCGTGACCGGGGGCTCCGTGCCGGATTCGGCATAAACCGTCGGTCACCCATTCTTCCACTCAAATACGGAGGCTGTTATGGGATTTTTTGAAAAACTCTTGCGAGGAGTCGCCGGTTCGCATGGTGGAGGTCATCATGGTCGTGATAGCAGCGGTCATCATGGCTGGGGAAACAGTTACCCCTCAAATTCAGCCCCCCCACCAATAGCGCTACCGGTGGCCCCCCATGCCCGAAGTGCGGCTCAGCGACCAACCCTGGGGGGACGCTACTGCGCCCAATGCGGCACAGCCTTGGTGCCCAGCAATTGTGTGGACTGCAATGCGAACCTCTCCCCGGGTACTAAGTTTTGCCCGAATTGCTGCAAGGCACATTCGCATTGCACGGTGCCCGGCCGATTCATAAGACTTATTGTTTGTAACGTTTCTTGCCATTTTGTAAACGATCTTTGAGACGTTTCGTGTAGGACTGTTTCTTCTGCGCTTTTTTTAGATATCGCTTGAGAAGCCAGAAGCCGACGAACACTACGAGGATCATCGACCAAACTAGAAGTAAGTCGGTCAGTGTGTATGGCCCGGAAGGTAAATGTCTGAGTTGGGGCATGGCCGGATTCGCACTGTGGCACTAGGAATGCTCTGTCCCTGTCCGCAGCCAAAAACGACAAGTCAGCGCAAAGAAGAAGTGGGTAGCGACAGCGTAAAGCAAGTCAATCCATTGGCTGAACAAACATCAACCCCACCGCCATGCGCAAGAACAATGGATCGCGTAATGGCCAGTCCGAGTCCTGAACTTTCCGTGGTCCGCTGCCGCGAGCTATCGACCCGATAAAACCGGTCGAATAGCCGAGGCAGATGTTCTGCCGGAATCTCGCTTCCGGTGTTCTCGACGGCAATATGCGTCATTCCATCATCAGTTTCGTTGATTTGTACGGTGACTACCCCGCCATTTGGCGTATGGCGCAATGCATTGGAAAGCAGATTGCTGACAGCACGTCGTAGCATCAGTCGGTCGCCGACTATTTGACCACTACCGGAGAGCGACAAAGCGATCGCCTTCTCTTCGGCCAGCACGTCGTAATACTCCAGCAGGTCGCCGATTTCCTCGGCGAGGTCAATTGGCTCTTGATTGGGAATGATCTGCTTGTTGTCGGCCTTGGCCAGGAACAGCATGTCGGAAATGGTGCGCGACAAGCGCTCGAATTCTTCTGCGTTCGACGCCAGGATGTCCCGATAATCATCCGCCGAGCGCGCTTTCGAGAGCGTGACCTGGGTCTGGGTCAGCAGATTGCTGACTGGCGTTCGCAATTCGTGAGCAAGGTCCGAGGAAAAATCCGACAACCGCTGAAAGGATTCTTCCAAGCGCGAAAGCATGCCATTCAGGGTGTCGGCCAGATCGGCCAATTCGAGGGGGATGGACTCTACCGGCAGGCGAGTATGTAGGTGGTTGGCGGTGATTTCGGCGGCCCTGAGCTTGATGGCCTGTAGCGGCAACAAACCTCGCCGGACAACAAACCAGCCCAACAGCCCCATGGCCAGGGTCGCCAACGCCATGAACACCCACAGCGTTCCACGAAACGAACTCATGAAGTGCTCATGATGGGTGATGTCGGTGGCGATTGCTACGGTTAAATTGTCGCCGCCATCAGCGCCAAGCTTGACCATCGAGGAAATTCCTCGCCACGGCAGGCCGTCGTTGCTGGTCCATTTGACAGGACGCTCATTCCTTGGTGTCGAGCGGGGAGCCAGAAGATCCTGAGGAAAAGCCATGGATTCGTTGGCATAGAGGGTCTCTCCATTCTGATGAAAGACGGCAACGATCAGACCATGGTGCCCTGTCAGTGCATCGTCCAGTCGCTGGGTCAGCGTTTCTTTGGGTTGGCTGCCCGGGTTCCGTTCCAGGATATGCTTTGCCAATTGCATTTTCCCGTTCAGCACCTCCATATCCTGTTCCTCGAAGTGGCGCTCGACAGAATTGCCAATGAGCAAGCCGAGCAGAAACAGTACGAAGGCCGAGGCCAGCGCGAATAGCAGGGTTAGCCGGAGTGTCAGCGAGGGGCCGCGGGTCGGGGTCAATCGATTACCTCCAGGACATAGCCCATGCCGCGCACGGTGCGGATAAGTTTCGGCTCGAAACCATCATCAATTTTTACACGTAGACGTTTGATCGCTACCTCAATGACGTTCGTGTCACTATCGAAATTCATATCCCAGACCTGAGAGGCGATCAGCGAGCGTGGCAGAACTTCACCTTGGCGGCGCAGCAACAGTTCGAGCAAAGCGAATTCCTTGGCAGTCAGATCGATGCGTTTGCCCGCCCGATTGACCCGGCGCCGCAGAAGGTCGAGTTCCAGGTCAGATGCACGCAGGAGCTCGGATTCCTTGGCCTTGCCACCTCGCCGCAACAGGGTCCGGACCCGCGCCAGCAATTCGGAAAAGGCAAAAGGTTTGACCAAGTAGTCATCGGCCCCCAACTCCAGCCCCTTGACCCGGTCCTCGACTTGATCGCGGGCGGTCAGAAACAGTACCGGCATATCCTTGCCGGCCCGGCGAATGCCTTGCAGCACTTGCCAGCCGTCAATACCTGGCAGCATGACGTCGAGGATCGCCAGATCGTAGGCCTCGGTCAGTGCCAGATGCAGCCCATCGAGACCGTTGGCGGTCAGATCGACGACGAAACCCGCCTCGATCAACCCCTGTTTGAGGTAGGTGCCGGTTTTGGTTTCGTCTTCCACCACAAGAATTTTCATTGTTCTCTCCACCAATCATTGGCTATTGATGGCGCATTTTCCGTCGCTTTTAAAGGCCAATTGCCTAGATTACGAAAATGTAATCCGCAAGTCAGCAAGATGTTGGTTTGGCGAAAGCATGATGTCGATCATCGGGGCAAAAGACTCCGCATATTCCCAATGGAGGCATCATGAAAATCATGGCGTTAACGGTCGCGCTCGCCGCGACACCCGCCTGGGCCGATTCCCATCCGCCCAAGGAACCGATACCCGAAACATCCTACCAATCGGCTTTCGCGGATTACAAACCGTTCCAGGATGAGACGCTGCATGACTGGCGTCAGGTCAATGGCGAGATGGGTCGCCTGCGCGGACACATCGGGCATCTTGAAACCGGCCAAGCGGCTGGAGAGCCAGCCCATGAGCACGGAAACCCTGCTGAACGCACCCCACAGGCGACCGGAGATAAGCCATGACGTCCGCTCTCTCTTTGTTGCCGATGCGTCGCGGAAAACTGCTTGTCGCCACCGTCGGAATTCTCGGTTTGGCCGGTTGTGCCACGTTTTCGGACGATGGCGGATTCGGCCGTGTCGAGCAAACGACCCGCGAGCGTCTGGACAAGGACGTCCAATGGGCGCGCAGCGATGCGGAGCGCTCGACACTGCAGGCCCGGGTCGGCGAACTGCTCGCCAATCCGCTAACGGCGGATGACGCGATTCAGCTTGCGCTCTACAACAATCGCGGCTTGCAGGCGGCGTTTTTCGACCTGGGGATCGGCGAGGCCGAACTGGTACAGGCGGGACGCTTGCCCAATCCTCATTTCTCGATGTTGCGTGCCAGCAAACCTGAGAACGGCATCCGTGAATACAAGATTGAACAGGCGCTGACCTTCAACATCTTCGCCCTGATCACCATGCCGCTGGCGGTCGAGGTGGAGAAACGCAAATTCGCCCAGGCGCAGCAACTGGCGGTGATCGATGTGGCCCGCCTGGCCGCTGAGGCCCGCCAAGCTTATTACACGGCGCTGGCTGCCGAGGAGTCCGTGCGTTACCTGCGTAAAGTCAGGCAGGCCGCCGAGGCAGGTGCCGAACTGGCCCGGCGCATGGCGTTGGTGGGCAATTTCAGCAAACTGCGCCAGACTCGCGAGCAAGCGTTCTATGCCGATGCGGCTTTGAACCTGGCCAGATCGGAGCAGTCGGCAATCGCGGCACGCGAACGCCTTGCTCGCGTGCTGGGCCTGCCTGATCGCAATGCCATTCGCTTGCCCAAACGACTCCCCGATTTGCCCAAGACGGTCGACGAGTTGCCGGGTGTCGAGCAGGCGGCGCTCGACCAACGCCTCGATCTGCAGGCAATCCGCCTCGAAACCGAGGCGCTGGCGAAGAATCTTGGCCTGTCCAAGGCGACCCGTTTCATCAACGTTCTCGAAGTCGGCCCGGCCCGGGTGCTCGAAGGCGCACGCGACAGCGGCTACAAGAAAGGCTACGAAATCAGCTTCGAATTGCCGATTTTCGATTGGGGTGGTTCCAAGGTGGCCAAGGCTGAATCGATTTACATGCAGGCGGTGGAGCGTGCCGGCGAATCGGCAATCAATGCCCGCTCGGAGGTTCGTGAGGCCTATCACGCCTACCGAACCAATTACGACATTGCCCGCCATTACCGTGACGAGGTGGTCCCCCTCAACAAGCGGATTTCGGACGAGAACATGCTCCGCTACAACGGCATGCTGATTGGCGTTTTCGACTTGCTCGCTGATGCCCGGACGCAGATCGGTAGCGTCAACAGCTATATCGAAACCTTGCGCGATTTCTGGATCGCTCGCGGTGATTTGGAAATGGCGATGATCGGCAAGCCGTCTTTGAATGCTTCGGCCCGAGCCACCATTGCGGCCACCGGCCGCGCCGACCATTAAGGGGACATCCATCATGACCACACGTCGCGATTTTTTCAAAAACCTTGGCATGGCTGGCGGTGCCGTGGCGGCTGCCTCTGTCAGTTCCGTCGCGCTTGCCGCGTTGCCCGAACTGGTGTCCATGGACAACCCGGACACGGCATCTCCACTGACTCCGCCCAACGGACGTCCCTACAATCCGGTCGTCACCCTTAACGGCTGGACTCTGCCTTGGCGCATGAACAACGGCGTCAAGGAGTTTCATTTGGTTGCAGAACCGGTTGTCCGCGAAATCGCTCCCGGCATGAAGGCTCACCTGTGGGGTTACAACGGACAAAGCCCCGGCCCGACCATCGAGGTGGTCGAGGGCGACCGGGTACGTATCTTTGTGACCAACCGGCTGCCGGAGCACACAACCATTCACTGGCACGGCCAGCGCTTGCCCAGCGGCATGGATGGCGTGGGCGGTCTCAACCAAAAGCAGATTCCGGTCGGCAAGACCTTCGTCTACGAGTTCGTCGCGCGTCGCCCCGGCACTTTCATGTATCACCCGCACGCTGACGAGATGACGCAGATGGCGATGGGCATGATGGGATTCTGGGTGACCCACCCGAAAGAGCGCCACCCGCTTATCGAAACTGTCGACCGCGACTTCTGCTTCCTGTTGAATGCCTACGATATCGACCCCGGCAGCTGCACGCCCAAGGTCAACACGATGCTCGATTTCAACCTCTGGACCTGGAATAGCAGGTCATTCCCCGGGATCGACTCGCTCAACGTCCGCAAGGGAGATAAGGTCCGCATCCGGATCGGCAATCTGACCATGACCAATCATCCCATGCACCTGCACGGACACGAATTTGTCGTCAGTGGCACCGATGGCGGTCCGACGCCAATCGGCTCGCGTTGGCCCGAGGTGACCACCGACGTGGCGGTCGGCCAGATGCGGCAGCTTGATTTTCTCGCTGACGAAGAAGGCGACTGGGCTTTCCATTGCCACAAAAGTCATCACACGATGAACGCCATGGGGCACGACGTGCCGACCATGATTGGCGTTGATCACCGAGGCGTCGTCAAGCAGATCACGGACTTGATACCCGACTACATGGTGATGGGGGAACGCGGGATGGCCGACATGGGCGAGATGGAAATGCCCATCCCCGACAACACGCTGCCGATGATGACCGGCCAAGGCCCTTATGGTGCGGTTGAAATGGGGGGCATGTTCTCCGTCCTCAAGGTCCGTCGCGACCAGAAACCAGGCGACTATCGCGATCCGGGATGGTACAAACAGCCAAAAAACACCCAAGCCTATGAATGGACCGGACCGGTGGCGGCCGCAACCCGCAGCCACGATGCCGGCAAGGGCGCGATGCGCCCAGCGGGCAAAGCGCAATCCCAGGAGGTCGTGGTCAGGAAGCCTGGCAGCCACGGCCAACACTGAAATCACACCCATATCGCAGGAGATTTATCATGAACAAACTACTCTTGGGCGCTCTGGCTACCATCGGCTTGGGCGCGGCAACGGCTGGGATCGTCGTCGTGGCCGGCGTCGTCGATGTCGGTGCCGACACCCCCCACAGTTCATTCACCTACCAGGCGCTGACGTTTGCCCGCGAAAGGGCCATTGCCAGCCGTACGGGTGAAATCCAGATCCCGGCTGATCTTGCCGATCCCGAGCGCGTGCGACGCGGGGCCGGCAACTATGCGGCAATGTGCGTCAATTGCCACCTGTCTCCGGAAGCGCCAGATTCGGAGATTCGCAAGGGGTTGTATCCGACTCCCCCCAATCTTTCCGACAAACCGGCTGCGCAATCGTCACGTGACGCTGCCCGCGATTTCTGGATCATCAAGCACGGCATCAAGGCTTCCGGTATGCCAGCCTGGTCGAAGGGCGGCATGGAGGATGAGGCCATTTGGGACCTGACGGCCTTCCTGCAAAAAATGCCTTTGCTGTCGGCGACCGCCTACGAGCAACTGGTGGCAGCCAGTGACGGTCATTCCCATGGCGGACTGGAAGGCCACGAGCAGGGGCATGGAGGCCACGAAGAGGCACCAGTAGCCCCGGTCGAGGAAAAGCCGGTGGCCAAGGGCAAAAATGCGCACAGCCATGACCACGGAGCGCACAAACATTAACCCATGAAAATTACAAAAATGTAATCAGGCGGACAGCAAATTGTTGGCGTCGGCTGTCCATACTGACGCCACTCGACTGACACAGGAGCTTCGCCATGCGTAACCCCTTTCTTGTTCTTGCTTTGAGCTCCGTCCTCGGCGCCGGCCTTTCCACTGCCGTGGCGGCCGGCGAAATGGTGGATGTTTACAAGAGCCCGAATTGCGGTTGCTGCGGCAAGTGGGTCGATCATCTGAAAAATGCGGGCTTCGAGGTCCGCTCGCACAACGTCATGGACGTCCCGGCGGCCCGCAAACAATTGGGGATGCCCGATCGGCTGGGCTCCTGCCACACCGCCAAGGTGGCCGGCTATGTGGTCGAAGGCCATGTGCCGGTTGCCGACATCCAGCGTCTGCTCAAGGAAAAACCGAAAGCCCTCGGCATCGCGGTGCCGTCGATGCCGCCAGGATCGCCGGGCATGGAAAGCCCGAGACCCGTCCCCTACAACACGCTGCTGGTCCAGGCCGGTGGCGAAACCAGCATCTTTGCCAAACATTGATCCCCCAAACAGGAGAAACTCATGAAAGCACTTATCACCGCCTCACTGATCGCCTTTTCCACCCTCGGCGCCGTTTCTGCCCAAGCTGCAAGCGACCATGCCGGGCATGCCATGGCCTCGCCGAGCGCCGCGTCTGCTGAAATGCAGATGATCGACGCTCAGGTCAAGAAAGTGGACAAGGCAGCCGGCAAAGTAACCTTGTCGCATGGCCCACTGACCAACCTGAACATGCCGGCGATGACCATGGTACTCAAGGTTTCCAATGTCGCCTGGTTGGACCAGATGAAAACCGGCGATAAGATTCGCTTCATGGCCGAAAACGTGAATGGTGCCATCACCGTCGTCCATTTCGAACCCGCCAAATAACCCAATCGACTGACGGCGAGACGGTGCTTACCTCTCGCTGTCAGCATGCTTCATAAAAACAAATATTGCAGGGAGGTCGCATGCGCCGACTCAGGCCGTTACCCATTTTGATCCTGGCGCTTGCCACCGCCTTTGGGTCGCCCGTGCTTGCCCAAGACGCCGCCCTTGGTGCGAACGTGGACAGCCTGATCAATTATGCCAAGACACGCAATCCGGAGTACGCCGCGATGCAGGCCGAGGCCGAAGCGTCAGGCGAGCGGGTGACGCCGGCCGGTGCCTTGCCCGACCCGAAGTTTCGGACCGAGTTGCGTGACATAACGCGGATGGGCGAACAGAGTGCCACGCTAGCCCCAAATCGCGTCGGCAGCACCCGTTACTTGCTGATGCAGGACATACCCTGGTTCGGCAAGCGTGACCTGAAGCGCGAAATCGCCGAGCTTGAAGCCGACGGCGCCAAGGGACGTGCGTTGGGCACCTGGGCCGATGTTGCCGGGCGGATCAAGGTCAATTTTGCCCAACTGTATTACGTCCATCGTAACGAACAACTGACCCGGGAAATCCTCGACCTGATGACCCGCCTGGAGAAAGTGGCTCAAGTGCGCTATGCCGGCGGACTGGCTGCACAGCAGGATGTTATTCGCGCTCAGGTCGAGCAGACCAACATGCGCAACGAGTTGATTGCGCTTGAAACCGAGCAGCACCACCTGCATGCCCGATTGAATGCGTTACTGGCAAGACCGAGCAATGCGCCACTTCAGGAGCCTGCCCAGTTGCGCAAGCTGCCGGCTCCGGCTGCACTGGATTACGCAACGCTGGAAGAGCGCATGCGAACCCGCAATCCTCAACTGTTTGCCGACGAATCGAAAATCAAGGCGGCGGAAAAGACCCGCGACCTGACCTATAAAAATCGTTACCCCGACTTCACGCTCGGCGTCTCGCCCATCCAGTACCAGAATTCGATCAAGGAATGGGAACTGATGGTCGAGTTCAATATTCCGCTCCAGCAAGCCTCTCGCCGGGCCCAGGAGCGGGAGTCCGAATCCATGCTCAATGCCGCCAGGGCTCGTAAAGAGGCGACAACCAACCAGGTCTCCTCTGAGCTGGCTGAAGCGCTCGCGGGTATCGAAGCTGCTCGCCGCACGGAAAACCTGCTGGCCAACAGCCTGCTCCCGCAGGCCGAACTGACCTTCAAGGCGGCACTGGCCGGCTACGAGACCGGCAAGGTTGATTTCGCCACCTTGCTCGACGCCCAGCGGCAAATCCGCCAGGCCAAACAAAACCAGCTCAAGGCCCAAGTCGACGCCCAGATGCGTCTGGCCGAAATCGAACGTCTTTTAGGGAACCTCTGATTAAGGCAAGCGCATATGCCGAGCCGGGTAAAATTGTTGGCATAGCCGAAACACGAATTCACTGACACGCATGAAGCAGATCTCCTTTGCGACGCTGGCCGAATCC
>JBKBHB010000023.1:0-56757 GCA_046297855.1 Azonexus sp.
GTGAACGCCGGGGTGGGCTGCCGGGTTCGACCGGCAGCCCGACAACATTTCAGCGCTGCCAGGCGCAGCCGTTCAGCGTCTCGCCGTTAACCGTGACACGGGCCGTCCAGCCGAAGACGGCATCGGCCATCGTGTCGTGACAGAGCGTGCGCTCGAAGCGCAACGAAACACGCTGGTTGCCCTGGCTGGCCGCAAAGGTGGCCAAACCGGGCGCACGGGTCAGCGGCGCGGCTGGCACGACAACTTCAGGCTGCCCGCTGCGCTTGACCTGGACAAATTCGGCTCCGAAGGCCAGAACCCAGGCGGGTTCGTTGCCGGATGCACGCCAGACCTCTGTCCTGCCACCCGGCATCTGGCAGCGCCCTTCGGTCTGGGCAAAATTGAGATCGGTCGCTTTCAGCACATCACCTTCCCGGATCCCCAGCACTTCAACATAGAGCTTTTTGCCGGCTGACAGGCCCAACTGGTCGAGCACCTTGCCGATATAACCATCGCGCGATGCATCCTCGAACTGGGTGAAGCTGCGGTCACGACAGGGGGAAAAAACCGTCTTGCCGCCATAACGGATCATCTGGCCATAAGCCAGCTTGGGCGCGGCATCGGCGCCCCGGGTGGCGGACGAATCGCTGCTGTGCATCTCTTCGGCCTGGGCAAGCGTCGCCCACAGGGCAAGGGAGATCACGCAGGCGGCTTGATGAATCTTCATGGCGGTGGAGGGCGGAAGGGTGACAAGGCGGCATTGTTGCCGATCCCGCCGGCAAAAATTTTGATTCAGCTGAAAAAAGCGGACCGCTCACTCGCCCAAATAGGCGGCGCGCACCTTGGGATCATCGAGCAGCTGCGCCGATTCGCCATGCAGCGTGATCTCGCCGCTTTCCATGACGTAGGCACGGCGGCTCGACTCAAGCGCCAGCTTGGCGTTCTGCTCGACGAGCAGGATGGTCATCCCTTCGGCGGCCACGGCACGTATCACCTCGAAGATTTTCTGCACCATGATCGGCGCCAGCCCCATCGAGGGCTCATCGAGCAGCAGCATCCTGGGCCGGCTCATCAGCGCCCGGCCGATGGCGAGCATTTGCTGTTCGCCGCCGGAGAGGGTGCCGGCCAGTTGACGCTCGCGCTCCAGGAGGCGGGGAAAATACGTGAAAACCTTCTGCCAATCCTGCTCGATGCCGGCCGTATCCGTCCGCAGGAAAGCCCCCATGCGCAGGTTTTCCCGGACGGTCAGGCGGGGAAAGACGCCCCGCCCTTCCGGCACCAGCGCAATACCCTGCCGGATGACGTGATGGGGCGCGATCCGGCTGATCTTCTCGCCGCAAAAATGCACATCGCCGCCGACGGCATCGAGCACGCGGGCGATGGCCTTCAGCGTGCTGGTCTTGCCGGCGCCGTTGGCGCCGATCAGGGCAACGGTTTCGCCTTCGTTGACGTGGAAGGTGATGCTGCGCACCGCCTGAATGCCGCCGTAGGCGACGTGGAGTCCGGTTACTTCAAGCACCTAGGTAAGCCTCAATGACGCGTTGATCTTTCTGCACCACGGCAGGTACGTCCTCGATGAGCAGGGCGCCATAATCGAGGACGGCCACCCGGTCGCACAAGCCCATGACCAGCTTGACGTCGTGCTCGATGAGCAGGATCGTGGTTCCGTCATCCCGGATACCCTCGATCAGTTCGCGCAACTCCACCGTTTCGGTCGCGTTCATGCCGGCCGCCGGCTCGTCCAGGCAGAGCAGCGCGGGCTCGGTGGCCAGGGCGCGGGCGATCTCCAGCCGGCGCTGATCGCCGTAGGAGAGGTTCTTGGCCAGGTCGTCAGCACGGTCCTCGATGCGCACGTAGTGCAGCAGGTCCATGGCGCGCTGGCGGATGGCCGCTTCTTCGGCGCGGGTGGCCGCCGTGTTGAGCATGGCCCCCAGCACGCCGGCCCGGGTCCGCACATGGCGGCCAACCATGACGTTCTCCAGCGCCGTCATGTTGCCGAACAGGCGGATGTTCTGGAAGGTGCGGGCGATGCCGCGTGCGGCCGCCTGGTGCGGCGCATCGGCGAGCAGCGGCGTGCCGTCGAAGAGAAAGCCGCCGCCATCCGGCACGTACAGCCCCGTCATACAGTTGAAGAAGGTCGTCTTGCCGGCACCGTTCGGTCCGATCAGGCCGTAGATTTCGCCGCGCCGGATGGTCAGCGACACATCGCGCAAGGCCTTGACGCCGCCAAAGTGCTTGGCGACCGCCTGCGCCTCAAGCAGGGGAAGCGGCGCAGTCCCGCTCATTTGGCGACCTCCATGCGTTTCTCGCCCAGTTCCCGCTTGCGCTCGGGCGACGGCCACAGGCCGGCCGGCTTGAAGCGCATGACCAGCACCAGCGCCAGCCCAAAGACCAACATGCGCAGGCTCTCCGGATCGACCAGCTGCTTGCCGAAAAGGGCCATCTGGGCCGGCCCGACGCCGTAGCGCAGGGCTTCCGGCAGGATGCTGAGCAGCACGGCGCCGAGGATGACCCCCGGGATATGCCCCATGCCCCCCAGCACGACCATCGCCAGGATCATGATCGACTCCATCAGCGAGAAGCTCTCCGGCGACACGAAGCCCTGCATGGCGGCGAACACACCGCCGGCGATGCCGCCAAAGCTCGCCCCCATCGCGAAAGCGAGCAGCTTGATGTTACGGGTGTTGATGCCGACCGCCTTGGCGGCAACCTCGTCCTCGCGGATGGCCTGCCAGGCCCGGCCGATGCGCGAATGCTGCAGGCGCAGGTTGATGACGATGACGACAATCGCCAGCGCCACCAGCAGGTAGTAATACTTCATCGGGCCGGTCAGCGTGTAGCCGAACACCTCCGTCGTACCCGAAAACCTGAAGCTGCCGAAGGCAACCGGGTCGATCAGCGTGATCCCCTGCGGGCCGTTGGTGATATTGACCGGTGCATTCAGGTTGTTCATGAAAATGCGCACGATTTCGCCGAAACCGAGGGTCACGATGGCCAGGTAATCGCCGCGCAGCTTGAGGGTTGGCGAACCGAGCAGCACGCCGGCGATGCAGGCGAGGCCGGCACCGATGGGCAGGATGACCCAGACCGGCCAGTGCAGTCCGAAATGCGGACTGGCCAGCAAGGCCCAGGCATAGGCGCCGACCGCATAGAAGGCGATGTAGCCGAGATCGAGCAGGCCGGCAAAGCCGACCACGATGTTCAGGCCGAGGGCCAGGAAAATATAGAGGATGGCAAAATCGAGAATGCGCACCCAGGCCTGCCCTCCCATCGCTGCCACGAAAGGCAGGCCGAGCAGGGCGACCACGATCAGCGTGATGCCGAATGCGGAACGGGGGCTCAACCATGTGTTCATGCCCGGTCCCCCGTCTTTTCGCCGAACAGGCCGCTCGGCTTGAACATCAGCACGACGATCAGCACGATGAAGGCAAAGATATCCTGATAATGGCTGCCGAGAAAGCCGCCGGTCAGGTCGCCGATATAGCCGGCCCCCAGCGCCTCGATGATGCCCAGCAGCACGCCGCCGAGCATGGCGCCGGCGAGGTTGCCGATGCCGCCCAGCACGGCAGCCGTGAAAGCCTTGAGCCCCAGCATGAAGCCCATCTGGTAATGGGCGATTTCATAGTAGGTCCCGACCATGACGCCCGCCAGCGCACCGAGCGCCGAGCCGATGACGAAGGCGGCGGCGATGACGCGGTTGATATTGACCCCCATCAGGCTGGCCACGGCCGGGTTCTGGGCCGTGGCGCGCATGGCCATGCCGAGCCGGGTGCGATAGATCAAGCCGAGCAGGCCGGCCATGGTGGCACCGGAGAGCAACACGATGACGACCTGAATGAAGGTGAAATGCGCCCCGGCCAGTTCGAAATTCACCTTCGGCAACAGGGCCGGAAAGGTCAGGTAATTGCGTCCCCAGATCATCATCGCCAGATTCTGCAGCACGATGGACATGCCGATGGCGGTAATCAGCGGGGTCAGGCGTGGCGCGTGGCGCAGGGGGCGGTAGGCGATGCGCTCCAGGCCCCAGCCCAGCGCCATGCACAGCAGCACCGAGGCGCTCAGGCCGGCCAGTCCGGCCAGGGCAACCGGCATGCCGGCCTTGATCAACGAACCGGCCACCGTGATGGTGACCAGGGTGCCGATCATCACCACTTCGCCGTGCGCAAAGTTGATCAGGCCCATGATGCCGTAGACCATCGTGTAGCCCAGCGCGACCAAGGCGTAGATGCTGCCCTGGACCAGGCCATTGACGATCTGCTGCAGAAAAATATCCATTTGGGTTTTTCTTGTCGGAACATAAGGAAACGGCACCTTGCGGTGCCGTTTCGTAGGTGTAGCCTGCTAGATCACTTCTTCCCGACAGCCGCCTTGGCCGCGTCGGCCGCCTCCTTGACGGCCTCGGCACCCGACTTGACAGCTTCGGCCCCGGCCTTGACGGCCTCCGTGCCCGCCGCCGTCGCCGCCCCCGCGACCGCCTTGGCTGCTTCCTTGACTTCGGCAACCGCCTCCTTGACGTCCGCCTTCACCGAGTCGGCCGTCGTGCCGCCCAGGGTTTCGACATAGGCCAGCTTGCCGCCCTTGTACTGATAGATCGAAATCGCGCCCCCCTTCAGATCGCCCTGCGGATCGAACTCGATCAGGGCCGTCACACCGTCATATCGGGTTTGCCCGATCGCCGGCAGGAATTTGGCCGGATCCACGGAATCGGCCCGCTTCATCGAATCCGCCATGACCATCACGGCATCGTAAACGTACGGCGCATAGAGCTGGATTTCCGCGTTGAACTTCTTGGTGAACTTGTCGCGGAACTCCGGACCCTTGGCCAGTTTCTCCAACGGCATGCCGGGCAGGGAGCAGTAATGACCTTCCGTCGCCTCGCCGCCGAGCTTCATGAATTCGGGCGTACAGACGCCATCGCCGCCGAGGAATTTGGCCTTGATCCCCAACTCCTTCATCTGTTTGACCATCGGACCGCCCTGGGCATCCATGCCGCCGTAGAAGACCATGTCGGCCTTGGTGGACTTGATCTTGGTCAGGATGGCCTTGAAATCGGTGGCCTTGTCGTTGGTGTATTCATTGGCGACGACCTTGATGCCGGAAGCTTCGGCCGCCTTCCGGAACTCGTCGGCCAGCCCCTGGCCGTAAGCCGTGCGGTCATCGACCACGGCCACCGTCTTGATGCCCTGCTGCGCGGCGAACTCGCCCAGTACCTTGCCTTGCTGGACATCGTTGGCCATCACGCGGAAGGCCGTCTTGAAGCCCTGCTGGGTGTATTTCGGATTGGTCGCCGAACCGGAAATCTGCGGGATGCCGGCATCGGCATAGAGTTTGGAGGCCGGAATGGTGGTACCCGAATTCAGGTGGCCGATGACGCCATTGACCTTGGCATCGACCAGTTTCTGCGCGACAACAGTGCCCTGCTTGGGATCGGCCGCATCGTCTTCGGCCAGCAGTTCGAACTTGACCTTGGCACCGCCGATTTCCAGCCCCCGCGCATTCAGTTCCTCGATGGCGAGGCGGGCGCCGTTTTCGTTGTCCTTGCCCAGGTGGGCCTGCGGGCCGGTCATCGGGGCGACATGGCCGAGCTTGACGACAACTTCCAGCTTGCCGGCCGAGCCGGCGGCAGCGGGCGCCGCGGCCGGCTTCGGCTCTTCCTTCTGCCCGCAGGCTGACAGGGCAAAGGCAGCGACAACGGAGAGGGCCACTACGGACAGTTTTGCGTGCATCGTTTTTCTCCTGAACTCTGGCGGGGTGGTAGGGTACGCACCGATTGTCCGGAGGCGCTTAGACCATGTCAATAATTAGGTGTATGATCAAAATCAGACAATTCTGGACGAGGGGGCTCAATGCCGGCATTTGCCCGTATGCGCTTTTTGCTCACCCAGGCGGCTCGCAAGCTGTTCTCGATGCTGCCGCAAAAAAGCCGCCATGAAGTCTATCGCTCCTTCGTCGACTGCCGTGAGCCGAACCGGCGCCTCGTTCTGAAAATCGCCGAAACCCAGGAGGAACTGGAAGCCTGTTTCACGCTGTTGCACGATGCCTACGTCAGCAGCGGCTTCATGACCCCCGACCCGTCCGGCATGCGGGTCACCATTTACCATGCGCTGCCCACCACCACGACGCTGTGCGCCAAAATCGATGACCAGGTCGTCGGCACCCTGTCCTTGATTCGCGAGAGTGCCATCGGTTTCCCGCTGCAACGCATCTTCGACCTGACCGAGGTCCGCGAGAAGGAGGGCCAGATCGCCGAAGTTTCCGCGCTGGCCGTGCACCCGCGCTACCGGCGCACAGGCGGGACCATCCTCTTCCCGCTGATGAAGTTCATGTATGAATACTGCACGACCTTCTTCGACACCCGGCATCTGGTCATCGCCGTCAATCCGCGCCACATCGAGATGTATGAATCGCTGCTCTTTTTCAAGCGGCTGACGGCCAACATCGTCGAGAACTACGATTTCGTGAATGGCGCGCCGGCCGTCGGCGCCACCCTGGATCTCAAGCACGCGCCGGAAATCATGCGCCAGGCCTATGCGAAGAAACCGCCCAATCGCAACCTGTATCGCTATTTCTGCGAAATCAAGCTGCCCAACATCCAGATCCCGCACCGCCGCTTCTTCACCACCAACGATCCGGTGATGACACCGCAGTTGATCGACTATTTCTTCAACAAGCGCACCTCGGTCTTTGCGGAACTGAGCGACCGCAAGAAGGCCCTGCTGCACTTGATCTACGATCTGCCGGAATACAAGAAGGTGCTTCCTCCCCTGCCCAGTGACAGCGCCGTCCGCCAGATTCGGCAGCACCGGCGCTTCTCGGTCAAATGCCCGGCCCGGCTGGCCGACAGCAACCCGCTGGCGGGCGGACCGATCCAGGTCGAGGTCAATGAGGTATCGCGCTACGGCTTCCGGGCCCGTGTCGCCCAGCAGATTCCGGCCAATGTGTGGCTCAAGGCCACCGTCCAACTCGGCCTCAACGAAGTGTCGCGACTGACCGTCCAGGCCGTGCAGGAAACCGAAATGAACGACCAGCACTACTGCGGTTTTCGTATCGGCGAACCTGACCTCGTCTGGCGAAAATTCGTCACGGCTCTCTATGAAGGGCATACTCACACGGATCTCGACCAAGCAACCCGATTCCTGACGTGAGCCAATCCCTTCCCGCTTCCCTGATCCAGGCCCTCCAGCAACAGTTCCAGCAACGTTTCACCCTCGGCGAATCGGCCCGCCTGCAGCATGGCCGCGACGAGTCGGTCCATGCCCCGCAGCCGCCCGACGGCGTGGTGATGGCGGAAAGCACCGAAGAGGTCGCCGCCGTCGTCCGCCTCTGTTCCGAGCACGATGTGCCGGTCATTCCCTACGGCGTCGGCAGCTCGGTGGAAGGCCATGTCCTGGCACCGCGCGGCGGCATTTCGCTCGACCTTTCCGGCATGAACCGCGTTCTCGCCATCCATGCCGACGATGGCGACGCGGTCGTGCAGGCCGGCGTCACCCGCAAGCAGCTGAACGATGCCCTGAAAGGCACCGGGCTTTTCTTTCCGATCGACCCCGGCGCCGATGCCACCCTGGGGGGGATGGCGGCCACCCGTGCCTCGGGCACCAATGCCGTGCGCTACGGCACGATGAAGGACAATGTGCTGGCCACCACCACGGTACTGGCCGACGGGCGGGTGATGAAAACCGGCGGCCGGGCCCGCAAGTCCTCGGCCGGCTACGACCTGACCCGCCTGCTGGTTGGCTCGGAAGGCACGCTGGGCATCATGACCGAACTGACCGTCCGGCTTTACCCGATCCCGGAAGCCATCTCGGCCGCCGTGTGCGCTTTTCCGAGCATCGAAGCGGCAGTGCAGACGGTGATCCAGACCATCCAGCTCGGCGTGCCGGTGGCGCGCATCGAACTGCTCGACACGCTGTCGCTGCAGGCGATCAACCAGTTCAGCAAGACTTCGCTGACCGAAGCGCCGACCCTGTTCTTCGAATTCCACGGCAGCCCGGCCGGTGTCGAGGAACAGGCGCAGACGGTGCAAGCTCTCGCCGATGAGCTGGGCGGCGCCCATTTCGAATGGGCGACCCGTCCGGAGGACCGCAGCCGCCTGTGGCAGGCCCGCCATGACGCCTACTTCGCCTGCCTGCAACTGAAGCCCGGCTGCCGCTGCTTCCCGACCGACGTCTGTGTACCGATCTCGCGGCTGGCCGAATGCATTGCCGAAACGCAGGCCGACATTGCGCAGGTCGGCATTCCGATTGCGCTGTTCGGGCATGTCGGCGATGGCAATTTCCATCTGGTCGTGCTGGTCGACACCAACAACGCCAAGGACATGGAGGAAGCCGCCTGGATCAGCCGCCGCGTTGTCGAACGGGCGATCGCGATGGAAGGCACCTGTACCGGCGAACATGGCATTGGACTGGGAAAAAGGAAATATCTCGTCGCCGAGCACGGAGAGGTGGCCGTGGAGGTCATGCGGGCGCTGAAGACGGCGCTCGATCCACGCGGGCTGTTGAACCCGGGGAAGGTTTTGCCCTGAGGGGCGGTCGCCCCCGGGGGAAATCCCTCACTTGCCAGAACCTCACCCGGCCCCCAATACTCAAATCTCCAGCCCCGTCCGTCACCACCCCCGACGGGCGGGTACGACACGAACCGGCCCACAAGGCCGCATCCATGGAGACAACAATGGGCAAACCCGATTGGCCAGCCGCGCTATCCGCGACGCTGGATGACAAATACACCCGCACCACCGGCCGCGTCTTCCTGACCGGCACCCAGGCCCTGATCCGCCTGCCCATGCTGCAGCGGGAACGCGATCTCGCTGTCGGCCTGAATACCGCCGGCTTCATTTCCGGCTACCGCGGCAGTCCGCTGGGCAATCTCGATCTTGGCCTCTGGAAGGCCAAACAGCATCTCGCCGACCATCACATCACCTTCCAGCCGGGCGTAAACGAAGACCTCGCTGCCACCGCCGTGTGGGGTAGCCAGCAGGTGGGACTGTTTCCTGGCGCGAAATACGACGGCGTGTTCGGCATGTGGTACGGCAAGGGGCCGGGCGTGGACCGCAGCGGCGACGTCTTCCGCCATGCCAATGCCGCCGGCACGGCAAAGCATGGCGGCGTGCTGGTCATCGCCGGCGACGACCATGCCGCCAAATCCTCGACCCTGCCGCACCAGACCGAGCATGTCTTCAAGGCGGTGATGATGCCGGTGCTCTACCCCGCCAATGTGCAGGAATATCTCGATTTTGGCCTGCACGGCTGGGCAATGAGCCGCTATTCCGGTTGCTGGGTAGCCTTCAAGGCGCTGGCCGATACCGTGGAAACCTCGGCTTCGGTCACGATCGATCCGGCCGCCGTTCGCATTGTCCTTCCCGAGGACTTCCCGCTACCGGCAGACGGCCTCAACATCCGCTGGCCCGACCCGCCACTCGTGCAGGAAGCCCGCCTGCTGAACCACAAGCTCTACGCCGCGCTGGCCTATTGCCGGGCCAACCAGCTCGACCGCGTGGTGATCGATTCCCCCGCCCCGCGCCTCGGCATCCTCACCGCCGGCAAGAGCTACCTCGACGTGCGCCAGGCGCTCGACGAACTGGGCATCGACGACAGGCTGGCCGCCGAAATCGGCATCCGGCTGTACAAGGTGGGCATGGTCTGGCCGCTGGAGCCAGAGGGCGTGCGCCAGTTCGCCGAAGGGCTGGAGGAAATCCTCGTCGTCGAGGAAAAACGCCAGCTGCTCGAATACCAGCTCAAGGAAGAACTCTACAACTGGCGCGAAGACGTGCGCCCGCGCGTCATCGGCAAGTTCGACGAAATCGGCGAATGGTCCGAAGGCAACTGGCTGCTGCCGGCTGCCGGCGAACTGCCGGTGGCGACCATCGCCCGCGTCATCGCCGAACGCGTCGGCCGCTTCTTCACCTCGCCGACCATCGAAGCGCGGCTGAAAATCATCGCCACCAAGCAGCAGGCCGGCAACACGCCCATCGTACTGGCCGAGCGCAAGCCGCATTTCTGCTCCGGCTGCCCGCACAACACCTCGACCCGCGTGCCGGAAGGCTCGCGCGCCGTCGCCGGCATCGGCTGCCACTACATGGTGACGTGGATGGATCGCTCGACCTCGACCTTCACCCACATGGGCGGCGAAGGCGTGCCCTGGGTCGGCCAGGCGCCCTTCACCGAGGAGAAGCACATCTTCGCCAACCTCGGCGACGGCACTTACTTCCACTCCGGCTTACTTGCCATACGGCAAGCAATCAGTGCTTTCAACCGCCATCCCCCCACCCCCCTTCCCGAGGAAGGGGGAGAAAGCCCCTCCGGCAAGCGCCCTGGAATCACCTACAAGATCCTCTACAACGATGCCGTGGCGATGACCGGCGGCCAGCCGGTGGATGGCAGCCTGAGCGTCGCCCGGATCACCCGCCAGCTCGAAGCCGAGGGCATCGAGAAAATGGTCATCGTCGCCGCCGAGCCGGAAAAGTACGCCGAGGTCACCGATCTCGCGCCGAACGTGCCGATCCGCCACCGCGACGAGCTTGACGCCGTGCAGCGCGAACTGCGGGAATATCCCGGCGTTTCGGTGCTGATCTACGACCAGGTCTGCGCCACCGAGGCGCGCCGCCGGCGCAAGCGCGGCAAGCTGCCCGCCGTCACGCAGCGCATCGTGATCAACGAGGCGGTGTGCGAAGGCTGCGGCGACTGCTCGGTGCAATCCAACTGCCTGTCGGTCGTGCCGCTCGAAACGCCCTTCGGCACCAAGCGCCAGATCGACCAGTCGTCGTGCAACCAGGACTTCTCCTGCCTGAAAGGCTTCTGCCCGAGCTTCGTGACGCTGGAGGGCGCCCGGCCGAAAAGGGGCGCGGCAGCGACCGACGATGCCGACTGGCCGATCCTGCCGGCCCCCGCCCTGCCCGCAACCGAGCTCCCCTACAACCTGCTGATCACCGGCGTCGGCGGCATGGGCGTCATCACCCTCGGCGCCCTGCTCGGCATGGCTGCCCATCTCGACGGCAAGGGCGTTTCGGTGCTCGACATGACCGGCCTCGCCCAAAAATACGGCGCCGTTTTCTCGCATCTGCGCATCGCCGACCGCCCGCAGGACATCCACGCCGCCCGCATTGCGACCGGCGAGGCGCATGCCGTGCTGGGGGGCGATCTGGTGGTCAGCGCCAGCAGCGAGGCCCGGTCGAAAATGCTCGAGGGCCACACCCGCGCGGTGGTCAGCTGCACCGATACGCCGACTGCCGAATTCACCCGCAATCGCGACTGGCACTTCCCGCTCACCGGCCTGCAGGACCAGCTGCGCGATGCCCTGGGCGCCGACCGGGTGCAGTTCATCGATGCCCAGCACCTGGCCACCCGGCTGATGGGCGACGCCCTCTATGCCAACCTGCTGCTGCTCGGCTACGCCTGGCAACGCGGCTTGGTGCCGGTATCCGCAGCGGCGCTGGAGCAGGCCATCGAACTCAACGGCGCCGCGGTCGAGGCGAACCGGCGGGCCTTTACCTGGGGCCGACGGGCCGCCCTCTATCCGGAACGGGTTGCCAAACTGGCCGGCCCGCTGGTCGCCGAGAGCCCCCGTCCCCCGTCGCTCGATGCACTGATCGCGCAGCAGAGCACCCATCTCGCCGCCTACCAAGATGAGGCCCTGGCCGAACGCTTTCGGCGGCGCATCGCGGCAATCCGCCGCCTGGGCGACGATGCGCTGAGCCGCCTTGTCGCCACCCAATACGCTCGCTTGCTGGCCCCGAAGGATGCGTTCGAAGTGGCGCGCCTGTACACCGAAACCGACTTCCTGGCCCGCCTCCGGCAGCAGTTTGACGGCGATTTCCGCCTCGCCTTCCACCTCGCCCCACCCGGATGGAGCAGGCCGGGACCGGATGGCCGGCCGCGCAAACGGCGCTTCGGCCCATGGCTGCTGCCCGCCCTGCGTCTGCTGGCGGGCGCCCGCAGCTGGCGCGGCACCTGGCTCGACCCGTTCCGCCGCAGCCCGGAACACCGCCTCGACCGCCACCTGCTGGCCGAGTACGAAGCCGATCTCGACCTGCTGCTCCAGGCCGGCCACGGCGGCCCGGCGGCCCATGCGCTGGCCGGCTGGCCCGAGGCGATACGGGGATTCGGCCCGGTGCGCGCGGCAGCCGCCGAACGCGCCCTGCGCCAGCGGGAAGCGGCCCGCGAAACGATCCGCTCCGGGCGCTGAAGCCCCCCCTCCCGGCGCGTCCGGGGCACAGGCAGGCGCGGCGCAGCCCCGGCCGCTCCCTCCGGGAGCATCGATCACGCGCCGCGACGGCCTTTGCGCACGGCGCTTTTCATCCGACTGATCTCGTCCCCCGGCAAACAATCCGGGATAATCGCAGGATGTTCTCGCCGCCACTCCGCCAGCTCGCCCTGCAGGGCGCCGCCGTCATCCTCGTCCTTTCCCTTGCCTGGCCCTATTTCGGCGTGCAGGGTGAAACCCTGCCCTGGCGGGAAACCAGCCTGGCGATCGGGGGCGTTGCCCTGCTCTTCGCCACCCTGTCGCGCCAGGCGTGGTGGTGGCGGCTCATCCACGCCTGTTTCATGCCCCTGGTCTGGGCGACCTACCAGCTGGCCATCGACCCCGGCTGGTTCCTGTTCGCCGCCATCCTGCTGCTCCTCGTCTATCGCGGTGCGCTGAGCGGACAGGTGCCGCTTTATCTATCCAACCGGCAGACGGTGCAGGCGCTGGCCGAACTGCTCGCCGCCCGCGGCCCCTGCCGCTTCATCGACCTGGGCGCCGGACTGGGCAGCACGGTCGTGCCACTGGCCGACAATCTGCCCGAACACCGCTTCACCGGTGTCGAAAATGCCCCGCTGACCTGGCTCGCCGGCCGGCTCCTCGGCATCGGCCGGCCCAATCTGGCTTGGCGCTGGGGGGATCTGTGGCAGGCCGACCTCGGCGCGTACGACGTGGTTTATGCCTTCCTGTCACCGGCCCCGATGGCCCGGCTGTGGGAAAAGGTGCAGGCCGAGATGAAGCCGGGCAGCCTGTTCATCAGCAACAGCTTCCCGGTCCCCGGCGCTACGCCGGAACGCATCATCGAAGTGGCGTGCGTCCCGCCGCGCCCCCTCTATTGCTACCAGCGCTAGTCCGGCATGCCTCCCCGCAAGCCCGAAACCCTGGCCCTGACCGTATCGCTGATCGGTACGCTGATCGTGCTGCTGGTCTTCTTGGCCGACCTCGTCGTCGCCCGCCACCGGGATCTGGCAGCCGGCGAACGCCGGCTGCAGCATTTCAGCATCATGATGGCCGAGCACACGGCCCGCACCTTCGAGGCGGTCGATGTGCTGTTACGCGAAACGGCCACCGATCTGTCACACAATCGGCGCGACTGGGAAAACTGGGAAGCGAGCAAGGGCTGGGAATACATCGCCCAACGCCATTCCCGGTCAATGCCGCAATTGCGCGACCTGATCATTTTCGACCGGCTGGGCAACCAGCGTTTCATCTCGACCTATTTCCCGGCACCGCAGATCAACGTCCGCGACCGACCCTACTTCGCTGCTCTCGAAGACGGCGCCGAGGGGGCCACCTTCGGGCCCTACATCGGACGCAACTCGGCCCGCTACACCTACGCCATCGCCCGCCGCCTGACCGGCGAGAACGGCCGTTTCAACGGGGCGGTGTTCGGCGCCATCGAGCCGGCCTTCATGCAGGAATTCTGCTGGTCGAACCGCCTCTCCGACGATTTCGAATCGGTCCTCGTCAATGCCCGGGGCGAGGTCGTCGCCTCCTGCCGCCCTACCGATCTCAGCCGGCAATCGCCGGTCATCGGCGCCCTCGCGGAGCAGGTCCTGTTCGACGGCAAGCTGCGCGGCGCCGTGCCCAGCCAGGGCCTTGTCACGGTCAACGGACTACTCGTCGCGGCGGCGGCGGTCCCCGGTTTTGCCGACCTGCGGGTCCTGAGCGTGATTCCGGAAAGCACGCTGCTCGCCAACTGGCAGAACCGTCTGTTCGAACTGGGCACGCTCGCCACCCTGGTCACCGTCGTCCTGCTCGTCAGCGCCATCCTGATCCGCCGCCAGGTTCGGGAAATGGCCCGCATGACCATCGAACTCGCAGCCAGCCACGAACATCTCGAAGAGCGCATCCAGGAGGCCACGCTCGAACTCGCCGGACAAAAGGATGCAGCGGAACGCGCCAACACCGCCAAGAGCCGCTTCCTGGCAGCCGCCAGCCATGACTTGCGACAACCCTTGCACGCCCTGTCACTGTTCGCCACCGACCTGCAGCGCCAGGTGCGCAGCGGCGCGCCGCAGGAACTGCCGCGCCTGGCCGAGCAGATCGCCGCCTCGACCGCCCTGCTGGGCGAATTGCTCGATTCCCTGCTCGACATCTCCCGGCTCGATGTTGCCGGCATCAAGCCGGATAGCCGCCCGTCCGAACTCCAGCCAATTTTCCAGCGCGTCGCCGACGCCTTCCGGCGTGCGGCAGCCGACCGCAACCTGACCCTGCGCTGCCGGCCGAGCACGCTATGGGTCGACACCGATCCGGTCATGCTGGAGCGGATGATCGCCAACCTGGTTTCCAATGCGCTGCGCTATACACCGGCCGGCGGACGCGTCCTGCTCGCCGCCCGCCGCCGTGGCGGGCGGGTCGCCATCGAGGTCCGGGACAGCGGCATCGGTATCGCCAAGGAACATCAGGCAGCGATCTTCGCCGAGTTCTACCAGGTCGGCAACGCGGCACGCGAGCAGAACAAGGGGCTCGGTCTCGGCCTCTCGATTGTCGACCGGCTGGCCAAGGCGCTCGACATTCAGGTGACGCTGAAATCACGCACCGGCGAAGGCACCCTGTTCACCTTGCTGGTGCCGGCCTGCGCGCCACGAACGAGCGCCGCCCCTACCGCCAGCGGCGCATCAGCCGGCAAGGTGCATTGCCTCGGCCGTTCGGAGGCGCTGCGGAGCAGCGCCGAACTGCTCGGCCAGTGGGGTTATGACGTCAGCTGCCAGCCGGACGGCCCCGTCGGACACGACCTCAAGGACGCCGTGCTCATCATCGATCAGGATGCGCTGGACGCCCTGCGGGGCAATCCGGCGCCCGCCGTGCCGGTGATCGTTCTGACGCACGAGACGCCGGACAAACTGCCCGACGGGATGCATGCCCTGCCACTGCCGCTGCGCCCTGCCAAACTGCGGGCCCTACTCGGCCAGCTTCAGAAAGCGCTTTCGAAGTCGATACCGTAGCGCGCTGCGGCCACCAGCGCCTGGGTCCGGCTGCTGACGCCGAGGGTCTTGAACACGGCGGTCGCATGAATCTTTACGGTTCCCTCCGATAGGCCGAGCTGGTCGGCAATGTCGCGATTGGTCAGGCCGCGCACCATCAGGGCCAGCACTTGCGCCTGCCGCTCGGTGAGGCCCACCTCCTCCGGCCGGACACCGTTTTTGGCCGGCGGAATCGGCGTTTCGGCATCGAGCGTTGGCGCGGCCGACTGGCCGGCCGGCCGGAAAATGTTGCCCGCCAGCACGGCGCGCACCGCCGAAAGCAGCGCCTCGCCGGAAAAAGCCTTGGGGATGAAGCCGGATGCACCGAGATTGAGGACGCGGGTAACGGTCGGGGTGTCATCGAATGCCGACACGACGGCAACCGGCATGGCCGGATAGCGGCGGCGCAGGATGTCGAGGCCGGCAAAGCCGTCGATGCTTGGCAGGGCCAGGTCGAGCAGGACGAGATCGAACTCCCCCTCGGCGTCCAGCACGTTCAGGGCCGATTCGAAATCCGGTGCATCGAGCACCACGGCACCGTGCTCCAACTGGCCCAGCAAACGGACCAGGCCTTCGCGGACCAGTGCATGATCTTCCACCACCAACAGCTTGAGCATACCTACCCTCCTTCAACAGCCCGCTAATTTATCATTTCGCATAGCTGCCGGGTTGATGCAGATCAGGCTGCGTTCGCCCAAAAAGCGCATCGCCGTGGCGCCGGCTTGCCCCAGCCCGGCGCATCCGGGTTTAAGATGTCAGCATCCAACCGGAAGGAGACAACAATGGCTGACGAACAGGTTAACGACCCCCTCAATTTCATGCGCAACGTGTGGGGCAACATGGGCTTCTCGCTTCCCGGGATGGTCGCTCCGACCTTCGACCTCGACGAACTCGACAAGCGCATCAAGGACATGAAGGCCGTCGAAGGCTGGTTGCGCATGAACCTGTCGATGCTTCAGATGACCATCCAAGGCCTTGAAATGCAGCGCACCACGGTGAGCGCCGTGCAGACGATGGGCAAGATGGCAGCCGATGCGGCCAAGTCGATGACACCGGAAGACGCCGCCGAGGAAGCAGCGCCGCCCCCGCACTTCTTCCAGGGCGTGGCCGACCCGGCCAAGGGCTCCCTGTCCGACGCGGCGATGTGGCCGTGGCAGATGATGCAGCAAATGCGGGAACAGATGCAGCACCACGCCGACGCTGCCGCACAGGGGACGCAGGCCGCGAGTGCAACGCCCCCTGCGGCCAAGCCGAAGACGCCCCGCGGCAAGAAATAAGGCCGACGCGGACGCCGCACGGCGCGTGGCGAGGCTCAGCGCAGCAGCCAGGCGGCCCAGAACGGCAGGGTCAGCATCGAGCCGAGCGTCGTCGCTGAGATCAACCAGGCGACGCTCCTGCCGTCTCCCCCCATGCGCATGGCCAGGATATAGGCCGATGAAGCCGTCGGCAGCGCGGCGAAGAGCACGACCACCTGGTAGTTCAGGCCGCCCAGCCCGAACGCGCTGCCAACCGCCAGCGCCACCAGCGGCAGGGCGAGCAGCTTGACGGCAACCAGCCAGACGGCGAAGCCCCTGACGCCGGCCGTACCGTCCAGGCGCAGTGCGGCACCGACAGTGATCAGGCCCAGCGCGATCGAGGCGTCGGCCAGGCGCCCCAGGAAGGCCTGAAGCGGTGCAGGCGGCACGAACCCGGCCAGATTCAACAGAAAGCCGAGGCTGGTTCCCCAGATCAGCGGATTGCGCGCCAGTTCACGCCACAGGCCAGCCTCGCCGTGTCGGGCGAGCATCCAGACCGAGACCAGGTTGGCGAACGGCACTGCGGCGCCGACGATCAGGCCCATGGTCGCGATGCCTGGCGCACCGAACAGCATGCCGGCCACCGCCAGCGCGATGTAGGAATTGAAACGGTAGGCGCACTGGAACATCGCGGCATAGGTCAGCGCCGGGATGTTCATGAAGGCCCGGGGCAGCAGGCCGAGCGCCATGCCGCCGGCCATGGCGGCAAACGCCGTGGCGAGCAGCGGCAAGGCCGCCGCCAGATCGAGGCGGGTGCGCACGATGGCGTTGATCAGCAAGGCCGGAAAGAGGATGAAATAGACCAGCTTTTCCACTCCTGCCCAGAAATGATCGCCCAAATGCATCCAGCGCCGGATGGCGACGCCGAGCAGGATCAGCGCAAAATCGGGGAGCAGCAGGAGAGCCGTGTTCATCGGCGCATTGTAAATCCGGCCACCCCCGCCCCTCCATCCGTACTATCCGACCCCGGCTTGACCCCCCGGGACAAACCCGAAATACTGCCTCTGCCGGCCTGCCGCGCTGCGAGTGCGGCAGGCCACGACAAGGAGAATGACATGCAACTCGAATGGTGGGCGTGGATCGTCGGCGGTATCGGGCTCATCGTCGCCGAACTGGCGATTCCGTCGTTTTTCGTCATCTGGTTCGGACTGGGCGCCTTGCTGGTCGGCCTGCTGCTCCTCGTCTTGCCCGGATTGTCGCTGACCACGCAACTGGCCATCTGGACGGCCGCCTCGCTGAGCATGGTGGTGCTGTGGTTCCGCGTTTTCAAACCCGGCTTCCAGAAAACCCGCGTCGGCACGGCTGCCGGCGAAGCGATCGGCGAAATTGGCCTGCTGGTCAGCGCCGTCGCGCCGTTCGAGCGCGGCAAGGTACGTTTCCAGCGGCCGGTGCTCGGCTCGGAAGAATGGGTGTGCATGGCCGACACCCCGATCGCCGCCGGCGAACGGGTCAAGGTGGTGGCCATCGAAGGCAGTTTTCTGACCGTCAGCAAGATTTGAGGAGCAGCGCATGGAAGCAAGTCCCGGATTCATCGTCGTTGTTGCCGTTCTGGCCTTTGTTGCCGTCACCATCGCCAAGGGCGTGCGCATCGTGCCGCAGGGCGAGGAGTGGATCGTCGAGCGGCTCGGCAAATACCACGGCACGCTCAAGCCCGGCCTCAACCTGGTCATCCCCTACCTCGACAAGATCGCCTACCAGCTGGTCACCAAGGACATCATCCTCGACGTCCAGGAACAGGAAGTCATCACCCGCGACAATGCGGTGATCCTGACCAACGCCATCGCCTTCATCAAGGTCACCGATCCGGTCAAGGCGGTCTATGGCGTGACCGATTTCTCCGAGGCGATCCGCAACCTGATCATGACCACGCTGCGCTCCATCGTCGGCGAAATGGAACTGGACGAGGCGCTGTCGTCGCGCGACAAGATCAAGGCCCGCCTGCGCGAGAGCATCGCCGATGAGGCGGTGGACTGGGGCCTGACGGTGAAGTCGGTGGAGATCCAGGACATCAAGCCCTCGCAATCGATGCAGAAGGCCATGGAAATGCAGGCTGCCGCCGAGCGTGAGCGCAAGGCCGTCGTGACCCGCTCGGAAGGCGCCAAGCAGTCGGCCATCCTCGAAGCCGAGGCGCGCCTCGAATCGGCCAAGCGCGATGCCAATGCCCAGGTGATGCTGGCCGAAGCCTCGGCCGAGGCGATTCGCCGGGTCAGCGCTGCCATCGGTGAGCAGAGCGGCCCGATGGCCTACCTGCTGGGCGAGAAATACATCGCCGCGCTGGAACGGATGGGTGAAAAGGACAACGCCAAGGTCGTCGTCCTGCCGGCCGATCTGCAGGAAGCCGTGCGCGGCCTGCTCGGCCGCAAGGGCTGAGCACAACCATCTCGCCGCCGGCCAGGGCTGCTGAATTCAGCGCATTCCGTCACATTTCGCAAGGATCACGACAGAATCACGCTTCCAACCTCCGTCCCGTCTATTTTTCCGCGCTATCGTCGTACTGCCGGCGCAAGCGGTTGAGGCCTTGTTTGAAAGCCTCGGCATCGCCGTAGTCGAAAAATTTCGGATAGTGGTCGTGGGCCGCCTTGACGCGCCGGGCGTGCTTGATCGGGCACCAGTATTGCTCGGTGCGCGCCGCCACCTCGCGGAAATAGGCGGCCACCCCATTGCCGTAGGAACAGTAGAAGCAGTTGAATTTTTCAATCGCGTTCAGGTAAGGCAAATCGGCACGATCGAAAACCAGATAGTCGCTCCGCCGCACCTTGGGAATTCGGTAGATCGGAAAGCAGATGGCCTGATAGAGCGTCACGAACAGATCAAGGAGCAGGAAAGGAATCCAGCCGGCGTAAATGACCGGCGAGGTGAGCACGACCAGCAAGCGGCTGCGCAGCAGGAAACGGAACAGCCCCGTCTTGTAGCGCCGTTGCTGGCGCAGGAATTCGTCGGCGAGTTCCTGTTTTTTCTGCTCCCAGCCTTCCCGCGCCTGGCGGTATTCTTCCTCGAGCTCATTTTGCAGGGCCTCGATACGGGCGAGCAGTTCGTCGATGTGCTGCTTCATGTACGGTGTCTCCGGAGGCCGATGGATGTTGGCAAAGGGCGGATGATGCCCGATGACCGGGCCTGCGTCACGGCCCGCGTCGGAATACGATGATGCCCAAGATGATGCTGGCCAGCAGACTAAGCGGCGTCACCACAAAGAAGAGCAAGATACCCAATCCGAAGTCGTCACCCAGATCGGCCCGGGATGAGCCCGGCACCAGCGACATTTCATACAGCATGGCTAACTCGGACAGCAACCACCAGAAGACAGGCAAGCTGGCCACTCCAGCCAGCAGCCCACGCAGACTGCGCGTCATCACCCCAGTGCGCCGCCGGCCTTCAGCCGGGCGATGTCCTCCGCCGCATAGCCGGCCGCCCGCAGAATGGCCTCGTTGTGCTGACCGGGCCGTGGCGCCGTCTGGCGAACCGTGAATTCGTATTCGGACAGTTTGAGCGGCGGGGCGAACTGGGTCAGGCCCGCCCCTTCGATGATCATGCCGCGCGCCTGCAATTGCTCGTTGCGTAGCGCCTCCTCCGGGCTAAGGATGGGCGTCACGCAGCAATCGGTCGGCAGGAAGCGCTCGGCCCAGTCATCGCGTGGCCGGGTGGCGAACAGCGCCGCCATCTCGCTGCGCAGGCCGGCATCCCACTGACGGGCCACCCAGTCGGGGCGCTCCAGCGTGGTGCAGCAAATCTTCCAGAACTTGCTTTCCAGTGCCCCGACCGCCATGTACTTGCCGTCGGCACAGCGGTAGGTGGCGTAGCAAGGCAGGCCGCCGGACAACAGGTCGCTGCCGCGCGGCGCGGAATGGCCGGCGTCGTTCAGGCGCAGCATGGCGAAATAGGTATGGGCCAGCACACTGTCGGTCATCGACACGTCGACGTAGCGCCCCTGCCCGGTGCGCTGCGCCTCGACGACGGCCGCCAGGATGCCCATGACGCCGGTCAGCGCACCGCCCAGCAGGTCGGCGATCTGGAAATTGGGAATGGCCGGCTGGCTGCCTTCGATACCGATTTGCTCCAGCACGCCGGCGTAGCCGAGGTAGTTGATGTCGTGGCCGGCCAGATTCTTGTACGGCCCGTCCTGGCCGTAGCCGCTGATCGCGCAGTAGGCAATCTTCGGATTGATCGCCCTGACCGTTTCGTAGCCGATACCCAGCTTGTCCACGACGCCGGGGCGAAAGCTTTCGACGATCACATCCGCCGTTGCCGCCAGACGCAGGAAGACCTCGACGCCTTCCGGGTTCTTCAGGTCGAGCACCATGCCCTGCTTGTTGCGGTTGATCATCCGGAAGTAGACACTGTCCCCCCCCGTGCCGGTGCCCAGCGTACGGGCGTAATCGCCGATCTGCGGGTCTTCGATCTTGATCACCTCGGCCCCCAGATCGGCGAGATGCAGGGTGGCGACCGGCCCGGGGAGCAGGCGGGTGAGGTCAAGCACCTTGATGCCGGCGAGCGGTGCCGGGCGGCTCATGACTTGCACAGGCCGAGCAAGTCGGCTTCCAGTTCGATTTCCATGTCCTTCTCCAGCTTGCGGTCGATGAACATGCCGCGGTAGAGCCGGCCGGCATTCTCGGCCTTCCTGGCGTGCGGCGTTTCCCAGTCGGTGACGCGCAGACGGACGATGCCGATCTGCTCATCACGCGCCACCCCCTTCGGCCCGACGCAGGGATGGGCCAGCACGTGGCGGTTGAATTCGTCGCGGCTGTACTGGTTCAGGGGCTTCCCGGGCCCGGGCGGACAGGGGCCGACCCGCCGGGTACGCACCTCGGCCGCCAGCACCTCGCCTTTCAAGAAATAGACCGGCTCGGTCATGACCCAGCCGGCACCGCCCTCCTCATACCGCACGCATTGCCCGCTACGCAGCATCTCGGGCTGCTTGAACAGCAGGCGGGCCGACGGGCGCAGGGTGGCTTCGTCGGCCTGGACGGCACAGGCCAGGCCGACCAGCAAGACAGCGAGAAAACGCATGGAAAATACCCGGATCAGTAAATCCGGATATCTTCGATGACCTTGCCGTCGTTGGGCAAGCCCCCGGGCGCGGTAAAGGCGACTTCGCCGCGCAGCTTGGTGACATCGCGCAGACTGGCGACCAGCGCCTTGTCGAGTGCCTCGCTGCCGGCCTCGGTCTCGCAATGCAGCACCATGCGGTCCTGACCACCGGGATTGTCGACCACCAGCCGCATGCGCCGGACTTCCGGGTGGCGTACGGCGATTTCGGCCACCTGCTCGGGATGGACGAACATGCCCTTGATCTTGGTCGTCTGGTCGGCCCGCCCCATCCAGCCCTTCAGGCGGACATTGCTGCGGCCACAGGGCGAGCGTCCGGGCAGCAGGGCCGACAGGTCGCCCGTGGCGAAGCGGATCAGCGGATAGTCCGGATTGAAGGTGGTCACGACCACTTCGCCCACCTCGCCCGGGGCGACCGGATCACCGGTGCCGGGACGCACGATTTCGACGAGCAGGTCCTCCTCGACGACCAGGCCCTCCCCGACCTCGGTTTCGTAGCCGATCACGCCGATATCGGCCGTGGCATAGCACTGGCGCACCGTGATGCCCCGCTCGGCCAGCCACTGGCGGGTGATGCCGGGCAAGGCCTCGCCGGAGACCAGCGCCTTCTTCAGCGAGGAAATATCCGCCCCCATGTCCTCGGCTTTCTCGACGATGATCCGGAGGAAGGACGGGGTGCCGACATAACCGTCCGGCCGCAGGTCGACCATGGCTTGCACCTGCTGCTCGGTTTGTCCGACACCGCCGGGGAAGACTGCACAACCCAGCTTGCGCGCCCCGCCTTCCATCATGAAGGCGCCGGGGGTGAAATGGTAGGAATAGCAGTTATGGATCACGTCACCAGGCCGAAACCCGGCGGCGTACAGCGCCCGCACCACGCGCCAGTGATCCGTCTCCATACCCTGCAATTCGTAGATCGGCCCCGGCGACGCGAACACCCGCTTGGCCTGGCCGGTCGCCAGGGCGTTCAGCCCCCCGAACGGCGGGTTCTTCTTTTGCAGTTCGATCAGGTCACGCTTGCGGGTCAGCGGCAAGCCGGCGAGCGCCTCGCGCGACGTGCACGCTGCGGGATTCACCCCGGCCAGCGTCTGGGCGTAGTAAGGTGCCCGCGCCTTGGCATGCGCCACCTGTCGGGCCAGCTTGCCCATCAGGTCCGCCTCGCGCTCCTCCGGATCGCGGGTTTCGAGCGGATCGTAATAGCTCATCTCATTTTCTCCGTTTTTTACGGCCGGCCGTGACAATGGCAGGGTTTTCCGGGCTCAGGCGGTCAATGTTCCGGCGCGCGGCGGGTCGCAAAGCCATCCGTCAGGGCAAGGCGAAGCCCGGCGCCGTTTGCTGCGGCAGACAAGCCGGCCGACAACGCCGCCCTGGCGCGCGTACGGCGACCTACGACAGCCAGCGCTTGCGGCGGCGGTAGTGTTTGACGTCCTTGAAGGACTTGCGTCCCGCCGAACTCAGCCCGAGGTAGAACTCCTTGACATCCTCGTTGGTGCGCAGCCCCTCCGCATCGCCTTCCATCACGACCCGGCCGTTTTCCAGGATGTAGCCAAAGTCGGCGTACTTCAGGGCGACCATGGTGTTCTGTTCGGCGAGCAGGAAGCTGATGTTCTCTCGGCTATTCAAGTCCTTGACGATCTCGAACACCTCTTCGACGATCTGCGGCGCCAGGCCCATCGACGGCTCGTCGAGCAGCACCATCTCCGGGTTGGCCATCAAGGCGCGGCCAATGGCGCACATCTGCTGTTCGCCGCCGGAGGTGTAACCGGCCTGCGAGGTGCGCCGCGTCTTGAGGCGCGGGAAGTAGTGATAGACCTTCTCGAGGTTTTCCTTCAGCTCGCTGCGCGAGATGCTGCGCGTGTAGGCGCCGGTCAGCAGGTTTTCCTCGATGGTCAGGTGGCCGAAGCAATGGCGGCCTTCCATGACCTGGATGACACCGCGCTTGACCAGTTCATTCGGGGTCAGCTGGTCGACGCGCTGCCCCTTGTACTCGACCGAGCCCTTGGTCACGTCGCCGCGCTCGGCGTGCAGCAGGTTGGAGATCGCCTTCAGCGTCGTCGATTTCCCGGCGCCGTTGGCACCGAGCAGGGCGACGATCTTGCCCTTCGGCACGTTCAGCGACACGCCCTTGAGCACCAGAATCACGTGGTCGTAGATGACCTCGATGTTGTTGATGCTCAGATAGTTGTCGGGCACGGCAGCGGCAGTTTGTGTATTCATCATCGTTTCCGATTCATGGGACGGAGAGAAAGAGCGAGGGCTCACGCCCCCACTCCTTCCTCCTGACGTCTCATTTTTCCTTGGAGCAGTCGCGCGGCGTGATGCCCTTTTCCTTGGCGTACTGCTTGGCAGAAGCCTGGAACAGCGGGTGGATCAGCTGCTTGTTGCCTTCGATCCAGTCGGAGACCGGCACCCACTTGGCGCCGTCCCATTGCTGGATGCGGACCTTGCCGGAGCCTTCATGGTTTTCACAGGACGTCTTGATCTGCGGCAGCAGGTTGGTGGCGCCGATCGCCTTCAGGCGGGCGTCGGTGATATCCAGGTTCTCCAGCGCCCAGCGGGTCTGCTCGCCGGTCAGCGCCTTGCCCTTGCCAAACTTTTCCTGGCCCTTGCGGATGGCTTCGACCGACAGCACGGCGGCGGAAACACCTCGGTTGTACAGAATGGTGCCGATCTTGGACTTGTCCTGCAGGTTGCCCTTGCCGGCACCATAGACCACCTTCTCGATGTCGGCGATGACCGGCACATCCTTGCCGGCCACGTTCCAGGTGGCCGCCATGAAACCCTTGGCGGCGTCGCCGGCCGGGACGACGTCCTCTTCCGAGCCGGTCCACCACGAGCCGATCATCCGGTCACGCGGGAAGCCGACCTTCTGCGCTGCCTTCAGTGCCGTCTGGTTCATCACGCCCCAGCCCCAGAATACGACGTAGTCCGGCTTTTCCTGGCGAATCTTCAGCCACTGGGCGCCCTGCTCATTGCCCGGATGGGCGACCGGGATCTGCACCAGCTGGAACTTGTTCAGCGAAGCCTCGGCCTCCATCGCGATGATGGCTTCCTTGCCATAGGCGGAGTCGTGATAGAGATACACGATCTTCTTGCCGGCCAGGTTGCCACCGTTCTTTTCCTTGATGAACTTGACGATGGCGGAAGCCTGCATCTGGTAAGTGGTCACCAGCGGAAAGGCGTACGGGAAAACCGAGCCGTCGACCGCATCGGTCCGGCCGTAGCCCATCATGGCCAGCGGCAGCTTGTCCTGTGCCGACTTGTCGATCAGGGCGTAGGAAATGCCGGTCGACATGGTGTGGATCGGGCCGGAGGATTTGGCGGCCTTGCTCTTCAGGCGCTCGTAACACTCGACACCCTTGGCGTTGTTGTATTCGGTTTCGCACTCCTCGTAGGTCAGGGTCACGCCGTTGACGCCCTTTTCCTTGAGGTTGATGTAGTTCAGGTAATCGATGAAACCGCCGTAGAAAGACTGGCCGTTGGCGCCATAGGGGCCGACCCGGTAACCGGGGATCGGGAAGAACTGCTCTTCGGCAGCGACTGCGCCTTGAGACAGCATGGCAACGGACAGCGCAACGGCGGTCAGGGCGGGTTTGATGCTTTTAATCATGATTTTGTCTCCTTTGGTGATGAATGCGTGGAACCCGGATTAATGCGGGAACGGCCACAGGCGCAGCTTCTCCTTGGCGATCTGCCACAAACGGGCCAACCCGTGCGGCTCGACGATCAGGAAGAACATGATCAGCGCACCGAACACCAGAATCTGGATGTGCGACACGGTGGCGCTGGAAAACGGCAGGCCAAACAGATCGGCAAAGAACGGCAGCAGGATGTCGAGGAAGATCGGCAGCAGCAGGATGAAGGCCGCGCCCAGGAAGCTGCCCATGATCGAGCCGACACCGCCGATGATGATCATGAACAGGATCTTGAACGACATTTCCAGCGAGAAGCCGTCCGGCTCGACCGAACCGAGGTAGCAGAAGGCGTACAGCGCGCCGGCGACGCCGCAGTAGAAGGAACTGATGGCAAAGGCGAGCAACTTGGTCGGCATCAGCTTGATGCCGATGACCGAGGCGGCCACGTCCATGTCGCGCACCGCCATCCAGGCGCGGCCGGTGGAAGAGCGCACCAGGTTCTTGGCGGCCAACGCCAGCAGCACGACGATGGTCAGCACCAGCAGGTACTTCTCGACCGGCGTATCGAATTCGTGGCCGAAAATGAACAGTTGCTGCGTCGAAATGACACCCGACGAGGAGTTGTTGGATAGCCAGGGGAACTTGGTCAGGCACCAGACGATGAAAAACTGCGCGGCCAGCGTTGCCACCGCCAGATAAAAACCCTTGATGCGCAGGCTGGGCAAGCCGAACAGCACGCCGACACCGGCTGCCGTCAAGCCGCCGCAGACGAAGGAGAGCAGGATCGGCATCCCTTCGATGCGCAACTGGAAGTTGTAGGCGGCATAGGCGCCGACCGCCATGAAGGCGGCCGAGCCGAGCGACAACTGGCCGGCATAGCCAGTCAGGATGTTCAGCCCGAGCGCCGCCAGCGCAAAGATCAGGAAGGGGATCAGGATGGCCGAAAACCAGTACTCGCTGGCAAACAGCGGCACACCGAGGAAAGCCACGGCGAGCAGCACGAGGATGCCGATCCGGTCCTGACGGATCGGGAACAGTTGCTGATCGGCGGCGTAGGTGGTCTTGAATTGACCGGCTTCACGGTAAAGCATGTTGTTCTATCCCCTCTTACACGCGGTCGATGTGTTTTTCGCCGAACAGGCCTTCCGGACGAACCAGCAGGAAGAGCAATGCCAGCACGTACGGGAACCAGCCTTCGATACCGCCGAAATTGCCGCCAAACAGATCCTGCATGACCGGCGGAATGTAGATTTCGGCCAGTTTTTCGGAGGCGCCGATGATCAGGCCGCCGACAATGGCGCCCGGCACCGAGGTGAAGCCGCCGAGAATCAACACCGGCAGCGCCTTGAGCGCTGTGAACGTGAGCGCAAACTGCACACCGTTGCGCGCCCCCCACATCATGCCGGCGACCAGGGCAACGAAACCGGCCACACCCCAGACGATGGCCCAGATGTTCTGCAGCGGAATGCCGATCGACAAGGCGGCCTGATGGTCGTCCGCCACGGCGCGCAGGGCACGGCCGACCCGGGTGTACTGGAAGAACAGGGCGAGCGTGGCCACCAGAACCGAGGCGACCGCCGCGGCAACCAGGTCGAACTTGGAGATCACCATGTTCCAGTTGTCGAGGAACCAGGCGATCGGCTCATCGACGATGCCGATATCCAGTGCCCGCGGTTCGGACCCGAAGACCATCGGAGCGAGGCCTTCGATGAAGAAAGCCAGGCCGATGGTGGCCATGAAGAGGGCAATTGGCGGCTGGTTGACCAGCTTGCGCAGCACGAATTTTTCGGTTGCGATGCCGAAGGCGGTCATGATCGCGAAGGCGAGAATGATCGCCAGCCAGAGCGGCGCGCCCTTTTCCATGCAGCCGACGACCGACAGCGCGGCCAGATAGACCATGGCGCCCTGGGCGAAGTTGAACACCCCGGAAGCCTTGTAGATCATCACGAAACCGAGGGCCACCAGGGCGTACATGACGCCGGACAACAAGCCGCCGATCAGGACTTCGAAAAAGAAGTTCATGCGACCTCCCGACGGTTGCGGCGTGCCGATTCGGCAGCACGGGTACGAACCTTGGCCAGGCTATCCGCCTGGCGCGGCACCAGGCCCCACATCAGGGCCGACATCAAGACTGCGGCAATCACGAATTCCATGCCATCGCTCCTCAGTGCCCGGCGCCCAGATAGGCGCGGATCACATCTTCGTTGTTCTTCACTTCATCCGGCACGCCGTCGCCGATCTTCTTGCCGTAATCGAGGACGACGACGCGGTCCGAGATGTCCATCACGACGCCCATGTCGTGCTCGATCAGCACGATGGTGGTGCCGAACTGGTCGTTCACATCGAGGATGAAGCGGCACATGTCCTGCTTTTCCTCGACGTTCATGCCGGCCATCGGCTCGTCGAGGAGCAGCATCGACGGCTCGGCGGCCAGGGCACGGCCAAGCTCGACGCGCTTTTGCAGGCCGTAGGGCAGGCGGCCGACCGGCGTCTTGCGGATGTGCTGGATTTCCAGGAAGTCGATCACTTCCTCGACCTTCCGGCGGTGCTCCAGCTCCTCCTGGCGGGCACGGCCGAACCACAGCGCGTGCTCGATGAAATTGGACTTCATCTTGGTGATGCGCCCGGTCATGATGTTGTCGAGTACGCTCATGCCCTTGAACAGCGCGATGTTCTGGAAGGTGCGGGCAATGTTCTGCTGGGCCGCCATGTGCGGCTCCATCTTTTTCCGCTCGTTACCGCGCCAGAAAATTTTGCCTTCCTGCGGGTGATAGACACCGTTGATGACGTTGAGCATCGAGCTCTTGCCGGCCCCGTTCGGGCCGATGATGGCGCGGATTTCATGCTCCCGGACGTTGAAGGAGATGTCGGTCAGCGCCTTGACGCCGCCGAAGCGCAGGGAAATGTTCTGCAGGTCGAGAATGACGTCGCCTATTTTCTTGGACATGTTCAGGCCGCCTTTTTCACGATCGGGAAGGTCTTGGCATCGATGATCTTCAGGTCGGCGGCCACCTTGCCGCGTCGACCATCCTCGAACTTGACCTCGGTTTCGATGTACTGGTTGGATTTACCGGCATACAGGGCATCGATCAGCACCTTGTACTTCTCGGCAACGAAATTGCGGCGCACCTTGCGGGTGCGGGTCAGCTCGTCGTCGTCCGGATCGAGTTCCTTGTGCAGGACCAGGAAGCGATGGATCTGCGAATCGGCCACCATGCTGTCATGCACCAGATCGGCATTGACCTGCTCGACACAGTCGCGAATCAGCTCCAGCACTTCCGGCTTGCCGGCCAGATCGGTGTAGCCGGCGTAGGCGATGCCGCGGCGCTCGGCCCAGTTGCCGACCGCGCCCATGTCGATATTGATGAAGGCACAGACCATGTCGCGATCGTGGCCGAAACAGACGGCTTCCTTGATGTGCTGGAAGAACTTGAGCTTGTTTTCGATGTAGTTCGGCGCAAACATCGCACCGTTCGACAACTTGCCGACATCCTTGGCCCGGTCGATGATCTTCAGGTGGCCGTCCTCGTCGAGGAAGCCGGCGTCGCCGGTCATGAAATAGCCGTCGGCATTGATCGACTCGGCCGTGGCGTCCGGGCGCTTGTAGTATTCCTTCAACAGCATCGGTCCCTTGACCAGCACTTCGCCGTTGTCGGCAATCTTGATCTCGACGCCCGGCGCCGGCTGGCCGACCGAGTCGAACTTGATCTGGCCGTCAGGCTGCATGCAGACATAGGCACAGGTTTCGGTCTGGCCGTAGAACTGCTTGAGGTTGATGCCGATCGAGCGGTAGAACTTGAACAGATCCGGACCAATCGCCGCGCCGGCGGTATAGGCCACCTTGATGCGGCTCATGCCGAGCACATTGCGCAGCGGGCCGTAAACCAGCAGGTTGCCGATCCAGTAAAGCAGCCGGTCGCCCAGGCCGACCGACTTGCCATCCAGGATATCGGCGCCGCACCGCTTGGCGACCCCCATGAAGTAATGGAACATCTTGTACTTCAGCTTGCCGGCGTCTTCCATGCGGATCATCACGGAAGTCAGCAGGCTTTCGAAAACGCGCGGCGGGGCGAAATAGCAGGTCGGGCCGATCTCGCGCAGGTCGGACATCACGGTGTCGCCGGATTCGGGACAGTTGATGGTGAAGCCGGCCACCAAAGCCTGGGCATACGAGAACAGGTGGTCGCCGACCCAGGCCATGGGCAGATAGGACAGGATGTCCCCGTCGGCGCCGAGGTTGTCGACCTGCACCCCGCCCTGGGCGGCGGCAATGAAGGAGGCGTGCGTCTGACAGACCCCCTTCGGCTTGCCGGTGGTGCCCGAGGTGTAGAGCATCACCGAGGTGTCGTCGAAGTGACCCTGCTCGACTTCGGCATTCAGGAAATCCGGGTGGTTCCGGTCATGGATCCGCCCCATTTCCATCAGCTCGTGAATATCGTGCAGGAAGGTCTGCGAATAGTGGCGCATACCGCGCGGATCGTCGTAGATGACGTGTTCGAGCGTCCCCACCTGATCCTTCACCTCGAGCATCTTGTCGACCTGCTCCTGATCTTCGACGACGACGAAGCGGACACCGGCATCCTGCAACACGAACAGCATTTCGCTGGCCACCGCATCCTGGTAGAGCGGCACCGGCACACCGCCCAGACACTGGGCCGCCGTCATCATCATGTACAGATGCGGCCGGTTGTCACCGATGATGGCCAGATTGTCACCCCGCTTGAAGCCGAGCGCCGCCAGGCCGCAGGCCAGGGCGCGCACCCGATCGGCGACATCGGACCAGGTCCAGGTTTGCCAGATACCCAGGTATTTTTCACGCATGGCGGGCGCATTCGGGCGCACCGTTGCGTGATGGAAAAGCAAGCGGGGAAAGGTATGCAACCCATCCACCGCGGCGTATTTCGCCTGCGTGGCCATGTTTTTGTCTCCTCTGCCGCGACTCATGGTTCGCGATCTCAGCTTCGTTCGAGCGATTGTGGCGCCGGCCGGCTTACGCCAGCCTTGCAGTCGGCACCCAATCACTCACCGTTGCAACGCAGTGTAGGGAGTTGGCCGACGTATAATTGTCGTTCGGCAGACAATCCGGAAAAAAATCTTGAAAAACGCTGAGGAACTGCTGCGCTCGTCCAGCTGGGGCAAGGCCCTGACCGAGGAGGAATTGGCAAAGGCGCTGGCCGGCACGACCGAGCGCCACTTTGCGCCCGGCGCCTTCATCTGCATGAAGGGCGAGCCGGTCGAATTCTGGATGGGCATCATCGACGGCCTGGGCAAGATGGCCAGCCACTGGACCACCGGCAAGACCACCTCGCTGACCGGCATCAGCACCGGCGGCTGGTTCGGCGAAGGCTCGCTACTCAAACGGGAACCACGCCGCTACGATGTGATGGCCATCCGTGAAACGCGTGTCGCCTTCATGAACCGCAGCACCTTCCTGTGGCTGCTTGATCACAGCATCCCCTTCAACCGCTACATGATCGAGCAGTTGAACGAACGCCTCGGCCAGTTCATCGGCATGATGGAAAACGAGCGCCTGCTCGACATCGACACCCGAATCGCGCGCGTCCTGGCTGCCCTGTTCAACCCGGTCCTCTACCCCGGGACACAGCGCTTCCTGCACATCTCGCAGGAAGAACTGGGCTATCTGGCGGGTGTTTCCCGCCAGCGTGCCAACCAGGGGATCAAGGTGCTGGAGGATGCCGGGCTGGTCAAGAGCGAGTATGGCGGCATCCACGTCCTCGATCTGGACGGCCTGCGCACCTTCGGCGACTGAGCCTCCGCCGCCTGACGGCGGATCCCGCCCTGCCTATTTGACGTACCCCCAGCCGCGCAGGCGGCTGTAGGCATATTCCGCCGCCTGCCCTTTCTGCGTGCGCTTCAGGTAGGCCGCGTACTGGTTGGCGGCATCCTGCCGGCGCCCCATGCCCTCCAGCGACACCCCCTTGAGGAAGGTGACGCCGGCATCGCCCGGCAACAGACGATCGTAGCGGTCGAGATGCTCATAGGCCGCCCCCGGATCCTTCTGGGCCAGGGCCAGCACGCCGACCAGCTTCTGTGCCTGGGCCTCCTGCGGATAAATGGTGGTCGCTGCCCGGGCGTACTCCAGCGCCTGCGCATCCTTGCCCTGGGCCGACAGGCACTTGGCGAGCAGGACGTTGGCTGCGTAATCGCGCGGCGTCGCCCTGAGCGCCGTGCGAAAACCCTCTTCCGCCTTGCCGTAATCCTTGCGCGACATGGCCAGCTCCGCTTTCTGACAGGCGGCGATGGTCGGCTTGATACGGCGCAGCGCGGCGGTATTGTCCATGAAGCGCTCACGCCCCTTGTCCCGGCCGTTGCTCGCCGCGTACCGGGTATCGGCCAGTTGCCGGGCGGTATCGCGCCGTTCGCGACTCATCGGGTGGGTCGAGAACATGGTCTGCAACATGCCCGGCGATTCCTTTTCCTGATCGACCAGCAACTGCTGCAAGCCGACCATGCCGCTGGCCGGATAACCGGCGCGCACCATGTACTCCTGCCCGAGCGCATCGGCTTCGCGCTCGTTGTCGCGCGAGTAGCTGGAGAGCAGTGCGCTCGCCCCGAGTTGGGTGCCGAGGTCGGTCAGCCCCCCGAAGCCGGCGGCCGAGCCGATGATGTTGATGCCGGTCGCCGCCACCGAGGCCACCATCGCCTGTCCTTGCCGCTGCGCGGCATGGCGGGCGTTGACATGGCCCAGTTCGTGGCCGAGCAGGGCGGCCAGTTCGGCCTCGTCGTTCAGATCGACCAGGATGCCGCGCGTCACGCCCATCGCCCCGCCCGGGAAGGTATAGGCATTGACGTAATTGGCATTGAGCACCCGGTAGGAATAAGGCATCTGAGGGCGGTGCGACTGGGTGTGCAGTCGCCGCCCCACATCACCGAGGTACTGGTTGAGCGGCGCATCCTGCACCGGGCCGAGATCCTGCGAGAATTGCTGCGGCGCCACCTTGCGGTCCACCGCCTTTTCCTCGTCCTCGCTCATGCCGACCAGGATGGAACCCCCGCCGACCGGCGACGTGGCGCAGCCGGAAACGGCGGATAGCGCGCTGGCGCCGATCAGCCAGAGAATCTGGCGGCGGCTGATGCGGTTATGAGACAGATCGCTGGCAAAAGCTTGGTCATCCATGAAACGTCCCGGCATTCGAAGTGGCGGAAGGGTTTCATTCTGCGTCAACGAGGGCGCAAACAAAAGCAGCGGCATACCGGCTGCGGGCGGCGGGCCCGACCTGGCGCAGCGCCCATGAAAACGGCGAGGTACTTGGCCTCGCCGTCGTTTTGCTCCTCCACCCTGTCGGGTCCGGGTTGCTGTTCTCCCGCTGAGGAATCCCTTACATCGAGCGCCGGTACTGACCGCCCACTTCGTACAGTGCCGCGCTGATCTGGCCGAGCGAGCAGACCCGGACGGCATCCATCAGTACGGCAAAAACGTTGCCGTTGTCGATCACGGTCTGCTTCAGCCTTTCCAGCATGGCCGGCGCCTTGTCCGCATTGCGCGCCTGGAAGTCGCGCAGGCGCTGGATCTGCGACTGCTTTTCCTCGTCGGTCGAGCGGGCCAGCTCGATTTCCTGCTGCGCCATGCCCTTCGGATTCAGGAAGGTGTTCACACCGATGATCGGGTAGGAGCCGTCGTGCTTCTTGTGCTCGTAGTACATCGACTCTTCCTGGATCTTGCCGCGCTGGTAGCCGGTTTCCATGGCGCCGAGCACGCCGCCGCGCGCGGCGATGGCCTCGAACTCCTTGAGCACGGCTTCTTCCACGAGGTCGGTCAGTTCGTCGATGACGAAAGCGCCCTGGTTGGGGTTTTCATTCTTGGCGACGCCCCACTCGCGGTTGATGATGAGCTGGATGGCCATCGCCCGGCGCACGGATTCCTCGGTCGGCGTCGTGATCGCTTCGTCGTAGGCGTTGGTGTGCAGCGAGTTGCAGTTGTCGTAGATAGCGATCAGCGCCTGCAGCGTGGTGCGGATGTCGTTGAAATCCATCTCCTGCGCGTGCAGCGAGCGGCCGGAGGTCTGGATGTGGTACTTCAGCTTCTGGCTGCGCTCGTTGGCGCCGTACTTGTTCTTCATCGCCACGGCCCAGATGCGGCGGGCGACGCGGCCGATCACCGAATATTCCGGGTCCATGCCGTTGGAGAAGAAGAACGACAGGTTCGGGGCGAAATCGTCGATGTGCATGCCGCGCGCGAGGTACGACTCGACGTAGGTGAAGCCGTTGGACAGCGTGAAGGCGAGCTGGCTGATCGGGTTGGCGCCGGCTTCGGCGATGTGGTAGCCGGAGATCGACACCGAATAGAAGTTCTGCACCTGGTTATGGACGAAGAACTCCTGGATATCGCCCATCATCTTCAGCGCGAACTCGGTCGAGAAGATGCAGGTATTCTGGCCCTGGTCTTCCTTCAGGATGTCGGCCTGCACCGTGCCGCGCACGGTCTTCAGCACCCACTCGCGGATCTTCTCGGCCTCGTCCTCCGTCGGCTCACGGCCGTTGTCGGCCTTGAACTTGGCCAGTTGCTGGTCGATGGCGGTGTTGAAGAAGCACGCCAGGATGATCGGGGCCGGGCCGTTGATGGTCATCGACACCGAAGTCGTCGGGCAGACAAGGTCGAACCCGTCGTAGAGCACCTTCATGTCATCCAGGGTGGCGATCGAGACGCCGGAGTTGCCGATCTTGCCGTAGATGTCCGGACGCTCGTCCGGGTCGCAGCCGTAGAGGGTCACGGAGTCGAAGGCGGTCGAGAGGCGATGCGCCGGCATGCCTTCGGACACCTTCTTGAAGCGGCGGTTGGTGCGGAAGGCGTCGCCTTCGCCGGCGAACATGCGGGTCGGGTCCTCGTTTTCGCGCTTGAAGGCGAAGACGCCGGCGGTGTAGGGGAAGGAACCCGGCACGTTTTCCTTCATCAGGAAGCGCAGGATTTCCCCGTCGTCGGTGTACTTCGGCAGGATCACCTTGCGGATCTTGGTGCCGGACAGCGACTCGGTGGTCAGCTTGGTACGGATTTCCTTGTCGCGGATTTTCACGACGTATTCGTCACCCGAGTAGGCCTCGACGGTCTGCGGCCACATGTCGAGCAGCTTCTTGGCCTTCGGGTCCTGCTGGCTGTCCTTGAACGCCGCCAGTTCGTCGAAATCGGCGGTGGGCTTGTCGCAACCGGCAAAGACCGACTTGGCGATGCGCAGCGACTGGCGCTCACGGGCGATCTTCACCTGCTCTTCGATATGCTTGTGGTAGCCGCGCACGGTGTCGGCGATCTCGGCCAAATAGCGCACGCGGGCAGTCGGCACGATGGCGCGGCTGGCCGAGGATTGCTTGACGCTGACCCGCGGCAGCTTGCCCGGCTTCAGTTTCAGCCCCTTCTCGGTCAGCGCCGGGACCAGTGCCTGATACAGCGCGGTGACGCCGTCGTCGTTGAAGCGCGCCGCCATCGTGCCGAACACCGGCATATCCTCGGTCGGCGTGGTGAACAGCTCGCGGTTGCGCTGGTACTGCTTGCGCACGTCACGCAGCGCGTCTTCCGCGCCCTTGCGATCGAACTTGTTGATGGCCACGAAATCGGCAAAGTCGAGCATGTCGATCTTCTCCAGCTGCGAGGCAGCACCGAACTCGGGCGTCATCACGTACATCGAGACATCGACGAAAGGCACGATGGCGGCATCGCCCTGACCGATACCCGAGGTTTCGACGATGACCAGATCGAAGCCGGCCAGCTTGCAGGCGGCGATGACTTCCGGCAGCGCGGCGGAGATTTCCGAACCGGTGTCGCGGGTGGCCAGCGAGCGCATGAAGATGTTCGGATGCTCGATGGCGTTCATGCGGATGCGGTCGCCGAGCAGCGCGCCGCCGGTGCGCTTGCGCGACGGGTCGATGGAGATCAGGCCGATCTTGACGCTGTCTTCCTGATCGAGGCGGAAGCGGCGGACGATTTCGTCGGTCAGCGAGGACTTGCCGGCACCGCCGGTGCCAGTGATGCCGAGAACCGGGATGGCAGTCTGCGCGGCCGCCTTGAGCAGCGGCTCCTTGAGGGCCGGCGCAGCACCATTCTCCAGCAGCGTGATGACGCGGGCCAGCAGGCGCTTGTCGCCCGCCTTCAGGCCGGCCAGCACCTGCTCGACGCTCGGCACGCCCTCAGCCGCCAGGTCGTAGTCGGATTTCTGCACGACATCGTTGATCATCCCCTGCAGGCCCATCTGCACACCGTCTTCCGGGGCGTAGATGCGGGTCACGCCGTAAGCGTGCAACTCCTTGATCTCGGCCGGCACGATGACGCCGCCGCCCCCGCCAAAGACCTTGATGTTCTCGCCGCCGTTCGCCTTCAAGAGGTCGATCATGTACTTGAAGAACTCGACATGGCCGCCCTGGTAGCTGGTGATGGCGATGCCCTGCACGTCTTCCTGCAGCGCGGCATTGACGATTTCCTGCACCGAGCGGTTGTGGCCGAGGTGGATGACTTCGGCGCCGGTCGATTGCAGGATGCGACGCATGATGTTGATCGACGCATCATGGCCGTCGAACAGTGATGCCGCGGTCACGAAACGGACCTTGTTTTTCGGCTTGTACGGAGAGAGCTTCTTGGCAACGGACAGATCGGTCATGGCACCAGCCTCATCGAAAGGGAAGGAAAGGCGCTCATGGTAGGCCGCTTCAACCCTGGCACCATTGTGGGCAATGACGATAATCATGCAAATTCCGCCAAGGTGCTGCGGTATGATCCGTAACCGGAGGAAAGACCGCAAGATGGTGCACCGCAAGATCAACCGCCCACCCACCCGTTCGCAAGCCACTGTCGCGATGGGATTTGTTACGGGCATGCTGGCCGGCATGGCACGGCACGGACTGGATCCGGCCCCTCTCCTGCACGCCCTGAACATTGATATTGCAGACACCGCCAGCCGGATTCCGCTCGACCGTTACGCAGCGCTCTACAACCGCCTGAATCGCCATCTGGACGACGAAGGCTTCGGGCTGTTCGCCCAGCCGATGCGCGTCGGCAGCTTCGAGTTCCTCTGCCGCGGCTGCCTCTCCGCCCCCAATCTGGCCGAAGCCCTGGCCCGGGCCAGCCGCTTCCTGCACATCGTGCTGCCCGACCTCGCCGTCAGCGTCCGGCGCACACAGGGCCATGCCGAACTGGTCATTGCCGAAACCCGCAAGCTCACGGCCGAAACCGACGATCCCGGGCGCATCTTCGCCTTCGAATGGCTGCTCCGCCTGCTGCACGCTCTGGCCTGCTGGCTGGCCGGGCGCGGCATCGCCCTCGACAGCGTCATCTTTCCCTACCGCAAGCCGCCCCACTTTGCCGACTACGCGCTGATCTTCACCGAGGACTCGCGCTTCGCACCGACCGTGCCGGGCGGCACCGGTACACTGGTCGCGTCGTTCAACGCCAACCTGCTCGACCTCCCCATCCGCCGTGACGAAGCCGCCCTGACCAGCTTTCTCGACGGCGCACCGGGCAAGATTACCCTGCTCTACCGGCGCGACCGCGAAATGGTCATCCGTGTCCGCGACCTGCTGCGCGCCGCACTGCCCGCCACGCTCAGTCTCGATGAAGTGGCCGACCGCCTGCATCTCAGCCCGCGCACCGTACATCGCCGGCTGGAGGACGAAGGCTCGAGCTTCCGCAGCATCAAGGACGCCCTGCGCCGGGACCTGGCGCTGTCCCGCCTGACCAAGACCCGGGATTCCATCGCCAAGGTCGCTGCCGATCTCGGCTACGCCGACACCTCAGCCTTCTACCGCGCCTTCGTCGAATGGACTGGCATGGCGCCGGTCCATTACCGGCGACAATGGACGGATCGATGGCAGGAACATTAACCCCCGCGAAAGGAAAACGATGCGCTTGACCGCCCTCGCCGCCGCCCTCGCCTGTTTCGTGACGGGCGCCGCATGCGCCGCTGGCTTGCTGGAAAGGGAAATCGCCTTCAGCGAAGCCGACGTCCAGGCCCAGATCGACAAGAACAACGCACTGCAAAAGCCCCTGGCCAATGGTCTGCTCGTCATCCGCCTCAGCGAGACGCCCCGCATCCGTCTCGGCACACCGGCGGACAAGGCAACCATCACCGCCCGCCTGGACATCGCCCTGCTCGGCCAGACGCCGATCCCGGTCGACTTCACCGGCACCGCCGGCATCCGCTACGACGACGAACGGAAAGCCTTTTTCCTTGCCGACCCGGTGGCCGACAGCGTGCAGTCGGCAGCCCTGCCACCACCATACGAAGCCGCCGCGCGGCAGGCCGTCAGCCGGGCCCTGGCCTCCTATTTTCGCAGCCGGCCGGTTTATGTGCTGCGCGAGGACGGCACGCTGCAGGAAAAGACGGCCCGCTGGCTGCTGCGTTCGATACGGATCGAACCCGGCCAAGTGATCGCCGTGCTGTCGCCAGTCTGACGCTCAGTCGGCGTTGAATTCGCGGGCGTAGGGTTCGCGCAGGTCGACCGGCCGGGCCGCCTTGTTGCGCAGGCGGATGTTGAGCATCTCGACTGCCACCGAGAAGGCCATCGCAAAGTAGATGTAGCCCTTCGGCACGTGGTGGCCGAAACCGTCGGCGATCAGGACCACGCCAACGACCACCAGGAAGGACAGGGCGAGCATCTTGATGGTCGGGTGATTGGAGACAAAGGCGCCGATGTGGCGGGCAAAGAGCATCATCAGGCCGACCGAGGTCACGACGGCGGCGATCATCACACCGACCTGGCTGACCATGCCCACCGCGGTGATGATCGAATCGAGCGAAAAAACCAGGTCGATCACGATGATCTGGGCAATGACACCGGCGAAGGACGACGCCACCTTGCGCGATTCGCTGCCCTCCTCGCCTTCGAGCAACTGGTGTACCTCGCCCGTGCTCTTCCAGATCAGGAACAGGCCGCCGGCAATCAGGATGAGGTCGCGCCCGGAAATCCCGTAGCCGAACAGCGTCAGCACCGGCTCGGTCAGGCCGACGATCCACGACAGCAGGAGGAGGAGCGCGATGCGCATGAACATCGCGAGAAAGAGGCCGATCCGCCGTGCCAGTTCCTGCTTGTCCCGGGGCAGCTTGTCAACCAGGATGCTGATGAAAATGATGTTGTCGATCCCCAGCACCAGTTCCAGTGCCGTCAGCGTGAAAAAGGCGATCCAGATCTCGGGGGAAAGCAGGAATTCAAACATGGCAGCGGCGGTAAAAAATGATCGGGCGATTGTAGGGAGAGCAGCGGCCGGCCACCACCAGCACCGGCATCAGCCACCCTTCGAAAAAGCCGAACGATCGCCGACCGTCACCGCGCACCGTCTCCCGGCGCCCGTGCCTTGCGCCTAGCTGACGACCAGCAGGCTCTCGTCCCAGGCGGCGTGCTTTTCATAGCCGAGCAGGTTGGCGACGGTCGCGGCAATATTCGACAGGCCGCAGGTTTCGGTTTGCCGCAGGCCCAGCTTGCCGCCCGTGACATTGTCGTAAAGGATCAGCGGCACCGGATTCAGGGTGTGCGCCGTCTTGGCCTTGAAGCTGCCGTCCTTGTTCAACGCCGGCTGCCGGGTCTTCTTGTCCAGTTCGAACATTTCGTCGGCGTTGCCATGGTCGGCGGTGATCAGCGCGACGCCGCCCGCCGCATCGACCGCCTTGAGCAGGCGGCCGAGCGACAGGTCGACGGCCTCGATCGCAATCCGCGCCGCGTCGAAGTTGCCGGTGTGGCCGACCATGTCGCCATTGGCAAAGTTGCAGCGCAGCACCTTGTACTGGCCGGACTGCAGGGCGGCAATCATCGCGTCGGCAATCTCCGCCGCCTTCATCCACGGCCGCTGCTCGAAGGGCACCACGTCGCTCGGCACTTCGAGATAGGTCTCACCGTCGAACTTGCCGGAACGATTGCCGTTCCAGAAATACGTCACATGGCCGAATTTCTGCGTTTCGGAACAGGCGAACTGCGTGATCCCGGCCTTGCTGAACCACTCGCCCGAGGTATCCTTGATGGCCGGCGGCGCCACGAGAAAGCGCTTGGGCAGTTGCAGGTCGCCGTCGTACTGCAACATGCCGGCGTAGGTCACCTGCGGGAAACGCACGCGGTCGAACTTGTCGAAATGTTCCTCGACGAAGGCCCGGGTGATTTCAATGGCACGGTCGCCCCGGAAGTTGTAGAACACCACGGCATCGCCATCCGCAATGGTGCCAATCGGCTGGCCGTTCTCGGCAATGACGAACTCCGGCAGATCCTGGTCGATGGTACCGGGGCAGGCAGCACGCAAGCCCTTGACCGCCTCGGTGGCGTTGGCGAACTGCGCCCCTTCGCCCAGTACATGCGTTCGCCAGCCCTTCTCGACCATGGCCCAGTTAGCATCGTAGCGATCCATCGTGATGTACTGGCGACCGCCGCCGGACGCGATGCGGGCATCGAAACCGTCGCACGAAATCTGCTGCAGGAAGGCTTCGAAGGGAACGACATAGTCCAGTGCGCTGGTTTCCGGCACGTCGCGGCCGTCGAGCAGGGCATGGATGCGCACCCTCCGGATGCCTTCCACCTTGGCCCGCTCGACCATCGCCTTCAGGTGGTCGATATGGCTATGCACGTTGCCGTCGGAAAACAGGCCGATGAAGTGGAGAACGCCCGGCTTGCCGCTGTGACCGGCCTTGGCACCGGCAACAATCTGCTGCCAGGCCTCGCCCTGCCAGATGTCGCCGGAGGCGATGGCGTTCGACACCAGTGCCGCCCCCTGGGCATAAACCTGACCGGCGCCGATCGCGTTGTGGCCCACCTCCGAATTTCCCATGTCATCATCGGACGGCATACCGACCGCCGTGCCGTGCGCCCGCAGGCGAACGTTCGGATACGCGGCGAACAGGCGGTCGAGGGTCGGCTTCTTGGCAGCGGCAATGGCGCTGCCCACGTCGGTCTTGGGCAGACCGTAGCCATCCAGCACGATGACGACAACCGGCCCGGCCACACCGGCGAAAGAGGAAAGCTTCTGCAACATGGCGTATTCCTGCAAAAAGGCCGGCCCCGACAGGCTGGCACGTTGGAAAAACCATTATTTTACCGCGCCCGTCCTGCCCCCCGCCTGCCCGAAGCGCCCACCACCGTCCCCCAACGCACCGACACGCTTCGAAACATCCGTGTCACACGGCGATACACACGCTCACATTCCTGATGACATCCGGCAGGTCAGGCGTCGCGTTATTCGGCACAAGGCGCTGCATTGTCGCAGCACCGAGCGAAGAAACCCCCAACCTTTTCAGGAGATTCAACATGATCAAGACCGTCATCGCACTGGCCGTTGCCGCTGGCTTCGCTTCCGCTTCCTTCGCCCAGGGCGCCGCCGCCCCGGCCCCGGCCGCCGAACCGGCAAAGACTGAAGCAAAAGCGGACGCCAAGCACGAAGCGCACGACAAGCACGAGAAGCACGAGAAGCATGAAAAGCACGCCAAGAAGGCGAGCAAGGCCGCCAAGACCGAAGCTGCGCCGGCCGCTGCAGCACCGGCCACGGTAGCACCGACTGCCGCTCCGGCCGCCAAGTAAGCGCCTGACGCCGCACGACGCCCCGGGCCCGCCCGGGGCGTTTGCCTTTCCGCCCCGCCCTCGCACAAGGGGGACAAGGCAGGGCATGGCCTGTGGGATAATGCGCTCCCCTTCGCAGTCCCGCAGCAGGCATGGCCAAAGACTCACCGATCCAATTCAAGGGCACCGCGCTGAAGATCATTCAGGCGCAGGTGCGCACCACCGACCTCGCCGTCTTGCACGCCGCGCTGGCCGATCTGACCGGCAACAGCCCGGATTTTTTCGAGAACGACCTGGCCGTGCTCGATTTCAGCCTGGCCGGCGATTTGCCGCCAACGGCCGACTGGCCGGCGATCCGCCAGTTGCTGCGCGCCTCCGGCCTGCATGCCGCAGCAACACTCGGCCTGCCGGATGGGCTCGCCGCGGCGGCTGAAGCGGCCGGCCTGCCGGCGATCAGCGCCGATGCGCTGAGCCGGCCGAGCAAGGCGCGCCCGGCGGAACCCCCACCGCCCCCACCGGCCCCGGCCGATGCGGCACCGCCATCCCCGGCGCCGGTTGCTGCCCCCCCCGCCGAACCGCCCCCCCGCACGATCATCCTCGACAAGCCGCTGCGCTCCGGCCAGCGCTTCTACGCCAAGGGCTGCGACCTGATCGTCACCGCCATGGTCAGTGCCGGCGCCGAGGTGATCGCCGACGGCAACATCCACGTCTACGCCCCGCTGCGCGGCCGTGCCCTGGCCGGGGCAAGCGGCGACAGGACGGCGCGCATCTTCACCACCAGTCTCGAAGCCGAACTGGTTTCCGTGGCCGGCCTCTACCGCACCTTCGAGTCCGGTGTGCCGGCCGATCTGGCCCGTCAGCCGGCCACCGTGTCGCTGGCCGGCGAAGGCGAACAGCAGCGCCTGCATATCGCGCCGCTGGCACTCAGGTAAAATCCATTCCAATTCAATAACCTTCCCAGCGAGAAAGCAACGTGACCCGTATCGTTACCGTGACTTCCGGCAAGGGCGGCGTCGGCAAGACGACCACCAGCGCCAGCTTTTCCACCGGCCTCGCCCTGCGCGGCTTCAAGACCGCCGTCATCGACTTTGACGTCGGCCTGCGCAACCTCGACCTGATCATGGGCTGCGAACGCCGTGTCGTTTATGACCTGATCAATGTCATCAACGGCGAAGCGACCCTCAATCAGGCGCTGATCAAGGACAAGCACTGCGACAACCTGTTCGTGCTGCCCGCCTCGCAAACCCGTGACAAGGATGCCCTGAAGGAAGAAGGCGTCGAGAAGGTCCTGAAGGATCTCGAGCACATGGGCTTCGACTACATCGTCTGCGACTCGCCAGCCGGTATCGAACACGGCGCCGTGATGGCGCTGACCTTCGCCGACGAGGCGATCGTCGTCACCAACCCGGAAGTCTCCTCGGTGCGCGACTCGGACCGCATCCTCGGCATTCTGCAGGCCAAGTCCCGCCGTGCGCTGGAAGGCCGCGAGCCGGTCAAGGAGCACCTGCTGATCACCCGTTACAACCCGGCCCGCGTCGAAGCTGGCGAAATGCTTTCCTACAAGGACATCCAGGAAATCCTGCGGGTCGAGATCCTCGGCGTGATTCCGGAATCGGAAGAAGTGCTGCAGGCCTCCAACCAGGGCTCGCCGGTCATCCACCAGAAGGAAACCGATGCGGCCGAGGCCTACCAGGATGTCATCGCCCGTTTCCTCGGCGAGCCGAAACCTCTGCGCTTCGTGGACTACGTCAAACCCGGCCTGCTCAAGCGCCTGTTCGGAGGCAAGTGAGATGTCGCTGCTCTCCATGCTCTTCGGCAACAAGCCGAAAACCGCTGCGGTAGCCAAGGAGCGCCTGCAACTGATCATCGCCCACGAGCGCGACGGCGCCTCCGCTGCCAACTTCCTGCCGCAACTGCAGCGCGAGCTGATTGAGGTCATCTCCAAGTACGTCAAGGTGAATCCGGATGACATCCGCGTTTCGCTGGAAAAGCAGGATCGTTACGAAGTGTTGGAAGTGAAGATCGAACTGCCCGAAAAGAGCTGACACAAAAGCGCCGCGGGCGCCTTTACCGGCCGGGGCAAACCGGCATAGCATCGGGGCATTGCCGTCAAGGAATGCCCCGATGTCCATTCAGCTCAAGCCCAGCGAAATCGTCGCCCGCCTCAACGAGCACGTGATCGGCCAGGAAACCGCCAAGAAGACACTGGCCGTCGCCGTTCATGGCCATTTCCGCCGCATGGCGCAGCCCCCGGGGAACGGAGTCGAGCTGACCAAGAGCAACATCCTTCTCATCGGACCGACCGGCAGCGGCAAGACCCTGCTCTGCGAGACGCTGGCCCGCATCCTCGACCTGCCCTTCGTCACCGCCGATGCCACCTCGCTGGCCCAGACGCAGTTCGTCGGCGACGAGATCGAGGCCATCCTGCACCGCCTGCTCGACCGGGCCGGCGGCGATGTGGACAAGGCCCAGCGCGGCATCGTCTTCGTCGATGAGGTCGACAAGCTGAAGGCCGTGAATGGCCAGGCCCGCGCCACCTCCGGCGAAAGCGTGCAGCATGCCCTGCTCAAGATCATGGAAGGTGCGCCGGTCAAGCTCAAGAACGGCCAACTGATCGACACCACGCAGATTCTCTTCATCTGCGGCGGGGCATTCGTCGGCCTCGATCACATCCTGGCCAGGACGCACACCTTCGGCTTCATTGCCACCCAGAGTGGTGACGACCAGAAAATTCTCGAACGCCTGAACGCCCGCATCAAGCCGACCGACCTGCTGGAATTCGGCCTGATTCCGGAGTTCGCCGGCCGCCTGCCCATCGTCACCCGACTGCACGAGCTGACGCAGGAGATGCTGGTGCGCATCCTGACCGAACCGAAGAATGCCCTCTACAAGCAGTTCCGGGCCATGCTGGCAGCCGATGGCGTGACGCTCGACGTGGCACCGGCGGTCTTCGCGCAGATCGCCGAGCTGGCGATCGAGTACAAGGCCGGGGCACGCAGCCTGCGCGGCATTTTCGAGGAAATGATGCTCGACGTGATGTACGCCGTGCCGGATCACCCGGCCATCAAGCGGGTGGAGATCCGCTCGCTGTTCGAGCCACCGCGTCTGTCCGGCTGAGCCCGCACTCCATCGCAGGAAAATGGAATATTCGAGTAATCTTATGGTTCCAACAAAATCCGCAGGAGGAACCATGAAGCGCTTCATTGCCATCGCCACACTCACCTTCTGGGCCGTGGCCGCCCACGCCACCGAACTCGGCATCTCGGCCAAGGAGGCTTACGACAAGGTCAGGCAGCCCAACGCCAAGGTGCTGTTCATCGACGTGCGGGATCCGATCGAAATCATGTTCGTCGGCTTCACCGACCTGGTGCATGCCAACATTCCCTATCTGATCGTCGACCGGACGACCTGGGATGACAAACGCGGCAATTACAAGCCGAACTACAACCCGAATTTCGTCGCCGACGTGAAGGCCGAACTGGCCAAGCGCGGCTGGGGCGAAGACACGGAAATCATCACGATGTGCCGTTCGGGGAGCGAGCGTGGCCAGCCGAGTGCCGAATACCTGCGCGACAACGGCCTGGTCAATGCACGCTACGTCATCAACGGCTTCCAGGGCGCGGTCATCAAGGACGGTCCGCAGGCCGGTTTCCGCCTGCTGAACGGCTGGCAGAACAGCGGCCTGCCGTGGAGCAACAAGATGAACAAGGACAAGATGTACGGCTGGACCAACAAGTAAGCCGCCAAGCCCTGACAAAGGCCGCTGTCGGGCGGCGTTTGTCAGGGCTGCGGGGCCGACTCCTCAGAAGAACTCGGCCTCGGCACAGGCCTGCTCCGTGAAGATGCCGGCGGCCAGCAGATCGTGGTACGAATAGGTGCGGTTGCGACCGTCCTGCTTGGCCTGGTACAGACTGCGGTCGGCCCGGCTGAGCACCTCGACCGGCAGCACATCCTGCACGGCCTGGCAGTAGCCGATACTGATCGTCAGGCGCTCGACCTGCGGGAAGACATGCGCTTCGATGGCCAGCCGGACACGCTCGAAGACGTTGCGGGCGATCTTGGCGTTGTCGGCAGCGATGATCGCGACGAACTCCTCGCCGCCATAGCGATAGAGCAGGTCGGAACCGCGGAAAGTCTGGCTCATCAGGCGGGAAACGAGCAGCAGGATCTCGTCGCCGACCATATGGCCGAACCGGTCGTTGATGCTCTTGAAATGGTCGATGTCGATCACCGCCAGCCAGTAGTTTTCGCCGGGTAGCGAACGCCGGCCATCCTGGCGTTCGGTAAAGTGATCGGGCCGCCCCAGCACGCGCCAGATGCGCTCGAAGCTACTTTCCAGCGCCTGGCGATTGAACAGGCCGGTCAGACGGTCGCGCTGGCTGATGTCGAGCAGTGCGTAGTAGTTGGAAAACACTTCCAGGACGCCGCGGATGGTCGCATCCTCGGCAGCCTGCACCTCGCGGTCCCGCTGGAAGACGAAATAGCCGCAGACATCGTTGCCACCGAACAGCGGATAGGCTACCAGCAGCCCCTCGCCCACCTTGCGCGCGCAGGGCTTGCCGAGCAGGCGCACATTGTCGGTGAGGGCAATGACTTCGGCGGGCAGGTCGTTCAGGCGCGACACTTCCTCGACCCGCTCAACCATGCGCGCCACGCCATCAGCCTCGATCACCTTGGAACGATGGTAATTGATGACGCGCACCATGTTCTGCTGTTCGTCGGTACGGTACAGCGACGTATCCAGCACGCCCAGCAACGGCCCCAAGGTACGCAACAAACTCTGCTCGAGCATCTCGGTATCGCGGATCGAGGTCATCTTGCCGAGTTTGCCCAGCAGCCCGGGCAACCGACTGTTTCCTGCTTCAGCCATCTTGTCTTTCGCGTCGCTCATGGGGAGTTCACTCATGTAAACCGCATAGGATATCGCAAAATCGATTACATAATCAGTAATAATCGCCAAATCTACACAAATGTCATAGCAGCCAAAAAAAAGGGAGCCCGAAGGCTCCCGAAAGGAACGAGACGACGGTGCTGTTCTCCGAAGTCTCACCCGCAGAGTGATTTAGTGCGCATGGGCTCCGGCGGCACCGAGGCCGGTCTGGGCACGGATGAACTGCTCCTCGTAGGCTTCGGCTTCCTTTGCTGCCCGGGCGCTCTTGTCGGTCACCGACATCAGCCAGGTCACGAAGAAGGCGAGCGACATGGAGACGATGGCCGGATGGTCGTACGGGAAGATGGCAGCCGGGTTGCCGAGAATCTTGACCCAGACCGTCGGCGACAGGATGACCAGGCCGACAGCCGAAACCAGGCCGGCAATGCCGCCCCACAGGGCGCCCCGGGTGGTCAGGCCCTTCCAGTACATGGAAAGGATCAAGACCGGGAAATTGACCGAGGAAGCGACGCCAAAGGCCAGCGCGACGAGGAACAGGACGTTCTGGTCCTTGAAGGCGATGCCCAGACCGATGGCGGTGATCCCGAGGAAAACCGAGGCCAGGCGGGTAACCTTCATTTCCTGTTGGCTGGAGGCCGCCCCCTTCTTGATCACGCGGGCATACAGGTCATGCGAGATGGCGGATGCACCGGCCAGGGCAAGCCCCGACACGACAGCCAGGATGGTGGCGAAGGCGACGGCAGAGAGGAAGCCGAGGAAGACGTCACCGCCCACCGCCTTGGCGAGGTGCATGACCGGCATGTTGCCACCGCCGAGCAGCTTGCCGCCGACCTGACCGCCTTCGAAGAAGGCCGGGTTGGTGCCGACGATGGTGATCGCGCCGGCGCCGAGGATGATGGTGACCAGGAAAAAGAGGCCAATGAAGCCGGTGGCGTAGAATACCGACTTGCGCGCTTCCTTGGCGTTGGGCACGGTGAAGAAGCGCATCATGATGTGCGGCAGGCCGGCGGTACCGAAAAGCAGGCCGAGCGACAGCGAGAAGGCGGAAACCGGATCGGCCATCAGCGAGCCGGGGGCCATCAGCTTTTCGCCCATCTTGTGCGATTCGATCGCCTTGGCAAACAGGGTGTCGAGCGACCAGCCGAACTGGGCCAGCGTCAGCAGCATCAGCGAAATGCCGCCGCCGAGCAGCAGGCAGGCCTTGATGATCTGTACCCAGGTCGTCGCCGTCATGCCGCCGAAGGTGACGTACACCATCATCAGGATGCCGACCACCGCCACCGCCACGTTGTACTCCAGGCCGAAAAGCAACTGGATCAACTGGCCGGCGCCGACCATCTGCACGATCAGGTAGAAGCAGACCACGGTCAGCGAACCGATCGCCGCGAAGGTGCGGATGCGGTTCTGGTCGAGACGGTAGGAGGCGATGTCGGCGAAGGTGAACTTGCCGAGGTTGCGCAGGCGCTCCGCCATCAGGAAGAGGATGATCGGCCAGCCGATGAAGAAGCAGACGGCGTAAATGAAGCCATCGTAGCCCTTGAAGTAGACCATCGACGTGATGCCGAGCAGCGTCGCCGCCGACATGTAGTCGCCCGCGATGGCCAGGCCGTTCTGGAAGCCGGAAATGCCGCCGCCGGCCGTGTAGAAGTCAGCCGTGGACTTGGTCTTGCCGGCCGCCCACTTGGTGATGCCCAGCGTGGCGACGACGAAAACCAGGAACATGGCGATGGCGCTGACATTGACCGGCTGCTTCTCGACACCTTCGATGGCCCCCGGGCCGGCAAAGACAGCAAACGAGACGGCCAGCAGGCTGCCGGCGATGAAGGCCGTGATCGAACGCTTCATTGGCGGGCCTCCTTCAGGATTTCCTCATTGAGACGATCAAACTCGCCATTGGCACGACTGACATAAACGCCGGTCAGCAGCCAGCCGACAACGACGATCAAGGCAGCCAGCGGCCAGCCGATGGTGATCACGCTCCCTTCGCCGATCCGGGTCGCGAACACCTGCGGCTGCAGGGAAACCATGGCCATGTAGGTGTAGTACGGCACCAGCACGATCAGCGACAACAACACCGCAAAGCGCGTGCGCTTGCCGACCATTTCGGCAAACTTCGGATTGGCCCGAATCTTCGCCTGGATACTTTCTTGAGACATGAGACCTCCTGGAAACTCCGATTGATTTGAAGCGGCGCTGCTCTCTGGTTCTGCTTTTTTATGCTGCGCCCGGCCTGAGCTCAGCCCGGCCGGGCGTCAGGTTCTACATGTTCGGGTAGTTCGGCCCGCCCCCGCCTTCGGGCACCGACCAGTCGATGTTCTGGGTCGGGTCCTTGATGTCGCAGGTCTTGCAGTGCAGGCAGTTCTGGCCATTGATCTGCAAGCGTGGCTGGCCCTCGTCCTCACCGAGGATTTCGTACACGCCGGCCGGGCAATAGCGCGTTTCCGGCGAGCCGTACCGGGCGTAATTGACCGAGATCGCCACCGATGGATCCTTCAGGCGCAGGTGGCAGGGCTGGTTTTCCTCGTGGTTGGTGGCCGACAGGAAGACCGATGACAGCCGGTCGAAGGTCAGCCGGCCGTCCGGCTTCGGATACGCGATCTTCGGGTAGTCCTTCTTGTCGCCCAACTGGCTGTGGTCGTCGTGGTGATGCAGCGTCCACGGCGCCTTGCCGCCGAACAGGTAGGTATCGATCGCCCCGTAGGCCAGGCCGCCCCACAAGCCCCAGCGGAAGGCGGGACGGATGTTGCGCACCTGGTGCAGTTCGGACCACAGCCAGCTCTGCTTGATCTGCTCGCCGTAGCCGGTTGCTTCCGCCCCGGCGCCTTCCTGCTGCAGATGCTCGAACACGGCCTGGGCGGCGACGATGCCGGATTCCATGGCCATGTGCGTACCCTTGATCTTCGGCACGTTGAGGAAACCGGCCGTATCGCCGACCAGCACGCCGCCCGGGAAGGTCAGCCTGGGCACCGACTGGAAACCGCCTTCGGACAGCGCCCGGGCACCGTAGGAGATGCGCCGGCCGCCTTCAAAAAAGCCGCGGATCGCCGGATGCGTCTTGTAGCGCTGGAATTCCTCGTAGGGCGACAGCCAGGGGTTCTTGTAGTCGAGGCCGACGACAAAACCCACCGCCACCAGGTTGTTTTCCAGGTGATAGAGGAAGGAACCACCGTAGGTGTCGCTCGGCAGCGGCCAGCCCACGGTATGCATGATGAGGCCCGGCTGGTGCCTGGCCGGATCGATTTCCCACAATTCCTTGATGCCGATGCCGTAGGTTTGCGGATCGACGCCGTCGCGCAGGTTGAACTTCGCCCACAGCGCCTTGGTCAGCGAACCGCGACAGCCTTCGGCAAAGATGGTTTGTTTGGCATGCAGTTCCATGCCCGGCTGGAAGTTGGCCGTCTGCTCGCCATCCTTGCCGACACCCATGTCGCCGGTGGCGACGCCCTTGACCGAACCATCCTCGTGGTAGAGCACCTCGGCGGCGGCAAAACCCGGGTAGATTTCGACACCCAGCGCTTCCGCCTGCTCGCCCAGCCAGCGGCAGAAATTGCCCAGGCTGATGATGTAGTTGCCGTGATTGGCCATCTGCGGCGGCGTGGGCAGCTTGAAGGACCCGCCCTCGGTCAGGAACAGCAGGCGATCGTCGGCCGCCGGGGTGTTGAGCGGCGCGCCGCGCGTCTGCCAGTCCGGGAACAACTCGTTCAGCGCATGGGGTTCGATCACCGCGCCGGACAGGATATGGGCGCCGATCTCGGAGCCCTTCTCCAGCAGGCAGACGGACAGTTCCTGCCCGGCCTGTTCGGCCAGCTGCTTGAGCCGGATCGCGGCGGACAGCCCCGAAGGGCCGCCGCCGACGATCACGACGTCGTATTCCATCGCATCGCGATCCGTACGCATGGTCATGGCCTTAGAACAGCGGCTCGGCCAGGGCCAGCGTCGACGCGCCGCCGCCGGTCACCTCGGCCGCGTAGGCGGCGGCAAAGGGCAGCTGGTGGGCGGCAAAGTAGGCCGCGGTGGCCAGCTTGGCCGTGTAATAGCCGTCGCTGCTGCCTTCGGCGATGCGCTGTGCGGCAACCAGGGCCGCCTTGCCCATCAGCCAGCCGCCGACGACGATGCCGGTCAGCTTCAGGAAGGGCACGGAGCCGGCATGCACGGCGGCCGGATCGTTTCCGTAGGTGGCCAGGATCCAGTCAGCGCTGCTGTCCAGCGCAGCGATGGCGGCCTTCAGGTTGGCGGCGATGCCGGCCAGCTGGGCATTGCCGGCGATGGTTTCGGCATCGGCGCGCATTTCGGCGATCAGCGCCTTCATCGCGGCACCCGGCACCTTCTCGCGGGCCAGCTTGCGGCCGACGAGGTCGTTCGCCTGAATGGCGGTGGTGCCCTCGTAAATGGTGGTGATGCGGGAATCGCGGTAATACTGGGCGGCGCCGGTTTCCTCGACGAAGCCGACGCCCCCGAAGACCTGCAGCGCGCTCGACGTCAGTTCGACGCCCTGCTCGGTGCTCCAGCCCTTGACCACCGGGGTCAGCAGGTCGATGCGGGCCTGGGCGCCGTCGATGCCGGCCTTTGCCTTGTCGATCTGGGCAGCCGCGTAATAAGCCAGCGTGCGCATGGCTTCGGTGCGCGCCTTGCACTCCATCAGCAGGCGGCGGACATCCGGATGGTGCAGGATGGTCTTCTTCTCGCCGGACTTGTCGCCAACGATAGCGCCCTGCACGCGCTCACGGGCGTACCACAGGGCATGCTGGTAGGCGCGCTCGGCGATGCCGACGCCTTCCAGGCCGACGTTGACGCGAGCATGGTTCATCATCGTGAACATGTAGCCGACGCCCTTGTTCTCCTCGCCGATCAGGTAGCCGACGCAATTGTCGTTCTCGCCATAGGACATCACGGCGGTCGGGCTGCCGTGGATGCCGAGCTTGTGCTCGATGGAGGCGCAAATCAGGTCGTTGCGCTCGCCCAGCGAGCCGTCGTCGTTGACCAGGAACTTCGGCACGAGAAAGAGTGAAATGCCCTTCAGTCCCGGCGGCGCATCCGGCAGGCGGGCCAGCACGAGGTGGATGATGTTCTCGGCCACATCGTTTTCGCCCCAGGTAATGAAAATCTTGGTGCCGGACACGCGGTAGGTGCCGTCGTCCATTTTCCGCGCCTTGCTGCTGATCGCGGCCAAATCGGAACCGGCGTTGGGTTCGGTCAGGTTCATCGTGCCGGTCCAGGTCCCTTCGACCATCTTCGGCAGGTATTTCCGCTTCAGCTCGTCGGAGGCGTGGTGAGCAATCGCCTCGATGGCACCGCCGGTCAGCATCGGGCACAGCGCAAAGGCCATGTTGGCCGACTTCCACATTTCATTGACCGCCATGGTGACGGCCGCCGGCAGTCCCTGGCCGCCAAATTCCGGATCGAACGGCATGGCGTTCCAGCCGTTGTCGCGGAACAGCGCATACGCCTCCTTGAAACCGGGGGCGGTGGTCACCACGCCGTCCTTGCAGACGGAGCCGACCGTGTCGCCGCCCCGGTTGATCGGATCGAGCACGCCGGTAGCGAATTTGGCCGCTTCCTCCAGGATGGATTCGGCCAGATCGACCGACATTTCCTCGTTGCCGGGCAGGGCGCAGATTTCTTCCAGGCCGGCGATTTCCTTGAGGACGAACATCATGTCGCGCAGCGGTGCGGTGTAATTACTCATACGGGTTTCCTTGTCTTATGGTTGAAAGGCGCCCGCACCGAAGCCGCCCGGTGCGGACACGCAAGGCCTTACTCGATGGCCAGGGCCGACTGGGCGTGCTGGCGGAGGACGTATTTCTGGATCTTGCCGGTCGAGGTCTTGGGCAGTTCGCCGAAAACCACCTGCTTGGGCACCTTGAAGCGGGCCAGGTGGCCGCGGCAGTGCTCGATGATCTCGGCTTCGGTGCACGTTGCACCGGCCTTCAGTTCGATGAAGGCGGCCGGCACCTCGCCCCATTTCTCGTCGGGCTTGGCGACGACGGCGGCAGCGACGACGGCCGGATGGCGGTAGAGAACATCCTCGACCTCGAGCGACGAGATGTTCTCGCCGCCGGAGATGATCACGTCCTTGGAGCGATCCTTGATCTTGACGTAGCCGTCGCTATGGACGACGGCGAGGTCGCCGGTATGGAACCAGCCGCCGGCGAAGGATTCCTCGGTGGCTTTGGCGTTCTTCAGATACCCCTTCATCACCAGGTTGCCGCGGAACATGATCTCGCCCATCGTCTCGCCATCCCAGGGCACCGGCGCCATCGACACCGGGTCGAGGACGGTGATCGCTTCCTGCATGTGGTAGCGCACGCCCTGCCGGCCGTTGCGCGCCGCCTGCAGGTCGATCGGCAGGCGATCCCATTCCGGCTGCTTGGCGCAGACAGCAGCCGGGCCGTAGGTTTCGGTCAGGCCGTAGACGTGGGTGATGTTGAAGCCCATGCGCTGGGCGCCTTCGATGATGGCGGCTGGCGGGGCAGCACCGGCGATCAGGCCGTTGACCTGATGCTCGATGCCTTCGCGCAGGCTTTCCGGGGCGTTGATCAGCATGCCGTACACGATCGGTGCGCCGCACATGTGGCTGACCTTGTGCGCCTTGATCAGGCTGAAGATCAGGGCCGGATCGACCTTGCGCAGGCAGACACTGGTACCGGCATTGGCGGCCAGCGTCCACGGGAAGCACCAGCCGTTGCAGTGGAACATCGGCAGGGTCCACAGATAAACCGAATGCGGCGGCATGCCCCAAGAAATGATGTTGGAGGCCGCGTTCAGGTAGGCGCCGCGGTGGTGATAGACGACGCCCTTCGGATTGCCGGTGGTACCGGACGTGTAATTCAGCGCGATGGCATCCCACTCGTCTTCCGGCAGCTGCCAGGCGAAGTCGGGCGACCCTTCGTTGAGGAAAGCCTCGTAGTCCTTTTCGCCGAGTCGTTCGCCCTCCGTGTAGTCCGGATCGAGGCTGTCGATGACCAGCGGCCTGGGCCCTTCGAGCAGATCCAGCGCTGCCTTGATGACCTTCGAGAACTCGGGGTCGGTGATCAGCACCTTGGCTTCGCCATGCGTCAGCATGAAGGCGATGGCCTCGGCGTCGAGGCGAGTGTTCAGCGTGTTGAGCACGGCGCCAATCATCGGCACGCCAAAATGGCACTCGAACATCGCATTGGTGTTGGGCAGCATCACGGCGACGGTATCGCCCTTGCCGATACCACGCCCCTTCAGGGCGGAGGCCAGCTGGCGGGTACGGTCGTAGCTTTCCTTCCAGGTGTACTGCCGGGCCCCCTGGATGACGGAAACGCGCTTGGGATAGATGAAGGCCGACCGTTCGATGAAGGTCAGCGGCGACAGCGGAACATAGTTGGCCGGATTGCGGTCCAGCCCGACCGTGTACGGGTTAACCAAAATGAATCTCCTCACGTTTACTTGCCGAGTGTGCTGTTCTCGTGGGGCAAGCGATTGTCCGGCCCGGGCGAACGTCTGCGGTGCGCGCCCGTCACCGTGCTTATGTTTTTGAAGGAGAATGGCAAAACACCCTTGCGCAACTATTGGCAGAATGTAACGAATCGTTACACCTCCGATTGCATCGTTTCGCCTGCACTAGAATCGCCCGATGCCGCCCGAAACCACCGCCACCGACGCCAGCCAGCGCTACGAGATGCTGCAGGCCGGTCTCGACCTGCTCGACCAGGGCATCACCGTGTTCGACGGCGATCTGCGGCTGGTCGCCTGGAACCGGACCTTCCTCGACCTGCTCGAATTTCCGGATCAGCTAGCCTACGTCGGCGCCCCCTTCGAGGGGTTCATCCGCTACAACGCCGAACGGGGAGAATACGGCCCGGGCGACAAGGAAATCCAGATCGCCCAGCGCGTCGCCGCCGCCCGTCATTTCGCGCCACATGTCACCGAGCGCCAGCGGCCGAACGGCAAGCTCTTGCTGCTGCGCGGCGAGCCCCTGCCGCACCGGGGCTTCGTCACCTTGTACAGCGACGTCACCGAGCAGCGCTATATCGAGCACCTGACCGAACACCAGAACATCCAGCTCGAGGAGCGTGTCCGCCGACGAACGGCCCAGCTCGAAAACGCCTTCGCCAACCTGCGCAAGGCCAACGAGGAAAACGAACGCATCGCCGCCGCCCTGCGCCGCAGCGAAGCCCGACTGCGCCTGATCAACGACACCATCCCCATCCTGATCGGCTACGTCGACAAGGACGAGGTCTATCGCTACGCCAACAAGGGCTATTCGGACTGGTACGGCCACCCGGAAGGCGGCGTCACCGACCGCGGTGTCCTCGACGTGATCGGCCCCGAGGTTTACGGCCAGGTGAAGGACTCCGTCAAGCGCGCCCTCTCCGGACAGCAAGTCACCTACGAATACCAGATGCAGCGCCAGGGCCAAACCGTCCATGCGCAAAGCACCCTGGTTCCGGAAATCGGCAGCGACGGCGAAACCCTCGGCTTTTTCGTTTTCTCGCACGACATCACCGAACAAAAGCGCATGCAGGCAGCGCTGCTCCAGGCGCAGAAGATGGAAGCCATCGGCCAGCTGACCGGCGGTCTGGCCCACGATTTCAACAACCTGCTCACCGTCATCATCGGCAACCTCGCCGCGCTGCAGGACCACCGGCCGGACGATGGCGAACTCAACGAATTCGTCGAGCCCGCCCTGCAATCGGCCCGCCGCGGCGTGCAGCTGATCAAGCGCCTGCTCACCTTCTCGCGCCAGCAGCCGCTGGAGCCGCAGGTCGTCGAGATCGGCCAGCTGATCGGCAGCCTGACCAAACTGGTGCGGCGCTCGCTGCCCGAATCGATCAGCGTCTCGACCGATCTCGGGGGGGCCGCCATCCACACCCTGGTCGACCCCGGACAACTGGAAAGCGCCCTCCTCAATTTTGCGCTGAACGCGCGCGATGCCATGCCGCAGGGCGGCCGGCTGCACATTGCGGCACGCGCCGTCGAACTCGATGCCGACGCCGCTACCTTCGACGTCAAGCCCGGCCGCTACGTGCTGATCGAAGTCGCCGACAATGGCTGCGGCATGGATGCCGCGACGCTGGCCCGCGCCTGCGAACCCTTTTTCACCACCAAGCGGCTGGGCCTGGGCAGCGGCCTCGGACTGGCCATGGCCTACGGCTTTGCCAAGCAATCGGGCGGCGGCGTCAGCATCCATAGCCAGCCGGGGCTGGGCACCACCGTCCTGCTCGTCCTGCCGCAGACCGACCCGAAACCGGTCGCCGACCCGCCGGGCGACGACAGTGACCTGCCGCATGGTGGCGAACTGGTTCTACTGGTCGAAGACGATCCCAGCGTGCGCCGCGTCGTCCGGCAACAGCTGATCGACCTCGGCTACCCGGTTATCGAGGCGGAGAACGGACGGCAGGCGCTGGACATGATCGACCAGATTCTCGATATCGCCATCGTGGTCAGCGACGTCATCATGCCCGGCGGCCTCAACGGCCGGCAGCTGGCCGAAGCCATCTTGGAGCGCCAGCCGGCGATGCGCATCGTGCTGATGAGCGGCTACACCGACGAGGCCGCTGCCGACGGCGCCAGTGACCTGCCGGTGCTGGCCAAGCCCTTCGTCCGCCAGGATCTGGCCCGTGCCCTGCAGCGCGCCAAGCGGGAACGGCCATGACCCTGGCCGCCTTTACCTTCTCCGTGCTGCAATAGCCCTTCAGGAAAAAAGACATGGAAAGCACCAAATTGATCGCCATCGTCGAGGACGACCCGGATGTCGCCCGAGTCATCGAGCAGGTGCTCGGCGATTTCGGTTTCCGCACCGTCTGGTGCCGCAGCGCCGGCGACCTGCTGCGCCGCCTGCGCGCCCTCGCCCCCGACCTCTGCATCATCGACCTCGGCCTGCCCGACATGGACGGGATCGAAGCCATGCAGCGCGTCAGGGCGCAGTCGGCCTGCGGCATCCTGATCCTCACCGGCCGCGCCCACGTCAGCGACCGGGTCATGGGCCTCGAACTGGGAGCCGACGACTACGTGCTGAAGCCCTTTGAGCCGCGCGAACTGGTCGCCCGGGTGCGCAGCATCGTCCGCCGGCGCGAAGGGAGCGAAGCCCCGGCTCGCCAGATCGCCGAGTTCGGTGGCTGGCGCTTCAATCTGGCCAACAACCGGCTGACGGCGCCCAACGGCGAGGAACATGCGCTGAGCACCGCCGAATCCGAACTGCTCAAGGTCTTCGTCAATCACCCCAACCGTATCCTGCAGCGGGAGAAGCTGATGGGCAGCCGCGACCTGGCACCGACGGATCGCGCCATCGACGTCCGTATCTCCCGCCTGCGCCGCAAGCTCGAACCTGATGCCGACAGTCCGGCCTTCATCAAGACGGTTTATGGCGCCGGCTATCTCTTCCTGGCCACCGTCAGCTGGTCCGGCGACAGTGCCTGAAGCAAAACCGCATAAATTTGACAAACCAACCCCTGTGTGTTACCATTTTTATTATTTAAATAGCATCCGGTAATTTTCCGGACATGCGAAGGTCCGGACAAAACAGCGGGAATCGCCACTGCCATGCACGGCAACCAGCCGGACTCCGGCCACGAATTCATCCTGCGGGATGAGCATCTGATCATCTCGCAAACCGATTGCGCCGGCCGCATCGTCTTCGTCAACCCGGACTTCGTCGAAGTCAGCGGTTTCAGCGAAGCCGAGGCGATCGGCCAGCCGCACAACATCCTGCGCCATCCCGACATGCCGCGGGCGGTTTTTGCCGATTTCTGGCGCGACATCACGGCCGGCCGCCCCTGGGTCGGCCTGCTCAAAAACCGGCGCAAGAATGGCGATTTCTATTGGGTTGAAGCCCACGTCTCGCCCCTGCGGGACGGCAACCGGGTGGTCGGTTACATGTCGCTTCGCCGCAAGGCCAGCCGCGAACAGGTGGCTGCCGCCGAAGCGGACTACGCCGCGCTGCGCGACCCGACACGCAACGACCTGACATTCAAGCACGGCAAGGTCATCCGCCACCGTCGGCTCGATCTGCTGTTCGGCCGGCTGATCCATGCCGCGCTCGGCAGCAAGTTCCTGCTGGCTTCCCTGCTCTCCGCCATCCTCGTGCTGCTCGTCGCCAGCCCCCTGATCGGCAGCCACCTGACCCGACTGCTCGTCGATAACGCGCGCCGGCAACTGACCCACGAGGTCGCCCTGCTCAGCGCCGCCGTGTCGTCGCGTATCGAGAGTGCCCAAGTCGAGGTCGGCGAGCATTCGAAAATCCTGCTCACCCTGATCGGCCAAAACGCGGGCGC
>JBKBHB010000024.1:0-54844 GCA_046297855.1 Azonexus sp.
GCCCGGCCGGGCAGCCGCCACACGCGCGACACGCTGTTCGACAACCCGGAGCGCATCGCTGAAATCAGCCGCTACCTGAAGGAGTTCCACGGTTTTGGCACGCTCTTCCGGCGGACGCCTGACGGCTTTCAGCGCTATCTCAGCACCCTGCATGACGGACAAGGGAATCCGGCAACCGGCACCCGCCTCGACACCAGCCACCCGGCCCATGCGGCACTGCTGGCCGGCCAGCCCTACGTCGGGCAGATCGCCATCTTCGGGCGCCAGTACCTCACGCGCTACACCCCCCTCGTCACCTCACACGGCGAGGTGATCGGCGCCATCGGCATGAGCATCGACCTCGATGCCCAGCTGGCTCCGCTCAAGGAGAAAGTGCGCGCCATGCAGGTCGGCACCAGCGGCTATTACTACATCATCGACGCCACGCCGGGCGAACAGTTCGGCCAGCTTCTGCTGCATCCCTACAAGGAAGGCCACAACCTCCGTGATTTCCGCATCGACGGCAAGGAATCCCTGATGGACGCGATGCTTCGCATCCGGCGAGGCGAGATCGAATATGCCTGGCAGAACGAGGAAGCCGGCGAGACGGCGCCCCGGCGCAAGCATGTCGTATTCGAAACCCTGGACACGCCACGCTGGATCATTGCCGGGGGCACCACGGTCGAGGAATTCACCGCCCTGACCCAGCGCGTCATCGGGGCTGTCATCGTGGGCGGGCTGGTGCTGGCCGGCATCATGCTCGCGATCACCCGGCTGCTCTTGCGCCGTCTCATCCTTGCCCCGCTGAACAGGCAAGTGCTGCCCACCTTTGAAGCGATCTCGGCCGGCCGCTTCGACACGCCGCTCGACGTGCGGGGCAGCGACGAAATCGGCCAGCTCATCCACGGCCTGGAAATCCTGCGCAACCGCCTGGCTTTCGACCATGATCGCGATCGCACACTGGCCCGCATGCGCGAGGCCGCCCGCCAGGAAGCGGAGGCCATGGCCCAGTCCCGCACCGACTTCCTGGCCAAGATGAGCCACGAAATCCGTACGCCGCTCAACGGCGTCATCGGCCTCTCCCACCTGCTCCGGCAAAGCCCCCTGCCGCCCCGCGAAATGGAATACGTCCGGCGAATCCAGGGCGCCGGCCAACTGCTGCTGGCCCTGGTCAACGACGTGCTCGATTTTTCGAAAATCGACGCCGGCGGCATGCAGCTGGAAGTCGCCGATTTCGCACTGGATGACGTCCTCGACAACCTGTCGAGCCTGATGCGCGGCCGCGCCCAGGAAAAAAAACTGGCTCTCGAATTTGTCGTCGCACCCGACGTCCCGCCGAACTTCCGGGGCGATGCGCTGCGCCTGTCGCAGGTGCTGATCAATCTGGTCGGCAATGCCATCAAATTCACGGCCGAAGGTGGCATCACGCTCTATGTCGATTGCTACCGCCGAACCGACGGCAAGGCCGAACTGAGCTTCCGCGTCCAGGACAGCGGCATCGGCATGCATCCCGAACAGCTGGCCGGCCTGTTCCAGCCCTTCACGCAGGCCGACAACTCGGTGACCCGGCGCTTTGGCGGCACCGGCCTCGGCCTGGTCATCACCAAACGCCTGGTCGAACTGATGGGTGGCAGCATCACGGTCGACAGCACGCCGCAGGTCGGCTCGACCTTCCAGTTCAGTGTCCTGCTCGACATCGGGCAGAGCGCCGTGCAGAGCAACCCGGCGATCAATTACCGGGTGCTCGTCGTCGACGACCAGAGCCTCGCCCGCACCGTGCTCAGCCGCCTGCTGCAGAAACATGGCTGCGCGGTCGAGACTGCCGACTCGGGCAGTGCCGCCCTGGCCCGTGTGCGCGACGAGGCGCATCCCTTCGACTGCATCATGATCGATCTCAACATGCCGGGCATCGACGGCCTCGATCTGGCCGGCCGCTTGCGTTCCCGACTGGGGGACAGCACTCGCCTGGTCATGGTCACTGCCGACAACCCGCATGCCGCAGCCGCACACGGCTCGCTCGACGTATTCGACGAGATTATCGAAAAACCGGTCACTGCGGCCCGCATCGGCGAACTCCTCGGCCATCTGCACGGCCACCCCGGCTGTACCCCAACACCGCCCGATGCCGTGGCGGCCGCGCCGCTCGCCGGCCTCAACCTGCTGGTTGCCGAAGACGTCCCCACCAACCAGCTGATCATCCGCGACCTGCTGGAATCCCTGGGCGCCACCGTCCTGCTCGCCGACAACGGCCGCCTCGCCATCGACGCCCTGACCGCCAATGCAAGGGCCATCGACCTGATCCTGATGGACATCCAGATGCCGGAAATGGACGGCCTGGAAGCGACCCGCCGCATCCGTCGCGGCCCGGTCCGCCCGGACATCCCGATCATTGCGCTCACCGCCCATGCGCTCGAAGACGAGCAGCAGCGGGCAAAGGCGGCCGGCATGACCGATTTCCTGACCAAACCGATCGACCCCGATCAACTGCTCGCCACCATCCAGCACCATGCCCGTCAGGGTAATGAGCCGGCCGCCTCAGCGGCGCCGCCCGCCACCGTTCCGACCGGCGATACACCCGACCGTACGCCGGCCGGTTTCCCGGAGATCGCCGGCATCCATGTGGCAGAGGGACTGCGCCGGATGCTGAACAAGGCGCCGCTCTACGAAAAGGTTTTGCGCGATTTCCATGCCCGCTTCACCGGCGAACCGGAACGCATCCGCCAGGCCCTCACCGCCGGTGCGCACGAGACGGCAGCGCGCATGGCGCACAGCCTGAAGGGTACGGGCGGCACGATCGGTGCCCGCGACCTGTCTCGCGCGGCGCAAAACCTCGAAACAGCGATCAAGGCAGCCCAAGCCGATCCGGCCGCAGAACTGGCTGCGCTGGAGCGCGAACTCGACACGGTGCTGGCCGGCATCGCCGCCGCTTTTCCGGCGCGCTGAGACCGGCGCCGCAGGCGCGGGGAACGCCGGCCGGCCCGCCTGCGCCGCTTCCGGTTACTCGTCCTCGTCGTGCAGCTGGAACTTGCTCGCCATCTGTTGCTGGACAGCGGGCGGCACGGCCGAATAGCGCGCGAACTCGATGGTGTAGCTGCCCTGGCCGCCCGTCAGCGACTTCAGGCGCGACTGATAGTCATGGAGCTCAGCCAGCGGCACTTCGCCGGTGATCGCCGCCATGCCATGGCCACGCCCTTCGGTGCCGGTGATGTGGCCGCGCCGGCCGGCCAAGTCACCCGTCAGGTCGCCAATGGCGCCCTCCGGCACGACAATCTCGATCTGGACGATCGGCTCCAGCACGATCGGCCGGGCGTTGCGTACCGCCTCGATAACCGCCTTGCGGGCCGCGATGGTGAAAGCGACTTCCTTGCCATCGACGGGGTGCGTCTTGCCATCGTGGACGGTGACCTTGACGTCCTCGACCTCATACCCGGCAACTACGCCGCCAGCCAGGCCCTGCCGGACCCCCTTCTCGACCGCAGCCATGAAAACGCCCGGGATGACGCCCCCCTTCACCGCATCGACGAATTCGAAGCCCTCGCCCCGCCCTTTCGGTTCAATGCGCAGATGCACCTCCCCGAACTGCCCGGCGCCGCCCGACTGCTTCTTGTGGCGATACATCGCCTCGGCGGCCGTGGTGATGGTTTCGCGGTAGGGAATCCGTGGCGGCTGGGTATCGACCTCCAGCTTGTACTGGCCCGCCATCTTGGCCAGCTTGGCCTTGAGGTGGATTTCGCCGAGGCCGCGAATGACCGTCTCATTGCTGGTCGGATGGCGCTCGACTACAAAGGTCGGGTCTTCCATGGCCAGCTTGCCGAGAATGTCGAACAGACGCTGCTCGTCGCCCTTCTTCTTCGTCTGCACGGCAAGCCCCGCCATCGGCCTGGGAAATTCGAGCGGTGCAAGGTGGATGTGGTCCTCGTCGTGCGAATCATGCAACACGCTGTCGAAGGCGATTTCATCGACCTTGGCGATGGCGCCGATGTCGCCCGGCAACAGCTCGTCCACTTCCACCGTATCCTTGCCCTGCAACTGGTAGAGGTGGGCCACCTTGATCGGCCGCTTGCCATCGCCGACGAAGAGCTGCATGTCCTTCTTCACGGTGCCCTGATGCACCCGGAAGATACCGATCTTGCCCATGTAGGGATCGGCGACGACCTTGAAGACATGGGCCAGCACATGCCGCCCGGCATCCGGCACGGCCTGGAAGGCCTCCGTCGCCCCCCCCGGCTCCCCCTTGAAAAAGGGCGGCGGGTTGCCTTCGGCCGGATTCGGCGCCAGGGAAGCCAACACATGCAGCAATTCCCGGATGCCGGCCCCGGTCTTCGCCGACGTAAACAGGATGGGAACCAGATGCCCCTCGCGCAGGGCCTTCTCGAAAGGCGCATGGAGATCGGCTGTGCTCGGATCGGCGCCCTCCTCAAGGTAGCGGGCGAGCAGATCTTCGTCTTCCTCGACGATCTGGTCGATCAGCGCGCGGTGGGCGGCGGCGACTGAAGCGAAATCGGCATCGCCGCTGTCGTGTTCGAGCACTTCGACGACATCGGCCGCGCCATGGGCAGGCAGGTCGAGCAGCATGCACTGCTTGCCGAAACGCTCGCGAATGTCGGCGACCAGCCCCGGCAAATCGAGGTTGTCGGCGTCGATCTTGTTGATCACGATCATCCGGCACAGCTTGCGCTCGGCGGCGTAGCGCATCATGCGCTCGGTCATCAGTTCGATGCCGGTCTGGGCATTGATCACAATCAGCGCCGTATCCACCCCGGCCAGCGCCGCGATGGCCTGGCCGGCGAAATCGGGATAGCCCGGCGTGTCGATCAGATGGACATGCGTGTCTTCATAATCGCAATGCAGCACGGCCGAGGTCAGGGAGTGGCCGGCTTCCTTTTCCTGCGCGTCGAAATCGGCCACGGTATTGCCCTTTTCAACGCTGCCCTTGGCCGCGATGGCCCCGGTCGCGAACAACAGCGCCTCGGCCAGGCTGGTCTTGCCGGCGGCACCATGGCCAACCAGGGCAACGGAACGGAGCGCCTCGGTGGTGTATGTCGACATCTTGTTCTCCCTGAACAAATGAAAATCAGCGATGCGTCAGCGATTCCGGGCAGCCTCGATGGCTTCGGCAACCAGCTTTTCCGCGAAGTGGGGCCCCAGCCCGAGGATCAGGCCACCGGCCATGGCAACCAGCAGCAAACCGGCAATCAGCTGCCAGGCGGCGCGGCGAAACGCCGGGCCGCGATTCAGGGCAAACCAGACCGGCCCGATCACCGGCAACAACAACACCGGCAAGCCGGTCTTCAAGCCCTCGTTGAAGGCCGCCGGCACCGTGCCGAGATAACCGGCAATGAGCAGCACGCCCCCCGTTGCCAACGACAGCGTGGACGCCACGGCAAACGCGATGAATCCCCAGTCCATTATTTCCTGACCTTCTGCGGGCGTTGCCAGCCGGCCAGACTCAGCTGCTTGGCACGCGATACGGTGAGCGTTTCCGGCGGCGCGTCCTTGGTCAGCGTCGTGCCGGCCCCCAGCGTGGCACCGCGCCCGACGCGGACCGGGGCCACCAGCTGGGTGTCGGAACCGATGAAGACATCGTCCTCGATCACCGTCAGGTGCTTGTTGGCACCGTCGTAATTGCAGGTGATGGTGCCGGCGCCGACATTGACGCGCTGGCCGATCTCCGCATCACCAATGTAGGCGAGGTGGTTGGCTTTCGACTGCGCCGCGATCCGGCTCTTCTTGACCTCGACGAAGTTGCCGATATGCACTTCCGGGCCGAGTTCGGTGCCTGGCCGCAAACGGGCATACGGCCCGAGCACGCCGTCCGGACCGATCACCGCGTCCTCAAAATGGCAGAAGGCGGCAATGCGCGTCCCCGGGCCGACCTTGACATTCTTCAGCACGCAGTAGGGGCCGACCTCGACCGCATCGCCCAGTTCGACCTTGCCTTCGAAGACGCAGCCGACATCGATTGCGACATCCCGCCCGTGGGTCAATTCCCCCCGCACATCGATCCGGGCCGGATCAGCCAGGCGGACACCGGCGACCAGCAACTGCGCGGCCAGGTTGCGCTGGTGCTGACGCTCCAGTTCGGCCAGTTGCACCTTGCTGTTGACGCCCAGCACCTCCCATTCGCCTTCCGGCTGCGCGGTATGCACCGGCATGCCCTCGGCGACCGCCAGCGCGACGATATCGGTCAGGTAATACTCGCCCTGGGCGTTGTCGTTCTTCAGCTTGCCCAGCCACTCACCCAGGCGGGCCGTCGGGATGGCCATGATGCCGGTATTCACCTCGCGGATGCACTTTTGCTCGGCCGTCGCGTCCTTCTCCTCGACGATGCTGACCACATTGCCCGCCGCATCCCGAACGATACGGCCATAGCCGGTCGGATTGTCGAGATTGACGGTAAGCACCGACAGCCCGTCCTTGCCGGCCTGCAGCAGGCGCTTGAGGGTTATCACGCTGGTCAGCGGCACGTCGCCATAGAGCACCAGGGTCTGTCCGGCGGCCCCCAGTTGCGGCACGGCCTGCGCTACCGCATGGCCGGTACCCAGTTGCTGCGCCTGTTCGGCCCAGGCGATGTCATCGGCCTGCAGCATGGCGCGGACGATTTCGCCTCCATGGCCATAGACGACGATCAGCTTTTCGGGATCCAGGCGGCGGGCCGTCTCGATCACGTGTTGCGCCAGGGGCTTGCCGGCAATCGGGTGAAGCACCTTGGGGAGATTGGAGTGCATGCGCTTGCCTTGGCCGGCAGCGAGAATGACGATATTCATAATGGCGTTTTCAGATCAAGGCCGGCGACGGCCGGCGGTTCAAGCAATTTTTTTCTGCTCCTGGCCACTCAGGATGTCGGCGAGCAGGCCCTTGCCGCGCGCCGAAACGAACCAGTGGAGAACGTTCTTTTCATTGATGCGGGTCTCGATGACCCCCATTGCTTTCATGACGGTCAGGCGCTGGCTGACCAGCTCGCGGGTCAGGCCGGTCGTTTCGCAAATCGCAGCCAGGTTGCCATACACGAAATGACCGTCGGCCAATGCCCGCAAGATTTCAACGTCGTTGTAGGAGAGGACTTCCCGCGGATCCGGCTCGGCCGGCCTGGGCGTTTCGGCCTCGGCGCGCAGCGCCACGGCGAGCGGCTCCTCGCGCTGTTGCTGGCGAATCTGCCCGACATCGCGGCGTACCTGGTCGATCTGCCCCAGCAGACGCTGCACGATATTCTCGAACAGGCGACGCGAGGCAACGACATAAAGCACGCAAAAACCGGCGAAAACATAGTAGTCGACCGGCTTGATACGCGCCCCTTCGAGCAGCGTGCTGGAAATCATGTTGAGGAAGAGGGGCACGGTCAGTGCCGCAACGACACCGAAAACCGGGTATTTCACCCAGTCCCGCCGGCCGGGCTCACCGTGGCGGTCGGCCAGATACAGATTGGCGATGCCGCCCAGCACGCCGGTCACGATCATGATGCCGAGGATCAGCAGCATGTGTCCGTCGAGCGCACCATGCGGCGTGATGACCTGCAGCGCAGGTTGCAATTCAGCTGACATTGGTCCCCCCTGTGATGATCCGTCATTCTCACACGATTGCCCGAGCCTGTCGAAGGCTCCGCATCAGCGACGCGGGCGCTCCCGGCCAGGGCCGGATTGCGGTCATGAAAAAACCCGCCGGCTTTGCAGCGGGCGGGTCTTGCGGATCGGACGGACGATCAGCGCGGCAGGACCGTCGAGCCCATCAGGAAGGCATCGACTTCGCGCGCGGCCTGACGGCCTTCCCGAATCGCCCAGACGACCAGCGACTGACCGCGACGCACGTCGCCCGCGGCAAAGACACCATCAACGTTGGTGCGATAGCAGCCTTCACCGTCGGTCGTTGCCTTGGCATTGTTGCGGGCATCCTTCTCGACGCCGAAGGCATCGAGCAGGCTGCCGACCGGGTTGGTGAAGCCCATGGCCAGGAAGGCGGCATCACAGGGCAGCTCGAACTCGGAGCCCGCGATTTCAGTCATCTTGCCGTCCTTCCACTCAACGCGCACCGCCTTCAGGGCCTTGACGTTGCCCTGGCCATCGTCGATGAACTCCTTGGTGGCCACGGCAAATTCGCGCACGGTATTGCCTTCCTTGTGCGAGGACGAAGTCCGCATTTTCAGCGGCCAGTACGGCCAGGTCAGCGCCTTGTTCTCTTCCTCCGGTGGTGCCGGCATCAGTTCGAACTGGGTCACCGAAGCGGCGCCCTGCCGATAGCTGGTGCCGACGCAGTCGGAACCGGTATCGCCACCACCGATCACGACGACGTGCTTGCCCTTGACGTTGACCGGATTCTTGATGCCCTGCTGGACTTCCTTGTTCTGAGGGATCAGGAATTCCAGGGCAGCATAGATTCCCTTGAGCTGGCGGCCCGGAACCGGCAGATCGCGCGGCACTTCCGAACCGGCGGCGAGAATCACCGCGTCAAAATCCTTCTTCAGCTGCTCGGCGGAAATGCTCTCGGTGGCATCGTTGTTGATGCCGGCCGGGATGGTCTTGTCACCGACGATGACCTTGGTCTTGAAGACCACGCCTTCGGCTTCCATCTGCGCCACGCGACGATCGATCACCGACTTGTTCAGCTTGAAGTCGGGGATGCCAAAGCCGAGCAGACCGCCGATCCGGCTGGACTTTTCGAACACGGTCACATCATGGCCGACGCGCGCGAGTTGCTGGGCAGCAGCCAGACCAGCCGGGCCGGAACCGACGATGGCAACCTTCTTGCCGGTCTTGACGGCGGCCGGCTGCGGCACGACCCAGCCCATTTCCCAGCCCTTGTCGATGATGAAATGCTCGATCGACTTGATGCCCACCGGCGCGGCATTGATGCCGAGCGTGCAGGCAGCCTCGCAGGGAGCCGGGCAGATACGGCCGGTAAAGTCCGGAAAGTTGTTGGTGGAGTGCAGCACTTCCAGCGCCTGCTTCCAATTGCCCTTGTACACCAGATCATTCCAGTCCGGAATAATGTTGTTCACCGGGCAACCGTTGTTGCAGAACGGAATGCCGCAGTCCATGCAGCGTGCGCCCTGCGTCCGGGCCTCGTCGTCAGACAGGGTCTGGACAAACTCCTTGTAGTGCGTCAGGCGTTTTTCGACCGGTTCGTAAGCCTCTTCCAGGCGTTCGAACTCCAGGAATCCAGTCGGCTTGCCCATTATGCGGCCTCCTTCTGTGCAGCAGCGGCCAGCTCGGTGAGCGCCCGCTTGTACTCGTGCGGATAGACTTTGACGAACTTCTCGCGGTAGACATCCCAGTTGGCCAGGATGGCCTTGGCGATCTTGCTGCCGGTGTATTCGGCGTGACGGGTGATCAGTTCCTTGAGCTGGGTCTCGTCAGCCATGTTGCAGTGCATCGGCTCGTCGGTGGATTGGCGATTGGCCGGCAACACCTTTTCGAGCGCGACCTGAGCCAGATTGCAGCGGTTCTTGAAGGAACCATCCTCGTCCAGCACGTAGGCGATGCCGCCCGACATGCCGGCGGCGAAGTTGCGGCCGGTCATGCCCAGCACCACGACCGTTCCGCCGGTCATGTATTCGCAACCGTGATCACCCACGCCTTCGACGACCGCCGTGCCACCGGAATTGCGGACGCAGAAGCGCTCGCCGCCGACGCCGGCGAAGAAGGATTCACCTTCCGTCGCGCCGTACATGACGGTGTTGCCACAAATGATGTTCTGCTGCGTGTCGCCGCGGAAATCGGCACTCGGCTTGATGATGATGCGGCCGCCCGACAGTCCCTTGCCGACATAGTCGTTGCCTTCACCGGTCAGTTCCAGCGTCACGCCACGCGCCAGGAAGGCACCGAATGCCTGGCCAGCGGTGCCGGTCAGCTTGATGTGGATGGTATCGTCCGGCAGACCGGCATGGCCATAGCGGCGGGCCACCTCGCCCGACAGCATGGTGCCGCAGGTACGGTTGACGTTGATGATGCGCGTCTCGATCTGGACCTTCTGGCCCTTCTCGAGGGCCGGCTTGGCCTGTTCGATCAACTGGTGGTCGAGGGCCTTTTCCAGACCGTGATCCTGGCCTTCGGTATGACGACGCGGCACCTCGGCCGGCACGGCAGGCTGGTAGAAGACCTTGGAGAAATCCAGACCCTTCGCCTTCCAGTGGTCGATGCCGGCACGCATATCGAGCAGGTCGGAACGGCCGACCAGATCGTCGAACTTGCGGATGCCGAGCTGGGCCATGATCTCGCGCACTTCTTCGGCGACGAAGAAGAAGTAGTTCACGACATGCTCCGGCTGACCGGAGAAGCGACGACGGAGAACCGGATCCTGGGTGGCCACGCCGACCGGGCAGGTGTTCAGATGACACTTGCGCATCATGATGCAGCCTTCGACGACCAGCGGGGCGGTCGCAAAACCGAACTCGTCGGCACCGAGCAGCGCGCCGATGACGACATCGCGGCCGGTCTTCATCTGGCCATCGACCTGAACGCGGATGCGCGAACGCAGGCGGTTCAGCACCAGAGTCTGCTGGGTTTCGGACAGGCCGAGCTCCCACGGCGTACCGGCATGCTTGATCGACGACACCGGCGACGCCCCCGTTCCGCCGTCGAAGCCGGCGATCACGACGTGATCGGCCTTGGCCTTGGCGACACCGGCAGCTACCGTACCGACCCCGACTTCCGACACCAGCTTCACCGAGATCGAGGCCTGCGAATTGACGTTTTTCAGGTCATGGATCAGCTGGGCCAGATCCTCGATGGAGTAGATATCGTGATGCGGCGGCGGCGAAATCAGGGTGACGCCCGGCACCGAGTGACGCAGCTTGCCGATGTACTCGGACACCTTGGTACCGGGCAGCTGGCCGCCTTCGCCCGGCTTGGCGCCCTGGGCCATCTTGATTTGGATCTGGTCGGCATTGACCAGATACTCGGTCGTCACGCCAAAGCGGCCGGAGGCGACCTGCTTGATGGCCGAACGCAGCGAATCACCTTCCTTGAAGGTGTAATCGCGCTCGATCCGGGATTTGCCGACCACTTCCGACAGGGTCTGGCCGGCTTTCAGCGGCAAGAAGCGCTTGGCATCCTCACCGCCCTCACCGGTATTCGACTTGCCGCCGATACGGTTCATGGCGATCGCCAGCGTGGTGTGCGCCTCGGTCGAGATGGAGCCGAGCGACATGGCGCCGGTGGCAAAACGCTTGACGATTTCCTTGGCCGGCTCGACTTCGTCGAGCGGGATCGGGGCACCTTGCGGCTTGAACTCGAACAGGCCGCGCAGCGTCAGGTGACGCTTGCTCTGGTCGTTGATCAGCTTGGCGTATTCCTTGTAGGTTTCGTACTTGCCGGAGCGAGTCGAGTGCTGCAGCTTGGCAATCGAATCCGGCGTCCACATATGCTCTTCGCCCCGGATGCGGAAGGCATATTCACCGCCGGCATCGAGCATGTTGGCGAGCACCGGATCAGCCGAGAAGGCTTCATTGTGCAGGCGGATGGCCTCTTCGGCGACTTCGAAGACACCGATCCCCTCGATGTTGGACGGCGTGCCGGTAAAGTACTTCTCGACGAATTCCTTTTGCAGACCGATCGCCTCGAAGATCTGGGCGCCGGTATAGGACATGTAGGTCGAAATGCCCATTTTGGACATGACCTTGCACAGCCCCTTGCCGATGGCCTTGATGAAGTTCTTGACGTACTTCTCGGCCTTTTCGGCATCCCCCTTGGCTAGGGATTCGATCGTTTCCAGGGCCAGGTAGGGATGCACGGCTTCCGCGCCATAGCCGCCGAGCAGGGCGAAATGATGCACTTCACGTGCCGAGCCGGTCTCGACGACCAGGCCGGTGCTGGTGCGCAAGCCCTTCTTGACCAGATGCTGATGAATGGTCGAGGTTGCCAGCAGGGCCGGGATGGCGACGTGCTCGGCATCGACCTTGCGGTCGGAAACGATCAGGATGTTGGCACCGGAGCGTACGGCATCTTCGGCATCGGCCGCCAGCGAAGCCAGGCGGGCCTCAATGCCGTCCTTGCCCCAGGCCACCGGGTAGCAGATATCCAGTTCGAAGGAACGGAACTTGCCCGAAGTGTATTTCTCGATGTTACGGAGTTTCTCGATCTCGGCGCAGGTCAGTACCGGCTGCGACACTTCGAGACGGATCGGCGGATTGATGTCGTTGGTGTTGAGCAGGTTCGGCTTCGGACCGATGAAGGACACCAGCGACATGACCAGCTCCTCGCGGATCGGGTCGATCGGCGGGTTGGTCACCTGGGCGAACAGCTGCTTGAAATAGGCATACAGCGTCTTGCTCCTGGACGACAGAACCGGCAGTGCCGAGTCGGTACCCATCGAGCCGGTCGCTTCCTCGCCGCTCTGCACCATCGGCTCGAGGATGACCTTGATGTCTTCCTGCGTGTAGCCGAAGGCCTGCTGGCGATCGAGCAGCGACGCCTGGGCGGCAACGCACTGCTCTTCGGCAGACGGCACTTCGTCGAGCTTGATGCGGATCTTTTCGATCCACTCACGATAGGGCTTGGCATTGGCCAGCGAGTCTTTGAGCTCCTTGTCGTCGATGATGCGGCCCTGCTCCATGTCGATCAGGAACATCTTGCCCGGCTGCAGGCGCCATTTCTTGACGATCTTCTTTTCCGGAATCGGCAGCACGCCGGATTCGGACGCCATGACCACGAGGTCATCATCCGTCACCAGGTAGCGGGCCGGCCGCAAGCCGTTGCGGTCCAGGGTCGCGCCGATCTGGCGGCCATCGGTGAAGGCCACGGCCGCCGGGCCGTCCCACGGCTCCATCATGGCAGCGTGGTATTCGTAGAAGGCACGGCGATTTTCGTCCATCAGCGTGTGCTTTTCCCAGGCCTCCGGGATCATCAGCATGACGGCCTGGGCCAGCGAATAGCCACCGCCCATGACGAGCAGCTCCAGCGCATTGTCGAACGAGGCCGAATCGGACTGGCCGGGATAGTGCAACGGCCAGATTTTCTTCAGGTCCTCGCCCAGGATCGGCGACGAAATTGCCTGCTCACGCGCCTTGAACCAGTTGACGTTGCCGCGCACGGTATTGATTTCACCGTTGTGGGCAATGTAGCGGAACGGGTGGGCGAGATCCCAGGTCGGGAAAGTGTTGGTCGAGAAGCGCTGGTGCACCAGGGCCAGCGCGGAAACCGTGCGCTTGTCCTGCAGGTCGAGATAGTAAACCCCAACCTGATCCGCCAGCAGCAGGCCCTTGTAGTTGACCGTGCGGGCCGAGAAGGAGGGGACGTAGAACTCCTGGCCGTGCTTGAGCTTCAGCGACTTGATGGCATTCGCGGCACGGCGGCGGATGACGTACAACTTGCGCTCCAGCGCATCCGTCACGAAAACATCCGGACCGCGCCCGACGAAAATCTGCTTGATAACCGGTTCCTTGGCCTTGACCGTCGGCGACATCGGCATGTCACGGTTGACCGGCACATCACGCCAACCGAGGACGACCTGCCCTTCAGCCTTGACCGAGCGCTCGATTTCCTCGATGCAGGCATGGCGGGAAGCAGCCTCCTGCGGCAGGAAAACCATGCCGACGCCATACTCGCCGCTCGGCGGCAGTTCGACGTCCTGCTTGGCCATCTCCTCACGATAGAACCGATCCGGAATCTGGATCAGGATACCGGCACCATCGCCCTGCAACGGGTCGGCGCCGACGGCACCACGGTGATCCAGATTTTTCAGGATCAACAACCCCTGCTCGACGATATTGTGGCTCTTCTGGCCCTTGACGTGGGCAACAAAGCCAACGCCGCAAGCGTCGTGCTCATTGGCGGGGTCGTACAAACCCTGCCGCTCAGGTACTGCCGGTTCCATCACACGCATTCCTTCAAAGAACATGACCCTCCTGCATCAGGGTCAACGATGAAAAAAGCCGAGCGTCATATTTGACGAATCGGCCTGTACGAAAATTAGAGGCAACCATCGAATATACTGGCAAACCCCTGTCGAATCAAGATGCTGCAACGCACCAATCTCGCCCGCAAGACCTCAGACATTCCCCGTTCCGGTGCATCGCGCCGCGATCGCCTCGCCAATTTGCGCCACCGAGGCGCCATCCGAGACGACGGCCTTGCCGATCCGCTGCAACAGTACCAGACGCAACTTTCCATCCTGCACTTTCTTGTCATGGCGCATCAGCTCGAGATAGCGCTCAACCCCCAGATCGGGACCCGTGACCGGCAGGCCAGCCCGCACGAACAGCCTTTCGATACGCGCCACGGTTCCGGCATCGATCCACCCCAGGCAACAGGAGAGTTCCGCAGCAATTAACGTGCCGGCCGCCACCGCTTCGCCATGCAGCCACGCACCGTAACCCAGACCGGTTTCGATGGCGTGGCCAAAGGTATGCCCCAGGTTGAGCAAGGCGCGCTCACCGCTTTCCCGCTCGTCGGCGGCCACCACGGCAGCCTTGTTGGCGCAGGAACGGCGCACGGCATGAACCATCGCCCCCGGGTCCCGAGCCAACAGCCGGTCGAGATTGATTTCCAGCCAGTCGAAGAATTCCGGATCACGAATCAGGCCATATTTGATGATTTCAGCCAGTCCGGCCTTCAGTTCGCGATCCGGCAAGGTATCGAGTGTCGCGATATCGGCCAGAACCAGTTTGGGTTGATAGAAGGCGCCGATCATGTTCTTGCCCAGCGGGTGGTTGATCGCCGTCTTGCCACCAACGGAGGAATCGACCTGCGACAACAAGGTGGTCGGCACCTGGATGAAGGGCATCCCCCGCTGATAACACGCCGCCGCAAAGCCGCCCATATCGCCGATGACCCCGCCCCCCAGGGCGATCAGCGTCGTGCTTCTCTCGCAACGGGCCCCGAGCAGGGCATCGAACACCCGGTTCAGGGTCTCCCAGGTCTTGTACTGTTCACCATCCGGCAAGACAACCGGCAGCACGTCGATATCGCCCGATGCCAAGGTCGCGCTCAAGCGTTGAAGATAAATCGGGGCCACCGTTTCGTTGGTGACAACGACCGCTCTCTTCTGACGGATGTGCGGCAACAGCAGGTCAGCCCGCGTCAACAGGTCGGAACCGATATGGATGGGGTAGGAACGCTCCCCCAGAGCGACCTCCAGCGTTTCGATCATGTTTTGCATACGCGGTTGAATTCCCTTATCAGATGCTGAACGATGCCCGCTGCCACCAGATGCGAGCCATCCACGACCAGATGGGCTGTCTCGCGATACAACGGGTCTCGCGCAGCATGCAGTTCCTCGAGTTTCGCCAGCGGATCGCCAACCTGTAACAAGGGGCGATTCCGGTCATGGCGGGTACGTTCATACAACAGCCTGGGCGGCACATTCAGGTAAACCACCCACCCGGTATCGTGCAAACGGCTCCGGTTATCCGGATTGATGACAACCCCCCCTCCCGTCGCCAATACCAGGCCGGAACCGCCGGTCAGGTCATGGATGGTTTGCGCCTCGCGGCGCCGAAACCCCTCTTCCCCTTCAATCTCGAAGATCGTCGGAATCGGCACCCCCGTCCGTTCGACGATCTCATGATCGGAATCGAGAAACGGGCGCCCGAGCCGTTTGGCCAGCATCCGCCCGACTGTTGTCTTGCCAGCCCCCATCAGGCCGACCAGATAGATGTTTCGATGTTCTTCCACGACCGAATTCTAGCCGAGTGTGTCATTGGAACAAAAAAAGCCGGCACTGGGCCGGCCTTTTCACGCATTCGGGAAGGCATCAATCAATGCGCATCTTGTCGGAGATTACGCGGGGCGTGATGAAGACCAGCAGTTCGCGGCGTTCGCCCGTGTCTCCCTTGACCTTGAACAGCCAGCCAAGGAAAGGAATATCCCCGAGGAACGGCACTTTCTCGACCGTATTCTCCGTCTTGGTCATGAACACCCCGCCAATCACGACAGTGCCACCGTTCTCGACGAGAACATTGGTTTCCACCACCGAACTCTTGATCGGCGGATTGAGGTAACCGTTTGCGCTCACCGCCTTGGTCCAGTCCGGCTCTTCCTTTTTGACAATCAAGGCCATTCTGACCGACCCCTCCGGCGTGATCTGGGGAACGACCTCCAGCGACAGTTTGGCCGGCTTGAAGTTGACCGTCGTGGTGGTCGTACCACCGGACGAACTGGCCGTGATGTAGGGCACTTCGGTACCATCCTCGATCTTGGCCTTCACGTTATTCGCCGTAATGACGCGCGGGCTGGAAATGATCTTGCCGATACCGTCCGACTCCAAGGCGGCCAATTCCAGGTTGAGGAATTTGGTCAGATTGGAGTTGAAGAGCGACAGGGCCAGCGTACCGCCAGTCGAGGAAAAGGCCGGCAAATTGACGCCAATGGTCTGCGGCGTGGCTTGGGTGGCTGGCGTGAAGCTGGTCGTGGTCACCCCGTTCGAGGTCGACGACGTACTCGTCGACGGAGTCACCCGGCCGCCGGTGATATTCCAGCCGCTACCGCCCAGGACATTGGTTTTCTGATTCAGGAAATTCAGCTTTGCGCCAAGACTCCGGTTGAAGCTGTCGCTGGCCTCAACCACGCGTGCCTCGATCAACACCTGACGCGCACCGATATCGATTGCCGCGATGAAAGCGCGAATTTCTTCCAGCTTGCTCGGGATATCGTTCACAAACAGGATGTTCGATTGCGGATCAGCGACGGCACTGCCCCGCTTGCTCAAAATCCGTTGCGCAGCGACGTTCGCCCCCGGCGTTGCAGGCGCCGGCGTCCCGCCGGCCCCCAGCGGGGGGAGGCCCGCCAGCAGGCGCGCCACGTCAGCCGACTTCTGGTAGTTGAGCTGGAACTGCTCCAGTTTGAGCGGCTCCAGTTCGTTGATCTGTTGCTTCGATTCAAACTCGAGCTTTTCGCGCGTCGCAATTTCATCACGCGGAGCGATCATGATGATGTTGCCCTTCTTGCGCATATCCAGCCCCTTCTGCTGGAAGATGATGTCGATCACCTGATCGGCCGGCACATCCTTCAGCACTAGGGTGGTTGTCCCGGTCACGGTTTCGCTGATGACCGCATTCAATCCCAGCTCTTCGGCCATCAGGCGCAACAGCGCCCGCACATCCCCGTTCTGGTAATTGATGCTGACCCGCGGTCCTTGATAACCGACCTTGGCGCCTTGAACGAGCTTGTTCGGGTCCTCGACAATGCGCTTCACTTCCACGATGAACTGGTTGTCACTCTGATAGGCATTGTGCTCCCACAAACCTTTCGGGGTAATCACCATGCGCACGTTGTCGCCGTTGGCCCGCGTTTCCACGGAAGTCACCGGGGTTGCAAAATCGGTCACATCAAGTTTGCGACGCAAGCGATCGGGGACCGTGGTTTTCATGAAGTCGACGATCAGGTTGGAGCCCTGCTGCCGGATATCGATGCCCGTCCCGGAATCGCTCAAATCGACGATGATGCGTCCCTCGCCATCCTTGCCACGGCGAAACATCACGTCATTCACGGCGTGTTTCGTCCCCACCAGGCTTTCTTCCGCAAACCGCGTGGAACGGGTAGCCGTCGTGTCGGAAACGCGCTCGATCGGGGACAAGGTCACATACAGCGCCTTGCCGTCCAGGCGGGTTTTGTAATTCAGATTTTTCACAAGGTTCAGGACCAGGCGCGTGCGATCACCCACCTGAACGATGTTCAGACTGCGCAAATCCCCTTGATTGATGATCTGGCTGGTTTTTCCCAGGGCATTGGCGGTCGACTGGAAATCCAGCGCAATTTTGGCCGGACTGGCAACACTGAAGCCGGGCGGCGGCGAGGCCAAGGGTTCCTTCATGTCGATGCGCAGCGCTATGTCGTTTCCTTGCTGCGCGACGTTGACGGCCTCAATCGCATTTGAGGGTTGCGCCTCGGCGCGGACGCTAGGCGACAAAGCAAGACACGCCACGAAAGCGGCCATTGCGAGTTTGATGAATTTCATTTCTTGCTTCCCTCCTTGCTCTGCAGGTAGAGCGAACTCTTGCGTTCAGTCCAGTCCCCGGCAGAATCCTGTATCAATTCCCGCAACTGCACTTCGGTTTCCGTGATCTGGGTCACCATGCCAAAGTCGAGCCCCATGTAATCCCCCACCTTGACCTGCTTGATCTTGTCTTCAACCTGAATGACCGCCATCGGCTTCCGGTTCACATTCATGAAACCGATCATTTTCAGCGACTCGATCGGATACTTTTCCAGCAAGCTGTTGCGAATTTCCCGTGCTTCGAAATCCGGCATGAACGCCCCCCCCTTGCCGGCCAACTGCTTGTACCGGGACTCCGGCTCGATCTTGCCTGGCTTGAAGGGGTCCAGTGTCCCATCCATTTCGTAAGGCACCGGTTCATAGGGCTTCACTTCCGGCAGCTTCGGAACGCTTCCCCGCATGTCCTTGGTATTGTCGGCCATCCACTGCTTGAGATCCTCGTGATCTCCTCCCGTGCATGCCGTCAGCGCACCACAAACAGCAATGAGCAATAGACGTTTCACTTTTTCGCTCCTTGCGCAGCCTTCTTCTCCTGCTCAGCCTTTTTCTGCCGGGCGACCTCCTCTTCGTCGAGGTAGCGGAAGGTCTTGGTCGTCGCATCCAGAGACAGCTGCCCCCCATCCTTGATGGGCGCTATGGCGATGTTGTTCAGGGTGACGATGCGCGGCAGCTTCGCGATGTCTGCCGCGAATGCCCCGAAATCGTGATACCCCCCGTTGATCTTGACGGCGATCGGCAACTCGGCGTAGAAATCCTTGATTTGCTCCTGACCCGGCTTGAACAATTCAAACTGCAGGCCACGCCCCAGACCGGCCTGATTGATCTCGATCAGCAGCGCTTCGATTTCGGATTTGTCCGGCAGTTGCTTGAGTAGCGCACCGAAAGAACGGTCAATTTCTGCCAGCTGCTGTACATACAGATCGAGATTGACCGCCTGACGCTTCTTGTCGAGGTACTGCTGCTTCAGCGTCCCCTCTTCCCGCTGCTTCGTCTCGAGCTCAAGCAACTGGTCGCTCCAGACGAACCACCAACCCGCTGCGACAATGGCGACGAACAGGCCGACCAGAACCGTGATCTTGGGTATCAGCGGCCATGCCCCCGGATCGTTCGGGTTCATGAACCGGAAATCATCTGCGATGGACTGGAAGTCCACTTTCGGCAAGGAGATGGATTTCGTCTTCACTACTTTTTCTCCTTCACGTCATCGGGCTTGACCCGAGTCAGCACGAAGTTCATGCCGAACTCGTACACACGGCGCCCGTTGACGACTACCGCCTTGCTTTCGATCAGTTGCGGTTGCTCGAGCCAGGGCGACGCATCCAGATTGCGCATCAGGGCAGAAATCCGGGCATTCGACTGGGCATGACCGACAATGTTGACCTTCAGACCGTCCTGTTTCAGCGATTTCAGATAGACGCCCTCCGGCACCTGCCGGACCAGTTCGTTCAGCAGATAGACGGTTTCACCGCGGTCGCGCTGCAGGTTTTCGATGACCTGTTTGCGCGCCAGCAAGGCTTGCGTCTGTTCCTTCAGGCGTTTGATCTGATCCAGTTGCTTGTCCAGGACGGCGATTTCCCGCTTGAGAAATTCGTTGGCGCTCTCCTGGGAGCTGATTGCATTGCCGATCAGGGTGTAACCGGCGAAGACGACCAGTGCGGCAAGCACAAACACGAGGCCGGCCAGGACCATGAATTGTTCACGCCGGGCCTTCTTGGCTTCCTCGCGGTGAGGGAGGAGGTTAATGCGAATCATGATGGATCGAACCTCCGCAGTGCCAGGCCGCATGCCACCATCAGCGAAGAGGCGTCAGCCAACAGGCTCTTGGCGCGCACACGATCGGACAGCACCATGTTGGCGAAGGGGTTGGCAATCAGGGTATTGACCTGTGTCCGGGTAGCGACCACTTCGTCGATTCCGGGAATGACGGCACACCCCCCCGCCAGAACGATATGGTCGACCTGATTGTACTGGGTCGAGGTGAAGAAGAACTGCAGGGCGCGCGACACTTCCAGCGCCAGGTTCTCCATGAACGGGTTGAGCAATTCGACCTCGTAACCTTCAGGCAAATTGCCTGCCCGCTTGGCTGTTTCGGCATCCTCGATACTCATGCCGTAGTGTCGCGCGATATCCTGGGTCAGCTGGCTGCCACCGAAAGCCTGTTCCCGGGCATAAACCTGCTGCCCGTTGCGCAATACGGTCAGACTCATCGCGTTCGCCCCGGCATCGATCAGCGCGACCACCTGATTCTTGCCGGCTTCAGGCAACTGGCGCTCGATCAGCTCGAACGCCGCCAGCGAAGCGAAGGATTCGACGTCGATCACAACGGCCTTCAGCCCTGCCGCATCGGCAACCGCGACACGATCCTCGACGCGTTCCTTCTTGGATGCCGCGATCAGCACTTCGAGTTCGTCCGGCACAGCGGGCGCCGGGCCCAGCACCTGATAATCCAGATTGACTTCGTCGATGGCAAAGGGGATGTACTGATTGGCTTCCGCCTCGACCTGGGCTTCGAGCTCCTCTTCGCGCAGGCCGGCCGGAACGATGATCTTTTTCGTGATGACCGCCGACCCCGGGAGCGCCATGGCCACGTTGCGCGTCGAGGTGCCCATGCGTTTCCAGGCCCGCTTGACGCAATCAACGACGCCATCCAGGTTTGCGATATTGCCATCGGACACCGCATCCTTGGGCAACACCTCGATGGTGTAGCGCTCAACGCGATAGCCGTCTTTCCCGTTGGCAGTCAGCTCAACCATCTTGACGGCGGAGGAACTGATGTCCAGGCCGAACAGGGAGCGTGCCTTAGGATTTAACAACGCCGAGATATCGAAGCCCACCAGACCCCCAAAAAGTCCTTACGGATTACGAAGTTACAAAAATAACCAATAATTCACTTCAGATGCTAGCAACAACCTATAGGCATGTAAAGCATTTTCACGACCGGAAAATGGCACGGCGTATAATCGCCGCAACGTCACTTTCACCCCGCGTTTATCGTGTCTTCACTCCCCCTTACGCTACGCCTGATTCTCTATCCTGTCATATTCCTTTTCGGGCTGGCGGCCATCGGGGTGGCCATGCTGCTGATCGTCCTGATCCTGACCTATCCGAACCTGCCCTCGCTCGAGGCACTGACCGACTACCGCCCCAAGATTCCCCTGCGCGTCTATACGTCGGACGGCTTCCTGATTGGCGAATACGGCGAGGAGCGCCGGGCCGTGGTCGCCTTTCAGGATGTTCCCGCCGTTCTCAAGCAGGCCATCCTGGCCGCCGAGGATGATCGCTTCTATCAACACGGCGGCATCGACTATGCTGGCATCCTGCGGGCGGCGGGTGCCAACCTGATCGGCGGTGGCAAGCGGCAGGGCGCCTCGACGATCACCCAGCAGGTGGCACGCAATTTTTTCCTGACCGGTGAAAAAACCTACACCCGCAAGCTGTACGAGGCCCTGCTGTCGTTCAAGATCGAGAGCAATCTGAGCAAGGACCAGATTTTCGAGCTGTACATCAACCAGATCTTTCTCGGACAACGCGCCTACGGTTTTGCCGCCGCGGCCCAAATTTATTTTGGTAAGCCGCTCAAGGACATTTCGATTGCCGAAGCCGCCATGCTGGCTGGCCTGCCCAAGGCGCCGTCGGCCTACAACCCGGTCGTCAATCCGAACCGGGCCCGGATCCGCCAGCAATACGTCTTGCGGCGCATGCACGAACTCGGCTACATCAACGACACGCAGCATGCCGCGGCGCTGAAGGAGCCGCTGGTCGTCAAGCGCGAACTGGCGGGTTATGCGGTACATGCCGAATACGTCGCGGAAATGGCCCGGCAGATAACCGCCGAACGTTTCCCGGACGATGTTTATTCGCGTGGCATGAAGGTCTACACAACCATCGTCAAGGCCGAGCAGGAAGCAGCCTACCTCAGCCTGCGCAAGGGCGTGATGGATTACGACCGGCGCCACGGCTATCGCGGCGCCGAGTCTTATCTGGACATGAAGGGCATCCAGTCGGACCAGGACGAGGCGATCGACGAGGCGCTGCAGGAATTCCCCGATGCCGGCGACCTGATTCCCGCCCTGGTCCTGGCAGCCGATCCCCGGCAGATCAAGGTTTACCGCAAGGGCGGCGAAGTCCTGACACTGAGCGGTGACGCGATCAAATTCGCTGCCCGCATGCTGGACGACAAGGCACCGCCCAACAAGCGACTGAAGCGTGGCGCCATCGTGCGTCTGCTCAAGGACGACAAGGGCGGCTGGCAGATCAGCCAGTTGCCGGAAGTTGAATCCGCCTTTGTCGCTGTCGATCCGCGCGATGGCGCCGTCCGTGCACTGGTCGGCGGCTTCGATTTCAACCGCAACAAGTTCAACCACGTCACCCAGGCCTGGCGCCAGCCGGGTTCCAGCTTCAAACCCTTCATCTACTCCGCTGCGCTCGAGAAGGGCTACAACCCGGGCAGCATCGTTGCCGACGAGCCGATCGTCATCCCGGCCAGCCAGACCGGCTCCCAGGCTTGGGAGCCGCACAATTACGACGGCAAGTACGAAGGGCCGATGAAGTTGCGGACGGCGCTGGCCAAGTCGAAAAACATGGTGTCGATCCGCATCCTCCAGTCGATCGGTACGCATTACGCCCAGGATTACGCCGGCCGTTTCGGTTTCGACCCCGCCAAGCACCCCCCCTACCTGACCATGGCCCTGGGCGCCGGTTCGGTCACGCCCTGGCAGATGGTGACCGGTTATGCCGTATTCGCCAACGGCGGCTATAAGGTGAATCCTTTCGTCGTGCGCGAAATCCGCGACGAGCGCGACCAGGTCGTCGCCCGCTCGGCCGAAATCGAGGCCGGCAACGAGGCCATTCGCAGCATCGATCCGCGCAATGCCTTCATGATGGATTCCATGCTGCGCGATGTGACCATTTATGGCACGGCCGCCAAGGCCTCGGCCATCCTGAAGCGTCAGGATCTGGCCGGCAAGACGGGGACGACGAACGAATACGTCGATGCCTGGTTCTGCGGCTACCAGATGACGGTTGCCGGCTGCGCCTGGATCGGCTTCGACCAGCCGCGCAAACTGGGCGACCGGGAAACCGGCGGTGCCGCGGCGCTCCCCATCTGGATCGGCTACATGGCGCGCGCCCTGAAGGATGTACCGGTCCAGCTGCCGCCCATGCCGGACGGACTGGTCGCTTACGGCGAAGGGCGCGAACGGACCTATGTCTACGCCGAAAACGTCCGCGCCCAGCCGGACGGCGAAGGCGAGGCGCCCGACACCAGCCCGCTGCCCAAGCCGGATCTCAGCACGCCGCCGAGCGACTGATCAGTCGAGCGAAACGGGCTCGCCAGCCTGCTGGCTGGCGAGGACGGAGAGTTTGGCCAACAGTTCGGCGTTGTCGCGGGTGTCCCGCCAGGCGGTGCCATCCCAGCGAAAATGGAAGCCGCCCGCCTTGGCCGCCACCCAGATCTCCCGGGAAACGCCATGGCGATTGATGATGATCTTGCTCCCGTCGGCAAATTCGATTTCCAGAATGCCGCCGGGGGCCAGTTCGAAGTCGATGTCCGCTCCGCTGGCCTCGAGGGCTGCCTCGATCCGTGCCAGGGTCTGGCCGGCCAGGGTGTTGAATTCGCTGTCTTCCATGGTGTGCTACCATCCCGCTCTTCGCCGACAGCGCCCCGAACATGTCCAGAATCGCTGCCTTATTGATCACGCTCGGCCTTGCCGCCTGTGGCATGAAAGGCCCGCTCGAACGACCGTCCGGCCCGGCGCCGGAACCGCTGTTCGGCAATCCGAAACCCGCTCCGTCGTCCAAGGTCCAGCCGGTCCGAACCGGCCAGGATGTTAGCACGGACACCCAGACCCCGAAGCCATGAGTTCCTTTGCCTTGAAAGACGGCGTCCTGCACGCCGAATCCGTTGCGCTCCCCGCCATCGCCGAACGATTCGGCACGCCGGCCTACGTTTATTCGCGAGCCGCACTGACCGCTTCGCTGCGCGAATTCCAGGACGTGCTGGGTACGCACCCGGCCGGCCGCGGCGCGCTGGTCTGCTATGCCGTCAAGGCCAATTCCAACCTCGCCATCCTGAACCTGTTCACCCGCCTCGGTGCCGGCTTCGACATCGTCTCCGGCGGTGAATTGCAGCGCGTGCTGGCGGCCGGCGCCGATCCGAAGAAGGTGGTCTTCTCGGGCGTCGGCAAGACAGCGGCGGAAATGAAGCTGGCGCTGGAGGCCGGCATCTTTTGCTTCAACATCGAGTCGACTCCGGAGCTGGAGCGCCTGAACGAAGTTGCCGGCCAGTGTGGCAGGCCCGCACCGATCAGCCTGCGCGTCAATCCGAACGTCGATCCGAAGACCCACCCCTACATCTCGACCGGCCTCAAGGAGGCCAAGTTCGGCGTCGCCTACGAGCAGGCACTCGATCTCTACCGCCGCGCGGCCGCCCTGCCCCATATCGCCGTGACCGGCATCGACTGCCACATCGGCTCGCAGTTGCTCGATCCATCGCCCTTCGTCGAGGCGCTGGAGCGCATCCTTGCCCTGATCGACCAGTTGGCGGCCGAGGGTATCCCGCTGCACCACATCGATCTCGGCGGCGGTCTGGGGATCCAGTACAAGGCGGATCAGGTGCAACCGACGGTTGCCGCCTACCTGACCCCGCTGCTCGACAAGCTCCAGGGCCGCGGCCTGCAGGTCGTGCTCGAACCGGGCCGGCGCCTGGTCGGCAATGCCGGCCTGCTGCTGACCCGCATCGAGTTCCTGAAGGAGGGAGAGGGCAAGAACTTCGCCATCATCGACGCCGCCATGAACGACCTGATGCGCCCGGCACTGTACGAGGCCTGGCACGATATCGAGCCGGTCGTGCCGCGCAACGGGGCGGCCCGCGACTACGACGTGGTCGGCCCGGTCTGCGAAACCGGCGACTTCCTCGGCCAGGCCCGTCCGCTTTGCATCCAGCCGGGCGATCTGCTGGCCGTGATGTCGGCCGGCGCCTACGGCATGGCGATGGCGTCGAACTACAACACCCGGCCGCGTGCGGTCGAAGTGATGGTCGATGGCGATGCGGTGCATGTCATTCGCCAGCGCGAAACCGTCGAACAACTCTACGCCGGCGAATCCATCCTTCCGCAGTGAGCGGCGTCCGGCTCGACAAGTGGCTGTGGGCGGCGCGTTTCTTCAAGACGCGCTCCCTGGCCACGGATGCCGTCACTGGCGGCAAGGTCAGGTTGAATGGCGCGCCGGCCAAACCGGCGCGCGAGGTCAGGGCGGGCGACCGGCTCGCCATCGTCCATGGCGATACGCGCTGGGAACTCGTCGTCCTGGCCCTGTCCGAAAAGCGCGGTCCGGCCAGCGAGGCGCGCCTGCTCTACGCGGAAACGGCAGAAAGCATCACAGCCCGGGAAGCCGAGGCGCTGCGCCGCAAATTCACAGTCGAGCCGGCGGCCGACATCCACGGCCGGCCGACCAAGCGCGATCGCCGGCAGATGGACCGGCTCACCCGTTAAAGCACGAGCGCCAGGGCGAGCGGCAGGAAGATCAGCGCCGCCAGGTTACCGATCAGCACGATGGACGCGACGCGCTGCGGCTCCTGCCTGTAGCGTTCGGCAAACAGAAAGTTGAGAACCGCCGGCAGCAAGGCACCGAATACCAGCAACATGGCAGCATCGCGCCCCTGCAGCCCGAGCAGGGCGATCACGCCAGGGGCGATGGCCATGCCGGCGAGCGGCCGTAGCAGGGCACTCCCGACAGCCACCTGCCAGTCGCGGAAATTGACGTCGGTCATCCGGACACCGAGCGAAAAGAGCAGCAGCGGCACCGATACGTCGCCCAGCATCTTGATCGCTATGAGCAGCGGCTGCCACACCGGAATCTTCAACAAGGCCACAGCCAGCCCGGCGATCGCGGCAGCGACAACCGGGATGCGCCAGAGCGTCAGCAAACGTGTCGTCGGATCGAGCAGCCGGGCGCCCAGGGAAAAGTGCAAGGTGTTCTCAACCATGAACAGGATGACCGCGGCGGGCAACGCATCCTCGCCCCAGGCCAGCACGGCCAGTGGCAGGCCGATGTTGCCGGAGTTGTTGAACAGCATCGGCGGCACCAGGGTTTTCGGCTGCATGCCGATCAGGCGCGAGATGGGCCAGGCCAACAGGCCGCAGGCGGCCAGGAGGAGAAAAGCCCCCAGCGCCAACGGTGCGTAGGCTGCCAGATCGAAGGATTTGCCGGCCATGGCGGCGAAAACCAGGGCTGGCACGAAAACATCCATGTTCAGCCGGTTGGCGACCGCCATTTCCGGCTTGTGCCTGCGGCCATAGAGATAGCCGGCCGCGACGATGCCGAAAATGGGAAACAGGATGGCCAGCAGGCGGACACTCAGGCTTTGCTCGTCCAAGGGACACTTTCCGGGGAATTGGCATGGCCGGATTGTAGCGGGGCGCTGCCGGCCGGACTGTCAGGGTTTCCCCTCGCCCGGCCGCGGCCAATCACAGCACGTAGCGCGACAAGTCTTCGTCGGCCGCAACTTCGCCGAGTTTTTCATTGACATAGGCGGCATCGACCCGCACCTGTTCGAGCCCAACCTTGCCGGCCTCGAAGGAGACTTCCTCGAGCAGTTTTTCCATCACCGTGTGCAGGCGGCGGGCGCCGATGTTTTCGGTCTTTTCGTTGACCTGATAGGCGATCTCGGCAAGGCGGCGGATGCCATCGTCGGCAAATTCGACGGTGACGCCTTCGGTCTGCAGCAAAGCCTGATACTGCTTGGTCAGGCAGGCATCGGTCTGGGTCAGGATGCGCTCGAAATCAGCCACCGACAGCGAATCCAGTTCGACGCGGATGGGGAAACGCCCCTGCAGTTCGGGAATCAGGTCGGACGGCTTGGAGAGATGGAAAGCGCCCGACGCAATGAACAGGATGTGATCGGTGCGGATCATGCCGTACTTGGTCGATACCGTCGTCCCTTCGACGAGCGGCAGCAGGTCGCGCTGCACCCCCTGACGCGAGACATCGGCACCCTGCGCATCGGATCGCCCGGTGACCTTGTCGATTTCATCGAGGAAGACGATGCCGTTCTGCTCGACGGCCTTGACCGCCTCCAGTTTGACCTCCTCGTCATTGACCAGCTTGGCCGCCTCCTCGTCGGTCAGCAGCTTGAGTGCTTCCCTGATCTTCAACTTGCGCGTCTTCTTCTTGCCGCCGCCCATGTTCTGGAACATGCCCTGAATCTGCTGGGTCAGTTCCTCCATGCCGGGCGGCGCGAAGATTTCCGCCTGCATCGCCGGCATGGCGAGCTCGATGTCGATTTCCTTGTCGTCCAGTTCGCCCTCGCGCAGCTTCTTGCGGAACTTCTGACGGGTGGTGTTCTCCTCGCCCCCCGCCGCATTGGTCTCGGCAAAGAAGCCGGGACTGCGGGGCGGCGGCAGCAGGGCATCGAGGACACGCTCCTCGGCGGCATCCTCGGCCCGCGCCCGCATCGCCTTCATGGCCCGTTCACGTCCCGACTTGATGGCCATTTCGACCAGATCGCGGATGATGGTCTCGACATCGCGGCCGACGTAACCGACCTCGGTGAACTTGGTCGCCTCGACCTTGATGAAGGGGGCATTAGCCAGCCGCGCCAGGCGGCGGGCAATTTCGGTCTTGCCGACACCGGTCGGGCCGATCATCAGGATGTTCTTGGGGGTGATTTCCTGGCGCAACGGCTCGGCCACCTGGGCGCGCCGCCAGCGGTTGCGCAGGGCAATGGCCACGGCCTTCTTGGCGTTGTTCTGGCCGACGATGTGCTTGTCGAGTTCGGAGACGATCTCCTTTGGTGTCATGGTCGTCATTCCAGCGTCTCCAGCGTGAAGTTGCGGTTGGTGTAGATGCACAGGTCGCCGGCGATTTCCAGCGCCTTGGTGACGATGTCGAGCGGCGCCAGCTCCGTGTTTTCCAACAGGGCACGCGCCGCGCTCTGCGCATAGGCCCCCCCCGAGCCGATGGCCACGATACCCTGCTCCGGCTCCAGCACATCGCCGTTGCCGGTGATGATCAGCGAGGATTCGCGGTCGGCAACCGACAGCATGGCCTCCAGCCGGCGCAGTGCACGGTCGGAACGCCAGTCCTTGGCCAGTTCGACAGCCGAGCGCACCAGATTGCCCTGGTGCTTCTCCAGCTTCGCCTCGAAACGCTCGAACAGCGTGAAGGCATCGGCCGTGCCGCCGGCAAAACCGGCCAGGATGCGGCCCTGGTAGAGGCGGCGCACCTTTCTGGCAGTGGCCTTGACGACAATGCTGCCGAGCGTGACCTGGCCGTCGCCGCCCATCGCGACGCGATTGTCCCGGCGCACCGACAGGATCGTGGTGCCGTGATATTGCTCCATGTTTCTACCTTAAGACTTGGGAACGATGATGCGCGCCTGCTTGTTGAGGCCGACCACGGCCATCAGCTCGGCAACGAGATGGTTCGGGCTGCGGATGATCACTTCACGTCCTGCCGCCTTGATCGGCGCCAGCCGATTGACCAGCTGCCCGGCAGAAATGAAATCGAGGCGGGTCACCCGGGAAAAATCGAGCACCGGCTGGACCATGCCCTCAATGATCTGCGGCAGATCCTCGAAACGGCAGCCCTTCAATTCACCGGCCAGATAATACGCGTCGTCCGTCTTGCCGCTGCTTCCGCCAGCCGCCTTGGCCGGCGCGGCAGGCGAAGCCTCCCAGGAAGGCGGCGACAGTTCGAAGGTGATGGCGTAGTCGACCGCCCGCTCCTCAAACTGGTCCTGGGTGCCATGCCGTTGCAGCAGTTCCAGCAGCAAGCGCCAGCTCGCTTCATGACTGGAATCCCCCGCCACGAGGCGGCTATTCAGACGCTCCATGAAAGGCTCGATGCCGAGCAGGCTGACCCCCAGCCGGAGTTTGCGCGCCCGGGTCAACAAATCGGCCAACTGGGCAGCCACCTCGTCGTCACAGCCGATCAGCTTGCTGCAGTCGATGCAGACCTCGGCCTTCTGGCCGATCAGGCGGGTCAGTTCGGCGAGCGGCAACGCGCTTTCCGAGGTCAGCACCCCCTGCAGGAAAATCTTGTTGGGGCCGAGCTTCCCGGCCTGCGGCGGCGTTGCGGGCAGATGCGGCGCCCAGGTGGGCGGCGAGGTTTCGCAGGCCTCGGCATAGTCGACGCCGAGCTTTTCAAAAGCGGCACGGTCGCCACTGATCTGCAGCAAGTCGAAGAGCAGCAGCCAGAAGCGCTTGCCTTCGACGCCGTGGTAGGAACGGACAAAGGTTTCGAGCAGCGAGCGGGCAGCCGCATCCTGGCCGTTGGCATAGAGGACGACAACCTGTTCGACGCAGGATTGCAGCGGGTCGACATCATGGTCGACATCGATCCCCATGACGCTGGAGTTGGTGAACTGGCTGTCGAAATCATCGATGGTGAAATCATCTGCCGCTACCGGTGGGGCCGGTGCGGTCGCCCCCAGCGGTGCCGGCGGACGGTTCTCGGCGGGGATCCCGGCGAGCGGACGGCTGGCGGTAAATTCAAGATCCGGCAACGGCTCGGGCAGGGAGCGGGATGGCTCTTCCGCCTCCGTCTGCTGCGGCTTGGCCTCGGATACCGGCGTCACCGGGCGTGGCTTGGCGGCCGGGCGCTCGGGCATCTTGTTGGGCTGCTTCTTGAAAAACGAAAAAACCATGACTACTCCGCATGCAGAGTCGGACTTTTAGCATGTCGCCCCGCTTCATGCAACGATCAAGCCGATTCCGACGAGCAGGAGGGCCAGCATCGGCCCGAACGGTTGATCCAGCCACAAGGCCAAGCCAAAGGCGCCGAGATAACCCGCCAGACCGATGAACAGCGCCCGCTGCAAGCCCCCCCGCCAGCTGGCCGCCCGCCGGAAAGCCAGCCAGGGCGGGATGAAAACGAGGGCAAAGGCCCCCATCACGCCGAGACTCATGGTCGCCAGGGCGAGGCACAAGGCCGCCAGCCCATCGAAGCCGAGTTGTATGGGCCAGGCGCGTAAACCGCGAATGCGGAAGAAATCCGGGTAGAGATGGGCCAGCAGCAAACTGCGCGACAAGGCGCGCAGCGCCAGCAGCGAAACGGCTCCACCAACGGCAACCAGGGCCAGCAGGGCCCCATCGGCAAAGTAGAGCTGGCCATCGAACAGGGCGTGCCCCAGGCGCTCGGCCAGCGGATGGTTGGCGGCCAGCAGGACGGCGACCGACCAACTGCCGAGCAGCAACAGGGCATAGCTCGCGCCGCCGCTCAGGCGGGCGGCGAAGAACCGCTTGCCGGCGCCAGCCGCGAGCGCGGCCCCGATGCCCCCGACGGCAGGCGGCATGCTGGCCACCAAGGCGAGCAAGGCGCCTGCGGCGGCGATATGGGCATAGGAGAGCGCAGCGAGCCATTCGTCGCGCAAACGCAGGTAGGCGCCGAGCACCGGCAGGACGATGGCCAGTACGAGGCCGGTCAGGAAAGGCAGCAGGAACAGCTCATTCCACATCGCAGGGCTCCAGGGTGACCACACGGTCACAGACGGCCGCGACGAAGCCGGTGTCGTGACTGACGACGAGAATGCCGCGTCCGTCGGCCGCCAGGTCGCGCAGGTGGCGGGCGAGATGGGCGACGCCAGCCCGGTCGAGGTTGTTGGTCGGTTCGTCGAGCAGGAGCAGGTCGGCCGGCGTGTCGAGAACGGCCCACAGGGCCAGATAGTGGCGCTGCCCGCCGGACAGGCGATCAAGCCGCTGATCGAGGCGGTCGGCCAGCCAGGAGGGCAGGCCGACCGGGCTGGCTCCGGTCAGGGCGAGCAGTTCGCGGCCGGACAAGGGCAAGCCGACGACGGGCGGAACATCCTGCGTCTGCAGGGCCAGGCGCACCCCGGCCGGACGCGCCAGGCGACCGGAAAACACGCGGGCACGGCCGGCAACGGCGGCCAGCACGGTGCTCTTGCCAACCCCGTTCGGTCCGGTCAGCCCCACGATTTCCCCAGCCGCCACGGCAAGGTCCACCGGTCGGGTGGCCGGCTGCTGCCAGCCGGCCACCAGCCCCTCGAGATGCAGCAGGGTGCTCACCGAAGCGCCTGCAACAGCCGTTGCAGGGTATCGTCGAACAGGCCGACGAGATCCTTGGCCGCTGGCGTGCCGCCCACCGTGTAAGGCAGCAGCACGGCCGGTATGCCGCTCTTGCCAGCGATCCACTGGCTCGGCCCCTCCGGATTGTAGGGCGTACGCAACACCATGCGGGCCGGTGCCGTCGCCTGGCGGGCGAGCAGACCGCTCAACTGACCGCTGGTCGGCTCAATACCCGGTTTCGGTTCCAGGGTGCCCAACTCCTTCATGCCCAGCCAGTGAGTCAGGTAGGTGAAGCTGGCATGATGCACCAGGACGCCAACCCCTTTCAGGGGCGCCCCCTCCCGCTCCCAGCGGGCAATGGCGGCCTGCCATTTGCCGGAAAAGGCCTTCAGGTTGGCCTGGTAGGCGGCGGCGTTCGGCGCGTCGATTTCGGCCAGACGGGCCGCCAGTGCGTCGGCCACCTTCTGCACCCGGTGCGGATCGAGATGGAGGTGGGGATTGCCGGCGGCATGCACATCACCGTGCGCCCGGTCGATGACGCTCGGCACCTCGAGACGATCGACCCCGGCGGCGGCCTCGAAATAGCCCGGCCGGCCAGGCTGGATCGCGGCATTGCCGGAGTCGCGCAAGACCAGCGGCAACCAGCCGACCTCGAGGTCAGCTCCAGCCGCGACAACCAGATTCGCCTGCCGGGCCTGTGCGAGCAGGGAGGGCTTGGCCTCGATGCGGTGCGGATCCTGGAAGGCGCTGGTCGCACTGTAGACCTTGACCCGGTCACCGCCGAGTTCGCGGGCCAGCGCGGCCCACTCCGGCACCGTGGCGAAGACCCGCAGCTCAGCCTGGGCAATACCCGTCAGCCACAGGGCACACAGGGCAAATACGAAATGTCTCATGCCGCCTCCTAGAACTTATGGGCGCCGTGGGCGCCAAGACTCATGATGTACTGTACCGTCACCTGATGGTCGGTAAGGCCGGACATCGACCTGTCCTGGGCATACTGCAGACGGACACGCGCGTATTCGCTCCAACTGTAATCGACCATCGCCGACGTCTTCTTCGGACGATAGCTGTCGACAACCAGATAGGCTGCGTTGTCACCGAAATCCCGGCGACCGCTGTCGAGCTGCTCGTAGCGCAAGCCGGCCCGCCAGTTCGGTGTGAATTGATAGACACCCTGGGCGTACCAGCCGGACTGGCGGGTGCGGTAGGCGGATAGGATGCCATCGCACGCAACCGTCGCAGCAGCACCTTCGGGGGTGGCGCAGGTCAGATCGCCGTTTTCACGGCGCTGGAAATACTCGGTCTGGAACTTGAAATTCCGGTACTTCGGATTGCCGTTCGGCGCCCATTTCCAGACGAAATCCGCCATCGCGGTATGCGAACGTCCGGTGAACGCCCCCTGCGCCTCCAGGCCGTTGAGGTCCTCGAAGTGCGCTTCCCGGGCCCTGGCCTCTGTCGTCAGGTAGGAAACCCCGGCCCGCCAGCTGTTCGACACACCGACTTCGCCACCAACATGCGCAAACACGGCCGCTGCGCCGCTGCCGTTCTTGTTGCGGTCGGTACCCGGGAAATTCGCCCCCCGCCCCAGTTCGGCCCCCAGTTCGATGAAGGTATCGGTCGGCGCCAGCCATTTCAACTGCACCCCGTCGTTGACATAGGTGCCGTGGTCGCCAAACAGAGCGCGGTACATCAGCGGCGCATCGGCAAAATCCCACATGTGCGGATGCTGCTCGTTCAGATAGCCAATACCGGAACGGAAACGGCCGCCCTTCAGACCGATGCCGTGCCCCAGGCCAAGCGACTGGAACCAGGCCTCCTCGACCTCCGCCGTGTCATCGATGGCGGCAATGATGGCCTGGCCACGCCAGTAGGGGTCGATGTTGGCTGCCAGCACCAGTTCGCTGTGATCGACCGAGAAACCCCGCTTGCTGACACCCGCGATCGCACCATCGCCGTGATTGTGGCCACCGGCCGGCCAAAAACCGGTGATGCCGCGCTCCGGCACATCCTTCATGTTCTTGTACTGCCCCTGCAGGATCAACGACACCTCGGGATTGAAGCCACTCGCCGAACCGGCGGCCGGGCGACGGCCATCGGCCGGCTCGGACTGCGCCGCTGCCGGCTTCAGCGCCGGACGGGACTCGGCCTGGGCCAGCTTCTGTTCGAGCGCGGCAATACGTTGCTCGTAGGCCTGCTTCAGGTCGGCAATCTGGGCCCGGATGGCGGCCAGTTCGGAATCATCGGCGGCCTGTACGCCGCAGGAGGCGGCCAGCATGGCCGCCATGGCAAAACGTTTTTGCATGGAACACTCCTGAAAATTGCACAGATCCGGACGCGGCCGTCAGGCCGGATCCGGTCAGAAAAAAGCGGCAATCTTCAGGCAAGCGGCGGGCCGCGCTGGCAGGCAACGGGCGCCGGCCAATCCGCCCGGCCGGACAGGGTCGGGCCATCGGGCAGCCAGACCGGCAGCACGACAGGCGGCAGGCTGGCAGCCGAAGGCAGCGCGACGCCGAGGTCGTGCGCCGCCAGACACAGCGGGCAGGTGTGCGTCGGCAACCCCTCCTCGCGGCTCGCCGCATGCTCGACGGCATGCACCCCGGTCAGCAACTGACCCAGGATGAGCGCGACAACGAGAAGGAAGTGACGCAGCGGATTCACGGCACGAAGGGATCAGTCGACCTGGACAAGCAGACCTTTGAGATATTCGCCTTCCGGAAAGTTCAAGGCGACCGGATGATCGGCCGTGCCGGACAGGCGGCGTACGATGCGCGCCGCGCGCCCGGCGTCCAGTGCCGCACCGGCGACGATCTTCTGAAACAGTTCCAGCCCGATGCCGCCCGAGCAGGAGTAGGTCATCAGCAAGCCACCCGGCTTGAGCAGGCGAAAGCCGAGCAGGTTGATATCCTTGTAGGCACGTGCGGCACGATCGGCATGCGCCGCCGACGGGGCAAACTTGGGCGGATCGAGGACGATCAGGTCAAACATCCGTCCGGCCTTGCGAAAATCGCGCAGGGCCTGGAAGACGTCGGCCTCCAGCCACTCGGCACGCGCGGCCGGCAACTGCGGATTGAGCGCCAGGTTGGCCTGCGCCTGAGCCAGCGCCGGCCCCGACGAATCGATGGACAGCACATGCGCCGCGCCACCAGCCAAGGCCTGCAGCGAAAAACCGCCGGTGTAGCAGAAGCAGTTCAGGATGTCCTTGCCGGCCGCCACGCTGCGCAACCAGGCGCGGTTGTCGCGCTGGTCGAGATAGAAACCGGTCTTGTGGCCGCCGACGACGTCGACCGCCAGGCGCACGCCATTTTCTTCGATGCTCAGGCCGGCGCTCGGCGGCTCGCCGTACAACCAGCCGACGGTCGGCTCCAGGCCTTCCAGAGCGCGCACGTCGGAGTCGGAGCGTTCATAGATGCGAGCACAGCCGGTCGCCTTGACCAGACCGGCAACGATGGCCTTGCGCCATTTGTCGGCACCGGCCGACGTCAATTGCACAACCACCGTGTCCCCGTACTGGTCGGCGACGATACCGGGCAGGCCATCCGATTCGGCATGAATCAGACGCAGGCCCTGCTGCCCCCTCAGCTCCGGCAAGGCCTGGCGACGCGCGACGGCCGCGGCAATGCGGCGCTTGAAGAAGGCATCGTCGATCGACTCTTCCGGATCGAAGGTCCAGAAGCGAGCCCGAATCTGCGACCGCGGGCTGTAGGCGGCCCGCCCCAGCACCTTCAGGTCGTCGGACAGCACCTCGACGGTATCGCCCGGCCGCGCCCGCCCTTCCAGCCGACCAACCGAGCCGGCGAACAGCCACGGATGGCGCTTGAAGGAGGAGCGTTCCTTGCCCGGCAGCAAAATCAGCTGAGCCATGTTTTTCCCGAAATCAAAAGTACAAAGCCCCGGTTACCTTGCAGCAACCGGGGCCCGCTGAAGCCGTTTGACGCTCAGGCGCCCAGGGCCTTGCGGTTACGCTGGTGGCACTCGGCCGCGTACATGGTCTTGAACATGGTCTTGCCGTCGCCCTTGAACAGGCGCTTGGTGGACTTGGAAACGCAACGGCGCTCCAGGGAAGAACGGCGGGTACGGTTGATGGCCATGAAAACTCCTTGAATCCGGCGATTTTTCGAAACCGCCAATCATAGAGGCTGGTGAAAAAATCGTCAACGAAGCCTTGATTTTTCGGGAATTTTGCCCTTGCTTCCGCAAGCTGCCCGGTTCACCCGCGCGGCTTGGCTTTGGCCCGGGGATGCGCGGCATCGTAGACCTTGGCCAGATGCTGGAAATCGAGATGGGTATACACCTGCGTCGATGCAATGCTGGCGTGGCCGAGCATTTCCTGCACCGCGCGCAGATCGCCCGACGATTGCAGCACATGCGAGGCAAAGGAATGGCGCAGCATGTGCGGATGGACATGGGTGGGCAAGCCCAGGTGCACCGCCCGCCGCGCCAGCCGGGACTCGACCATGCGGGGTGCGATCCGCCGCCCGCGCAGACCGACGAAGAGCGCCGGCTCGCCCGGCGAGGCCAAGACTCCGCGCACCGCCGCCCAGGCGGCAAGCGCCTCGCGTGCCTTGCGGCCCACCGGCACGAGCCGCGCCTTGTTGCGCTTGCCGAGAACGCGGATTTCGCCGTCGTGCAGGACGGCATCGAGCCCGTCGCAATCGAGGGCGACCAGTTCAGCGAGGCGCAGGCCGGAGGAATAAAACAACTCGAACATCGCCCGATCGCGCGCCGCCAGGACGGGATCTTCAGGTGCCGCAGCACCGTCCAGCAGACAGGCCGCTTCGTCCACGGACAGCGCCTTGGGCAACCGGCGCGGCGACCTGGGCGGCCGGATGCCATCGCAGGGATTGGCTTTCACCAGCCCGCGTGCGCCGAGCCACCGGAAGAAGCCGCGCCAGGCAGAGAGCAGACGGGCCAACGAGCGGCCGGACAGTCCGCGGCCATGCCACTGGGCGACAAAACGGCGGATGTGATGAATCTGCAAACCGGCCAGCGGTGTCTCGCCCGCCGCAGCCAACAGTTTGTCGAGGTCGCGTCGGTAGTTTTGGAGGGTATGCGGCGACATGCGCCGCTGGTCCGACAATTCGGCCAGGTAGGCAGCCACATGGGGATTGGCTGCCGAATCGCTCACAACACGCTCTTGGTCACCCGAGCCAGCGCGGCGGAGACCATTTCGCCCAGGCGTTCGAGGTAGAGGGTACCCATGTCGGCATAGAAGCGCTGATTGTCTTCGCTACCCAGCGCGATCATGCCGATCGTGCCACCGCCGTTGCGCAGGGCAATCAGGGCCTGCGAACGGATATGCGGGGCATGTTCGCCAAACCACGAAGCCGTGCCAAAACCGGCCGTCGAGCCGCAGTACGGGCGGGCCAGGGTTTCGGCAAAGACCTGCAGCTCCTCGCTGACGGCGGCGAATTCCGGCAGATCCTCGATGCCTTCCGGCTTGTCCCACAGGCGCAGGGCCACGTGCGGCACCGAGAAATCATCGCGCAGGTGGAAATTGAGCAGGTGGATGACGGCCTGGAAGGTCTCGGCCGCAATCAGGGCCACCGCCAGACGATGCACCTTTTCGCTGATCGCGTCGTTTTCCTCGCCGAAGGCGATCAGCTCGGCCAGCTTGGACTCTGTGGCACGATTTTTCTCGCGCAGGGTCAGCATCTGGCGCTCGGCCAGCGACACCGCGCGCCCGCCATGCGGATGCGGCACGAAAATCTGCGCCATCAGGTCGGCATACTGCTCGAAGAAGCTCGGATTGTTCTTCAGGTAGTCCGCAATGTCTTCCGGGAACAGGGCGCTCATAATTCGATTTCTCCAGTGAATACGGTAACTGCCGGGCCGGTCATCAGGACCGGACGGCCCGGACCGCCCCAGGCGATGTTCAGGTCGCCGCCCCGCGTCATGACCCGCACCGGCGAATCGAGCAAGCCACGGCGGATGCCGGCCACCGCCGCCGCACAGGCGCCGGTGCCACAGGCCAGGGTCTCGCCGGAACCACGCTCATAGACGCGGAGCTTGATGGCATGGCGGTCGATGATCTGCATGAAACCGGCGTTGACCCGCTTCGGAAAACGCGGGTGCCGCTCGATCAACGGGCCGTGCTCGCCGACCGGATGGGTATCGACATCGTCCACCACCTGCACGGCATGCGGGTTGCCCATCGACACCACGGTGGTTTCCAGCGTCTCGTCCGCCACGTCGAGCAGATGGATGATCACGTCATCGTCGGCCAGAAACGGAATTTCGGCCGGCAGGAAGCGGGGCTCGCCCATATCGACGGTGACATTGCCGTCGGCTTCGAGGCGTGGCTCGATGATGCCCTTGAGGGTCTCGACACGGATCTGCCGCTTGTCGGTCAGTCCCTGCTCGTGCACGAAACGCACGAAGCAGCGGGCGCCGTTGCCGCATTGCTCGACCTCGCCGCCATCGGCATTGAAAATGCGGTAGCGGAAATCGACGCCGGGCCGGGTCGGCTTTTCGACCAGCAGGATCTGGTCGCAGCCGACACCAAAATGACGGTCGGCCAGATAAACCAGTTGCTCCGGACTCAGGGAAACCTGCTGGCGCACGCCGTCGAGGACAACGAAATCATTGCCCAGACCGTGCATCTTGGAGAATTTGAGTTTCACGTGCCGCTCCGCTGTTTGACTCGGAAAATCATAGCAGAGACAGCACGTTGGCCCAAAGTCTTAAAGCTTCTTCTCCATCACGTAGTCATCCATCACGTAGCCACCGCCGATGTCATCGACGGTGGCCGTGCGCACCGCAAAGCCATACTTCTTGTATGAGTTGATGGCATTCACGTTGCGCTTGTTCACCTGCAGGATGAGGCAGGGATAACCCGCCCGCTTTGCCCGCTCGGCGACATGGGCGATCAATTGCCCGCCAACGCCCCGGCGCTGCACATCGGGATGGATATAGAGTTTGTCAAGCTTGAACTCGCCCTTGTCGATTTCACTGAAGGCAAAACCGACACGGCGTCCGTCATGGAAGGCCTGGTCGAGCCATTTGTGCAGGTCTTCCAGATCGTCGTACAGGCGCTCGTGGCCGTAGCGCTGTTCCAGCATGAAATCGATCTGCTCCTGGGTGATGATGCCAGGGTAGGTTGCCTGCCAGATTTCACGGGCCAGCGCGGCGATGGCCGGCACATCGGGCGGCGTGATCGGGCGAATATCCACCTTCAGGGTGTTGTTCATTTGTAAAACCTCTGTTCTCCGGGAGGCCGGGTCTTGAAACGTTTGTGCAACCAGAAGTACTGCTCCGGCATGCGCAGCACCTGCGATTCGATAAAGCGGTTCATCCGGGCCGTATCGGCCTCGACACTGTCGCCGGGAAAATCCTCCCAGGCTGGCATGACCTCGATTTCGTAGCCGTCCGGCACCAGGCGGCAAATCACCGGCACGACGCGCGCCCCGGTCAGCCGCACCAGACGCGACAAGGCCGGGATGGTCGCTGCCTGAACGCCAAAAAAGGGCACGAAAATCGACTCCCTGGGCCCGAAATCCATGTCCGGCAGATAGTAGAAGGGGTGCCCCTCCTTCATCGCCTTGACGATCTTGCGCATCCCGTCCTGGCGTGACAGCAACACGGCCCGGTTGAACCGCATCCGGCCATCATATAGCAGCTTGTTGAGCACGGGATTCTTCTGCATGGAAAAGACGCTGCAACCGACGACATGCATCGACACCACCGTGCCGCCCGCATCAAGGCCGACGAAATGCGGCGTCAGCAGGATCACCGGCCGGCCGGCCGGATCCGTCAGGTGCGCGACACCGTGGATGCGGATAATGCGCTGCAGCCGCTCGCGTGACGCCCACCAGCCCAGGGTGCGGTCGAGGACGGCCTGGGCGAAGACGACGAAATGCCGGCGGGCGATCGCCTCGCGCTCCGCTTCCGTCTTCTCCGGAAAGCACAGGCGCAGGTTGGTCAGCGCCACCTTGCGCCGCTCGCGACCCAGGGCATAGAGCAAGCGGCCAAGCCCCGCCCCCAGCGCCCGCAGGACGGGCAGCGGCAACCAGTGCAGGAGCCACAGGAAACCGACCAGCAGCCAGGTCAATCCAATCTTCACGCTTCACTCCACCGGCGGCGGCTCGGCGCCACCGGGCCGCTTGTAACGGTTATAGCCCCACAGATACTGGGTCGGGCACTGGCGGATCAGGGCTTCAATCTCATGGTTGATCTGCTGCGCCCGCTCGACGGTCGTCCCGGACAACGGCGTCTGCGGTGGCAGGAAATGGATCCGGAACCCACGCCCGCCCGGCAGGCGCTCGCCCCAGGTGAGCAGCGACACGGCCCCCGTCTCGGTCAGCCGCGCCGCCAGGGTCATGGTGTAGGCGTAACGTCCAAAGAACTTGAGCCAGACCCCCTCGCCGGTCTTCGGCGCCTGATCGGGCAGCATGCCGACCATTTCGCCCTTTTTCAGCGCCTTGATCAGTGCCCGCACCCCGGACAGATCGGCCGGCGCCAGATGCAGATGCGCGCGCTTGCGCCCCATCAGGATCAGTTCATTGGCGCCGGCCGATTTCGGCTCGCGGTAGAGCACCGTGATGTCGCCAAACGAGGACAGATACTGGGCCGTAATCTCGAAGCACCCCAGGTGCGGGGTCAGGAAAACGATGCCCCGCCCGGCCGCCCTCGCCGCTTCAACATGTGCCCAGCCGGTCACTTCGGCGACGAGCGGCAGCGCCGCCTCCAGCGGACGCATCCAGATGCGCGCGAGTTCGACCATCTGCTTGCCGGTTTCGGCCGCCACGGCAGTGCGCAGGGCGGGATCGATACCGGCCTGTGCCATGTTTTCCTGCACATGCCGGCGATAGGTCGGCGACAGCCAATAGACCAGCCGGCCAAGGGCGCCGCCCAGGGCGTGCAGCAAGCTTAACGGCAACAGGGAAAGCAGGCGAAAGAGAAAAACCATGAAGCCTCGGGGGTTGATTCCCCCTGAGAAAAGATTAGTATTATCCGATCGCCGAGTTAAACAGACAACTTGCGGGGCGATTCACAAATTCTGCTAAAGCGTCGCCTGCTCCTGGTCCAAAGCTGGTAACGCCGGACCCCAGGACCACAGGAGCACGCCTTGAGCGATTATCTCTTCACTTCGGAATCCGTTTCCGAAGGCCACCCCGACAAGGTCGCCGACCAGATTTCCGACGCCATCCTCGACGCCATCCTGGCGCAGGATCCGCATTCGCGCGTTGCCGCCGAAACCCTCTGCAATACCGGCCTGGTCGTCCTGGCCGGCGAGATCACGACCAATGCCAACGTCGACTACATTCAGGTCGCCCGGGACACCATCAAGCGTATTGGCTACGACAACACCGACTACGGCATCGACTACAAGGGTTGTGCCGTGCTCGTGGCCTACGACAAGCAGAGCCCGGACATCGCCCAGGGCGTCAACAAGGCCTACGACGACAATCTCGATCAGGGCGCCGGCGACCAGGGCCTGATGTTCGGCTACGCCTGCGATGAAACCCCATCGCTGATGCCGCTGCCGATCTACCTGTCGCACCGCCTCGTCGAGCGCCAGGCCATGCTGAGAAAGGATGGCCGCCTGCCCTGGGCGCGGCCCGATGCCAAGTCGCAGGTCACCATCCGCTACGTCGATGGCAAGCCACACGCGATCGACACCGTCGTGCTTTCCACCCAGCATGCGCCGGACATCAGCCTGGAAGACCTGCGCGAGGCGACCATCGAGCAGATCATCAAACCGGTACTGCCGAAGGAACTGATCAAGGGCGACATCAAGTACCTGGTCAACCCGACTGGCCGCTTCGTCGTCGGCGGCCCGCAGGGCGACTGCGGCCTGACCGGCCGCAAGATCATCGTCGACACCTACGGCGGGGCCGCCCCGCACGGTGGCGGCGCCTTCTCCGGCAAGGACCCCTCCAAGGTCGACCGCTCCGCCGCCTACGCCGGCCGCTATGTCGCCAAGAACATCGTGGCAGCCGGCCTGGCATCGAAGTGCCTGGTACAGGTATCCTATGCCATTGGCGTATCGCAGCCTACCTCGATCATGGTCGAAACCTTCGGCACCGGCAAGGTCAGCAACGAAACCCTGACCGAACTGGTCAAGAAACACTTTGACCTCCGCCCGAAGGGCATCGTCAACATGCTCAACCTGCTGCGCCCGATCTACCAGAAGACTGCCGCCTATGGCCATTTCGGCCGCGACGAGCCGGAATTCACGTGGGAAAGCACCGACCGGGCGGCGCTGCTGCGGGGCGACGCCGGCCTGTAAGCGCGCATCACAAGGCCTGCATGGCTGCCAGACCGTAACATTGGTCTGGCACTGTGAAAATTTGCAAAAAGGGAGCCATTCCGGCTCCCTTTTTCGCTAAAATCACCAAATATGCTGAAGAAAATCCCTGTCGAACAACTCACGCTCGGCATGCATCTGGCCGGCTTTTGCGGGGCGTGGCTGGATCATCCGTTCTGGCGAACCCAGTTTGTTCTGACCGATCCCAAGGACTTGACCCTGATCGCCGACAGCGCGATCCGGGAGGTGTGGATCGACATTGCCAAAGGAGTCGACGTTGCCGCCTCCCACGCACAAGGGAGCCAGGCCGCCCTGACCGCCCTGGAAATCCCGCCGGAACCGCCCGTCGTACAGGAAAAGGCGAGCTTCCGTGAGGAAATCAAGCGGGCAACCAAAATCGTCGCCAAAGGCAAGGAAGCCGTGATGTCGATGTTCCAGGAAGCGCGCATGGGCAAGGCGATCGAAGCCGAGGCCGCGGCGCCCCTGGTCGAGGAAATTTCGAATTCGGTCCTGCGCAATCCGGGTGCCCTGATCAGCCTGGCCCGCCTGAAAACAGCCGACGACTACACTTTCATGCATTCAGTCGCCGTTTGCGCCCTGATGATTGCGCTGGCCCGCCAGCTCGGCCTCGACGAAACGCAAGTCCGCGAAGCCGGCATGGCCGGCCTGCTGCACGATCTGGGCAAGGCGATGATCCCGCTCGACGTGCTGAAGAAGCCCGGCAAGCTGACCGACGCCGAATTTGCCCTGGTCAAGACCCACCCCGAGGAAGGCGAGAAGCTGCTGCGCGAAGGCAGCGGGGTCAGTGAAATCACCCGGGACGTCTGCCTGCATCACCACGAAAAGGTGGACGGCAGCGGCTACCCGAAAGGGCTGAACGGCGAGACGATGAGCCTCTTTGCCAAGATGGGGGCAGTCTGCGACGTCTACGACGCGGTAACCTCCAACCGTCCGTACAAGGCAGGCTGGGATCCGGCCGAGTCGATCAAGCGCATGGCCGAATGGACTGGCCATTTCGACCCCCTGGTCTTCCAGGCCTTCGTCAAGAGTCTGGGCATCTACCCGATCGGGTCGCTGGTCAGGCTGGCCTCCGGCAAGCTCGGCGTGGTCATCGAGCAGGGTGAGCAATCGCTGCTCAAACCGCGGGTCAAGGTGTTTTTCTCGACCAAGTCACAGGCCTACATCCAGCCGGAAATCATCGACCTGGCCCGCAGCGCCGAAAAGATCGCCGGGCGCGAGGATGCCGCCAGATGGGGCATCAAGAACATCGACCTGTACTGGGCTGGCGACAATGGCTGATATCCGGCTGAAAAACGGTTTATAATCCGCCACCTACCGAGGGGCGCTGCAGGGGATATTTCTCTCAGGCTCGGTTCTAAACGGCGCTCACTGTTCAACCCTGCCGGGCGCAGGGGTTACCGGTGAGCTTGCACGCCGTCCCCCTCCCCGGTCACAGTTTCCGAGGAGCTTACTGTGGCTGAATTCAAGGATTACGTTGTTGCCGATCTGAACCTTGCCGACTGGGGTCGCAAGGAAATCCGCATTGCCGAAACCGAAATGCCGGGCCTGATGGCCATTCGCGAGGAATTCGCAAAGACCCAGCCGCTCAAGGGTGCGCGCATCACCGGTTCGCTGCACATGACCATCCAGACCGCGGTGCTGATCGAGACGCTGACCGCGCTCGGCGCTGAAGTCCGCTGGGCTTCCTGCAACATCTTCTCGACCCAGGACCACGCCGCGGCCGCCATCGCCGCCGCTGGCATCCCGGTCTTCGCCGTCAAGGGCGAATCGCTGACCGACTACTGGGATTACACGCACCGCATCTTCGAGTGGCCCGACGGTGGCTATTCGAACATGATCCTCGACGATGGCGGCGACGCCACGCTGCTGCTGCACCTCGGCGCCCGTGCCGAGAAGGACCTGTCGGTGCTCGACAACCCGGACAGCGAGGAGGCCACCGTGCTCTTCGCCTCGATCAGGGCCAAGCTGAAGACCGACCCGACCTGGTATTCGACCCGTCTGGAGAAGATCAAGGGGGTCACCGAAGAAACCACCACCGGCGTGCACCGCCTGTACCAGATGCACGAACGCGGCGAACTCAAGTTCCCGGCGATCAATGTCAATGACTCGGTGACCAAGTCCAAGTTCGACAACCTGTACGGCTGCCGCGAGTCGCTGGTCGACGGCATCAAGCGCGCCACCGACGTGATGGTCGCCGGCAAGATCGCGGTCGTCTGCGGCTACGGTGACGTGGGCAAGGGTTCCGCCCAGGCCCTGCGCGCCCTGTCGGCCCAGGTCTGGATCACCGAAATCGACCCGATCTGCGCCCTGCAGGCCGCCATGGAAGGCTACCGCGTCGTCACCATGGACTACGCCTGCGACAAGGCCGACATCTTCGTCACCGCAACCGGCAACTACCACGTCATCGACCACCATCACCTGGTCAAAATGAAGCACAACGCCATCGTCTGCAACATTGGCCACTTCGATTCCGAAATCAACGTCGCGTCGATCGAAGGCTACCCGTGGGAAGAGATCAAGCCGCAGGTCGACCACATTACGCTGCCGTCGGGCAACCGCATCATTCTGCTCGCCAAGGGCCGCCTGGTGAACCTTGGCTGCGCCACCGGCCACCCGTCCTACGTCATGTCCTCCTCGTTCGCCAACCAGACGATCGCCCAGATCGAGCTGTTCACCAAAACCGAGAACTACCCGGTCGGCGTCTACACCCTGCCCAAGCACCTCGATGAAAAGGTCGCCCGCCTGCAGTTGAAAACGCTGAACGCCGAGCTGACAACGTTGACCGAGGCGCAGGCCAGGTACATTGGCGTGCCGGTCAACGGCCCGTACAAGGCCGATCACTACCGCTACTGAGGCCGTTGTCGTTGCCCGGCCCTCGCCATGCGCGGGAAGCCAACAGCGCCTCCCGCAGTGGCGAACAGCGGGCAACAACCGACCCGCAACCCCTATGAGCATGAACTCCTTCCACGCGCGGCAGAAAAAGCCGCGCCCGGTTCGCGAGCCATCTGGCGAACGGCCGGCTGGCGTATCGCGGGCGGATGCCCTGCTCGTTGCCCAGAAACTCGCACCGTCGCGCACGGCGGCACAATGGCTGATCAAGCAAGGCCGCGTCAGCTGGGCCGGCGGCCTGATCAGCAAGCCAGCGATGGATCTGCCGGATGACACGCCGCTGATCGTCGCAGCCGACCCGGACGCCCACTATGTTTCGCGCGGCGGCCAGAAGCTGGCAGGCGCCCTGGCCCACACCGGACTCCGCGTCAGCGGCAAGGTCTGCCTCGATATCGGCCAGTCGACCGGCGGTTTTACCGACTGCCTGCTGCAGAACGGCGCCCGACACGTCGTCGGGGTCGATGTCGGGCATGATCAGCTACATGCTCAACTGCGCGCCGACCCCGCAGTCACCTGCCTGGAAGGCATCAACTGCCGCGCCCTGAGCGCCGCCGACCTCGGCGCCGCCTTTCCGGCGGGAGGCTTCGACCTGATTGTCGGCGACGTTTCCTTCATTTCGCTGACCCTGATCCTGCCGCAGCTGCCGGCCTTGCTGGCACCCCACGGCGACCTGCTGCTACTCGTCAAGCCGCAGTTTGAAGTCGGACCTGGCAACATCGGCCGGGGCGGCATCGTCCGCGACCCGGCGCTGTACCATGACGTCGAACACAAGCTGCGCGCGTGCGCCAGGCAACTCGGCCTGACCGTCCGCGCCTGGTTCGACAGCCCGATCACCGGCGGTGACGGCAACCGCGAATTTTTCATCTGGTTGAATAAATGAAACCTGAAATCTCCATCGAATTTTTCCCGCCCCAGACCCCGGAAGGCATCGCCAAGCTGCGCGCCGTCCGGGCCGAGCTGGCCCGCTTGCAGCCCCAGTTCTTCTCGGTCACCTACGGCGCCGGCGGATCGACCCGCGAACGCACCTTTGCCGTTGTCAAGGAGATCGCCGCCGAAGGCTTCGACGCGGCACCGCATCTGTCTTGCATCGGTTCATCGCGCGAATCGATCCGCGAAATCCTCGCCGAATACCAGGCTGCCGGCATCAGGCGCACAGTCGCCCTGCGCGGCGACCTGCCTTCCGGCATGGCCGAAGCCGGCGAATTTCGCTACGCCAACGAACTGGTCGAATTCATCCGGGCCGAAACCGGCGACTGGTTCAGCATCGAGGTTGCCGCCTACCCGGAATGGCATCCGCAGGCCCGCAGCCCGAAGGACGATCTCGAAGCCTTCGCCCGCAAGGTCAAGGCCGGCGCCAATTCCGCCATCACGCAATATTTCTACAACGCCGACGCCTACTTCCACTTCGTCGACGAAGCCCGCGCACTCGGCGTCGACATCCCGATCGTCCCGGGGATCATGCCCATCGCCGGCTTCACCAAGCTGGCGCGTTTCTCCGATGCCTGCGGGGCCGAACTGCCGCGCTGGATGCGCAAAAAGTTCGAGAGCTTTGGCGACGATGGCGACGCGATCCGCGCCTTCGGCCTCGACGTCGTCACCGAACTCTGCGAACGCCTGCTCAAGGGCGGCGCACCAGGACTGCATTTTTATGCGATGAACCAGGCGAGCCTGACCACGGAAATCTGCCGGCGCCTCGGCTTGCCCGCCTGAAGCATTCGCTGCAAGCGGACGTTTTCGTTGACGCCCTCCCCGGGGGTCTATATAATTCGCGCTCCTTTGAGCGGGTCGGTAGCTCAGTCGGTAGAGCAGCGGACTTTTAATCCGTTGGTCGCGAGTTCGAATCTCGCCCGACCCACCATGATCAAAGGATTCTGGGTCGTTAGCTCAGCTGGTAGAGCAGCGGACTCTTAATCCGTAGGTCGAGTGTTCGAATCACTCACGACCCACCAGAATTCAGACGGCTTCCCCAAGGGAAGCCGTTGTTGTTTTGCGGCGCCGTTTCCGGCCCTTCCCCCACCCTTGGCGCCGCACGGAAAGTCACCGCCACAGCCGCCCGCACGCTTTCCGCATCGCACAGTTCTGCAGCAAAACCCGTCTCACACGCACCATCACGGTGAGCCCGTTGCCATGCCATAGACGGCATAAAAACCCTAAGTCGCTGATTTTCCGAAAACAATGCTGCACAGCAGCATCCGGCACGTTTTTCGCTGCACGGGTCATGCCGAACAATGTCCAACCGGATCAGAGATAAAACAAGGAAAAACCGATGGATCAGCACATCGAAAGAGCGCAGTTACTGGCACGCTTCAAACTGCAGGTAAAACGCAGTCTTGGCACAAGTGTCGACCTGGAAGCCCTGACCCGCGACGCCCAATATGCGCAACAACGCCTTTCGGAGATTGAAGAAGCCGCGACCGAAGAGGATCTTCTGGTCATGGTACTGCGTTTGAGGGACATGCTGCTGCCGCCTCCCCCTGCCCAGGCGGGCGCATCAAGCGAGCCTGGCAAGCCGTCGGAAACCCCGCCACCTTCGGCAGAGACACGTCGCTACCTGATGGGCGCCCGCTCCTGGTGACTGCGTCATCGTCTTCCGGAGCAGGGCCGGGCTGGCGTGCGGGCCGCGCCGCACCGGGTTGGTCCGTTACGCCAGCCCGGCCCTGCTGATCCGATCCGAGCGCGCGGGGGTAGTTGGATGCCCGGACAGCCCGGCTTACCCCCTCAATACCCCTGACCGCCCGCCGAAGCGCTTTCGCCAGTTCTCGATTGGCTGTTCGCGGGCCGGGCGTTACGCTCCGCCACGATACAGGCGAGCAGCAAGGGACGAATGGGCAAACGCGGCGGTGTTGGGCGGCCGAGGCGCAGCGACTGCGGACGGGGCTCAGTGGCCATGGTGTTGGCAGGGGTGATGGCTGTGCGGCGGAAAACGCTCCAGCGCATTGGCAAGGAAGGCGGTTATCGCCTGATCCGGGTCTTCCTCGACGGTGATGACGGGCAGGATGCCTTGCTGCATCAGGCGCTGATACAGGCCGGCCCCCATCCCCCCGCTGATCAGGACATTGATCCCGGCGAGCGCCTCGGGCAAGGCATCATGTTGCGTGTGCAGGGTCGCCTTGAGGGGCAGCTCCAGTAGCTGCTTGCCCATCACACGCCCTTGCTCGATGTCGTATACCCAGAACTTGCGACACTTTCCGGCATGGCCGGTAATGCTGTGGCGATTCTGGCTGGTCACGGCAATATGCATGTGTCACTCCTAATACAGGTTGAAAGTACGCCCAAGCGCCATCATTCGTCCGATCGCCAGCGCCAGGAAAAGCAGGGTGGCTGGCGTGGAGAAGGCGAGACGCAGCATCTGGTTGTGCGGAATGAAGCCCACCCCGCGGATGAAGCCGGCGCTCATCGCAGCGAAGAGCAGCAGCGCCAGCGGATGATCGGCCCGACCGGCCGGATCGGTCGCGATGCCCGGCAGGATGGTCATGATCACCAGAACGGCCAGCGCAATCAGCAAGGGCAGCCAGCCGATACGGGCCGGCTGCCGCGGTTCGCACTCAGTGGCGCTCGTGTTCATAGCCTTGCCCACCGGCGCGGGCAGCCTCGTTTTCGCCCCACAGGGCATTCAGGATGGCCAGCAGCACGGCAAAGCCGATGCCGAGAACCCAGGCGAAGTACCACATGATGTTTTCCTTTCAGGTCTTGTCGAACTCGTCGGCACCGATGATCAGGCGGGTATCCGAGAGATATTGATGCGGTGGCACCTCGAGGTTGGTCGGTGCCGGCTTGTTCTTGAAGACACGGCCGGCAAAATCGAAGGTCGAGCCGTGGCAGGGGCAGAGAAAACCCCCCGGCCAGTCGGCACCCAACGCCGCCTCGCCGGGGGTAAAAGCGGCTGAAGGTGAGCAGCCGAGGTGGGTACAGATGCCGACCGCAACCAGCACGTCGGGGTTGCGGGAGCGCGTTTCGTTGCGGGCATAGGCCGGCTGTTGCGGCTTGTCCGACGCCGGGTCGGCCAGCATGGGCTCGGCCTTTTTCAGCGCGGCCAGCATCTCCGGGGTGCGTTTGAGAATCCACACCGGCTTGCCGCGCCATTCGACGACCATCATATCGCCCGGCTGCAACTTCCCGATATCGACCTCGACCGGGGCACCGGCGGCCTTGGCCCGCTCCGACGGGGTCAGGCTGGCCACGAAGGGAATCACGGTGGTGGCACCCAGCACGCCGCCGGCGGCCACCGTGGCCATCAGCCACTGGCGGCGGACCGGACTGTCGCAGACGGTAAAGGAGGATCCCTGGCAAACACAGTCACGCATGACATTCTCCTCAATAGGCTGCATGGTCGTTTTCGCGGATGTAAGCGGCCGTCACCTTGCCGGCCATCACCTTGTAGGCCCAGCTGGTGTAGGCAATGATGATGGGCATGAAGATCAACGTCGCCCAGAGCATGATGTTCAGCGTCAGCTGGCTGGAAACGCTGTCCCAGACCGTCAGGCTGGCGCGGGGATCGGACGACGAGGGCATGATGAACGGGAACAACGAGGCGCCGGCGGTGCCGATGATGCCAAGAATGGCCAGCGACGACGCGACAAAGGCGGCGAGTGTCACCCCTTGTGCCGCCAGCAGCATGGCGATCAGGATGCCGGCGTAGGCGAGGGCGGGCAGCGCCATGGTGGCCGGATAGCGTTCGTAATTGGTCAGCCAGGCGCCGGCCTGACGGACCACGGTTTTATCGAGCGGATTGGGCAGGGATTCCGGGGTCACGACGGACGTGATGGCGTAGCCGTCGATACCCTGCCACAGCCAGACACCGGCCGCCGAGAAGGTCAGCAGCAGCAGGCCGCCGAAAATCATCATGGCGCCGCGGCTGCGCTCATGGATTGCGCCGTCGGTACGGTGCATCAGATAAATCGCCCCGTGAAAGGTGATCATCGCCGTAGACACCACGCCACAAAGCAGCGCAAAGGGATTGAGCAGCGCCCAGAAGCTGCCGGTGTAGGTGGACATCAGATTGTCGGCAAACTGGAAGGGTACGCCGAGAAAGAGGTTGCCGAAGGCGACGCCAAAAATCAGCGGCGGCACGGCCCCCCCGACAAAGAGCCCCCAGTCCCAGATCTTGCGCCAGGTCGGATTGTCGATCTTGCTGCGGTAGTCAAAACCGACCGGCCGGAAAAACAGCGCCCAGAGCACCGCCAGCATCGCCCAGTAAAACCCGGAGAAGGCGGTGGCATAGACCAGCGGCCAGGCGGCGAAGATGGCGCCGCCGCCGGTGATGAACCAGACCTGGTTGCCGTCCCAGTGCGGTCCGACGGTATTGATCACGACGCGGCGTTCGACATCGTCGCGTCCGACGAAGGGCAGCAGGGTGCCGACGCCCATGTCGTGGCCGTCCATGATGGCAAAGCCGACGAGCAGGACGCCCACCAGCAGCCACCAGATGATTTTCAGGCTGGGATAATCGAGCATGACAGGTCCTCTTCTCTCAATGGCTGCCGGCGGTCGTCGCCAGCTTCAACAACTGCTTGAACTGGGCCTCGGACAGCGAGGCGCGAATACGGCCGATCGTGGCAATCTGCGCCTCGGTCGCCTGGCGCTTGGCGCTGACCAGGCTGTCGAGCCGGGACGCCAATTCGGTTTCCGACACGGCTCCGCTCAGGACATCCTGGGCGATGGCCTTTTCCAGCGACTCGGCCTGCTTCAGACGGGCAAATACCTTGAGCGGCGCGTCCGCCATCAGGTCGCGAATCAGCGTCTTCTGCGCCTCGTCGAGTTTCAGCCGGCCGGCCTGAGCCTGGGCCACTTTCAGAACATGGGGCAGATTGGCCGGCAGGATCAGGGCGTAGTCGGTGGTTTCCGGCGCCAGGTGGCGCTCATGGCCCTTTTCGGCATGGACCGGCCCGGCAAGCAGGCCGGTCACGAGAATCAGGGGAATCAGGCTTTTTCTTAACATCACTCAACCTCAGGCGTGTGCAAGTTCATTGTCGTAACGACCGGTTCCCAGGCTGCCCGGCCCCTGTTTGGCAAACTTCACCATCAGGTACATTTCGACAACCAGCAGCAGGGTGTAGAAGCCGACGAAGCCGGCCAGGGAGCCGTACAGGCTGCTCACCGACAGCGTGGATACCGACATGTGGGTGGGCAGCACGCCGTAGATGGTCCACGGCTGCCGACCGTACTCGGCGACGAACCAACCCAGTTCGCAGGACAGCCAGGGCACCGGCAGCATCCACAGGGCCGCACGGAGGAGCCAGCGTTTCTCGGCAAAATTGCCTTTCAGCGAATAGACCAGCGCCGCACCGAACAGGCCGAGCATCAGGAAGCCGAAGGCGACCATCAGGCGGAAACTCCAGAACATCGGCGCCACGCGCGGAATGGTGTCGGCGACGGCCTTTTCGAGAATTTCCGGGGTCACCTGACGGACATCGACGAGGTATTTCTTGAGCAGCAGGCCAAAACCGAGGTCGGCCTTGTGCTCTTCGAATTTGGCCTTCATCGCCGCGTCGGCCGGGTCTTTACGCAGCGCCTCGAGCGCCACCACGGCCTCCAGGCCGGACAGGATGCGCTGACGGTTCTTTTCGCGGATTTCCTTGATGCCGGGGATCTGCTTGTCGAGCGAACGGGTACCGATGATGCCCATCACCCAGGGAATCTCGATGGCAAAATCGTTTTTCATTTCCTTTTCGTTGGGAATGGCGATCAGGTTGAAGCCGGCCGGTGCCGGTTCGGTTTCCCACATCGCTTCCATGGCCGCCAGTTTGGTCTGCTGGGCTTCGCCGACGGTGTAGCCGGATTCGTCGCCGAGCACGATGACCGAGCAGATCGAGGCGAAGCCGAAGGCAGCCGCGATGCGGAAGCTCTTCTTGGCGAACTCGACATCCCGCCCGCGCAGCAGGTAGAACGCCGAGATCGACAGTACAAACATGGCGCCCGTGACGTAGCCGGCCGACACGGTATGGACGAACTTGGCCTGGGCATCGGGGTTGAACAGGACGGCCCAGAAATCGACCATTTCCATACGCATCGTCACGTAGCTGAATTCGGCGCCGACCGGGTTCTGCATCCAGCCATTGGCGATCAGGATCCACAAGGCCGAGAGGTTGGTGCCAACGGCCATGAGGATGGTCACCAGCAGGTGCTGGCGGCGCGACAGACGATCCCAGCCAAAGAAGAACAGGCCGATGAAAGTCGATTCGAGGAAGAAGGCCATCAGGCCCTCAATGGCGAGCGGCGCGCCAAAAATGTCGCCGACGTAATGGGAGTAATAGGCCCAGTTGGTGCCGAACTGGAACTCCATGGTGATGCCGGTGGTCACGCCGAGCGCGAAGTTGATGCCAAACAGCTTGCCCCAGAAGCGGGTCATGTCCTTGTAGATGGTCTTGCCGGTCATCACATAGACCGACTCCATGATGACCAGGATCCAGGTCATGCCGATGGTCAACGGCACGAAGAGGAAGTGATACATCGCGGTCACTGCGAACTGCAGGCGCGAGAGATCGACGAGTTGCTCACTGAGCATGGGTTTCTCCTGAATGAAGACGTGGGGTGGCCGTACCAGCCGGTTGGGCCAGATCTTCAGCCAGGCGTTGACCATCGACCTCGACCCGGGCGTCACGAATGAATGCCCACCACAAGCCAAAAATGACCAGCAGCTTGATCACCACGATGGCGTAAATTTCTCGGCGTAGGCGGGTGTTTCCTTGTGACATCGGCAGCGAGGTTCAGATAAATATCAGCATTTACTTATCAATCTTCGTGCCAGCCGACACCTGGATATTTTCCAATTTAAAAACAATACGTTATCAGCCATGCGACAAATTGCCGCAGGACTTTCAAGGGAAATCGCGGGCAAGTTGGCAGTGTCTGGCAGTCAAAATACCGCCATGGCAGCAGAATGAACGGCCCATTTCGGTTTCCCGGCCGCCGCCCTCGCTCGACCCGGCGGCAGGCATGCCTGACCGACGTTTCGGCCGGACAAAAAAATGCGGGGCCAGGCCCCGCAAAATCGTCGCGCAAGAAGTGAAGACGAACGGAACGTCAGGGATGCCCGTCTTCCTCCTCCCAGCCGGTGATCATGGCCTTGATGTGGGCGAAGACGGTGTGGCCGGTGGTGGTCAGATAGACGTGGATGAAGAAGAAGGCCGTGATCATGTAGGCGCCCAGCACGTGCAGGGTGGCGACCCATTCCAGCGACAGGTGCTGGTCGATGCCGAGGCGGGCCCAGTCGCCGTAGAACAGGTAGAACAGCCCGCTGCCCCAGATCAGGGGCGAGATGAAGGCGAGCAGGGCGAGGTAGGCCAGGCGCTGCAGCGGGTTGTGCTTCTGGCTGACCGTCTTCCTGAACGGGTGCGGTGCATCGGTGAAGATGCCGATGGTGTAGTACCGGATCATCGCACCGACGTTCTTCAGCGAGGGCCGGTACTGCCGCCACTCGCCGGTGGTGAATTGCCAAAAGGCGGTGAAGGCCCACAGGGTGAGCAAGGTCCAGGCGGCCAGCGTGTGCAGCTGCACGGCCTGGCCGAAACCGAGCAGCTGGTAGCTGCCGTGCACCTCGAAGCCGGTGAGCATCATGGTGATGATCAGCAGGGCCTGCGACCAGTGCCAGAAACGCTCGTAACGCTTGTAGATGTAGATGCGATTGCTCATGGTCATTTCTCCTTGCGACGGGTCGCGATGCGCACCGCGCCATGCAACAGCCCGCCGCCGATGGCGCCGGCGATCATCAGACCACCAAGCAGATCAACCCAGTCCTTGGTATCGCGCCCGGGCAGGTAGATGTCAGTGATTGCCGCCAGCCGGCCATCGGCCGAGCGGGTATGGCATTCCTGGCAGGGAACGGCCTTTTCCTTGGGGGCGACCATGTGGGTGATGAACCAGTTCATGCGCGTTTCGATGAAGCCGAACTCGCCGCTATAAGGCAGGCCGGCGGTTTCCATGCCGGACTTGATCGACTTGGCGTAGTCGTAATGCTTCCAGAAGGCCGTATCGTCGTCGCCCCAGACGTGGTTCACCACCAGCGTCTTGTTGACCTTGTCGTAGGGTTGCTTGCCATGCATGACCTTGAACGGCCAGATACGGGCATTCGGATCGCTGGCCGAGCCTTCGACGCGGTTCAATTCGAGCACCTTGCTGTCGTCGAACTTGTCGGTGATCGCCATCTGATGCACGACACCGTTGTACCACTTGTACTCGGGGCGGACGTTCTCGCCGAGCTTGAAATCCCCCTTGGCGGCGGAATAGGTCAGGTGGCCATGCTCATCCTTGATGAACAGCGGCTTGCCGTCAGCGTCCTTCTTGCCGGCAGTAGACCAGTCCCAGAGCATCTTGGTGGCAACGCCGCCCCGGGCGTACTCGGGAATATGGCAGGTCTGGCAAGCCACCCTGTTGGCGTGGTGGTTGATCTTCGCCTCCTTGTGCGGCTTGACACCATGGCAGGATTCGCAGGTCGCCCGGTTGTGGTCGTCCTTGGGCAGGTCCATGCCGTGGCTGTCCTTCGCCGTCGGCGCATAGCGGCTGCCTGAGGGCTGGTGGGCATTGAAGGTATGGCAGTCGGAACAGACCATGTTGGCCCCATCCGTCGCCATGTGCACATCGAGCTCACGCTTGGGCTTGAGCAGCGAGGAATCGAGATCGCCGTGCTTGACGGCATCGCCCCCCCCGCCATTGAAGTGGCAGTTACCGCAGTTCTTGCGGCCGGGGCTGCCGACGTGCTGCGCGATGTGGGTCAGGTCCGGCGCCTTGAACAGCTTTTTGCCCGGCGGGCCTTCCATCGGCTCGAACTCGCGGTCGGCATACAGCGGATGGCCGGCATCGGTGCCAAACTTGCGGTAGGTGCCGGTGGTGTCATGGCAGGCCAGGCAATCGACATTGTTTTGATTCGCAAAGTCGAAGTTCTTGTCCTTCCAGCCATACCCGGCGTGGCAACTGGTACAGCGCGGTTCGTTGGAGGTGATCGAGCCGCAGAAATTGTTGGCGGCGTGCTGTTTGCCCAGCTTCTTGCCGGTCTTGGTATTGGTCGCCTCCCAGGTCCAGTGGATGCTCTTCATCACCTGATGCCCGGCCATGTTGTGGCAGCTCAGGCAGGCCTTGGTGACCTCCGGTCCGGACTTGAACGGCCCCTTGAGGGCTTCGAGCTGACTGTGATCGGTGGTCGACTTTTCCTTGGCTGCCGGCGGCACGGCCGGCGCGACAACGCCGGATGCGGGCGGCGGCGATGCCTGCGCAGCCAGACTGATCGCAACCGCCATGCCCCATCCGATGAACGCACGATAAATTGTTCGATGCATAAGGTCTCCTTGCAGAAGAGAAACCTGCAATCAATTACCGTGCCACCCCGAGAAAATTGCCGAATTCCACTTCCAGCAACGATTTAGCAATAATTAAATTGCATATGGCAGCGCCGTAACTGCCAAACACACTGCAAACTGGCAGTTTTGACACAGCCTGCGGCCCGCCAAAGCATCGAAAAAACCGGGAACCCTGCCCGCATCGCGAGCCGTTCGTCTGGCGCATCGCTTGGACCGCCGGCTGAGATCCCGCCCCGTCCGGCCGGAATCGGGTAGGAGGCGGGGTCGCCCCCGCCGTCCTCCCACACCACCGGACGTACGGATCACGTATCCGGCGGTTTCTGCCTCCCCGTTTCCGGGGTGAGCTTACGTCCCGAGGACTATTCGCCCGCTGGCCTATAGACGCTGCGACCGCCCTCGGGACTTCCGGCCCCTGCTGCTCTGTCGCCAGCCCCCTTTCGGGACAACGGTCCAGACCCAACGGAGAGATA
>JBKBHB010000025.1:0-52373 GCA_046297855.1 Azonexus sp.
TCCGCCTTCAATCCGCAATACTGCTCAATATTTGGGCAGCCACCCTTCCCAATGCCGACAATCAAGCCCTCGCCCCCTCAGAAATGACGGCCTGCGCCTGCTGGTGAAATTTCCGGGCTAGGTGGCATGGCGCGGCGGGCAAGCAGGTAAAATCCCGCTCCATGATGACCCATACCACTCCCGATCCCAGCCATGCCTCGCCGCTGGGCAAGGCAACGGCCTATCAGAGCCGCTACGCGCCGGAACTGCTCTACCCGATTCCGCGCCAGCTCAAGCGCCGCGAAATCGGTATCGACGATGCCGCCTTGCCCTTCGTTGGTGAAGACCTGTGGAACGCCTATGAAATTTCCTGGTTGAATCCCAGGGGAAAGCCGGTGGTCGCCGTCGGCACCTTTCGCGTGCCGGTCGACAGCCCGAACCTGATCGAGTCGAAATCCTTCAAGCTCTACCTCAATTCCTTCAATCAGACTCGCTTTGACTCGCTCGACGCCGTGGCGGAGATCATGACCCGCGACTTGTCGGCCACCGCCGGACGCCCGGTCATCGTTATGCTGCAACCGCTTTCTACCGCACCGACGGCAACGATCGGCACACCGGCAGGGACGCTGATTGACGAGCTCGACATCGCCTGCGACCGCTACCAGCCGGCCCCCGAACTGCTCCTCACCCGGCCCGGCGAAGCAGTCGAGGAAATCCTGTATTCCCACCTGCTCAAGTCCAACTGCCTGGTCACCGGCCAGCCGGACTGGGCCATGGTTGTCGTGCGCTATCGCGGCCAGCCCATCGACCGCGCCGGGCTGCTGCGCTATATCGTCTCCTTCCGCGAGCACAACGAATTCCACGAGCAGTGCGTCGAGCGCATCTTCAGCGACATCCAGCGCCACTGCCGCCCCGAGGCGCTGGCTGTTTACGCCCGCTACACGCGCCGCGGCGGCCTCGACATCAATCCCTTCCGCAGCAGCGGCGAGTTCGGTGCGCCGGATAACACCCGCGAAATCCGGCAATAAGTACCCTTCAGGACACATGGCAAAAGAAGCAAAAACCGAACAGCCCAAGCACACGCCCATGATGCAGCAATACTTGGCGCTCAAGGCCAAGCACCCGAATACCTTGCTGTTCTACCGAATGGGCGATTTCTATGAGCTTTTTTACGAAGACGCGGAAAAAGCGGCGCGGCTGCTCGACATTACGCTGACCACGCGGGGTCAGTCGGCCGGGCTGCCGATCAAAATGGCCGGCGTGCCCTTCCATTCGCTGGAGCCTTACCTCGCCCGACTGGTCAAGCTCGGCGAATCAGCCGTCATCTGCGAACAGATCGGCGACCCGGCAACCAGCAAGGGACCGGTCGAGCGGGCCGTGGCACGCATCGTCACGCCGGGCACGCTGACCGATGCGGCGCTGATCGACGACAAGCAGGACATCTGGTTGCTCGCCATTGCCACACAGCGCAACACGGCCGGTATCGCCCGCCTGAACCTGGCGAGCGGCGAGTTCATCCTGATCGAAGTGCCGGTGGATCAGATTCCCGCCACGCTGGAGCGCATCCGCCCGGCGGAAATCCTCTACCCGGAGGGCTGGACGCCCAATTTCAGCCTCGATATTGCCCGCACCCGCCAGCCGGACTGGTATTTCGACCATGACTCGGCGCGCCGTCTGCTCTGCGACCAGTTCGAAGTCGCCTCGCTGGCCGGCTTCGGTGCCGAGGGCCTGAAGCCCGCCATTGCCGCAGCCGGTGCGCTGCTGCAGTACGCCCAGGCAACGCAATCCGGCAAGCTGCCGCACCTGCGCGGCCTGACGGTGGAACTGGAAGGCGCCTACCTGGGACTGGACCTTGCCACCCGGCGCAACCTCGAACTGACCGAAACCTTGCGCGGCCAGCCGTCGCCGACCCTGTTCTCGCTGCTCGACAACTGCGTGACCAGCATGGGCTCCCGCCTGCTGCGCCACACGCTGCACCACCCGCTGCGCGAGCGCGACATTCCCGCCCTGCGCCATGGCGCCGTCGAAGGCCTGCTCGACGACTATGGCCGCCTGGCCGGCGAGGTGCGCAAGGCCTTACGGGGGATCGCCGACATCGAGCGCATCGCCGGCCGTATCGCGCTGCGCAATGCCCGGCCGCGCGACCTGGCGAGCCTGCGCGAATCGCTCTCCCGCTTGCCGGAATTGCGGGCCCTGCTCACGGGGCAAGCCGCCCCGCTGCTCGCCCAATTGTTTGCCGAACTGGAAACGCCGGAGGCTGCGCTGGCCTTGCTCATTCGCGCCATTGCCGCGGAACCGGGCGCCCAGGTGCGCGATGGTGGCGTCATCGCACCGGGCTACGATCCGGAACTCGATGAACTGCGCTCGCTGAATGACAACTGTGGCGCCTTCCTGGTCGATATGGAAGCGCGCGAGCGGGAGCGCACCGGCATTGCCAGCCTCAAGGTCGAATACAACAAGGTGCATGGCTTTTACATCGAGGTCACGCATGCCAATGTCGACAAGATTCCCGACGATTACCGCCGCCGACAGACCCTGAAGAACGCCGAGCGCTACATCACGCCGGAGCTCAAGGCTTTCGAGGACAAGGCGCTGTCGGCCCAGGAACGTTCGCTGGCCCGGGAGAAGCTGCTTTACGAGCAGATCCTCGACGCGCTGCTGCCCGTGGTGCCGACCTTGCAGACCATCGCCCGCGCCGTCGCTCAGCTCGATCTGCTGGCCGGCTTTGCCGAATCGGCCCTCAAGCGCAACTGGTGCAAGCCGCAATTCGCTGCTGAAACGCAGCTGAACATCGTCAACGGCCGCCACCCGGTGGTGGAAAACGAGTTGGCGCAGAATGCCGAGACTTTCATCGCCAACGACTGCCTGCTCGCCGACAACCGGCGGCTGCTGTTGATCACCGGCCCAAACATGGGCGGTAAATCGACCTACATGCGGCAGGTGGCGCTAATCGCCCTGCTCGCCCACATCGGCAGCTACGTGCCGGCCGAATCCTGCGTACTCGGTCCGCTCGACCGCATTTTCACCCGCATCGGCGCGTCCGACGACCTCGCTTCCGGGCGTTCAACCTTCATGGTCGAAATGACGGAAGCGGCCGCCATCCTGCACCATGCCACGGCACAGAGCCTGGTGCTGATGGACGAAATCGGGCGTGGCACATCCACGTTTGACGGCATGGCGCTGGCCTTCGCCATCCTCCGCCACCTGATCGAAAAGAACCGCTGCCTGACGCTGTTCGCCACCCACTATTTCGAACTGACCCGACTGTCGCATGAGTATGCCGAGTTGGCCAATGTGCATCTCGGCGCCGTCGAACACAACGACCGTATTGTCTTCATGCACGCCGTCGAAGAAGGGCCAGCCAACCAGAGTTACGGCATCCAGGTCGCCGCGCTGGCCGGCATGCCGGCAGCCGTGGTGCGGGCGGCCCGCAAGCAGTTGCGCGAGTTTGAACAGCGCGCCGCCGTCGATCCGCTGCAGCCGGACCTCTTCGCCCAGGGCGAGCCGGAACCGGCCGCCGCCGAGCCGCATCCCGTCGTCGACCGCCTGACGGCGATCGACCCGGACAGCCTGACGCCACGCGAGGCGCTCGATGCCCTGTATGCACTGAAGGCGCTGCTCGGGTGATTGCCTGGCAGCCGTCGCGACCCCGCCGCATTGCCCGCCTGCTGGGCGGCTTGCTCCTGGCGGCCACCCTGCAGGGGGCCACGGCCGAAACCTGGCGTTTTGCACTGATCGGCGATACGCCGTATTCGGACTATGAACGGGCCGAGCTGCCGAAAATGCTGTCGGCCATCGCCGACCGGCATGTGGCGTTCATTGCCCATGTCGGCGATTTCAAATCGGGCGCCAGCCGATGCGACGATGCGCTGTTCGAGGATCGCTACACCTTGTTCCAGAACAGCCGCGTTCCGTTCATTCTCGTCCCGGGCGACAACGAGTGGACTGACTGCGACCGGCTGAGCAACGGGGCTTATGACCCGCTCGAACGTCTGGCCAAGCTGCGCCGCCTGTTCTGGGAGGACGCCTTCTCACTCGGCAAGACACAGCTGCCGCTCGAACGCCAGGCCGGAAACTATCCGGAGCATGCGCGCTTCCGCCTCGGTCCGGTGCTGTTCGTCACGCTGAACCTGCCGGGCGGCAACAACAACTGGGGACTGACCGGCGAACCCCGCCCGGAGTTCGTGGCCCGCAACCCGCTCGTCCTCGCCTGGATGCGCGACAGCTTCGAGATGGCGAGGCGCGAGAAACTGGCGGGGATTGTCCTGCTTTTCCAAGCCAACCCGGGCTTTACGCATTTTGCCCAAGGCCTGGCGCATCGCGGCTATCGCGACTTCCTGACCATCCTGCAGGAAGAAACCGAGCGCTTCCCCGGCCAGGTGGTGGCCGTCCACGGCGATACGCACATCAGCCGGATCGACCATCCTTTGCGCGATCGCCAGGGGCATACCCACGTCCGCTTCACCCGAGTCGAAACCCACGGTTACCCCCTGATGGGCTGGACGCTGGGCGTCATCGACACCGAGCGCCCCACGCTGTTCCGCTTCGAAACCTACCCCTGGCCAGACCGGAACCCGTAAAAAAACCTGCCGAAGCAGGTTTTTTCATGCGTGGCTGGAGCGAATGCGATCAGTGGCAGGTTTCGCCATCTTCGTCCGGATGATGGACATGGCCATGCTCGATCTCTTCCGCACTGGCCGGACGAACCGCCGTCACCGTGCAGGTGAAGACCAGCGCCATGCCGGCCAGCGGGTGATTGCCGTCGAGCACCACCTTGTCGTCGGCGATGTCGGTGACGCGGTAGATCACGAAATCATCTTCGCCGCCATCTTCCGGACCGCCTTCGAACTGCATGCCGACCTGCAGTTCCTTCGGGAAATCCTTGCGCGGCTCAACCTGGACCATACTGGCATCGTATTCACCGAAGGCCTCGTCCGGCTGCAGCTTGACCTGCACCGACTCGCCGATCTTCTTTCCCTGCAGGGCTTCCTCGATCTTCGGGAAAATGTCGTCATAGCCACCATGCAGGTAAACCAGCGGCTCGCGGCCTTCATCCACCACCTCGCCATCGGGATCGGTCACGTGGTAGTCGAGGGTAATAACGGTGTTCTTGGCGACCTGCATAATCATGGTGCTGTATTCCTAATCTGGGGATGAAGAAGCAGATCGGGGCCATCCGGCTCTGCCTGGTGGCCGGATTCTACCACTACGCGAAAAACCCGCCCTGCGCGCTCAGTGGAAATCCCGGCTCACCGTTTCCAGCCGGCCCAGCCAGGCAGATAGATCGACCAGACGCTTGGCGAGCAGATGGACGACCTGCCCTTCGACCTGTAGCTGCCCGAAAACACCGAGCAGGCTGGCGCCCAGCAGTTCGCGACGCTGTTTTTCGACAAGAGCGGGAGGAACGACAACATGGGTCAGGCCGGTTTCATCTTCCAACGTGACGAAGACGATGCCGGTGGCGGTGCCCGGCCGCTGGCGGCCGACGACGATGCCGGCGGCGCGGACCAGCGCCCGGTGGCCGGCCTGGGCAAGTTCCCCGGCCGGTACGAAGCGGCGCTGCTGCAACTGCGCCCGGAGCAGTGCCAGCGGGTGGCGGCGGAGCGTGAAACCGAGGTTGCGATAATCGGCAACGAGGTTTTCCCCTTCGCCGGGGGCTGGCAAGTCGAGCACCGGCTCGCTCGGCACGATGCCATCGAACAGATCCCCCTGGATAACAGCCGCCGTTGCCGCCCAGGCCGCCTGCCGCCGATGACCGGCCAGGCTGGCCAGCGCGTCGGCGGCGGCCAGACGGTCAAGATCGCGCCGGTTCAATCCGGCCCGGGCCGCCAGATCAGCCACGTTGGCAAACGGCCCGGCGGCCTGCCGTGCCCGGGCCATCCGTTCGGCAGCCGCCGGCGAAAAACCACTGATTTCGCGCAGGCCAAGGCGAACGGCCCCGCGGGCATCGACCTGGCTATCCCAGGTACTGGCATTGGCATCAACCGGCAGCACGCTGACCCCGTGGCGCCGGGCATCCTGGATCAGCATGGAGGGCGAATAGAAGCCCATCGGCTGACTGTTCAGCAAGGCACACAGGAAGATGGCGGGATGGTGCCGCTTGACCCAGGCCGAGGCATAGACAAGCAGCGCAAAGCTGGCGGCATGCGATTCGGGAAAGCCGTATTCGCCAAACCCCTGGATCTGCTGGACGATGCGCTCGGCAAACTCGGCGGGCAGGCCCTTGGCGGCCATGCCGGCGCGCAGCTTGTCCTGGTATTTTTGCAGGTTGCCCTTGCGCCGCCAGGCAGCCATCGCCCGGCGGAGCTGATCCGCCTCGCCCGGTGTAAAGTCGGCGGCGACAATGGCCAGCTGCATGACCTGCTCCTGGAAGATGGGCACGCCATAGGTGCGGGCCAGCACGGCATCGACGGCCGGCGAAATCTGCTCGATGCGCTCGCTGCCCTGCCGCCGCTTCAGGTAGGGATGCACCATGTCACCCTGGATCGGCCCCGGCCGGACGAGCGCCACCTCGACCACGAGATCGTAGTAACGCCGGGGCCGCAGACGGGGCAGCATGGCCATCTGCGCGCGCGACTCGACCTGGAAGACGCCCATGCTGTCCGCCCGGCACAGCATGGCGTACGTAGCCGGATCTTCGGCCGGAATATCCCGCAAACGCCATTCCCGGCCGCTGCGCCCGCTTAGCATCGCCAGCATGCGGCGCAGCGCCGAGAGCATGCCAAGGGCCAGCACATCGACCTTCATCAAGCCGACGGCGTCAAGGTCGTCCTTGTCCCACTGGATCACCGTGCGCTCCGGCATGGCGGTGTTCTCGACCGGGACCAGCCGGGCCAGCGGCCCGCGTGACATGACGAAGCCACCGACATGCTGGGTCAGGTGGCGTGGAAAGCCGCGCAGTTGCTCGGCCAGCCACAGCCATTTGGCGACGCGCGGCGAGGCGGGGTCGAGGCCCTGCTCGGCAAACCGGGCCGGCAGTTGTTCCCGCTTGTCCCACCAGGCTAGCGAGGCAGTCAGCGCGTCGATCCGGGCGGCATCGAAACCGAGCGCCCGCCCGGCATCGCGCAGGGCGCCCTTGGTCCGGTAGGTGATCAGGGCCGCAGCCAGGGCTGTGCGCTCGCGGCCATATTTGCGGTAGATGTAGGCGATGATCTCGTCGCGCCGCTCATGCTCGAAGTCGACGTCGATATCCGGCGGCTCGCCGCGCTCCTTGGAGATGAAACGCTCGAACAGCATGGCGGCGCGGCCGGGGTCGACTTCGGTGATGCCCAGCGCGAAACAGACCGTGGAATTGGCCGCCGAGCCGCGCCCCTGACACAGCACACCGATTTCGCGGGCATGACAGACGATGTCGTAGACCGTCAGGAAATAGGCTTCGTATTTCAGGTCGGCAATCAAGGCCAGCTCGTGTTCGATGCGTCGCCGGACATCGTCGGGAACGCCTTGCGGGTAGCGCTCGACCAGGCCGCGTTCGGTTTCGTGGCGCAGCCAGGAACTTGGCGTGTGCTCCGCCGGCACGATTTCTTCCGGATATTCGTAACGCAATTCATCGAGCGAAAAGCTGCATTGCTCGGCAATACGCAGCGTTTCGGCCAGCAACCCGGGCGGATAGAGCCGGGAAAGACGCAGTCGGCTGCGCAAATGGCGCTCGGCGTTGGGGAACAGCGCGTAGCCCGCCTCGAAGACTGTCGTTTTCAGGCGCAAGGCCGTCAGCACATCCTGCACCGGACGGCGTGCCCTGACGTGCATATGCACATCGCCACTTGCCACCAGCGGCAGGCCGCACGCCTGGCCGAGCGCCTGCAAATCGGCCAGCCGGGCAGCGTCATCCGGCCCGGCGTGCAGTTCGACGGCAATCCATAAACGCCCGGCAAAGCGCTCGGCCAGCCAGTGTCCCTGGGCTACCGAAGCCTGCTCGTCCGGCACCCAGAGCACCAGGCAGTCAGGTACGGCGCCATGGGGCGAAACGGCATTCAGGTCGTGCCGGTGCAGCGTGTACCGGCCCTTTTCCGCCCGGCGCCGGGCCAGCGTGATCAGCGCCGAGAGATTGCCGTAGCCTTCCCGGTTGCGGGCCAGGAAAACCAGTTTCAGGCCATCGACCGTTGTCATCTCGCTGCCGACCAGCAGTTTCAATCCGGCAGCCTTGGCTGCCTGATGCGCCCGCACGATGCCGGCCAGGGAGCATTCATCGGTCAGGGCCAGAGCGGCATAGCCCTGCGCCCGGGCCTGCTCGATCAGTTCATCCGGATGCGAGGCACCGCGCAGGAAGCTGAAATTGGACAGGCAATGCAACTCGGCATAGGCAGGCAGGGACATCGCAATGCACCCCTTTCAGGCAAACAGGCCATGCAGGAACCAGCCGCCGGCATCGCGGTAAATCCACGCCCACTGCCCATGCGGGTTGCGCGCCACAAAATAGTCGCGCCGCACATCGCCGGCAGCACCTTGCTCGCCTTCATCCCACCAGCCGCTTTCCAGGCGCTCGGGGCGGGAGAGCAGGCGGAGCGGGCCGTGCCAATACGGCCGGCCAGCCTGCTCGGACAAGGCTTGCGGCGCCGGCAGCAACCACAGCGGGCGCCCATGGCGGCCAGGTGCAGCCGGCCCGGTTGGCATTTTTGCACCGACCAAGACGACATCCTGCGCGCTGCTGGCGCATTCCGGACGATGATCGGCCACCGGCCGCAGGACCTGGACAGCCTGCTCGCCCAGCCGAGCCCGCAATCGCTCCAGGCAAACCAGCGCGCCGTCGCCTGCCGGTGCCTGGTCGAACAGGTGGGCGCTGTGGCCTAGGCTTTCCGTCACCTCGTCCGCCCGCAGACCGACGGCCTCGACCGGCGCCCGCAAGACCAGCCGGCCGAGATGTTCGCGCAGGAGACGCAGGAAACGCTCCTCCTCGCTGGCCGGTTCGGCAAAGCCCAGACTCAGGTCGCTGGCCTCGCCCTCATCGTGCGTCAGACGCAAAGTGCAGCGCCGCACGCGCAACTGCCGGGCGCTCAACCAGCCGGCCAGCGTGGCGAACAGGCGCTGCCCGGCGAACAGCAGGGCTTCGGCCTGTTCGACGCGACAAGGCAGTTCCAGGTTCAGGGCAAAACGTTCCGGAAAGGCAAAAGCCGGTTGCGGATCGGGAATCTCACCCCAGGCCCGCGCCAGGTCGTCCACCGGCCCATTGCCGAGGCGGCGGCGCAGACCGGCGGCGGGCATGGCGCGCAAAGCCCCGAGTTGCCGCACACCGAAGGATTCCAGCCGGCCATGCACCTCGGCGGACCAAGCGGGTATCGTGCAGGGCAAGGCAGCGAGGGCGACATGCAGCGAAGCGGGGTCGGCGCACAGCGCCCCGCTCCCTTGCCGGGCCAGCCAGCGGGCGGCCAGCGCTGTCGGCGCCACGGCCCAGCCGGGGGCATAGCCCTGCTCGGCACAGCCGGCGGCAACCGCCGAAACGATGGCCTGAATGCCGCCAAACAGGCGCAGACAGCCACCGATTTCGAGCAGCAGTTCGTTGGGCGGTGCCAGGCTGAGCGTCGGGGTGAAGCGGCCGGCCCAGCAGGCCAGGCTCTCCAGTGCCTGCTGCTCGCGCCCCGGTTCGCGCTCGAAGATTGCCAGCCCGGGCAACAGGCCCAGCGCGGTCGACAACCGCTGGCCGGGGACGATACCGGCCGCCAGGGCCTCGGCATCGGCCACCCACACCCGGCCACGAACGACGACTGCGCTAGGCGACTGGCGTAGCGGCAAGGCCTCGATCGGCAACCAGGGAAAGTGCAGGGCCAGCCACAACACGGTTTTCTCTCCCAGGACGGGGAATGGATGCGAAGAACGGCAAATGCACCGTTCGGGATGGTGGCCGACCGCGTCGCTTGAGAACGCGAACCGAGAGCCTGCTGTCATCGGCACTCAGCGCCAGCCGCAAGGGGGCCGGCGACGGGCTGCCAGCCATGCGAACCGGACGCCACAAGCAGGTCAGACCCGGGCGGCCTTCGGCAGCCACCTGCAGGCGGCGCAAGGCCTTGGCATCGACCCCCTCGCCGGGCCAGGCCAAGACGCCGGAAAACCCGCCGCAGGCGATCAATTGCTCAATGCTCCAGGCCACGTCCTGCCCGCCACGGACAATGACCAGACGTTCCAGCGCCACACCGGCTGCCATCCAGGCCGGTACGTACGGCACCCAGGGGGGGGCCACCAGGGCCAGCCAGCCACCCTCACCCGACAAACGCCCGAGCGCCGGCAACAACAGGCTCATTTCGCCGATGCTGCTGCGGTCGACCAGCAACTCGGTCAGGCAGCCGCGCGGCCACCCGCCACCGGGCAATTCGGCATCCAGTTCGGCATGGCCGCTGGGGATGCAGGCCTCCGGCAGGGCGGCCAGCGTATCGCCGCGCCAGACATCGCCTCTGGCCAGCACATCCGCCAAAGCGACCGGCAACGGCAAGGCGCTCATGACAGCTTGGAACCGGCTCCGCGGATCAGCCCGACGGCGACGCCCTCGATGGCGAACTCGACCTCGCCGGGCCGGACGATGATCGGCTCGAAATCGGGGTTCTCGGCAATCAGCTCGATGTATCCCGCCTTGCGCTGCAGGCGCTTGACGGTGACCTCGTCATCGAGCCGGGCAACGATGATTTCGCCATCGCGTGCCTGATTGGTCTTGTGCACGGCGAGCAGGTCGCCGTCGTAAATGCCGACGTCGATCATCGACACGCCGCGCACCTTGAGCAGGAAGTCGGCGCGCGGATGAAACATGCCGGCATCGAAGGCATAACGGGCCTGGATATTTTCGACGGCCAGAATGGGCGAGCCGGCTGCGACGCTGCCAATCAGCGGCAGGCCGAGCTGTTCGACCAGACGAATGCCGCGGGCCGAACCCGGCTCCAGGTTGATGGCACCTTTTTTGGCGAGCGCCTTCAGATGATCCTCGGCTGCATTGGGCGAGGCAAAACCGAAGGCGCTGGCGATTTCCGCCCGGGTGGGCGGCGCGCCGAGCACCTCAACGGTGTTTTTGATGAAATCGAGAATTTCCTGCTGCCGGGGCGTGAGTTTCATGGCCTGACTCCGCTAAAAACCATTGACTGTATTTTTGTACAGTAATCGTTTTTTGGCAAGGGTCACATCGGCTACACTTCGCCCTCCCTTCCTGGATAGCGCCACATGAAACTGCAGCACCTCGCCATCGGCGACCGTTTCGAATACAACGGCAAGGTTTTCGTCAAAACCGGCCCGCTGACCGCCTCCTCCGATGAGGGCGGCCAGCAGATCATTCCCCGCCATGCCGTGCTCAAGCCGCTCGACCCGCCGCCTGTGGCGGAAAAGCCCGGCCTGCGCCGCAGGCTGGATGAAAAAACGGTACGCGCCGCTTTCGACGATTTCTACCAAGCATGCCGCACGCTGGTCGACGACAGCGCCCTGCCCGCTCTGGTCGAGGCGCGCGACCGCTTCATCGAGCGCATCAGGTAATCAGGCAGCCGCCGGCGCCACCCGAACCACCGGCGCCTCACGGATCGGCAGATTGATGAGCGCGGCAACGGCCGCCAGCGCCATGTCGGCGTACCACATCCAGCTGAAATCGCCGAACCGGGTAATCGCCAACCCGCCGAGCCAGGCGCCGAGGAAACCGCCGATCTGGTGCGACAGCAGGGTCAGGCCGAACAAGGTCGCCAGATAGCGGATGCCGAACAGCTTGCCGACGATGGCCGCAGTCGGCGGCACGGTCGCCAGCCAGGTAAAGCCAAGACCGGCCGCGAAGACGTAATACGTCCATTCGGTACGCGGCATCATCAGGTACCAGGCGACCAGCAGCGCCCGTGAGCCATACATCGCCGCCAGCACGTACTTGCTGCGGTACTTGGCAACGCAGGAGCCCGCATACAGGCTGCCGAAGATGTTGGTCAGGCCGATGATGGCCAGCGACCAGCTAGCCACCGAGGGCGGCAGGCCGCACAGGTTGACCTCGCCCGGCAGGTGCGTGACCAGAAAGGCAATGTGAAAACCGCAGGTAAAGAAGCCGGCGTGCAGCAGCAGATAACTGCGATCCTGCATCGCCGAACCGATCGCCCTGAGTACACCGCCTTCATCGTGATCCTGAAGGTGCGTGGCATGTGTCGATTGCGTCAGCTTGCCGACCAGGGGTAGCGCCAGCAGCGCGGTTGCCGCCATCGCCCACATCGAACCGACCCAGCCCAGGCTCTGGATCAGCTTCTGCAGGATCGGCGCAAACACGAACTGGCCGAAGGAACCGCCGGCATTGATCAGCCCCGAAGCCGCACCACGCGCCTCGACCGGCAGGCGCTGTGCCGCAGCCCCGAGCAGCACCGAAAAACTGCTGGCGCCCGAGCCCATGGCGCAGAACAGGCCAAGCGAGACGGCCAGCCCAAAACCGGAACCCATGTAGGGAGTCAGCGCGCAGCCGGCAGCGAGCAGCACGATGCCAGCAATCAGCACGATACGCGGCCCGTGGCGGTCGGCGACGGCGCCGGCCAGCGGCTGGATGGCGCCCCACGTGAACTGGCCGATGGCCAGCGCGAAGCTGATGGTGGCGATGCCGAGCCCCGTCGTGTCGTTGAGTGGCGCGACGAACAGACCCTGCGACTGGCGGATGCCCATCGAGATCATCATGATCCCGGCGGCAGCCAGGGCGGTCATCAGGATGTCGGGGCGATTCAATGCGCGGAACATGGGGTTATGCCTTGAGAGAAGTCGTCTGCACTATAGTCGCCCAATAAGGCACGAAAAAGTCCATAATCCGCACCATCTCGTCAATGGATAATTGACAAATGCACTGGCTCAATTCCTGGGAAAGCTTCGTCAAGGTCGTCGAAACCGGCAGCATGGCCGAAGCGGCACGCCGCCTGGATTGCACACGGGCCCAGATCAGCAAGCAGATTGCCGATCTCGAACGGCAATTCGGCACCCGCCTGTTCGAACGCTCGACGCGCAAGCTGGCGCTGACACCGTCCGGCGAAGTGTTTCACCAGCACGCCCTGCGTGCCCTCGACGCCGTCGCCAGCACCGAAATCGCCGTGCGCAACCTGGGCGACACGCCCAGCGGCCTGCTCCGCGTCAGCGCCTCCCTCACCTTCGGCCGGCTGTACATCGCCCCGCTGCTGCCCCGCCTCACCGCGCAATATCCGGAACTGGAATGTGAACTGATCCTGACCGACCAACTGGTCGACCTGGTCGACGACAATATCGACCTCGCTCTGCGCCACACCAAGGCGCCCCCCGACGAAGCCGTCGCCAGGCGCCTGGTCACGTTGAACCGTGTCCTCTGTGCCACGCCGGACTACCTCGCGGCACACGGCACGCCGACACAGCCGAACGATCTGGTCAGGCACCCCTGCTTTGGCTACCTGCAGGCGGCGACCAGCAACACCCTCGACCTCCTCGGCCAAGGCGGCGAGCAGATCAGCGTGCCGATCGCCAGCCGCTTCCGCTTCAACAGCCTGGACTGCATCCTGGACGCCGTTCTCGCCGGCCACGGCCTGGCCATCCTGCCGACTTATCTGGCCGGTCCGGAAATCCAGCGCGGCCGCCTGCAAACCGTGCTCGACCACTACGAACCCCTGACCGGTTTCGGCCGGCAACTCTACGCCTGCTATACGCCGAGCCGGGTCCGCCTGCCCAAGGTTCGGGTCTTTCTCGACGCGCTGGAGCGCCTCTTCAATCCGCAACCGCCCTGGGAACGCTTCAGGTCGGCAGCGCGAAGCCCTTGAGCTTGCGGTACATGTCCACTGCGTAGGAATCGGTCATCCCGGCGACGAAATCGGCTACCTGCAACAGGCGGACATAAGGATCGGGGTCCGGCTCCCCGGCATGGCCGAGGAATTGTGCCGGCAACAGTTTCATCAGCATCCGCTCGCGGGTGGTGAAGCGGACGCCCGCCACCCCGGCCTTCGCCTCGACAGCCTGGGTGAACAAGCCGAGCAAGGCCCCCAGCACCTCGAAGCCGGCCGTCTCGATCTCCAGCGCCGGGCGCGCCGTGTAGATTGTTTCCTTGGCCACCTGCAATACCGCCTGCAAGGGTATGCCGACCGGCGACTGTTCCAGCAACTCGTCGTCGAAGGCTCCGCTCAGGATGGCCTCCTCGTTTTCCAGAAAAACGGCTGCCGCGCCTTCCAGCAACCGGCCGATCGCCTTGGCCCGCAGGTACTCCAAGCGCTCCTTGGGGTCGTGCAGGCGAGCCAGGCGGCCACCGCTGACGGTATTGCCGGCCAGATCGCCGAGCAGGCATTCGGCATCCCGGTACGGCACGAAGCCGAGCCGCGCCGCATCTTCCAGGTCGACGATGAGGTAGCAGGTGTCATCAGCCACCTCGACCAGGAAAGCCAGTGGATGACGCCGCCATGCCGTGCCGGGCAAACGTTCGACCAGGCCGGTGGCGCGGGCGACACGGGCAAAGTTCTCGGCATCCTGCTGGAAGAAGCCGAATTTCTTGCCGCTCTTGCCGCCGAGTTCGCCATCGACATGCGATGGACGCGGATATTTGGTGAACGTAGCCAAGACTGCGCAGGTCAGTTGCAGTCCACCAGGGTTGGCCGGGCTCTGCAAACGGCTGACGATACGAAAACCCTGCGCATTGCCCTCGTAACGCTCGAAATCGGCCCGCTGCGCCGGGGTGAAGGCATGGCGCTCGAACAGGCCGGAATTGCGGAACCACTCGCGGATCGCATCCTCGCCGGCATGGCCGAAGGGCGGATTGCCGATGTCGTGCGCCAGACAGGCCGCGGCGACGATGGCGCCGAAATCGCCCGACTCGACATCCTTCAAGCCATGCCGGGCGATGATCTCGCGGCCGACGACCGCCCCCAGCGAACGGCCGACGCAGCTTGCCTCCAGGCTGTGCGTCAGGCGGGTGCGCACGTAGTCGCTCTTGGAAAGCGGGAAAACCTGCGTCTTGTCTTTCAGGCGGCGAAAAGCCGAGGTGAAGACGATGCGGTCGTAGTCCTGCTGGAAGGCCGTCCGTTCGGCCGAGTCCGGTGCCTTGCCGGCGCCCAGCCGCTCGTTGGAAAGCAGCTTCTCCCAGATTTTGCGTTTGCCCATGCGCTGTGGTTTCGTGGATGCCATGGGCTGCGAGTTTACTCTGCTTCGAGGGCGGCCCGAATATGATCCGGCACCGGCACCGACTTGCCATTCTGCGTATTCATCCAGACCACCTTGGCGGCGCCTTCGGCATAGATCCTGTCATCCCCCTCGATGCGCATTTCGACATAGGTCTGGAAACTGGAACGACCGATGGCACCCACATACGTCCGCACCTCGACCATGCCCGGATAGGTCATCGGCACCAGAAAAGTGCAGCTGGCATTGATGATCACCGGCCCGTCGCCCCCCGGCCGGACGACGACCTGCATGTCCTCGATCCACTCGACCCGGGCCTGCTCCATGTAGCGGAAGTAAACGGTATTGTTGACGTGGCCGTAGGCATCCATGTCGCCCCAGCGAATCGGCATCTTGGTGACATGGATCAGTTTTCTGCGATGTTCCATAAACAGTCGTTTGAAAAGATATTGATTAAACAGTAACCATACTGTACCGTATTGAAAATAAGCCCACAATAAATTCAAGGAGACATCAATGGAACGCGAAGCCATGGAATTCGACGTCGTCATCGTTGGCGGCGGCCCGGCCGGTCTGGCCTCGGCGATTCGGCTCAAGCAGCTGGCCCGTGAAAAAGGCGCGGACCTCTCCGTCTGCCTGATCGAGAAAGGCGCCGAAATCGGCGCCCACATCCTGTCTGGCGCCGTCATGGATCCGCGCGCCCTGACCGAACTTCTGCCCAACTGGCAGGCAGATGGCGCACCGCTCAACGCCCCGGTTTCCGAAGACCGTTTCTTCATCCTGTCCGAAACCGGCGCCACCCGGGTGCCGAACAGCCTGCTTCCCGGCTGTTTCCACAACGAAGGCAACTACGTCATCTCGCTGGGCAATGTCTGCCGCTGGCTCGGCGAGCAGGCCGAGGCACTGGGTGTCGAAATCTACCCGGGTTTTGCCGGCGCGGAAGTACTCTACGACGAGAACGGCGCCGTCAAGGGGATCGCCACCGGCGACATGGGGCGCCTGCGCGACGGCTCGGAAGGCCCCAATTTCCAGCCGGGCATGGAACTGCACGGCAAATACACCTTCTTCGCCGAAGGTTGCCGTGGGCACCTCGGCAAACAGCTGATCGAAAAATTTTCCCTTGACCGGGATGCCGACCCGCAAACCTACGGCATCGGCCTCAAGGAACTCTGGGAAATCGAGCCCGACAAGCACCAGCTTGGCCTGGTCATACATAGCGGCGGTTGGCCGATGCAGCCGGACACGTATGGCGGCGGCTTTCTCTACCATCTCGAAAACAACCAGATCGCCATCGGCTTCGTCGTCGGACTCGGCTACGAAAACCCGCACCTGTCACCCTATGAGGAATTTCAGCGTTTCAAGACACATCCGGAAATCCGCAAGTTCCTCGAAGGCGGCAAGCGCATCGCCTACGGTGCCCGGGCGCTGGTGGCCGGCGGCCTGCAATCGCTGCCCAAGCTGACCGTCCCGGGTGCCGTGCTGATCGGCGACGATGCCGGTTTCCTGAATGCCGCCCGGATCAAAGGCTCGCATTGCGCCATCAAGACCGGCGCCCTGGCTGCCGAAGCCTGCTTCGATGCCCTGCAGGCCGCACGCCAGCGTGACGAGCTGACCACCTATCCGGAAGCTTTCAAAAACAGCTGGTTATACGAGGAACTTCACAAAGCACGCAACTTCAAGCCATGGCTGGCCAAGGGGCTGAAATTCGGTTCCCTGATGTTCGGCATCGACCAGATCGTCTTCCGCGGCAAGGCGCCGTGGACCCTGCATCACAAGGTGGCCGACCATGCCAAGTTGAAGCCGGCCTCCGAGTGCCCGAAGATCGACTATCCGAAACCGGATGGTGTCATCACCTTTGACCGCCTCTCGTCCGTCTTCCTGTCCAACACCAATCACGAGGAAGAACAGCCCTGCCACCTGCAACTCAAGGATGCTGCAGTGCCGATCACGGTCAACCTGGCCCGATACGATGCGCCGGAAACCCGCTTCTGCCCGGCCGGCGTTTATGAAATCCTCGGACGCGAAGACGGCCAGCCCCGCCTGCAGATCAACGCACAGAACTGTGTCCATTGTAAAACCTGCGACATCAAGGATCCGACCCAGAACATCAACTGGGTCGTGCCACAGGGTGGCGAAGGACCGACCTACCCCAATATGTAAGCAGCCGGCCGGAAACCGTGTTCGCTTGCCGCGAAACGCGGTTTCCCGGTTTATAATCCCGAGGCTTAACCCCTAAGGGAGAACAACGAATGGGCTTTCTCGCCGACAAGAAGATTCTGATCACCGGTCTGCTTTCCAAGCATTCCATCGCCTACGGCATTGCCAAGGCCTGCCACCGCGAAGGCGCGCAACTGGCATTCACCTACCAGAACGAGCGCTTCGAAGACCGCATCAAGAAATTCGCTGCCGAATTCGGCAGTGACATCACCATTCCGGTCGATGTCAGCAGCGACGAGCAAATCGACAATCTGTTCGTCGAACTCGGTAAGCGCTGGGACGGCCTCGACGGCCTCGTTCACTCCATCGCTTATGCGCCGACCGAAGCCATCGAAGGTGACTTCCTGAACGGCATTTCGCGCGAAGCCTTCCGTATTGCCCACGACATTTCGTCGTACAGCTATGCCGCTCTGGCCAAGGGGGCGCGCCCGATGATGCAGGGCCGTAACGGCTCGCTGCTCGCCCTCTCCTACCTGGGCGCCGAGCGCACGATGCCGAACTACAACACCATGGGTCTGGCCAAGGCGAGCCTGGAGTCCGCCACCCGCTACCTGGCCTTCTGCCTCGGCCCCGAAGGCATCCGCGCCAATGCCATTTCGGCCGGCCCGATCAAGACCCTCGCCGCTTCCGGCATCGGCAACTTTGGCAAGCTGCTCGCCTACAACGCGCACAACGCCCCGCTGCGCCGCAACGTGACCATTGAGGAAGTCGGCAATGCTGCCGCCTTCATGCTTTCCGACCTGGCCAGCGGCATCACCGGTGAAATCCTGTACGTCGACGGCGGCATGAACACCACGGCGCTGGGCAACGCCGATCCGCTGCCGGCCTGAGCATTGCCTCCCTCCCCAAAAAAACGCCGATCAACCGATCGGCGTTTTTGCTTTGACAGCCCCGCTTCCCGTCAGCCGTCCAGCTCCCTGACCAACCGCAACACTTCGGCGGCATGCCCCTTGTAATTGACGTTATAGAGGGCGTGACGAATGATTCCCGTGCGATCGATCACAAAGGTCGAGCGGCAGACGCCGAATTTTCTGTGGCCATCGACCTCCTTGGCCTGCCAGACGCCATACTGCTTGCAGACCGTTCCTTCGGTATCGGAGAGCAATTCGATTCCAATCCCTTCCTTGTCACGGAACTCCGCATGCTTCAGGCAATCGTCCCGGCTGATGCCGAGCAGGACGCAATCATGGCGGAGAAAATCGTCCTCGTGATCCGAAAAATCGGTAACTTCCTTGGTACAGCAGGGCGTTCCATCCTTTGGGTAGAAGAAAAGGACAACGTGTTTACCCTGGAAGCGAGCCAGATCGACGGTCTCCATGTCAGCATCCGGCAATGAAAAAACGGGGGCCTTTTCGCCAGCCTTGAGCAGCATTTGGTTCTCCTTCAACGCTCTCGCGGGGGGACTGCTGAGAACGATTCTAACGAAGGCAAATGCCCGTGACTACGGAGTTTGGCGGCGTGCCGCGAATTATTTTCCGGGAACTTTTTCCGGAATCTGGACGAAGGTTTCGTCCTGCCGGATCATGCCCAGTTCGAAACGGGCACGCTCCTCGATGGCTTCATAGCCTTGTTTCAGGTCGCGGACTTCGGCATCAAGGCCCGCGTTCCTGATTTCCAGTTTCCTGGTCACTTCCTTTTGCGCCTGCAACTGACGGTCGTACTCCCAAACCTTCAACCACCCCCCCTTACCCACCCAAAGCGGATACTGGAGGAGCGCGATGGCTACGAGAAGACCGACCGTCAGCCAGCGCATGCGCGATCAACGCAGGTTGTAGAAGGTTTCGCGGCCCGGGTAGGAAGCGGTATCGCCCAGGTCTTCCTCGATGCGGATCAGCTGGTTGTACTTGGCGATCCGGTCGGAGCGCGACAGCGAGCCGGTCTTGATCTGGCCGGCGTTGAGGCCGACGGCGATATCCGCGATGGTGCTGTCCTCGGTTTCACCGGAGCGGTGCGAGATCACCGCGGTGTAGCCGGCGCGCTTGGCCATTTCGACAGCCGCGAAGGTTTCGGACAGGGTACCGATCTGATTGATCTTGATCAGGATGGAGTTGGCAATGCCCTTTTTGATGCCTTCCTTGAAGATCTTGGTATTGGTGACGAAGATGTCGTCGCCAACGATCTGCACCTTATTGCCGAGGCGGTCGGTGAGCAGTTTCCAGCCCTCCCAGTCGGCTTCCGACATGCCGTCCTCGATGGAGACGATGGGGAACTGGTCGGCCAGGTTGGCCAGGTAATCGACGAACTGGGCCGAGGTCAGTTGCAGTCCTTCGCCGGACAGATGGTATTTGCCATCCTTGTAGAACTCGGAGGCAGCGCAGTCGAGGGCCAGCAGGACATCCTGACCGGGCACATAGCCGGCCGTCTCGATCGCTTGCATGATGATCTGCAGGGCTTCGGCGTGGCTGCCCAGGTTCGGGGCAAAACCGCCTTCGTCGCCCACCGCGGTCGAATGGCCCTTCTTGTCGAGCAATTTCTTCAATGCATGGAAGACCTCGGCACCACAACGCAGGGCTTCGCGGAACGTGGCAGCACCCACCGGCATGATCATGAATTCCTGAATATCCAGGCTGTTGTTGGCGTGCTCGCCGCCGTTGATGATATTCATCATCGGCACCGGCATCTGCATCGGACCCATGCCACCGAAATAACGGTAGAGCGGCAAGCCGGACTCCTCTGCAGCAGCCTTGGCGACTGCCATGGAAACCGCCAGGATGGCATTGGCACCGAGGCGCGACTTGTTGTCGGTACCGTCGAGGTCGATCATGGTCTGATCGATGAAGGCCTGTTCCTGGGCATCGAGGCCGATGATCGCTTCGGATATCTCGGTGTTGATGTTCTCGACAGCCTGCATGACACCCTTGCCGAGGTAACGGCCGGCATCGCCATCGCGCAGTTCGATGGCTTCACGGGTGCCGGTCGAGGCACCGGACGGCACGGCGGCACGCCCCATGACACCGGATTCGAGCAGAACGTCGGCTTCAACGGTGGGATTGCCACGGGAGTCAAGAATCTCGCGGGCGACAACATCAACGATAGAACTCATATTTCTTCCTTATTATCAGAAAGTTGAACTAACTAATTAAACTAAATTATCAACACCGGCCACAACCAGCATGTTCATTTCTGCTGCATTCAGGCGCGCCTGTCGCGCTGCCTGATAGGCCGCCGAATGGTAAAAACGCTTGGCCTGATCAACCGAGTCGAATTCGACGATTACCAGCCGTGGCACGTTAACCCACTTCCCTTCGAGGATTTCTGCCGCGCCGCCGCGCACCAGATAACGCCCGCCATATTCGGCAATGGCTGCCTGCGCCAGCGCCTTGTAGGTTTCATAGGCTGCCGCATCGCCCACCTTGGCCTCGGCAATCAGGTAGCCCTTCGGGGTCATTTCAGTTCCTCGAAACCCGCTGCCTTGACTACTTTATCGAGGGCCACCAGGGTGGCCAGCAGGCTTTCCATGCGGTCGAGCGGCCAGCTGTTGGGACCATCCGACCAGGCCTTTTCCGGACAAGGATGGGTTTCCATGAACAGGCCGGAAATGCCGACTGCCACGGCCGCCCGCGCCAGCACCGGCACGAACTCGCGCTGACCGCCCGAGGAAGTCCCCTGCCCGCCCGGCAACTGCACCGAATGGGTGGCATCAAAAACGACCGGGCAGCCGGTTTCGCGCATGATTGCCAGGCTGCGCATGTCGGAGACCAGGTTGTTGTAGCCGAACGAGGCACCGCGCTCACACACCAGGATGTTGTCGGCGCCACCGTTCACTTCGCGGGCCTTGGCGACAACGTTCTTCATGTCGCCCGGCGCCAGGAACTGGCCTTTCTTGATATTGACCGGCTTGCCGCAGGAAGCGACCGCATGGATGAAATCGGTTTGCCGGCACAGGAAGGCCGGCGTCTGCAACACATCGACAACAGCCGCCACCGGGGGAATCTGGTTGATTTCATGCACGTCGGTCAGTACCGGCACGCCGATCTGGCGTTTCACTTCACTGAATATCCGCAGGCCTTCCTCCAGCCCCAGGCCGCGCACCGAGGTGCCGGAACTGCGGTTGGCCTTGTCGTACGAAGCCTTGAAGATGTAATGAATCCCCAGACGGGCGCAGACTTCCTTCAGGTAGCCTGCCACATCCAGGCACAACTGCTCGGATTCAGCCGTGCAAGGGCCGGCGATCAGGAAAAAAGGCTGGTCAAGACCAGCCTCGAAACCACAGAGTTTCATGATTTCTTGCCCTGTTTATGGGCCAGCGCAGCTTTCACATACGACGTGAACAGCGGATGCCCCTGACGCGGATTCGAGGTGAATTCGGGGTGGAACTGGCAGGCCACGAACCACGGATGGACATCCTGCGGCAGCTCGATCATTTCACAGAGGTCGGTACCGGGTGCCCGGCCGGAGACAACCAGGCCCTTTTCTTCCAGTTGGGCCAACAGCGTATTGTTCACTTCGTAGCGATGACGGTGACGCTCCGTGATCTCGGCGGCGCCGTAGATTTCGCGGGCCTTGCTGCCTTCCTTGAGCAGGCAGACCTGGGCGCCGAGGCGCATGGTGCCGCCAATATCCGAATCCTCGCTGCGTTTCTCGACCTTGCCGGAGGCATCGAGCCACTCGGTGATCAGGCCGATGACCGGATACGGCGTATCGGCCACGAACTCGGTCGAGTGGGCATCCTTCATGCCCGCCACGTCGCGGGCGAATTCGACGACGGCCATCTGCATGCCAAGACAGATGCCAAGGTAAGGCACCTTGTTTTCCCGCGCATAGCGGATGGCTTCGATCTTGCCTTCGGTGCCCCGCCGGCCGAAGCCGCCCGGCACCAGAATGGCGTCCATGCCCTTCAGGATATCGACGCCGTCCTTCTCGATCATTTCCGAGTCGATGTATTCGATATCGACCTGACTGCGGGTATGAATGCCGGCGTGCCGGATCGCCTCGATCAGCGACTTGTAGGATTCGGTCAGATCGACGTACTTGCCGACGAAGGCGATCTTGACCTGATGCAACGGATGCTCCAGGGCGACAATCAGGTTTTCCCAGACGGTCAGGTCGGCCGCCTTGGCCAGGATGTTCAGTTTGTGACAGACGATCTCGTCGAGCATCTGCTCGTGCAACATGCCCGGAATCTTGTAGATCGAATCGGCATCGAGGCACTCGATGACGGCTTCCGGCATCACGTTGCAGAACAGCGCGATCTTGCGACGTTCCTCAACCGGGATGGAACGGTCGGCACGGCAGAGCAGGATGTCCGGCTGGATGCCGATTTCGCGCAACTCCTTCACAGAGTGCTGGGTCGGCTTGGTCTTCAGTTCGCCGGCGGTCGGGATGTAGGGCAGCAACGTCAGGTGCATGTAGCAGACGTTGTTGCGGCCTTCCTCGATACCCATCTGGCGGATGGCTTCCAGGAAGGGCAGCGACTCGATGTCGCCGACCGTGCCGCCGACTTCGACGATGGCCACGTCGGCGCCTTCCGCGCCGGCCTTGACCTTGGCCTTGATCTCGTCGGTAATGTGCGGAATGACCTGCACCGTCTTGCCCAGGTACTCGCCACGGCGCTCCTTCTTGAGCACGGTATCGTACACTTGGCCGGTCGTGAAATTGTTGCGCCGGGTCATCTTGGCGCTGGTGAAACGCTCGTAGTGACCAAGGTCGAGATCGGTCTCGGCGCCGTCTTCCGTGACGAACACTTCGCCATGCTGGAAGGGGCTCATCGTGCCGGGATCGACGTTGATGTAGGGATCGAGCTTGAGGTGGGTGACTTTGATGCCGCGGGATTCCAGAATGGCCCCCAGCGACGCGGCGGCGATGCCTTTGCCCAGGGAGGACACGACACCACCCGTAACGAAAACGTATTTGGTCATGGAAAGACTAGCTGCGGGAAAGCAGAATGATAGCCGATAAGGGCGGGAATCCCCAAATTCGTCGACGCCCCCGGCCATTCCGGTCACCGGTTTTCGCAAGCCGGAAATTACCGGAGCATTTGCTAGAATCCGCCCTCCCTTCATTGCCGGCCGCCATCGTGAAGCGCGTTCTCGTCGTCGATTATTCGCAATCCGGGCAGCTCTCCGGAATTGCCACCCAGTTGATTGCGCCATTGTGCGAGGGCGGCCATGCCGTGCATCGGGAAACCCTGGTTCCGGCCGAGGCTTTTCCCTTTCCCTGGCCCATCATCGACTTTGTCGACGCGATGCCGGAATGCGTGCAACTCGATGCGCCACCGCTCAAGCCGCTATCGATTGCCGCCGATAGCGATTTCGATTTGGTGATCCTGTGCTATCAGGTCTGGTTTCTTTCCCCGGCCCTGCCCATGACCGCCTTCCTGCACAGCACGGACGGCAAGGCCCTGATCCGCGGCAAGCCAGTCATCACGCTGGTCGCCTGCCGCAACATGTGGTTGTCGGCCCAGGATACGATGCGCCAGCTGATTGCGGCAGCAGGCGGCAGGTTGTGCGATCACATCGCCCTGACCGATCGCGGTCATCCGCTCGCCACCTTCATTACCACACCGCGCTGGGTACTGACTGGCAAGCGCGACCGCTTTCTTGGCCTGCCACCAGCCGGCGTGGCCCCCGAGGAAATTCGTGCCGCCCGTCGTTTTGGCGAAGCACTGGCCGACGCACTGGCGCGGGACGATGAAACGACCGGCCGGCCGATGCTCACCGGTCTGCGCGCCGTCAACGTCAATCCGCGCCTGGCGCTCAGCGAACGGGCCGGTCGGCGTGCCTTCGGAATCTGGTCACGCCTGATCCGGGCTTTCGGCAAGCGTGGCAGCTGGCAGCGGCGCCCCGTCCTGCTGGTGTTTTCGCTCTACCTGATCGTGATGGTATTAACGGTGGTTCCCACCAGCCTGTTGTTACAATGGCTTTTTTACCCGCTGCTGAAATCGCGACTGGAGGGGTTGCGTGCTCGGCTGGAACTTCCAAGCGGGTCACAGGCATTCAATCTAGAAAAACATGACCAGTCGCGGTAGTGCCTACATCACCGGCACCTCTTCTTTCCTGCCCAATGCGCCGGTCGCCAACGACGATATCGAAAACGTGCTTGGCATGATTGCCGGCAAACCGTCGCGGGCCCGGCGCATCGTGTTGCGCAACAACGGCATTCGCAGCCGTCATTACGCCATTGATCCGGCGACGGGGGCCTTCACCCACTCCAATGCCCAGCTGGCGGCGGCAGCCCTGCGCGGCCTCGATCTGTCGAACGTCGAGGTTCTGGCCTGCGGCACCTCGTGTGCCGACCAGTTGATGCCAAGCCACGCCGTCATGGTTCATGGCGAACTGGGGATTCCGCCTTGCGAAGTGATTTCGACCGCCGGCATCTGCGCCGCCGGCATGGGCGCGCTGAAATACGCCTACCTGTCGGTCCTGGCCGGGCAGGCGAAAAAGGCGCTGGCCAGCGGCTCGGAACGTGCATCGGGCGGCCTGCTCGCCCGTCTGTATGAACCCGAATCGGCGCACCGCGTCGCCGCACTGGAAGACAACCCGGAAATCGCCTTCGAGAAGGACTTCCTGCGCTGGATGCTGTCCGATGGCGCCGGCGCGTTTCTGGTCGAAAACCGGCCACGGCCGGTCGGCCTGTCGTTGCGCATCGACTGGATCGACCTCCAGTCCCAGGCCGACAGCATGCCGGTCTGCATGTATGCCGGCGGCGACAAGGAGGCCGATGGCCGTTTCCGCGGCTGGCAGGAATTTGCCGCCGGCGAGTGGGCGGCGCGCTCGATCTTCTGTGTCAAACAGGATGTCCGCCTGCTCAATGAAGCCATCGTCGAGCAGACTTTCGGCAAGTCGCTGGCCACCGCCCGGGTGCGCCACCAACTGCAGGCCGCAGCGGTCGACTGGTTCCTGCCGCACATGTCTTCCGAGTATTTCCGCCAGCCGCTGGCCGACTACATGGCGGCAAACGATTTTGCGATTGCCCGGGAAAAGTGGTTCACCAACCTGCAAACCAAGGGCAACACCGGTTCGGCCTCGATCTTCATCATCCTCGATGAATTGTTCCACAGCGGTCGCCTGCAGGCTGGCGAACGCCTGCTCTGCTTCGTGCCGGAGAGCGGTCGCTTTACCGGCTCGCTGATGCACCTGACGGTCGTCGATCATGCTGGATAGCGAGGTGCCGCAAGAGGGCAACAGCACGCTGGGCGGCCATCGCAAGGCGATGTATGCCCGGGGGGCAGATGGCAAGCTGCATATCGTCCAGTCGGCCGGCTGGGAAGTCGAGGAAATCGTCACCCGGCAGGCGGTCGATGATCTGTTGCGGCTGACCGAAAACGCCCGCCAGCGCGTGCTGGCCGGCCAGACCTCACCTCTCGAATACCACATGTACCGGGTGCGCATGGACGTTCCCTTGCTCTCGCAGGCCAGCGGTATCTGGCAGTGGCGTATCCGCCGGCATTTCCGGCCTGCCGTCTTCGCCGGCCTGTCTGCTTCCCTGCTCACCACTTACGCCGACGCCATGGGCATCACGGTCGACCAGCTAAAGAAGGTGGACTGATGGATTTCCAGCACCGCCAGGCCTCGCACTGCGAAAGCGGGTGTATGTCCAACCTGCTGCGCCATCATGGCCTGCCGCTTTCCGAGCCGATGGCTTTCGGCCTCTCGTCGGCTCTTTCCTTCGCCTACCTGCCGATCATCAAGATCAACGGCCTGCCGCTGATCGCCTACCGGATGCCGCCCAAGGCCATCATCCAGGGCCTGCAGAAGCCGCTCGGCCTGAAGATGCGCTTCGAAACCTTCCGCAATCCGGCTGCCGGCGTCGCCCGGCTGAACGAATTGCTCGCCCAAGGCCAGGTGGTCGGCCTGCAGACCTCGGTGTTCTGGCTGCCCTACCTGCCGGAAGACCTGCGCTTTCATTTCAACGCCCACAACGTGCTGGCCTTCGGGCGCGACCCGGCGAGCGGCGACTACCTGCTTTCCGACCCGGTGGCCGAAACGACCGTCACCTGCGCCCCGGCCGACCTGCAGCGCGCCCGCTTCGCCAGGGGCGCCCTGGCGCCCAAGGGCCTGCTCTATTACCCGGTCGGCACGCCGCACATGCCCGACTGGCAAAACGTCCTGCCCGCCGCCATCAGGAAGACGACGCGCATCATGCTCGATGCCCCACTGCCGATCATCGGCGTGCGCGGCATCCGCTGGCTGGCCAAGACTATCGAAAGACTCGACACCGGCGGCGGCGCCGCCCACAGCAAGCTGTTCATCGGCCAGGTGGTGCGTATGCAGGAGGAAATCGGCACCGGCGGCGGCGGTTTTCGCTTCATCTACGCCAGCTTCCTGCAGGAAGCGGCCGAGTTGCTCGCCCGCCCGGCGCTGGGCGAACTGGCCGAGCAGTTGATCGACATCGGCGACGAATGGCGGGAGTTCGCACTCGCCACGGCCCGCATGATCCGGGACCGCGACCCGCTACACCCGCCGAGGCTGGCCGACAAGCTGCGCGCCATCGCCGATTGCGAGCAGGCCTTTTTCCGCGACCTGCGCCGCGCTGCCTGATGCTACACATCGCGAACCTTTCCTTCCGCTACCCCGGCGCCGCAGCTGCCGCCCTGGATGGGGTCACGCTCGACATCCCGGCCGGCAACGTCTACGGCCTGCTCGGCCCGAACGGGGCCGGCAAGACGACGCTGATCGCCATCCTCGCCGGCCTGCAATCGCCTGTCGGCGGACAGATCACGCTGAACGGCCGCCCGCTGGCCGAGGCCCGGCACAGTGAACCGCGCGCCATCGCCCTGGTTCCACAGGAACATGCCTTCTACCCAATGCTGACCGTGGCCGAGAACCTGCAGTTTTTCGGAGGTGTCCTCGGTCTGGACAAAGGCGAATCGGAGGCCCGGATCGAACAGGCCATCGCCTTCGCCCGCCTCGAACAGGTCGTCGGCAAGCGGGCCGAGCAATTGTCCGGCGGCCTGCGGCGGCGACTTAACCTGGCGATCGGCCTACTCGGCAAGCCGAAACTGCTGCTCCTTGACGAGCCGACCGTCGGTGTCGACCCGCAATCGCGCCGCTTCCTGCTCGAATCCATCGCCGGTCTGCCGGTTGCCGGAACGACGGTGCTGTACACCAGCCACTACATGGAAGAAGTCGAAGCCATCTGCCAGCGCGTCGCCATCATCGACCAGGGCCGCGTGCTGGCTGAGGGCAGTCTGGATGAACTGCTGCGCAGCGACGAATCGGTGGCCGAATTGATGCTGGGTGCCGACATGCCGGCCGCGCTGGCTGGCCGCTACCCGATCACCGAAGCCGGGCCGCTGACCTACCGGCTGGACCTCCCTTCGGCCGCTGCCCTCCCCCGCCTGCTCGACGAACTGGCCGCTGCCGGCTGCCCGGTACATCGCCTGAATGTCGGCCGGCAGAACCTCGAACAGCTCTTCATGCGCCTGACCCGGCGCTCGCTGCGGGAGTGAGCGATGAACCGCCTGATCGCCCTGTGGCGCAAGGAAACCCTCGCCCTGCTGCGCGACCGGCACGGTCTGGCCGCGCTGTTCGTGATGCCGGTCATTTTCATCCTGGTCATGACCATGGCGCTGCACGACGCCTTCATGCCCGGCGCCGCAATCGATGTCGGCTACGCCATCGTCGATCTCGACGGCAGCCCCCATTCGCAGTCGCTGGCCCGCCGCCTGAACCAGACCGGCAGTTTTCGCCTGGTCGAGACCGTCGCCCGGACCGAAACCGCCCGGCAAGCCATCCGCGATGGCCGTTATGCCCTGGCGCTGGTCCTCCCCCGGGGCTTTGGCGAACGCCTGCTGGCCCCGGCCGGCGTGGACGGGCAGCCGACCGAGCCGCTGACCCTGATGGTCGATCCAACGCTAAACCCGGCCCTGCAACTGGCCTTCCGCAACCAAACCAGCACTGCACTCGGCACGCTACGCGCCGACGAACTGACCCGCAAGGCCAGCCTGCTGTTCGGCCTGCCAACCACCGCCAACGCCCCGGAGCGGGAATGGCCGGACGAAATCGTCAGCATCGCCGTGCAGAACGATCGCAGCATTCGCCCGCCCTCCTCGGTGCAGCAGAACGTGCCGGCCTGGCTGGTTTTCGCCATGTTCTTCGTGGTCATCCCGATTTCGTCCATCCTGATCGCCGAGCGCCAGCAGGGAACGCTCCAGCGCCTGGCCAGCATGGGCCTGCCGTTCCGCCTCGTATTGCTGGGCAAATTGCTGCCCTTTTTCATCGTCAACCAGATCCAGGCCGGACTGATGGTCGGCGTCGGCCTGTTCGGTGTGCCCTTGTTCGGCGGCGAAGCACTGGTCATGCCACACGGCGTCGGGCTGCTCGCCTGGTGGCTGGTCGCCGCTGCGGTCAGCCTGGCTGCCGTGGCCGTCGCGCTCTTCGTTGCCAGTATCACCCGGACCACCCAGCAGGCCACCATCGTCGGCGGTGTCGGCAACATCTTGATGGGCGCCATCGGCGGCATCATGGTGCCCAAGTTCATGATGCCGGCCGCCATGCAAACACTCGCCGAGTTTTCGCCAATGGCCTGGGGACTGCAGGGTTTTCATACCGTCATGCTGCGCCACGGCGACTTGGCCGCCATCCTGCCCGATCTCATCAAACTCCTCGCCTGCGCCGCTGTCGCGCTGGCAGCCGCCATCCGGCTCAATCGCCGACATTCCTCATGAACGCCGAACTCCGCCTCGCCCTGAAAGCCCTGATCGTCGAAGCTTGCGACAAGGATTGCGATCCAGCCAGCATCACCGACGACGAACTACTCTTCGGCCCGGAAGCCTCGCTCCAGCTCGATTCGCTCGACGCCCTGCAGGTGTCGATGGCAATCAAGAAGCAATACGGCCTGCGCTTGCCGGACAGCAAGGAGACCCGCCGCATCCTGTCCAGCGTCGCCAACCTGGCCGAGCATCTCGAAGGCTGGCTGGCCAGCCGGGCGTAAACGGATGGCAAAACCCGTTTTCATCGCCGGCAGCGGCCTGCTCTGCGCTCGCGGCGATTCGCCGAGCACCGTGCGCGATGCCTTGTGGGCCGGGGAATGCACTGCGGCTAGCTGGCAACTGGGCGAACGGCGCTTTCCTTACTTCCCGCTGCCGCTGCCCGAAACGGACTGGCTGCGCCGGGCCGAACTGGCGATCCGCCATGTCGGCGGCCAACTGGGCAACGTGCCCGTGGAGACGCCGCTTTTCGTCGCTTCCTCCTCCTTCCAGATCGGCCATTTCGAGCAACAGGGGGCGCCCTTCGCCATGCCCGCCGGCAGTGCCTCGTTCACCCGGCAACTGGCCGACTGGCTGGGCCTGCGCGGCCCCCGCTACAGCTTTTCAAACGCCTGCGTCTCCGGCTTTTCCGCGATCGATGCCGCCAGCACCCTGATCGCCGCCGGGCTGATCGACGAAGCGCTCGTGCTGGGCGTCGAGTTCGCCAACCGCAGTACGCTGGCCGGTTTTGCCGCGATGGAACTGCTTTCGCCCGATGCCGGCCGCCCCTTCGATGCCCGGCGCGATGGCCTGGTCCTCGGCGAGGCGGTGGCCGTGGTGCGCCTCTCGGCCCGGGTCGGGCCGTGGCAGATTGCCGGGCAACGCAACGGCCTCGACGGCTATTCGGCCACCGGCCCCGATCCCGCAGGAGCGCCCATCGCCCGGGTCATGAGCGATTGCCTGCATGCCGCCGGATTGACCCCGGCCGACATCGACGTGGTCAAGGTCCAGGCCGCCGGCTCGCCAGGCACCGACCTGGCAGAAGCGCGCGCCCTGCACCAGGTGTTCGGCCCGGCCATGCCCCCCCTCCTCTCGCTCAAGCCGGCCCTCGGCCATACGCTGGGCGCCAGCGGCATTGCCGAACTGGCCGCCCTGCTCGCCTGCCTGGAGGCCGGGCAACTTCCAGCCACCGCCCAATTCGCCAAAATAGATGCCGATATCGGCCTGACCCCCACCCCCCATCGCCAGGCAGCCGACGTCCGCCACGCCCTGCTCAACCTGATCGGTTTCGGCGGCGGCCTGGCCAGCCTGATCGTGACGCGTACCCGATGATTGGCCTCGACGTCGCCTTCAGCCAGCAATTCGCTCCAGCCGAACTCCCGGCCGCCGTGCGCGCCGCCCTTGGCAAGCCGCTACGCCGCGCCGCCGTGCTCACCCAACTCGCCCTGCTCGGCGCCTGCGCCGCCCTGCCGGCTGAGCGCCGTTCGCTACCGACGGCCCTGCTCTGGCAATCGACCAGCGGCCCGCGCCTGGAAACGCTGACCTTGCTCGCCGAAATGGCCGAAGGCGGCGACCCCATGCCCTACGACTTTCTGGCCACCCAGCCGGCACTCGCCGCGGCGCAGATCCAACCCTTCCTCCCCGGCCTGCAGGCGGCCAGCCACGTGCCGCTCGACAACGCCGACAGTGCGAACTGGGGCCTGCTGCTCCACCTGGCGATGGCCTGGTTGGGCGAGGGCCGCTACAGCCAGGTGCTCTGCGCCCAGCTCGATCACCGGCACGACATGGCGAGCGGCCATTGGCTGTCGCTGCAGCGGGCACCCGCCAGTCCGCTCCGGGCCCGGCTGGAACGGATCGCCAGCGGGCCGTCCGGCCTGCCCGACGCCCCCGATCTGCCCGCCCGAATCGCCCTGTGGCTGTCCGGCCCCGGGCCGTCACGCCTTCAGCTCGACCCTCCCGCCGGTTGCGGGCAGACGGTAGAATTCGTCCGACTCTAACTTTTCCAGGCCATCACCATGTCCGAGTTTGCATTTGACGTCTCCCTCGATGAATTCGAAACCAAAGTCCTGAACCAGGCCGACACCGTCCCGGTCGTCGTCGATTTCTGGGCGCCCTGGTGCGGCCCCTGCAAGGTCTTGAAGCCGCTGCTGGAAAAACTGGCCGAGGAATACAAGGGCCGCTTCCTGCTGGCCAAGGTCAATTCCGACGAAAATCCGGAACTGGCCCAGCACTTCGGCGTGCGCAGCATCCCGTCGGTCAAGGTGCTGTTCCGTGGCCAACTGGTCGACGAATTCAACGGCGCCATTCCGGAAGGCCAGATTCGCCAGTTCCTCGACCGCATTGCACTGCCGGCCGGGCCGGAGCACGCAGACCTGCGGGGGCAGGCTGCTGCCCTGGTCGCCCAAGGCCAGCTCGAGGAAGCACTGGCCGTGCTGGTTCAGGCCAGCCAGACCAACCCGCAGGATCAGGCCATCCAGCTCGATGCCGTCGAGGTGCTGATGCAGCTCGGCCGCCACGACGAAGCCAAGCAACTGCTGGCCGGCGATTACGCCAACGAACCGGATCGTGCCAACGCCCTGCGCGCCCGCCTCGCGCTGCTCGACGGTGCCGCCGACACCGCACCGCTGGAGGCCAAGCTGGCCGCCAACCCGGATGACCACGCCAGCCGGCTGGCGCTGTCCAAAGCTTACGCCGCGCAGGGCCGCTTCCGTGAAGCACTCGAAGCGGCGCTGGAAGTCGTCCGCCGCGATCGCTTTTTCGAGCAGGGCGCCGGCCGCCAGGCCATCCTGAACCTGTTCGAGGCCTTGTCCGGCGAGCAGTACGACGATCTCGTCCGCGAATTCCGTCGCAAGCTCTCCGCCACCCTGAACTGAACAACGGTCCAAGGCATCGGCCGTGCAGCTGTTTTACACCGATGTCTTCGTGCTGCCCCTGCCGGCCGGCCACCGCTTCCCGATGGAGAAGTACGCGCTGCTGCGCGAAAGCCTGCTGGCCAGCGGAGCGTTCAGCCCGGCCGATTTTCATCTGCCACACGCGGCCACCGATGAGGAACTCGGTCGTGCCCACGATTTTTCCTATATCCGTGCGGTCACGTTCGGCCAATTGCCCGAAAAGGCGATGAAAGCTATCGGCTTTCCATGGAGCCCCGGCATGGTCGAACGCTCACGCCGCTCGGCCGGAGCCACCATCGCCGCCTGCCGTGCAGCCATCGCCGACGGGGTCGCGGCCAATCTGGCGGGCGGAACGCACCACGCCTTCCGCGACCGGGGCGAAGGTTTCTGCGTCTTCAATGATGCTGCCGTCGCAGCCCGGGCCATGCAGGCCGAAGGGCTGGTCGAGCGTGTCCTAATCGTCGATTGCGATGTGCACCAAGGCAACGGAACGGCGAGCATCCTGCACGGCGACGACAGCATCTTCACCTTCTCGATCCACGGCGCGCGCAACTATCCCTTCGCCAAGGAACATAGCGACCTCGACATCGAACTGCCGGATGGCTGCCCCGATGCCGCCTACCTGCTACGGCTGAACGAAGGGCTGGACACCGCCTTCGGCCTGGCCCGCCCCGATCTGGTCATCTATCTGGCTGGCGCCGACCCTTACCAGGACGACCGCCTGGGGCGCCTGGCCCTGACCTTCGACGGTCTGGCCGAACGCGACCGGACCGTCTTCGCACGCTGCCGGGCGCATCGCCTGCCGGTCGCGATTGCCATGGCCGGAGGGTATGCCCGACAGATCACCGATACGGTCCGGATACACCACACCACGCTCTGCCTCGCCAAAGCCATGGCCGACAGTTAGAGTACAGGCCGGCATCCGGGTCATCCGCTGAAAACAGCCGTTGCGCGGGCATTTTCAGCATGGCTCCCGGAGGCCGGGAAGAATCGGAAACGGAACACTCATTCACATGCTCGCCCTCCCCAACTGGCGCTCCCTGCACACCCGCATCGCCGTCGGCATGCTGTGTATCGTCCTCGGCATCCTGTGGGCCACGGAATATTCCCTGAGCCGCTCCCTGCGCCACGACATGGAAGCGGCCATCTCGGCCCAGCAATTCTCGACCGTGTCGCTGATCGCCAAGGAAATCGATCGCTCCATCCTGGAACGCCAGAGCATCGCCGAATCCATCGCCAGCAGCCTGACAGCCGAACTGCTCGCGTCACCCGCTGCGACGCAGCGCCTGCTTGAGGAAAGACGGATTCCCAAAAGCATCTTCAACTGGGGCGTCATCATCACCGACGCGACCGGCACCGCCATCGCCAGCGTACCCAGCGCGCTGAACCGGACGGGCAGCCAGTACGGCCATTACGAATTCATCGAACTCGGTTTGAAAACCGGGCAGCCGCAGTTGCCGGAACCCGTCATCAGCCCGAACAGCGGCCTGCCGGTCTTTACGCTGATCGTCCCGATCAAGGGGGACGAGGGCCGGACGATCGGGCTCGTGATCGGCGTCACCAACCTGGCGGAACCCAACTTCCTCGATCAAATCGGCTCGGCCAAGTACGGCAATACCGGCGATTTCCTGGTGTCTGCCCCGAAATCGCGTATTTTCGTCGCCTCGTCCGACAAACGGCGGGTTATGAAAGCCGGCCCGCCGCCCGGCATCAACCCGGTCTACGACCGCTACATGGCAGGCTACGAAGGCTCGGGCATCGCCAGGAGTTCGCGCGGCGTCGTCGAATTGTCGTCCAACAAGCGCATCCCGAGCACCGGCTGGATGATGCATTCGGTATTGCCAGTTGACGAAGCCTTCGCCCCGATCGACGCGATGGAACGCCACCTGCTGATCGCCTCGGCCATCCTGACCCTGGTTGCCACGCTGATCAGCGGCTGGTGGCTGCATGTGCAACTGCGCCCCTTGTCCGGTGCCGCCACCCTGCTGCGCCGGATGAATGCCGGGGAAATTCCCCGCCAGGCCCTGCCGGTCGTCCGCCGCGACGAAATCGGCCTGCTCACCGAGGCCTTCAACGACTTGCAGGCTGCCGTCATGGCGGAGGAGGCCCGTTCAGCCGAGCACGCCGCCAACCAGCGCCTCCGCCACCTCGTTTCCTTCGTGCCCGGGGTGGTATTCCAGTACCGCCGGCATGCCGACGGACACGGCGACTTGCCCTTCATCAGCGATGGCGTCGCCGAGTTGTATGGAATCTCCCCCGAAGCGGCCGAGGCCGATCCCGAGGCACTGCGCAAGCCGATCCATCCGGAGGATGCCGAACGTTTTATGGCCAGCCTGCAGGAATCGGCCGACAGCCTGCTGCCCTGGCGCGTTGATTACCGTATCGTCCGGCCCGACGGCAGTGAACGATGGCTGGCGATCACCGCCCAGCCGGAAAGGGTCGGCCAGAACGACACGCTCTGGCACGGCTTTATCACGGACATTACCGAGCGCAATGCGATGACGGCCGAACTGGAAGAATACCGGGAACGCCTGGAGCACCTCGTCGAAGCCCGCACCGCCGCACTGGAAGCGGCGCGCAACGAGGCGGAGCGGCTGGCCGGCGTGAAAAGTGAATTTCTGGCCAACATGAGCCACGAGATCCGCACCCCGCTACACGGCATGCTGGGCCTGGCCCATATCGGCAAGCGTACCGAAAGCCCGGGCAGCAAGGCTTACATCCTCTTCGACAAAATTACCCACTCCGGCAGCCTGCTGCTCGGCATCATCAACGACATTCTCGATTTCTCGAAAATGGAAGCCGGGATGCTCAAAGTCGAATTGCTGCCCGTGGATCTTCCCGGCCTGCTGCGCGAGTCGCTGGAACTGATGCAGGAGCGAGCCGAAGCCAAGCACCTCGCCCTGCGCCTGGAACTGGCCGACGACTTGCCAGCCGCCTGCCGGACGGACGCCCTGCGCCTGCGGCAGATTCTGCTCAACCTGCTCTCCAATGCGGTCAAATTCACCGAACGGGGCAACGTCACCCTGGCCGCGGCGCGTACGGACGACCAACTGGTATTCCAGGTTCGCGACACCGGCATCGGCATTGACCCGGCACAATGCGGCTCGATCTTCAATCCCTTCGAGCAGGCCGACGGCTCGATGACCCGCCGCTTTGGCGGCACCGGCCTCGGCCTCGCCATCTCGTCGCGCCTGATCGGGTTGCTGGGCGGCAGCATCTCGGTCGACAGCACCCCCGGTCAAGGCAGTTGCTTTGAAGTCCGTCTGCCCTACTGGCCGTTGGCCGACGAGCATCCTGCCGCGCCCCCGGCCGCCCCCATGGTCGACGACCCCAGACCGCTGGCCGGCAAGCGCATCCTGGTCGCCGAGGATGTCGAGATCAACCAGGAGATCATGCAATCCGTCCTCCACGATTACGGCGCGACGGTGACCCTGGCCGACAATGGCCAGCAGGCGCTTGACCGGGTGAAGCAAGGCGGCCCCCGAGCCTTCGATCTGGTCCTCATGGACATCCAGATGCCCCTGATGAACGGCTACGACGCCACCCGCCAGATCCACGCCATCGCCCCGCAACTGCCCGTCATCGGCCAAACGGCCCACGCCCTCGACGAGGAACGGAGCGCCTGCCTGGCAGCCGGCATGGTCGCCCACATTTCCAAGCCGATCGACCCCGAGGCGCTGCTTGGCCTCATACTCCAGCACATTGACCGCCACGGATGAATGCCATGACCTCGCTCCCCCTCTACCGGCATGCCGCGCTGCGCCGCATCGAGGCGACGCATGCCGCCGATGCCCTGATGCAACGTGCCGGCCAGGCTGCTGCCGACTGGGCCGCCAGCCTGGCCGGCGGACAGGACCGCGCCATTCTGATCCTGGCCGGCCCCGGCAACAACGGGGGCGACGCCTTCGACATGGCCCGCCGGCTGCGCGAGCGTAGCTTCGACCTCTGCCTGGTTTGCGGTGGCGCGGCCGACACACTACCGCCTGACGCTGCCGCAGCCCGCCAGCGCTACCTGGCAGCCGGCGGCAGCATGGTCGACGACATCCCCGAAGACCCGCGCTGGTCACTGATCGTCGACGGTCTGTTCGGCATCGGGCTGACCCGCCCGCCGGAAGATCGCTACGCCCGCTGGATTGGCCTCGCCAACCGACTGGCCGAGCGCGATGCCTGCCCCCTGCTCGCCCTGGATTGCCCGTCCGGCCTCGATACCGAAACCGGCACCGCGCTGGCACCGACGATCCGCGCCAGCCACACGCTCACCTTCATCGCCGCCAAGCCCGGCCTGTACACCGCCGATGGCCCGGACCACTGCGGCCAGATCCGCATCGCCGACTTGGCCCTGGATGTCAGGGCCGAAGCCGAACCGGACGGCCACATCATCAGCCGCCACGATTTCGCCGAACGCCTGAAGCCACGCCGCCGCAACAGCCACAAGGGCAGTTTCGGCAATGCCGGCATCCTGGGCGGCGCCAAATCCATGGTCGGCGCCGCCTTCCTGGCCGGACGCGCCGCCCTGAAACTCGGCGCCGGGCGAACCTATGTCGGCCTGCTCGATGGCGATGCCCCAGCCGTCGACCTGCAGCAACCGGAACTCATGCTGCGCCGTGCCGACACGCTGCTCCAGGCCGACCTGCAGGCCCTCGCCTGCGGGCCCGGCCTCGGCCGTTCCGCGGAGGCTCTGCGACTACTCGAACAATCCCTGAAAGCCCCGGTGCACCTCGTGCTCGACGCCGATGCCCTCAACCTGTTGGCCGAAGACGGTCGGCTTGAGGGCAACCTGTACAACCGCGTCGGCCCGGCCATCCTCACCCCGCACCCGGCCGAAGCCGCCCGCCTGCTCGGCTGCTCGGTGCGCGACGTTCAGAGCGACCGGATCAAGGCCGCCCGCGAACTGGCCGACCGCTATCGTAGCCACATCGCACTGAAAGGCTGCGGTACGGTCGTTGCGCTGGCCGACGGCCGCTGGTGGATCAACACCACCGGCAACCCCGGCATGGCGACGGCCGGCATGGGCGATGTGCTGTGCGGCCTGATCGTCGCCTTGCTCGCCCAGAACTGGCCGGCCGAAGCCGCCCTGCTCGCCGCCGTCCACCTGCATGGCGCCGCAGCCGACCGGCTGGTCGCCCAGGGCTGCGGGCCGGTCGGCCTGACCGCAGGCGAAGTCATCGACAGCGCCCGTCATCTCTTCAACACCTGGGTCGCCACGCCGGACGCCCTGTAAAATGCGGGTTTAATCCACCGCCCGACATCGATCATGAGCATCGCCTTCGACTACCCGCTGCCCGAAGAAATCAACCGCAACGTTACCGCTGCCCTGGCCGAGGATGTCGGGGCCGGCGACCTGACCGCCAGCCTGGTTCCTGGGGAGCGCCGGGTCAAGGCCACCGTGATCTGCCGCGAACCCGGCGTACTGTGCGGCACGGCCTGGTTCGACGCATGTATTCGCCGGTGCGATCCGACCGCCACGATCACCTGGCACGGGGCCGATGGCGATCGCATCGCCGCCAATCAGTTACTGTGTGAAATCGAAGGTAACGGTCGCGCCCTGCTCACCGCCGAACGCAGCGCCCTGAACTTCCTGCAACTACTTTCCGCCGTCGCCAGCAAGGCCCGCGCCTATGCCGATGCCATTGCCGGCACCGGCGCACAGGTGGTCGACACCCGCAAGACCCTGCCCGGCTTGCGCATCGCCCAGAAATACGCCGTCCGGGCCGGGGGGGGTGGCAATCACCGACTGGCGCTGTGGGATGCCATCCTGATCAAGGAAAACCATATCCACGCCGCCGGCGGCATCGCTCCGGCCCTGGCGGCCGCCCGGCAGGTTGCCGCCGCGGCTGGCCAGCGTTGCAAGTTCATCCAGATCGAGGTCGAAAGCCTCGACGAGCTGAACCAGGCCCTGGCCGCCGGCGCCACGATGATCCTGCTCGACAACTTCAGCCTCGACATGATGCGCGAGGCATCGCGCATCAACGCCGGCCGCGCCATTCTGGAAGCCTCCGGCAACGTCACCCTGGATACCATCCGCAGCATCGCCGAAACCGGCGTCGACCGCATCTCGGTCGGCGCACTGACCAAGGATGTCAAGGCACTCGACCTGTCGATGCGCTTCGTCGGCTAGGCTTTTCCGCCATTTGTCGTCATAATGCCCACGCCAAAGGCATAACAACGATCGTCGGGGAAATTCAAATGCTGTTCGCGCTGTTCTACGTTGTCGCGATTACGATTCTGATCTTGCACTTCACGGGTTTCCTGGCCCGCCACAACCTCGAATGGCTGGTCCTCGTGCTGGCCGTGGCAGTGTTCCCCGCCGTTATCTACCTGTAGGTTTGCGCGCCACCAGATCAATCAGTGCCGACCGGCCGACATGCGCGGTTCCCTCTTCGATCGTATCCTCGTGCTCATGGAGCGACACGATTTCCCAATCGGCAAACCATTCGCGCAACAACTCGGCGGTATACAGATTGTCGGCTGTTGATGGGCCGCCCGTGCGGAACGCCAGTTGCTTCGGCGTATATCCCTGAAGGAACAGCAAACCGCCCGGCTTGACCGCCCGCTTCATGCCGCCGATCTGACGCGGTTGCTCGGCCGGCGTGGCAAACTGGATAAAGATGCCGACCACGGCATCATAGGCTTCGACCGGCCATTCCCAGTGCAGGATATCGGCCTGTTGCCACGCCACCTCGACATGGCGTGCACGGGCCAGCTTGCGCGCCTTTTCCAGCGCGACCGGCGAGATTTCTGTCGCTGTCACGCGGCACCCCTGCTCGGCCAGCCAGACTGCGTTGCGTCCTTCGCCATCGGCCACCGACAGGACATGCATGTCGGCACCGAAACGCGCCGCCTGCTGGGCAAGGAACTTGTTCGGCGCCGTGCCGAACAGGTAATCCTCGCCGGCATCCCGGTAACGGGCCGACCAGAAGGCTTCGTGATCGAAACTCACACGTGCTCCACGATGAACTGCTTGATGGCGGCTACATCGGGCGGCATGACGACGACGCGCTGCGGCAGATTCTCGATGCCAGCCAGTTCGGCCGGACGGACCGGTTCGGTACCGAGCGCCTCGCGGATGGTTTCCTCGAACTTGGCCGGCTGGGCGGTTTCCAGCACGATCATCGGCACCCCCGGCAGGCGGTTCTCCAAGGCAACCTTGAGGCCGTCGGCGGTATGGGTATCGAGCATCACGTTGTAACGCCCTTGGGCAAAGCGGATGGTCTTGATGCGGTCGTTGTGCGTGCTCTTGCCCGAGACAAAGGCGAATTGCGGCATCCTGGCCCAGAACGGCGTCGTGGACAGGTCAAAGGCCTCGCCCTTGTCGACCTTGGCCCACAACGCGCGCACCACCGCCGGATCACGGCCGACCAGATCGAAGACGAAGCGCTCGAAGTTGGAGGCCTTCGAAATATCCATCGACGGACTGGAGGTGACGCTGGTTTCGGCCGACGTCCGCGGACGATAGACACCGGTCCGGAAGAATTCGTCGAGCACATCGTTCTCGTTGGTCGCCAGCACCAGGCGGGCGATGGGCAAGCCCATCTGGCGCGCGATATGGCCGGCGCAGATGTTGCCAAAGTTGCCCGACGGCACGCAGAACGCCACCTGCTCGTCATTCGACCGGGTCGCCAGGAAATAGCCCTGGAAGTAATAAACGATCTGTGCCGCGACGCGCGCCCAGTTGATCGAATTGACCGCGCCGATCTTGTACCTGGCCTTGAACTCGGCATCGTTGGAAACCGCCTTCACGATGTCCTGGGCGTCGTCAAACATGCCGGTTACGGCGATGTTGAAGATGTTGGCATCCTGCAGCGAATACATCTGGGCGCGCTGGAAGGCGCTCATTTTGCCCTCCGGCGACAACATGAAGACCTTGACGTTGTGCTTGCCGCGCATGGCGTACTCGGCCGCCGAGCCGGTATCGCCGGAGGTGGCACCCAGGATGTTGATCGACTGGCCACGCTTGTCGAGCACGTACTCGAACAGGTTGCCGAGCAACTGCATGGCCATGTCCTTGAAGGCCAGCGTCGGGCCATTCGACAATTCCTGAGTGTACAGGCCATCTTCGAGCTGGGTCAGCGGCGTGATCTGGGCCGCGTCGCCGCCGTTGCGGGTGTGGCGATAAACCTGGGCGGTGTAGGTTTTGGCGACCAGCGCCTTGAGATCGGCGGCCGGAATGTCGGTAATGAACTTGGCGAGGATTTCGTAGGCCAGATCGGCATACGACAGGTTGCGCCAGGCATCGAGCTCGGCCCGGCTAATCTGCGGATAGCTTTCCGGCAGGTATAGACCGCCATCCGGGGCCAGGCCGCCGAGAAGAATGTCGCAAAAAGCCTGGGGCGCGGCGTTGCCGCGGGTCGAGATATAGCGCATGGCAAAAACCTGAGAAAGCGAAAAGGGGCGATTTTACCGCGATGCGCGCTGCACACGCACCGCCTGTACAAGGCCGACCACGAAGAAAGCCAGGCCAAGCAGCGTCAGTACGCCACCAATCGCCGGCCAGTTGCCCATCATGGCCAGTGCCGCAGCCAGAAAGAGTCCCGCACGCACCGTGCCGCGCGCAGCCAGTTTTTGCCGCATGATACTGCGCGCCGGGATGACCGGCCCCGGCCAGCGCCAGACCGGAAGCAACTGGCTCAGCGCGCCGGTCACCAATGGCAGCAGGAAGCCGGCCGCCCAGGCAAACAACGAAGGCCGCGTCGGCAAGAGGCCGGCACCATGCAGCAAACCGGCCATCAGCGCCGCCACCAAGCCGAGCAGCGAAACGAACAGCGACGCTGCAACTCCGTCGCGCAACACGGTCGCCAGTCCGAAACGACGCACCCACTGTCCGGCCAGACTCATCGCGGCAACCAGGATCAGCAAGGCGCCGGGCGCCGCAAACGGCCAGGCGATGGCAGCCCCCGTCGCCAGCACCACGGTCCCCGAGGCAGAAAGCCAGAGGCGCCGGCGCAACCATCCCGCTGCCTCCGGGTCAGGCTTGCCAAGTGCCGTGGGCAACAGGACCGGCAAAGTGCCCAGCGCCGCCAGGCCAATCAGGCCGGTCGTATTCAGGTGCAGGTGAAAGAGGCGCAGTGCCGGCCAGTATCCCGGCAGGACGGGAATGAGCAGTACGGCGCAAAGGGCGAGCAAGAGGCAGCCGAGGGCGGCGCCATACCAGCGCCAACCGGGGTGCGGGCTGCCCAGGGTCGCCCGCACCCGGACGACGATCCAGTTGAGCAGGATGGCCGCCGCCAGCAGATCACCCAAGGCAGCAACATGAACCAGCGCATAGGGCAGCACCCCCTGCATCGCCAGCACGGCGATCACACCGAAGGCCTGCGCCGCATTCGGCAAACGCATCAGGCGGGAATCGATATCGCCGGTGCGCGTCAGCACCGGAACGAAATGCATCATGGCCGCAAAGATCAGCGGCACGACGCCGACGGCGAACGCCAGATGCGCCACCGCCAGCGGCGAACCCCAACCTGCGACCGCCAGCACGGTGCTGGCGATGACGGAGAAAAGGCTGAGGCTCGCAGTGGGTATCACTCAGCCGACGACTTTGAAGTCGATGACGATGGCGCCCGGCTCACGCTGCTGGTACTCGATGCTCAGGTGCTGGCCGTAGCGCTGCTGGAGCTGGGCAAGCAGCGGCAGTGGATCATGGTCGTTGCAGAAACGCATCGTTTCACCCGGCATCAGCGCATCGAGCGCACCAAAGATGGCAGCATGGCGGAAACGCTTGGCGATGCCGCGCGCGTCGAACGGATAGAGGGCTTCCGGGGTGGTGTGGTTGCAGACATGAATAGGTTGCATGATGGCTCCAGTATCAGACATGCCGGGATGGCAATCGGCCATCATGTTGCCGTTCCGCCTCCGGCGAGTCCTTGATGCGCATCGTAATACCCATATCCCCCCGGGGCCTATTGCCCGCCCGCCGCAAACGCGTCGCCCGACACCAGAAAGTTGCCCCCCGCCAGGTAATGGAGGGTGCGCAGATCATCCGAAGGAAAGCGCCAGCGCCCGGCCGCAAATACGCGCGGATCGGCCCAGGCCCCCACCACCTCGGCGATGAACAGGTCGTAGCGCTGCTGGTTATGCGCCTCCGGGATCACCTTGCAGGCCAGCCACGCAATGCAACCATCGATCAAGGGGGCTGGCGTCACCGCTTCGGCCGATGCCCCGAGAGCAAAGGCGGCAAACTTGTCGACCTCGCGCCCGCTGCACGATCCGACGGCCAGCACTTGCTCGGCCATCGCCCGGCACGGGATGTTCAGTACGAATGCGCCACTCGCCTCGATCAAGGCGCGGGTGAAGGTCCGCCCATCAATCACCACCGCCACCTTGGGGGGCGAGAAATCGAGCGGCATGACCCAGGCGGCCGCCATCACGTTGCGTCGCCCATCGTGCGCCGCCGACACCAGGGTCACCGGGCCGTGATTGAGCAGCAGATAGGATTTTTCGAGTTCAACCGCTTGTCGCTCAGCCATTTCTGCACACCTGTCACATCAAAAGCAAAAGGGGACCGCAGTCCCCTTGTCAGTGTATTGCTCCGCCTGCCGCCTTACTGCAGTTCTTCCAGGCGGATGCGCTTGACCTTGCCCTTCTGGGCCGGCAGGGCCTCGATCCTGGCGATGGCGGCATCGGCCGCGCTTTCCTGGCAGACGTGGGTCAGGATGATGATGTCGGTCTCGCCCTCGCCTTCTTCCGGCTCACGCTGCAACAGGGCATCGATCGAGATGCCCTGATCAGCCAGGATCCGGGTGATGTCGGCCAGCACGCCCGGCTTGTCCTCGACGCGCAAACGCAGGTAGTAGCCGGTCTCCACCTCGCTCATCGGCAGGATGGGCAGGTTGGACATGGCATCCGGCTGGAAGGCCAGGTGGGGTACGCGATGTTCCGGATCGGCGGTCGCCAGGCGGGCGACGTCGACCAGGTCGGCAACGACGGCGGAAGCCGTCGGTTCGGCGCCGGCCCCCTTGCCGTAGTACAGCGTGGTGCCCACGGCATCGCCCTTGACCATGACGGCGTTCATCGCCCCCTCGACGTTGGCCAGCAGGCGCTTGGCCGGGATCAGGGTCGGATGCACGCGCAGCTCGACACCCTTGTCGCGCCGCTTGGCAATGCCAAGCAGCTTGATGCGGTAGCCGAGCTGTTCTGCGTACTTGATGTCGGAGGCTTCGAGTTTGGTGATGCCTTCGACGTAAGCCTTGTCGAATTGCACCGGAATGCCGAACGCGATGGCCGAAATCAGCGTGGCTTTGTGCGCAGCATCGACACCTTCGATATCGAAGGTCGGATCGGCCTCGGCATACCCCAGGCGCTGGGCTTCCTTCAGCACCTCGTCGAAGGACAGGCCCTTGTCGCGCATTTCGGACAGGATGAAGTTGGTCGTCCCGTTGATGATGCCGGCCGCCCATTCGATGCGGTTGGCGGAAAGACCCTCGCGCAGCGCCTTGATGATCGGAATGCCACCGGCGACGGCAGCCTCGAAGGCGACCATGACGCCTTTCTGCTGGGCGGCGGCGAAGATTTCGGTGCCATGCACGGCAAGCAGCGCCTTGTTGGCCGTCACCACGTGCTTGCCATTGGCGATGGCCTGCATGACCACTTCCCTGGCCACACCGTAGCCACCGATCAGTTCGACGACGATGTCGATTTCCGGATCGTTGACCAGCGCGAAAGCATCATCCGTCACCCGGGCGGCACCCGCCGTGACTCGCCTGGCCAGCTCCACATTCTTGTCGGCAACTGCGGTGATGCGAATCGGACGGCCGGCGCGGCGGGTGATTTCTTCCGCATTGCGATTGAGGACGGTCCACGTGCCACCGCCGACGGTGCCGATGCCGATAAGGCCAACATTGATGGGTTTCATGTGCGTAAAGTGAATGAGGTTGGAAGTTGGTAGACGATGCTTGCCACGGAGGACCAAGGACTAATTGGTGCCGTGACGCTTGCGATAGTTTTCGAGGAAACGGGCAATACGGCCGATGGCCTCGCGCAGGTCGTCCTCATGCGGCAGGAAAACCAGGCGGAAGTGATCGGGATGCGGCCAGTTGAAGCCGGTGCCCTGAACCAGCAGGACCTTTTCTTCCTGCAGCAGTTCGGAAATGAACTGCTGGTCGTTCTTGATCGGGTAGATTTTGGGATCGAGACGCGGGAACATGTAGAGCGCCGCCTTCGGCTTGACGCAGGTCACGCCCGGAATGGCCGTGATCAGTTCGTGCGCGATGTCACGCTGGCGACGCAGGCGGCCGCCTTCCTTGATCAGGTCGTCGATGCTCTGGTAGCCGCCCAGCGCAGTCTGGATGCCATGCTGGCCAGGGGCATTGGCGCACAGCCGCATTGAGGCCAGCATGTCGAGCCCCTCGATGTAATCCCGGGCATGGCGCTTGTCGCCGGACACCACCATCCAGCCGGCGCGGTAGCCGCAGGAACGGTAATTCTTCGACAGGCCATTGAACGTGATCATCAGCACATCCTCGGCCAGCGAGGCGATCGAGGTATGCTTGGCGCCGTCGTACAACACCTTGTCGTACACCTCGTCGGCATAGATCGTCAGGTGATGCTGACGGGCGATATCGATGATCTCGCACAGCAGATCATCGGGATACAGCGCACCGGTCGGGTTGTTCGGATTGATCAGCACGATCGCCTTGGTATGGGCGTTGATCTTGCTGCGGATATCGTCCAGATCGGGCAGCCAGCCCTTGGCCTCATCGCACAGGTAATGCCGGGGCGTCCCGCCCGACAGGCTTATCGCCGCCGTCCACAAGGGATAATCCGGCGCCGGGACGAGCACCTCGTCACCCGCATCGAGCAGGGCATTCATCGCCATGACGATCAATTCCGAAACGCCATTGCCGACGTAAATGTCGTCGAGCGTCACACCCTTGATACCCTTCTGCTGGGTGTAATGCATGATCGCCTTGCGCGCCGCAAAAATGCCCTTCGAGTCGGTGTAACCGGCCGCATTCGGCAGGTTGCGGATCATGTCCTGCTGAATTTCCTCGGGCGCATCGAAGCCGAACGCGGCGAGGTTGCCGATATTCAGCTTGATGATCTTGTGACCCTCTTCCTCCATCTGCTTGGCCTTCTGCAGCACGGGGCCGCGGATGTCATAACAGACGTTGGCGAGTTTGGCGGATTTCTTGACGTGTCTCATGCGATGGTTCCGGCGAGGCCGCTGATAGCCCATTCAGGCCAAAGGTATAATCCTACCTTTTCGTATGGTGCACCGCAATTTGGGCGGGCCTCTCGGATCGATCGCACAGTGAAACTCCATCCCTCGAATACTGCCGGACTGAACCTGTTCACCGCCTACGGCCCCGACTACGTCATGGTCAACCAGGAACGATTCAGCCGGAACCTGATCGTCCTGCCGGAATCGTTGCGTCCGGAATGGACTACTGCCTCGGTCGCCAGCCTCAGCGAAGCCGACATGGAAATCCTGACCGGACTGGGCACCGAGATCATTCTGCTCGGCACCGGCTCGCGCTTGCGTTTTCCGGCAGGCCCCCTCCTCCGCCCCTTTGCCATGGCCGGTATCGGCCTTGACGTGATGGACCTGCAAGCAGCCTGCCGGACCTACAACATCCTCGCGGCCGAGGGCCGCAAGGTTGCCGCGGCCCTGCTGTTCGACTGATCAGCCGCGCCCGTAGGTATCCTCGAAACGGACGATGTCGTCCTCACCGAGGTAGCTGCCGGACTGAACCTCGATCATCTCGAGCGGAACGATCCCGGGATTTTCCAGACGGTGGCGGACACCGAGCGGAATGTAGGTCGACTGGTTTTCCGTCACCAGGAAGACCTCGTCCCCCTTTGTGACGCGGGCCGTTCCGGTCACCACGATCCAGTGCTCGGCGCGATGGTGGTGCATCTGCAAGGACAAGGCAGCGCCGGGCTTGACGCAAATCCGCTTGACCTGGAAACGCTCACCGCAATCGACGCCATCATACCAACCCCAGGGACGATGCACCTTGCGATGCCATTGCGCAACCGGCCGTTTTTCCGCCTTCAGGCGATCAACGATCTTCTTGACGTCCTGCGTTGCCGAATGATGCGCCACCAGCACCGCGTCGTCGGTTTCGACGACCACCACGTCGCTCAGGCCAACGCAGGCAACCAGTCGGCTTTCCGAGACGGCCAGGGTATTGGCGCACCCTTCGAGCAGTACATCGCCGCGCGCCGCATTGCCGGCATCGCATTTGGCCAGCACTTTCCACAAGGCGTCCCAGGCGCCGACATCCGACCATCCGGCCGACAATGGAATGACGACGGCCTGCGGCAATCCCCCGCCCCCGCCCGACAAGCGCTCCATCACCGCGTAATCGATGGAGTCGGAAGGGCATTGTGCAAACACGTCCCGCGCCACACGCACAAAATCGCCATCCTGGCTGACCGCGGCCAATGCCTCGGTACAGGCATCCAGAATATCCGGACGGCAAGCCGCCAGCGCCGTCAGCCAGGTCGAAGCCCGCATGACGAAAATGCCACTGTTCCAGAGGTAGTCGCCTGCCGCCAGATAGGCTTCGGCCGTAGCGCGATCCGGCTTCTCGACAAACCGGCGGAGCGCGAAGGCATGCGCATCCAGCCCATTGGGCTCGCCCTGCTGGATATAGCCATAACCCGTTTCCGGACAGTCCGGCGTGATACCGAAGGTGACAGCCAGCCCCTGCCCGGCCAGGACGGCGGCACGCCGCACCGCATCGCGAAAGCCCGCGCTGTCGAGAATCACGTGATCGGCCGGCATCACGACCAGCACCGGGTCATCCCCGCCGCGTCGCGCCCAGAGGGCGGCCAGCGTCAGGGCGGGCGCGGTGTTGCGGCCGCAGGGTTCGAGCAGGATTTGCCCCTGCTTGCCCAACAGGCGCAATTGCTCGGCGACCGCAAAACGGTGTTCCTCGTTGCAGACCAGGATGGGCTCACCCAGGCCGGGGATGCCATCGAGACGGGCGACGGTTTCCTGCAGCATGGTCTGGTCGCCGACGAGCGGCAACAACTGCTTGGGGTATTTTTCGCGGGACAGGGGCCACAGACGGGTGCCGGAACCACCGGAAAGAACAACGGGGATTAGAGAGGACATGCGTTGGAAACCATGAATTGACAGGGGAGCGACCGATTCAGTCGAGTTTCTTGAGGTATTCCTTGGTGAAAATCTTGTCGGGCAACTCGCGCAGGCGCATGTCGCTGTATTCGAGCACCGACTTCTCGCCGGCCTTCAGCGCGTCTTCCATCACCAGGCGGGTCGGCCGGACGCGGCCGGCCATGGTCTGGAAATTCTCATAGCTGCACTTCTTCAGCAGGCGGTTCGACAGCGAATAGAACTCGGCTTTCAGCGGCCAACCGGATTTCTCGTTCACCCAGTACATGACGCGCTGATAAGTCACGCTGCGATCCACCGCCACCAACTCGAGGACATGATAAGTCTCGTTGCCGATCTTTTCGCTGCCGACGATTTTCGGATTGTAGTCGCCAGAGAAATTCGCCCGCGCCAGGTCGCCGTTCGCCACCTGCCCGGTCAGGCGCTGAGCGAGCGAGATCCGCACCGGCTGCGATACCTCGGGCATGAAAACCCACAAGTCGCGCCCCTTCATCAGGATGATCTGGCCGCGCTCCGACGCCGGCTCGGTGACCATGACGACCGTATTCTCGTTACCCTTGGAAAGGACGCGGTATTTGTGAAAATCCATTTCCTTGTCGGCACGATAGCTGTTGATGACGACATCAACCTGAAAGCCCTCTGCCGGAAATCGAACCTTGTCCGCCTTTTCAACTATACTGCGAGCAACAGCATCACTGGCCGGGTTCGCTCCCAACTCCTCTGCCTGAAGCGGAAACGATAGGATCGCCATGAACATCGCACCTGCCCAAGCCCATGCCGAAGGCATCGATACACGTCGTTCGGTTGTCGGTTGCATGCTTCACTCCCTTCCGTTCAGAACCCTTTTTGCGTTGTCTCGCTAAGCCATGAGTGTCGTTCGCATCGAACACGTCTACAAAGACTACCAGCTGGGCGAGCAAACCGTTCAGGCGCTGCATGATATTACATGGTCAATTGACGCCGGCGTATTCCTCGCCATCTCCGGCCCGTCGGGCAGTGGCAAAACCACGCTGCTCAACCTGATCGGCTGCATCGACAAGCCGACCCGCGGCCGCATCTTCATCAACGAAGAAGACGTCTCCGAAAAGACCCCCAACGAACTGGCCGACATTCGCGCCCGCTCGATCGGCTTCATCTTCCAGACCTTCAACCTGCTGCCCGTCCTCTCGGCGGCTGAAAACGTCGAATACCCCCTCCTTCGCCGGCGGGACATTACGGCCGAGGAACGGAAGCGGCGTGTCGCCTATTTCCTTGATATCGTCGGCCTGGGCAAGTTCGCCAATCACCGCCCCAATCAACTGAGCGGCGGTCAACGGCAGCGGGTCGCCATCGCCCGCGCCCTGGCAATCAAGCCCAGCATCATCCTGGCCGACGAACCGACCGCCAACCTCGACAAGGCGACGGGGCGCGAAATCCTGCGCCTGATGAAGCAGATCAACCGCCACCTGAAGACCACCTTCATCTTTTCAACCCATGACCAGAAGGTCATCGACCATGCCGACCGGCTGGTACAGGTCGAGGATGGCTACATCACGGCCTTCGGCGTCCGCAACCCGGGTGACAAGACCTGGAATATCGCCCGCGTTCGCAACGCGCCGGAACCCGAAGACGACTCCGATTCCGACTAACCCCTGCTCACAACCCGATCGTGAAGACTTCATTCCACTCCCTCTCGCTTGCCCTCGCCGCCTGCCTGGCCCTCCCGTGCTCCGCGGCCGATGACGACCTGCTCGGTCGCGATGCGCTATTCGGCGACGACCTGAAAGGCGCCGCCAGCAGCAAGGCTCCCGCCGGCAGCGGCATCAAGGGTTTTCTGCAATTCGAGGGCGCCCGGACCACCTCGAATCCGGATCACTGGTCAAAGCTCCGTACCCGTGCCGACCTCCACAGCCAGGGAAAGCTGTCGGATAGCCTGAAGTGGAAACTGGGCGTCCGGGTGGACTACGACTTTGTCTACGGCATCAACGATTTCTACAACAGCGCCGTTGAACAGAACCAGCGGTTCGACATTGCGCTGCGCGAGAACTACCTCGACTACAGCACCGGCAACTGGGATTTCCGCTTCGGGCGGCAACATGTCGTATGGGGCGAAATGGTCGGCCTGTTCTTCGCCGATGTGGTATCGGCCCGCGATCAGCGCGAATTCATTCTCCCCGAGTTCGACCAGATGCGCATTCCGCAGTGGGCGGTGCGGGCCGAGTATTTTGCCAACGACACCCATGCCGAATTGCTCTGGATACCGGTCGCCAGTTACGACAACATCGGCCGCCCGGGCGCCGAATATTATCCTTACCAGCCCGTACCGCCCGGTGCCAATGTACAGTACCTGCCGGAGCAACGGCCGGACGGCACCGCCAGCAACATGAACTACGGCCTGCGTCTTTCGACGCTGAAAAACGGCTGGGATATTTCCGGTTTCTACTACCGCAGTTCCGACATCAATCCGACCTTCTATCGCGAGATCGTGCCCGGCGCCCGCCCCACCTTCATCTACCAGGCCCGCCACGACCGCATTCACCAATACGGCGGAACGCTGGCCAAGGATTTTGGTGACATCGTCCTCAAGGCAGAGGCCGTTTATACCCGCGATCGCCAATTTGCCGTGCTGAATCTGACCGACGCCGATGGCCTGGCCAGACAACACACGCTGGACTGGGCCGTCGGTCTCGATTTCACACTGCCGGCTGACAGCCGCCTCAACGTGCAATTCTTCCAGCGACAGCACTTCGACCACCACCCCGACCTCATTGCCGACCGGCTCGAAAACGGCTACAGCCTGTTCGCCAGCACCAAACTCGGCAACGACTGGGAAACCCAGGCCCTGTTCATTTCCAGCCTGAACCGATCCGACTGGCTGTTCCGCCCGCGCGTGTCTTGGAACATCCAGCGCAACTGGCGCCTGATGTTCGGCGCCGACATCTTCAGCGGCCCGCCACTCGGCTTGTTTGGCCGCTACGACCAGCACGACCGGGTGTATTCGGAAATCCGCTACAGCTTCTGATTCAGACAACTTCGCGCGCGTCCTGGCGCAGCAGGAGGGGCATGATGTTGTCGGCCAGCAACAGCCCCACAGCCAATACCACCCCGGTCGTCAGCATGTCGGTCATCAGGTTGATGCCGACGACGCTTTCCTGCTGCATCAGGGCGTGCAGGCCACGGAACCCGAGGCTCCCCGGCACCAAGGTGATCAGGCCGGGGGTTTCGACCAGCACAGCCGGGCGACCGCTCACCGACTGGTAGAGGTGCCCGGCGATACCGATGGCCAGGGCAGCACCGAAGGCCCCCACGACGTTGCCGAGCGTGGCGCTGGTCAAGGAATAGGCCGCCCAGGCCAGCAGACAGCCGCCAATCGCAACCGGCAGCGATGACAACGGAGCCTGCAGCACCGCCAGCAGGGAGACGCCCAGGATTGCCACGGCCGGCCAGATCACCCAGGCCGGCAATGGCACGACGCCCCCCGACCCCGCCAGCGGCCAGACCGTCTGACTCAAGGCCGTGCCAATCGCCAGCCCGGCCCCCATCAGGAAGAGCAGGATGACCGCCCCCGTCAGCCGGCCGGTGCCGGCCAGGTAATTTTGCGTGGCCAGTTCCGACATGGCCACAGTGAGCGTAAAGCCGGGCAACAACAGCACCACACCCGCCACTGCCGAGATGAACGGCGATTGCTGCGGCAGAAGATGCGCCAGGCCCTGTGCCAGCATCGCCGCTGCCGCGCAGAGAATGACCGGCACTGCCGGCCCGAGGCGGGGCAGACCGGCCAGGCGCTGACTGGCTGCGGTAAACAGCAGGCCGATCAGGCCGCCGCAGAGCATTTCGACCCAGCCACCGCGCAGCAGCAAGGCAACCGAGGCCGATAACAGCATGCCCATCGCGGCATATCGCCAGCCACTCCACGACACCGGCTGCGCCATGATCGCGGCGAGGCGCTCGACATAGTCGGGCAAGGCGGCCAGGTCGGCGATATCCCGACACAATTCCTGCAAGGCGATCAGGCGGGCCATGTTGTAATCGTAGGGCGGCAGCCGCAGCATTTCGGTCCGCCGTAGGCCGGAGGGCGCCACCACCGTCAGGGCCAGGAAGGTCAGCACGGCGAATCCCTCCACCTTGACGCCAAAGCGCTGCCCCACCGTGGATAAAACCCGCTCCACGGCGTGCGCCGGCGCCCCGCTCAAATGCAGAGCCAAACCAAGATCGCGCAGAAAAAGCGCCAGTTGCGCCAGGGACTGTTCATTCATGGATATCGACACGACATCAACCAAAACGCTCAACAGCGACAGGGTAAGCGGAATTGCCCCGACTTACCCATTCATTGTCAACAATGAGGCGACAAGGAATCGGCACCAGGAACATTCCAGCCGATAATCCTGCCCTCACCGTCGCATTTTCCAAGCTTGCCATGCTCGCCAACCTGACCGCTTTCCTCATCCAACTGGGCATCACCGCCGCATCCCTGTGGGTGGCCAGCCTCCTATTCAACGGCATTCGCTTCGCCAGCCCGGCAAGCCTGATTGTTTCGGCACTGCTCCTCGGCTTGGCGAATGCGGTGCTCTGGCCCTTGCTGGTTTTGCTCACCCTGCCGCTGACCATCCTCACGCTGGGATTGTTCCTGCTCGTCATCAATGCGCTGCTGTTGTGGCTCGTCGCCAGAATGGTTCCCGGCTTTACGGTTTCCGGCTTCCGGACCGCCCTTTTCGCCAGCCTGTTCGTTTCCATGTTCAGCCTGTTCCTGAATGCCCTGATGCCGGATACGGAAATGGCCATCTACCGCCTGCCCTCCAGCTGCCACACGATCTCGATGTAACCCCCGGGCATTGGCGGAATTTGCACGATTGCTGGCCAGCCTCACAGTAGCCGTGCCTTGGTGCCTGGCCTAGGATACAGGCTCAAACCAAAACAAGGAGAGAGCATGCTGGCCTTTCAGGATTACTACCCGGAACCCCTCGCCCACTGCTACGGCTGCGGCCGCAACAACGACAAGGGACATCAGATCAAGACGTTTTGGGATGGCGACGAAACCGTAACCCGTTTTCAGCCGCGCCCCGAGCATACCGCCATCCCCGGTTTCGTCTATGGCGGCCTCCTGGCCTCGCTGATCGACTGCCACGGGACCGGAACGGCAGCTGCTGCCATGTACCGTGCCGAAAACCGGCCAATGGACAGCCTGCCAGCCTTCCGTTTCGTCACCGGCTCGCTGCAAGTGAGCTATCTGAAGCCGACACCGCTCGGCCCGGAGCTCGAGATTCGCGGCCGGGTCAAGGAAATCAAGGGGCGCAAGGTGGTGGTCGAGGCATCGGTTTATGCCGAGGGCGTCGAGACGGCGCGTGGTGAGGTGGTTGCGCTACAAATGCCGGACACCTTTGTCGCGAAGTAAGGATTCCAGCCGTGCATGGCCGAAACCGGCCCTTTCGGCTACACCAATCGGGTAGGAGGCGGGGTCGCCCCCGCCGTCCTCCCACACCACCGGACGTACGGATCACGTATCCGGCGGTTTCTGCCTCCCCGTTTCCGGGGTGAGCTTACGTCCCGAGGACTATTC
>JBKBHB010000026.1:0-50488 GCA_046297855.1 Azonexus sp.
ACACCGGAGATCGAAACTCCGGAAATCAGCAGGAAAACGGCACATTCGTTGTCGCATTATGAAAAATCTGGCTTCGGCCGGAAAAGTAACCTCGTTTATTGAAGCTTGTTCAGAGGTTCCCTAGGAAGGCCTGGTAGCTTTTCAACATTTCTCCCTGCCAGAATCAGCCGAGCCGCTCCTGGCGGCAAGGCGGAGAACGCCTCGATCAACTCCTTCCCGCCTTTGATCGGATTACCGCCGCCACCGAAGAGAATCGTCGACGGCCTGCGGCCGTGGGGGCGTTCAGCACAATCTGACACACGCGCCAGAACCTCCAGGGACAACGGATTAAAAACGATGCTGCTGGGTTTTCTCGTTGCAGTCTTGCCGATGATATCGTCTGCTGTACACTGACTAACGAACAGCAAGCGATCAGCCGACACTGGAACAACGGGTTGCATAAAATGCCGGTGATAGTGAACGACGACCGCAGGGCGGTACTTCAGCCTCCGAACGACACCATCAACCAGTTCCTGACGGTTGTGGAAATGGAGAACATCGGGCCGCAAACGGTCGATCAGGCGCACCAGATCACCAAAGGTAAAGGCATTCAGACGAAACATTTTGTTGAAAACCCGATTGGCCATCCGGTTCTCGCGGAACGTATATACCGTTACTCCATGATGCTCGAAAGTGGACGGCAGCTCAGATTCTGTCGGACAACATGCGACCCAGTGACGGTAACGCTCTCCATGACTGGCAAAAGCGGTAATCACCTTCTCGACGGAACCCGCCGAATTCCGTATATCCGCCCAGAAATGGATATGGAGCACTGAAGGCTTATCATTCGACATGGCAAGTTTCCTTTTTCGAACAGAGGCGGACAGCAGTTTCAACCAGCGCTGTTAGCGGCATCTTGGCAATGCACGCCCGCGTTCCCAGAGGGCAGGTGTAAGGCGCATCGAAAGCATGTGAACAGGGGGCGCAGGGTTCACTGCTGCGGATCACGATGGCAGCACGCCCGATCGGCCTTTGGTCCAGGTCATCGGCCGGCCCCATGAAATCGACGACCGGCACACCCAGCGCGTCGGCCATGTAGGTGGCGCCGGAATCGACGCCGACGAAGCAGTCGAGGGCGCCAAGCAGGACCGGCAGTTCGTCGAGCGCCCATTGGCCGGTCGTATCGATGACGCGACCAGCCGGAAGACTGGCGCAGACGGCCTCGGCCGCCTGCCGGTCGGCCGCGGTGCCGATCAGGACCAACGTCGCAGCAGTGCGGCTGACCAGCTGGCCGGCCAGTGCCACGATTTGTGCCGTATCCAGCGCCTTCATCCGGTTGCCGGCGCCCAGTCCAAAACCGAGCAGCGGGCGGTGCAGATGCGGCGATAGCGAGGCGAGCCGGGCCTGGCCGCTTTGCGCGCCACACATTTCGTTAGGCAAGGCAAGCAATGAGGCATCCACGCTGATGCCGAGCCCAGCCAGCGCGCGCAAGGCGGTTTCCCGGAACATCTGTCCGGCCCGATGCGCCTCGCCATGCGTCAGGAAAGGCCAGGCCAGACGGGAACTGCCTTGCCGGCGGTCGGCGAGGACTGAAACCCGCTTCCGTATGCCGGCCCAGAACGGCACCAGCAAATTCGTCAGGTTGGGGCTGAGGATCAGCACCCCGTCGTACCCCTCGGCCAGTTGGTCGAGCAGCCAGCGTTTGCCGGTCCAGCCCTTGAAGCCGTATTTGGGCAGCGTGAGAATGCGGTCGATACTATCCAGCTGACGTGCCAGCGGCACAGTCAGCGGATGCAGCAAGGCGACGATCTCGGTATCGGGCAGGCGATTGCGCAGGGCACGAAAGACCGGCGTCGTCGCGACAAAATCCCCGATTTTGGCGGTCTGGATGACGAGGATGCGCTGCGTGCGGGGTGCACCGCGCAACGCGGCCCGCAGCCACAGCAGCGGTGCCAGCAGCCAGGTCAGCAGCAGGTAGATCACGGCAGGGCCTCGTCAAGCACCTGCATCACGCCGGCAACATAGGCTTCGATTGAATAGTGCTCGGCCACCCGGCGGCGACCGGCCTCGCCCATGCTCCGGCGCAGGCCGGCGTCAGTCAGCAGGCGACGCAGTGCCGCTGTCAACGCGGCGACATCACCGTAGGCATAGAGCAGCCCGGTCTCTTCATGCACCACCAGTTCGCGGGTGCCGGTCACGTCGGAACCAACCACCGGCTTCCCCGCCAGCATGGCTTCGAGCACGACGCGCGGCAAACCTTCCTTGCTCGAGCACAACACACAGACATCCATGACCTGCACCCAGGCCAGCGGCTGCGACTGGAAGCCGACGAAACTAACCTGCTCGCGTAACCCGAGACGGCTCACGGCACTTTCCAGTTCAGCCCGTTGTGGCCCCTCGCCCAGGATCAGGCAGGTCACAGCCAGTCCTTCGGCCTTCAGGTTGGCCACGGCCTGCAGCAGATGATGCACGCCCTTGCGTGCCGTCAGCTGGCCGACCGTGCCGACAATCAGCCCCCTTGCCGTCGTCGGCAGTTCAACCGGGGCAGGCAAGGCGAGGCGGCTGTCGATGGCGTTATAAACCACGCGCAGCCGGTTCCCGGCGACATGCTGGGCGGCCAGCACGTCGGCCACACCTTGCGAGACGCAGATAATGCGCGTCGCGGTACGATTGACCACAGCTGCCTCGTTGGCTTGCAGGGCCGGTTCGATGCGGCAATGCTGGACGACCGGCAGACCGGCGGCCTCGGCTGCCAAATAGCCTTCGAGGTTCGACGACGGCTGGTTGTTCATGTACAGCAAGTCGTAAGCCCCCTCTTCCAGCAGGCGCTTCAACGCCGCGACGCGCGGCTTGATGCGCCACTGCATCTCGATGGCCAGCACCGCGCGCTTTTTCAGGCGCCCGGACCAGGCCAGCAGGCCGCGCGCCGCTTCCTTGGCCAGCTTGGCCCACAACGGCTGCTGGTGGATCGGCAGCAGAACCAGCGGAATGCCGATGCCGGCCAGCTCCTCGGACAGCCGGCGGCCGCTCTGGCCCTTCTTGTAGTCCTTGTAAAAGCAACAGGTAACGTCAAAACGCGATCGGTCGATGCGCTTGAGCAGCTCGAACATGCTGTTGGTGCCGCCGCCCCATTCGTTGCCGGTGTCGAGCAGGAGAATACGTTTGGCTGTGCTCATGCCGGATCCCGGCGCAGGATGGAATCGACCGCCACTACCACCTCATCGACCGCGATGTTGTCCATGCAGATCGGCTCGGCGTAGGGGCAATTTTTCGAATGGCAGGGGTTGCAGGTCCGCCACTTGCGGATGATCACGTGCTTGTCGAGATCGTAGGCGGGGCCGGAACGGGCCGGATCGGACACCGCGAACAGCGCGACAACCGGCGTGTCGACCGTCACCGCCAGATGCATCGGCCCGGTATCGCCGGTGACCAGCAGACGGGAGCGGCGCAACAGGTCGGGCAAGGCGATCAGGGGCAGCAGCCCGGCCGAAGCCCAGGCCCGCGTGCCGCCGGGCAGTGGCGCAGCGGCTTCGATACCGGCGGCGACCTCCTGGCACAGCGCGGCCTCGGCCGGCGAACCGGTCACCACGAAACGCAGATCCGGCCATGCCTTGACCATTTCGGCTGCCGCCGCAATGAAGCGCGCACGCGGCCAGCGCCGGCTCATGGTCGAGGCGCCGGGCTGGAAAGCGACAATCGTCGCATCCTGCCAGCCGCGCTCGAGCAAGGCCCGATCCACGGCTGCCTTACCCTCGGCGTGCGCCGGCACGGTCATGCGTCGATCGAATTCGCCGACAGCCCCGGCCAGCCTGACGACAGCCAGACGTTGGTCGATGCCGTGCCCGAGGTCGTCCCAGCCGAGCACCGGCTCGCGGTTGCTGAGCAGGAAATTCCAGCGGTTGTTGTTGGGTAGCTTGAAAATGTGGCGGGCACCGGACAGGTAGGCCAGCGGCGTTGCCTGCGGTTCGTTGCCGTGCAGGATGACGGCCAGATCGTAGTCTTTGAGCTGACTGGCGGCGCGGCGGAAGCCCCGCCATTTGCCGTCGTAGGGGATCAACTCGTCCACGTCGGCCAGACCAGTGAAAAGCTGCTGTAGCGACGGATGCACGAGCAGCGTGAGGTGCGCTTGCGGGTACGTCTGGCGCAGGGCCCGCAGCCCTGGTGTGGACAGCAGCGTATCGCCCAGCGCCGTACAGGAGATGGCCAGAATGCGGCGAATCGCCGGTGTGCCGAGCTCGCTGGCCGGACGCGGCCGGCGATCCAGGGCCCGCTTCAGGCGCAGCCAGCGGTAGAGCAGCGGTTCACGCAGGCGCAGACGCATCAGCGACCCTTCCCGCCCGTCTTCAGGCCAAGATAAAGGGCCGACAGCAGCGGCCGGCCGTAGATTCCCATCCGCCCGCCGAACCATTTGGCCGGCTTGTCCTTGATGACCAGGCGCGGGATGCCTTCTGGATCGGTATCGCGGCGCACGACACCATGCTCGGTGGTGTACAGGTGCGTAAAGCCGGCGGCCCGCGCGACACGCTGGTAAGCGGCATCGTAGTAGCCCTGCGGCCAGCACAGGTGCGGACTGTCGATGCCGAGCCGCGCCGCCAGCGTGGCGCGCGAGGCAGCCAGATCGTCGGCCAGCGCCTGATCGCGCTCGGTCTGATCGGCGATCTGGCGGTCCCAGCGGGTATGCGTATGCGTATGCGAATGGAAATCGAAGGTGCCGGCATCACGCATCGCTTCAACTTCCGACCAGCGCAGGAAAGCCGCGTCCCGCTTGCCCTCGGCGGCAGCGGCCATCGCCTGGCCGTGGGTCGGCACGTCCGGCACGCCGGGCTGGCCGGCATGCGGGCGAACCGCCCCGTCGCCCATCCAGCCGGTGATCAGGAACAGCGTCGCGCGCTGGCCAAATTCCTTGAGCACCGGGTGGGCATAAACCCAGTTGTCGAGGTAGCCATCGTCGAAGGTGACGAGCACCGTCTTCTTGGGCACCTGGCCGCTCACCAGAATCTGCGCAAACTGGTCGGTGGACAGGGTGCTCCAGCCATTTTCCGCCAGCCACTGCATATGGGCCCGGAAGTTGTCCGGCGCACAGGTCACCAGCCCGGGTTTCGGGCTGATATGGTGATACATCAGCACGGGCAGCGGCTGCCCCCAGCTCATTGCGCCTCCAGCAGGCGCTGATACACGGTTTCCATGCCTTGCGCCATCACCTCGCGGGCAAACTTGCGACGGACGAATTCGGCGGCGTTGGCGCCCATCGACTGGCGCAACACCGGGTCGGCCAGCAGGCGGCTGAGCGGCTCGATCAGGGCCTTGCCGTCGTGGGGCGGCACCAGATAGCCGGTCTTGCCGTCGAGAATCACTTCCGGCACCCCATCGACGTTGGACGCCACGGCCGGCAAGCCCATCGCGCCGGCCTCGATGAAGGCCGTGCCGAGCGCTTCCTGATGCGTCGGCAACACGAAGACGTCGAGCGACGCGAGCACGTTGGTCACGTCGCGACGCAGGCCGAGCAGATGGATGCGTCCTTCCAATCCGTCGGCGGCAATGCGCGCCTTCAGGTTGTCGGTCTGCGGCCCGTCGCCGGCGAAGACGAAATGGGCATTCGGAAAGCGCTTCAGCACGTCCGGTGCCGCATCGAGAATGTCGGCATGTCCCTTCTTGGCGCGCAGGATGGCGACCGTTCCGACGAGCAGCGTATCGGCTGGCAGGCCCAATTCGTCGCGCAGATTGCCCTGCACGGTGGAGCGGTCGTAGCGCGAGAAATCGACGCCGGTCGGAATGGTCGTGATGCCTGCGCGCGGCACGCCGGCCTCGACCAGATAGTTTTCGACAGACTTGCTGACCGTCACGACATGATCAGGCAGCACGCTGTAGGTGAATTTCGAGGTGATGGGCAGCGCCAGATGGCGGGTGCGGACAATGCGCGGACGATGCATCAGGGTGCGCGCCGCCATGCCGGCCAGCTGGGTATCGCGGCCGCTATGCGTATTGACGATGTCGGCTTTGAAACGCTTGATCACCGTGCGCAGGCGGAGGATCGCCGGCAGGTCGATGGCGCCGCGCATGTCGACGACAAACGTTTCAAAGCCGGCCTCCCGGGCGCGATCGAGAAGGCGCGCCCCGGGCCGGCCGACGACGGCCAGCGTGTGCCCCCGGTCGCGCATCGTGACCAGCTCGTTCAGTGTGCGGTTTTCCTGGCCGCCCCAGCCTTTCGACGACTCGGTATGCAGGATGCGCATCAGACGGCCACCTCTTCCGCCTTCTGCATGCGGTACAGACGGGCATACAGACCGTCATGGGCGAGCAGTTCGGCGTGCGAGCCCTCTTCCTGCTTGTGGCCGTGGGCAAGCGCGATGATACGGTCGGCGCGTTCGATGGTCGACAGACGGTGGGCAATGACCAGCGTGCTGCGCCCCTTCATCAGTTCGTCAAGCGCCGCCTGCACGTGGCGCTCGGATTCGGTATCAAGGGCCGAGGTCGCCTCGTCGAGGATCAGGATCGGCGCATTCTTCAGGATGGCCCGGGCAATGGCCAGACGCTGACGCTGACCGCCGGACAGCTTGACGCCGTTCTCGCCGATCATGGTATTCAGGCCATCGGGCAGGGCCTCGATGAATTCCAGCGCATGGGCTGCCTTGGCCGCGGCGCGGATTTCGTCGACCGTGGCATCGCGCTTGCCGCCATAGGCGATGTTAGCCGCAATGGTGTCGTTGAACAGCACGACATCCTGGCTGACCAGCGCGATGTTGTCGCGCAAGCTGTTCAGGCGGATGGTGGGCAGCGGATGGCCGTCAATGCGGATTTCGCCCGAATCGAGGGCGTAGAAGCGCGGCAACAGGTTGGCCGCCGTCGTCTTGCCACTGCCGGAGGGCCCGACCAGCGCCACGCACTCGCCGGGACGCAGGGTCAGGGACAGGTTTTCCAGTGCCGGCCGCTCGGCCCCCGGATACGTGAACGTCACCCGATCGAACTCGACCAGCCCCTTGGCCCGCCCCAGTTCCTCTTTGCCTTCATCCGGTTCGGCGGCCTCGTCAATCAGCGAGAAAACGCTTTCCGCTGCCGCCAGGCCGCGCTGAATCGGCGCGTTGACGTCGGTCACCCGCTTCAGCGGCGCCATCAGCATCAACATCGCCGTCACGAAGGAAACGAAGCTGCCCACCGTCGTCTGATCATGCGACGCCTGTTTGAGGGCGACGCCCATGATGATGGCAACACCGGTGGCCGCAAAGAACTGAACCAGCGGCGACTGAGCCGCCGCAGCCATGGTCGCCCGCATGGCCAGACGGCGCTGCTCACGGACGGATCGGTAAAAGCGCTCCTCTTCGTAGGCCTGACCGCCAAAAATCTTGACCACCTTATGCCCTTCGATGGTCTCCTGCAGCACCTGAGTGATTTTGCCCATCGATTCCTGCTGGCCACGGGCAACACTGCGCAAGCGCTTGCTGAACACGCGCACGACGATGGCAATGAACGGCACCACGGAAAGCGTGATCAGCGTCAACTGCCAGTTCAGCCAGATCAGCCAGATCAGCAAACCGATGATGGACAACGAATCCTTGATCAGCGAGGTCAGCGCATTGGTCGCCGCGCCGGCAACCCCCGTCACGTCGTAGGCGATGCGCGACATCAGGCGGCCGGACAGATTGTCGCTGTAATAACGGGTCGGCAGGCGCACCATGCGGGCGAACATGGCCTGGCGCAATTCGGCAACGACGTTATTGGACACCCAGCTCATCAGGTAGTCGCCGAGGAAACCAAAAATGGCGCGCACCAGAAAAATGCCCATGATCGCCAAGGGGTAGAACAGCCAGTCCCAGGGGCCGTTGGCCTTGGAAAAACCGTCATCGAGCAGCGACTTCATGATCGCCGGAAAGACCGGCTCGGCCAGCGAGGAGATGCCCATGCACGCCAGCGCGGCTAGAAAGGCCTTCCAGTATGGCCGAACGTAGGTCAGCAGCCGGAGATACAACTCGCGGCTGGTCATGTCATGAGACATGCACATCCTTGAAGCAAAAAGTAGAACCCGCGATTATACCCGGCCCGCGTTAGCGGCTCAGCCTATGGTAAAGCGCCAGCAGGCGGTCGGCCATCGCCGGCAGGGTCAGCGGTTCGGCCACGGCACGCGCGGCCTTTCGAGCCGCCGCGTTGCCGGCCAGCCCGGCCAGGTCGTCGAGGCGCTTCGCCAGGCCATTGATATCGACGGCATCGACCACCCAGCCGTTCTCCCCGACGCGCACCCATTCCTGCGCGCCGCAGGTCGTCGAAGTGAGCACCGGCAAGCCGCTGGCCAGCGCCTCCAGCGCAGCATTGGGGCACGGGTCGTACAGGGTTGGCAAGACGAAGCCGTCGGCAGCGCCGTACCAGGGGCGAACATCCTTGAACGGCCCGGTAAACAGCACGCGCTCGCTCAAGCCGAGTTGCCCGGACAGCTTACGCATCGCACTCAGCTTGCGGTCGGCGCCGACGATGACGATGCGCGCATCGGTGCGCTGCATGCGTGCCGCCGCCCGTAACAGTTGCGGTACGCCCTTGCGCTCGAAACCGCTGCCAACGAACAGCAGGATCGGCGCATCGTCCGGAATGCCGGCTACCGACCTCGTCGCTTCGCGGTGTTGGCCGGCCAGCCCGGGATGAAATGCCTCGGTATCGACCCCGTTGTAGATCACCTGCAACTTGTCCCGAGCAACGCCGTAGTAGCGCGCCACCTCGTCGGCCACCATCTGCGAATTGCAAATGACTGCCTGCAGGGCGGGATGGGCGAACATCGCCCTTTCCGCCCCCAGCACATAGCGGTGATACGGCGACCACCGCTGCGTCAGTCGCTGCAGCGAACCAAGGCTGCGTGCCCGATGGTCGAGCCAGGCGGCATGCACGCCGTCGCCGGCCCGGAAGATGATGCAGCCGGGAATGCGTTCGTGCGACTGAGTGATGTCAAAGCCCCCCTTCGCCATCTCGGCTTGCGCTGCGGCGGCAAAGCTGCGGTCGCGTGCCGCCCGGCCGCCGAACAGCCGCGAATAGGGCGGATCGCAGGTGATCTGCCGGAAACCGGCGCGGGGCGCACCGTCCCAGTTGCGGGTAATGAGCGAAACTTCGGCCCCCTCGCCGGCCAGCGCCCCGAGCGCGCGCTCGACGAAGCGCTCGGCACCGCCGAACGGGTTGTAACGCTGGCGAATGATGGCGATCTTCACGTGCCCAGCAGTTCCTGCACTGCTGCCAGCACGTCGTCGACGGCAATCGCCGTCAGGCAGTCGCTGACCTTGCCGCCGCCGCAACCGTCGTGACCGCAGGGACGGCACGGATGCACGGCGCTGGCCACGACGCGGCTGTTGGCGCTCCACGGCCCCCACTGCTTGTCGCCGGACGGCCCGAACAGCGCCACGGTCGGCGTGCCCACCGCCGCCGCGATATGCATCGGCGCCGAATCGACACCGATGAACAATTTCGCCACCTGGGTCAGCGCCGCCAGCTCCTTCAGCGACAACTGCCCGGCCAGGCTGAAGGCTGGCCGGGCCAGCCGCGTCTGGATGGCCGCCAGCATGTTCTGCTCGTCTTTGCTCGGCGCTGCCGTCAGCACCACCGGATGACCGGCCGCCTGCAGCCGCTCGACCAGCGTCGCCATGCGCTCGACCGGCCAGCACTTGAAGAACCAGCGCGAAGCCGGGTGGACATGGATGAAATCCTTGCCCTTCAGGCCAAAACCAGCCAGATGGACTGCCACCGCCGCCTCGGCCGCCGCCCCCGGCACCAGCGTCAGGCGCCGCTCGTCCGGCCGCGGCTGGATGCCTAGGCGGCGCAGCGCATCGAGATTGGTCTCCGCCATGTGGCGCAGCGGATTATGCAGGGTCTGCAGGTGCGAGAAGCTCCGCTGCCAGCGCTTGGGCCGCCCCTTGACCACCGGTCCGACCGACCAGCGCGGCTTGAGCAGCCGGCACAGCCAGGCCCCGCGCCAATGCTCGGTGAGGTGGATGATCAGGTCGTAACCCCGCGCCTTGAGCGCGTTGTACAGCGCCAGCTCGGCCTTGAGCTGGCCCATCACCCCCAGCTGCTTCCACTTGCGGTCGATGGTATGCACCTGCGCGATGGCCGGGTGCAGCGTCAGCATCTCGGCCGTATCGGCATAGACGAGCGCATCGATTTCGGCCTGCGGCGCATGCGCCTTGAGCACCGAAAAGACCGGCGAACTGACCAGCACATCGCCGTGATGGCGCAGCTTGATGACCAGCGCGCGGTGGATTTCTCCAACCGGTATCGCGTCGCGCAGGGGCGTGAAATTTTCCATACCCGGCATTTTAGCGGGGGACATCGACCCGCGTGCAGGTGCCGTAGGCAAAGCTCAGCATCGTCCACCGCTCGGGCGGCAACCCCTGCCAATGCGCCACGAGCGTCCGGATCACCCCGGCATGGGTGACGACCACCGCCTCCGGCACGGTGAGCGATGCGACGAAATCGAGCGCCCGCCGCTGCAGGTCGCGCGCCGATTCGCCCCCCGGCGGCGCATAGCCGGCGACATCGGCGGCCCAGGCATCCAGTTCGGCGCGCGGAATATCGTCCCAGCGCCGCCCTTCCCACACACCGAAATGCATCTCGGCCAGACGATCGTCGATCATCGGCCGGGCTGCCAGACAGGCCGCCAGCTCGCGGCAGCGGCGCAAGGGGCTGGTCCACACCGGCACATCGCGTGGCAAGCCGGCCCGCAGGGCGTCGGCCACCGCCGGTACATCCCCGGCGGCCGGGAAATCCAGCCGACCGTAGCAGATGCCGGCCTCGATCAGGGGCTGGGGATGACGAATCAGATGCAGGCGCATCAGCCCCCCGCCACGACGCCAGGCCAATGCAGGGCGAGCCCGAGGTAGAAAGCCAGCTCGGTGAGCTGCTGCACCGCCCCCAGACAATCCCCGGTATACCCCCCCAGCCAGCGCCGGAACTTGGCGGCCAGCCAGAATGCCGCCAGTGCGACGAAAACCATGCTGGCCAGCGCCTTGGCCAGCGGCAGCCAGAGGAGCGGTAGCAGGGCGAAACCGGCGGCCAGGAGCAGCGATGCCGGCGACGGTCGGCCGGTGGCCGGGCGGGCCTTGCTGTGGTCGTCATCGCGGGCATAGTCCAGCGTCGCCATGAGCAAGGTCGCGCTGAAGCGCGACACCGCATGGCCGGCGAGCAGCGCGGCCGGAACGCGCGCCGGCTCGATGCCGGACAGCAGCACGAATTTGCCGAGCAGCGCGAGCACCAGCGCCACCACACCATAACTGCCAACGCGCGAGTCCTTCATGATCGCCAGGATGCGCGCCTTGTCCCAGCCCCCCCCCAGGCCATCGGCCGTATCCGACAGACCGTCCTCGTGGAAGGCGCCGGTGGCGTACAGGGTCGCTGCCATCGACAGCAGCACGGCCACCGGCTGCGGCCACCCATGCAGCGCCAGCCAATAGACCAGCGCCCCGATGCCGCCAACCAGCAGGCCGACCGCCGGGAAATAACGGGCACACTGGCTCAGCGCGGCCGCCGAATGGCCGACCTGGCCGGGCACCGGCAAGCGCGTGAAGAAACCGACGGCGCCGAGGAAGTACCCGAGTTCGCGCCGGATCATGCCTTGTCCGACACGCCAGCCGACTCGAAGCTGGCCATCTCGTTGAGGAAGGCGACGGCCGATTGGACCAGCGGGTAGGCCAGCGCCGCGCCGGTCCCTTCACCCAGGCGCAGGCCAAGGTCGAGCAGCGGCTCGGCGCTCATGGCCAGCAGTTGCGTGCGATGGCCGGCCTCGGCCGAACGGTGGCAAAAGACGCAGTAGTCGAGCAGGGCCGGCGCCAGGCGCGAGGCAACCAGCGCGGCCGAGCCGACGATAAAGCCATCGATGAGCAGCACCATCTTCGCCTCAGCCGCAGCAAGCATGGCGCCGACCATGGTGGCAATCTCGAAGCCGCCAAACTCGGCCAGAACCCTGAACGGATCATTGTCGCCGCCGCCGTTGCGATAGCGGACCAGCGCCTGCTCGAGCAGATCCTGCTTGCGGGCCAGGCCGGCGTCATCCAGCCCGGTGCCGCGGCCGACGCATTCGGCGAGCGGCAAGCCGGTCAGGCAGTGGGTCAGCAGCGAGGCGGAGGCCGTGTTGCCGATGCCCATTTCGCCGAAGCCGACGACATTGCAGCCCGCCGCCGCCAGCCCGAGCACGATGCCGGCGCCCTGTTCGATGGCCTGCGCGCACTGGGCGACACACATCGCCGGCCGTTCGATGTAATTGGCGGTGCCGGGCGCAATCTTGACGTCGATCAGGCCGGCGCGATGCTCGCCGAAATCATGCGCCACGCCGGCATCGACCACCGACAGGCCCAAGCCGTTCTGGCGGGCGAAGACATTGATCGCCGCGCCGCCGGCCAGGAAATTTTCGACCATCTGCCAGGTCACCTCCTGCGGATAGGCCGAGACACCGGCCTTCGCCGCGCCGTGGTCGCCGGCAAAAACCAGCAGCTGCGGGTTATGCAGGGCCGGGGTCAGGGTCTGCTGGATGAGGCCGATCTGCAGCGCCGTCTTTTCCAGCTGGCCGAGCGCGCCAGGCGGCTTGGTCTTGCGGTCGATCTTGCGCTGCAGGGCGGCGGCGATGCCGCGATCCGGGGCAGTGATTTCAAACGAATGCATCCGATTCTCCAAAAAGCAAAAAAGGCTTCGCGGCCGCGTCTTCCGAACGCCACCGCGAAGCCTTGTCCACAGGCTTCCCACGTGATTTTCCGACAGGTCTTCTGGCTTCCGGATCGTCCTCGCCGGTGCGTCTTCCCGGAGGGTTTGTCTCCCCTCGTAGTGACATGGTGCAACGGCAGTCCCCGGTTACAGCGGCGGGCCCGCCCCGGAATTGAGCTGCGCTCGCACCGGGTTCCGTGATGTCGGAAGCGGCGATTATACCGGTTGCCGCCGGCCCCGCCTTCACCCACAATGCCGGCCATGAGAGAACTGATCCTCGGCGGCGCGCGTTCGGGCAAGAGCCTGCTGGCGGAGCAACGCGCCCGCGACTCCGGCTTGCGGGTCACCTACGTCGCCACGGCCCAGGCGCTGGATGGCGAAATGGCCCGCCGCGTCACCCACCACCGCGCCCGCCGTCCGGCCGATTGGGGCTGCGTCGAAGAACCCCTGCACTTGCCGCGCCGCCTGCGCGAGCTCGCCGCGCCGGATACCTGCCTGCTGGTCGACTGCCTGACCCTCTGGCTCTCCAACCTGCTCTTCGCCGGCCAGGCCGCAACGCAGGCCGAGGCGGGCGAGGCCATCGACTGCCCGCTGTTTCGCGAACAAACCGCTGCCCTGATCGACACCCTGCCCCAACTGCCCGGCCACGTCATTCTCGTTTCCAACGAAGTCGGCTGGGGCATCGTGCCCATGCATCCGGTTTCCCGCCTGTTCGCCGACGAGCAGGGCCGCCTGAACCAGCGCGTCGCGGCGGTCTGCGACCAGGTGACGCTGGTCGCCGCCGGCCTTCCGCTCAGCCTGAAAACCCCGCCAACGGCGGCATAGCCGGCAAAAAGGCGTATCCTTCCGGGCAAGACACCGAGATGTCACCGGAGAGACAACATGCACACGCTGCTCGATGTGCTGGCTTCCGGCGTCCATGATGCCAAGAACCAGCTCTTCATCGCCGAATCCCAGATCGCCAGCGCCGAAGCCCGGCACGGCATCGAACTGGGCGAAGCGCGCTACGCCATCGAAGCCGCCGCCAGCCGGCTGTCACGCACGCTGGCAGCCTATCAGGTACTGCGCAAGGGGGCGACGCCGGCCGTCACCCCGGTCATTGTCGGCGACCTGTGCGAGGAAGTGGTGCTCGACCAGAAGCGCCACCTGGCCTGCGCCGGCATCACCCTGACCGCCACCTGCTCGGTGATCGACGAATGGCCGCTCGACCGCGACCTGGTCACGGACATGCTCAACAATGCCATCCAGAACGCCGGCCGCCATGCCGGCGGCCATGTCCACCTCGATGCCCGCCTCGACGATGGCTGGCTGGTCCTCAGCGTCGAGGACGACGGCCCCGGCTTCGCGACCTTGCCGCCGCCCTACGGCACCGGTCTGATGGTCACCGAGCGCCTGGCCAGCCTGCACGTCCGCCAAGGCCGGCAAGGCAGCCTGCTGTTGTGCAATGGCGCCGGCCTGGGCGGCGCCCGTTTCGAGCTGCGCCTGCCGTGATCGGACCCTACGCCCCAAAGCGCTTCCTGGTCATCGACGACCAGCCGCAAGCCCGCGACGCGCTGCGCACCATCGCGCAAACCATCGGCGCCTTCACCGTCGAATTCGCCGCCAACTATCAGGATGCCCTCTATCGCATCCGCAACAATACGCCCGACGTGATCCTGTGCGATTACGTGCTGGGCGACGGCCGTTCCGGCCAGCAACTGCTCGAAGAACTGCGCCGCTTCAACCTGCTGCCCGACGAATGCATCTTCATGATGGTGACCGGCGAGCAGTCCTACGAGCAAGTCGTCTCCGCCGTCGAACTGGTGCCGGATGACTACATCATCAAACCCTTCTCGCCCGACAAGCTGATCCTGCGCCTCGACCGCATCATGGCCAAGAAGGAATTCTTCAAGGACTACTACCGCGAAAAGCGCCGACAGGAGTACGCCAGGGCGCTCGCCATCCTCGAACAAAAGCAGGCCAGCGAGGCCGGCCGCGCCTACCGCTTCGAGATCCTCCGCCAGCAGGCCGAAGTCAAGCTGATCAGCGGCGACGCGGCGGGAGCCGAAGCGGCGTACCGCGCCATTCTCGACAACTACGAATTCCCCTGGGCCCGCGCCGGCGTCGCCCGCTCGCTGCATCACCAGAACAAGCTGAGCGAAGCGCGGGCCGAAATCGAGCGCGTCGTGGCCGACACCCCCCAGTTCTTCGATGCCGCCGACCTCAAGGCCAACATCTGCATGGCGCAGGGCGAGGCCGGGGAAGCGCAGCGGGTGCTCGACGAAGTGGCCCAGAAAACGCCGCGCAACTACCAGCGCAAGCGCCTGCTCGCCGAAGCCGCGACCCTGAACGGCGATGCCGATACGGCCCGCAACGTGCTGGCCGACGTCATCGCCAACGACACCATGCCCGGCGCCGTAACACCCGCCGATCGCCTGGCCCTGGCGCGCAGCCAGGTGGACGCCCGGGATCTCGTCTCGGCCGAGAAAACCCTGGTCAGCCTCAAGGAATCGGAAGTGCAGAACCTCGACCTCAATGCCCAGGCGAGCTACGCCGCGCTGCTCGCCATCAGCTCGCCGGGACGCGGCAAGCCGCGTTTCGCCGGCCTGCGCCCGGCCCTGATGTCCGCCGAACTCTCCGCCACCAGCCGGCTCGACATCCTGCGCAGCGCGCTCAATCTGGGCGACCACGAACTGGCCGATCACCAGGCCGCAGCCCTGCTCGAAGGCGAGGAAGCGAAGAAGAGCTTTGGCGCCATGCGCAAGCACTACGCGCTGCACGGCCGCGAGATGGATTTCCGCAACATCCAGAAGCAGGTCGCCCTCAAGCGCATCCGGCACGACACGCCGGCCAGCTGAGGTTCAGGCCGGCAGCCAGGGGGCCAGCTTTTCCCAATCGAGCGCCGCCTCGACCGCATCGGCCAAGCGGTCGAGATCGGCCGCGCGGCGGGCAGCGAAATCAACCTGCTGTTCCGGCTCGACCCCCGCCCAGCGAAGCAAGGCGTCGAGCGCCGCCGGATGGTCGAAAACCCCGTGGCAGTAGGTGCCGAGCACCTGTTCGTCCGCCGAGATGGCGCCGTCCGGACGATCCCCGGCCAGGTGGACGGCGGGGCGGGCACAGCCGGGGCCGGCCGTCACGCCGAGGTGGATTTCGTAACCGGTCATCGCCGGCCAGCCCGGCAAGGCCAGATGCCCGGCGACGTTGCGCAACTGCTTTTCCGCCTCCAGCGTCGTATCCACCGCCAGCCAGCCGAGGCCCGGCGTCGAACCCGGGGTGCCTTCCAGCCCCTGCGGGTCATGCACCGCCTGGCCGAGCATCTGATAGCCGCCGCACAGACCGATCACCTTGCCGCCGTAGCGCAGGTGCCGGGCGATCGCCTTGTCCCACCCCTGGCTGCGCAACCAGTCGAGATCGGCACGCACGGCCTTGGAGCCGGGCAGCACGATCAGGTCGGCGGCCGGCGGTGTTTCACCGGGCCCGATCCAGCGGAAATCGACCTCCGGATGCAGACGCAGCGGGTCGAGATCGTTATGGTTCGAGGTTCGCGGATAAGCCGGGGCAATCACCTTCAGCTTCGTCTGCCGCTTGTCGCCGATCGCCGCCGTGGCGATGGCATCCTCGGCATCGAGCAGCAGGCCGTGCAGGTAGGGCAGCACGCCAAGCACCGGCTTGCCGGTGCGTTCCTCCAGCCAATCGAGTCCGGGTTCCAGCAGGCCGATGTCGCCCCGGAAGCGGTTGATCACGAAACCGACCACGCGCTGCTGCTCGGAAGGCGACAGCAGTTCCAGCGTGCCGACCAGATGCGCGAAAACGCCGCCCCGGTCGATATCGGCCACCAGAATCACCGGGCAATCGACCGCCTCGGCAAAACCCATGTTGGCGATGTCGCGATCGCGCAGGTTGATCTCGGCCGGCGAACCGGCGCCCTCGACCAGCACGCAGTCGTAAGCTGCCGTCAGCCGCCCCCAAGACTCCAGCACTGCCCCCATCGCCTGCGGCTTGTAGGCGTGATAGGCCTTGGCATCGAGGTCGGTCGCCACCCGGCCGTGGATGATGACCTGCGCCTTCTTGTCCGTCGTCGGCTTCAACAGCACCGGGTTGAAATCGGTATGCGGCGGAAGCCCGCATGCCAGGGCCTGCAACGCCTGCGCCCGGCCGATCTCGCCGCCATCCACGGTCACCGCCGAATTGAGCGCCATGTTCTGCGGCTTGAACGGCGCCACGCGAACGCCCCGCCGTTTCAGGATGCGGCACAGTGCGGCAACCAGCGTCGATTTGCCGGCATCGGAGGTGGTCCCCTGGACCATCAGGGCGGAACGAGACATCAGACAGACCTTGAACAAGAAAAACGCCAATTATCGCCGGGATCAATCCGGGCAATTCAGGCACAATCAAAACCATTCATTCACTCAGCATTTTCCGACCATGAAGCATGACTTGCCATCATTCGCGTTGTTGATCGATGCCGACAACGTGTCCAGGGATGCCATCGCGCCGATCATCGAGGAGATCACCCGCTACGCTCGGCTGACCGTCAAGCGGGTCTATGGCGATTTCACGACACCCAATCTTGCCGGGTGGAGGGAAACGTTGGCCAATCATGGCATTCATCCCATCCAGCAATACCGAAACTCGACCGGCAAGAACGCAAGCGACAGCGCCTTGATCATCGATGCCATGGATCTTCTGCATTCCCGCCGCTTCGATGGCTTTGCGCTGGTCAGCAGCGACGGGGACTTTACTCGATTGGCCACCCGGATTCGCGAGGATGGCCTGACTGTCTATGGTTTCGGTCGCCAGGATGCGGCCAAGGCGTTTGTTCAGGCCTGTGATTCGTACATTTTCATCCAGAGCCTGCTTGCACCGCCGCAACTCCCCGGGGAGAAAAATCCACCATCGCCGGGCAGCCTCCCGGCCCATCTGCCCTCCCCCGCCGCGACAGCCAACCCGGCGCCTGCAACCAGTCGCCCGGCACCAGAAAAAGTCCCTGACCTGAAGCGACTGAATGCCTTGCTGCTGCGCGCCTATACCAACGTCACCAACGAAGACGGCTGGGCACTGGTATCCCGCATCGAACAATACGTACGCGCGAATCACAGTGAATTAAACCCGCGCAACTACGGCGCCAGCACTTTTTTCAAGCTGTTGGCCCGGCTGAATACCTTCCAGGTGGCACAGCGCAAACAAGGTAACGGTCATGCCCAGTTTTGCCGCCCGCGGCAGACCCGCCTGGCTCCGATACCCGTTCAGCGAACGCCAACCGTCCCGTCAGCCGGACAGCCACCACCGGCCGCTTACGTGGCCGCCCTGAAAGCTGCGGTCGCCGCCACCTGCAATCCGGAACAGTGGGCCAAGATCGCCGACATTCGGTCGTACCTTCACAACAACGGGATTCGACTCGAAAACTCAGGGTTCGCCACGCTCGCCGAGGCCATCCAGGCAACCGGACTGTTCGACATGTGTGATGCCGGAGGGAGCAACAAAATTTATCGCCTGGCCGGCGACAGCCCCAACGCTTCACGAGGATGATCGATCACCGGGCACCCAGCCCAAACCGGACCCCGCTCCGGTGTTCTCGCATCCATTACCAATCAATCGCGGCATGGCGAGTTTCGCCTTCCCCGTCCCCACCTGCTATTCTTTCGCCTCTATGTCTTTCGGTGCTGTTCAGTTCGCTGAACGGAGAATCGGGAAGGCGGTGCGATTCCGCCACGTGCCCAACGCTGTGAGGAGGACGTTGGCCGCAAGATGCCACTGGTTTCGGCCGGGAAGGCGCGGCAACGGTTGAGTCCGAGTCAGAAGACCGGCCGGGAGACGAAACCGGGCTGTTTGGACAGGCAGCCATCGTTTTTCCACAAGGGGAATTCATGGAAAACCCGATCGACCATGCTTTTTCGGACGTCGAGCGCGCCGCCGTCTATCGCACCATCTTCAACCGCCGCGACGTGCGCGGCCAGTTCCTGCCCGATCCGGTGCCCGACGCGGTGCTCGCCCGCATCCTGCTCGCCGCCCACCACGCGCCATCGGTCGGCTTCATGCAGCCGTGGAATTTCCTGCTCGTCCGCTCGCCCGAGGTCAAACAGCGGGTGCGCGACCTCTTCGCCAAGGCCCATGCCGAAGCGGCGATGATGTTCCCGGAAGGCAAGCGCGCCACCTACAGCCAGCTCAAGCTGGAAGGCATCGTCGAGTCGCCGATCAACCTGTGCATCACCTGCGACCGTGAGCGCAGCGGCCCGGTAGTCATCGGCCGTACGCACATCAAGACCATGGATCTGTACAGCAGCGTGTGCGCCGTGCAGAACCTGTGGCTGGCCGCCCGCGCCGAAGGATTGGGCGTCGGCTGGGTGAGCATCTTCAATCAGGCCGAGCTGCAGGAAGTGCTGGGCATCCCGGCCCACATCGTGCCCATCGCCTACCTGTGCATCGGCCACGTCAGCCATTTCCACGCCAAGCCGGAACTGGAAAGCGCCGGCTGGCTGCCCCGGCTGCCCATCGCCGACTTGCTCTACTTCGACCAGTGGGGCCAGACCGACGGTGAACGCCGGGACTCGCTGACCACGACACTCGCCGCGCTGCAGGACGACATCCAGCAGCGGGGCGTCTTCCCGGCATGATGCCGGACAGCGCATTCGCCATGCCGGCCGCCGCCCTGGCGGCCGTGCTGATCGACCGCCTGCTCGGCGAGGTGCGGCGTTTCCATCCGCTGGTCGGCTTCGGCAACCTGGCCGCCCGCGTCGAGAAGCGCCTCAACAACCGCCGCCTGCCGGCCGGCCTGCTGGCCTGGGCGCTGGTCGTGCTGCCCTTCGTCATCCTCGCCTTCGCGCTGCGCCCGCTGGCCCCCTTTGCCGTCGATGTCGCCCTGCTCTATTTCGCCCTTGGCGCGCAAAGCCTCGTCGAGCACGCCGAGGCCATCGCGAAACCCTTGCAGGACGGGCGTCTTGACGAAGCCCGGCAGCGCGTCGGGTGGATCGTTTCGCGCGATACCGCAACCCTCGACGCATCGGGCGTCGCCAAGGCAGGCATGGAGTCGGTGCTCGAAAACGGCAACGACGCCATCTTCGGCACCCTGTTCTGGTTCGCCCTGCTCGGCGGCCCCGGCGCCCTGCTCTTCCGGCTGGCCAACACGCTGGATGCGATGTGGGGCTACCGCACTGAACGTTTCAACCTGTTCGGCCGCCCGGCGGCCCGCATCGACGATGCGCTGAACTGGCTGCCGGCCCGTCTCACCGCCCTGACCTACGCCCTGCTCGGCCACACCCGCCAGGCCCTGGCCTGCTGGCGCGCCCAGGCGCCAGGCTGGGACAGCCCGAATGCCGGTCCGGTGATGTCGGCTGGCGCCGGCAGCCTCGGCGTGCAACTCGGCGGTGCCGCGATCTACCACGGCCAGCTCGAACAGCGCCCGCCGCTCGGTACCGGCCCGGCTCCCGTCGCCGCTGACCTCGGTCGCGCCATCGCCCTGATCCGGCACAGTCTGTGGCTGTGGCTGGCGGCCTTTTTCGTGATTGGATTCCTGCATGCTTGAACACGGCGGCCGCCTGCGCCAGGCCGCGGCGCACTACGACATCCCGCTCGCCGACTGGCTCGACCTGTCCACCGGCATCAACCCGCAGGGCTGGCCGGTCCCCCCCCTGCCGGCCGCCGTCTGGCAGCGCCTGCCAGAAAGCGACGATGGCCTGGAAGCCGCCGCCGCCGCCTATTACGGCAACCCCAACCTGCTGCCGGTCGCCGGTTCGCAGGCTGCCATCCAGTGGCTGCCGGCCCTGCTGCCCAGGGCAGCGGTCGGCTGCATCGCACCGCTCTACGCCGAGCACCCCCAGGCCTGGCAGCAGGCCGGGCACAAGGTCCGTTACCTGCAGAACGCCACGCTGCTGCGTGCCCTCGCTGCCGCGACGCCCTACGTTCTGCTCTGCAACCCGAACAATCCGACCGCCGATCGCCATCCGCATGATCTGGTATGCGATGCCGCCCGGCAGTTGCACAAGCGCGGTGGGTGGCTGATCGTCGACGAAGCCTTCGTCGACGCCACCCCGGAACTGAGCGTCACCCCGCTGGCCGGTACGCCCGAGGCTCCCAACCTGATCGTTTTCCGCTCGCTCGGCAAATTCTTCGGCCTGGCCGGCATCCGTGTCGGTTTCGTCTTTGCCGCCCCCGAACTGTTGCGCCGGATGCAGGAAGCGATGGGGCCATGGACGGTCAGCGGCCCCTCGCGCGAGGCGGCCCGTCTGGCACTGGCCGACACCGCCTGGCAGGCTGCCGCCCGGCCGCAACTGCAAGCGGCCGGCGAACGCCTGCGTCAGCTGCTCGCCCCGCTCGGTGAGGTCAAGGCCAGCGCCCTCTTTGCCACGCTCACCTCGCCGCACAGCAACGAACTGTTCGACTACCTCGCCCGCCGCGCCATCCTGACCCGGCGCTTCGACCAGCAGCCCCTGCTCCGCTGCGGCCTGCCGGCCGACGAAGCCGGCTGGCAGCGGCTGGCCACTGCCCTGAACGAATGGAAGTCCGCATGAAACCCCGTCTCCTCGCCCTCCTGACCGCTGCCTGCCTGCTGGGCAGCGAAGCCCGGGCCGATCTCCGCTTCAAGGACGACACCGGCCAGGAAGTCCGCCTCGCGGCGCCGGCCAAGCGCATCGTCGCCCTCGCCCCGCATATCGCCGAAAGCCTGTTCGCCGCCGGGGCCGGCGACAAGCTGGTCGGCACCGTCGACTACAGCGACTATCCGCCGGAAGCGAAGAAGGTGCCGCGCGTTGGCGGCTATTCGCGCGTCGACCTGGAAGCCGTCGCCGCATTGAAGCCGGACCTGGTGCTGGCCTGGGAAAGCGGCAACAACATGCCCCAGATCGGCAAGCTGAAGGCGCTCGGCCTGACCGTCTATGTCGCGCAGCCGAACACGATGGACAACGTCGCCGACCAGCTCGAACGCCTCGGCCAGCTGGCCGGCACCGAAGCGGTCGCCCGCCCGGCCGCCGAACGCTTCCGCCAGCGCCTGCAAGCCCTGCGCAAGGCGAATGCCGGCAAGCCCAAGGTGCGCACCTTCTACCAGATCTGGAAAGCGCCGCTGATGACGGTCGGCGGCCCGCAGATCATCAGTGACGCCATCACCTTGTGCGGCGGCGAAAACGTCTTCGGTCACCTCGGCAAGATGGCGCCGACGGTCAGCGTCGAGGCCGTGCTCGAAGCCGACCCCGAGGCCATCATCGCCACCGGCATGGGCGACGCCCGGCCGGAATGGCTGAAGGACTGGGACAAATGGCCCCAGATGACGGCCGTCAAACGCCACAACCTGTTTCACATCAACCCCGACATCATGCAGCGCCACACGCCACGCATCCTCGATGGCGCCGAAAAACTGTGCGCCCACCTCGATGTCGCACGCAGCCACCGTCCTGCCCGTTAAAGCCATGCCCCGCCTGCCCCAGCGCATCGTCTGCCTGACCACCGAAACCGTCGAAGTGCTCTACGCCCTCGGCGAACAGCACCGCATCGTCGGCATCTCCGGCTACACCGTGCGCCCCCCCGAGGCCCGCAAGGAGAAACCCAAGGTCTTCGCCTTCACCAGCGGCGACATCGACAAGATTCTCGCCACCCGGCCGGATCTGGTGCTCACCTTCTCCGACCTGCAAAGCGACATCGCACGCGACCTGATCAAGGCCGGCGTGCCGGTGTACGCCTTCAACATGCGCAGCGTCGATGACATCCTCGGCATGATCGAAACGCTCGGCCGGCTGGTCGGCGCCGAAGCCAGGGCCTTGGCGCTGGTCGGCGAACTGGAGGCGCAGATCGCGGCAACCCGCGCCCTCGCTGCCGAACGCTACGCCCGCACCGGCCACCAACCGCGCGTCTATTTCGAAGAATGGGACGAGCCGCTGATCTCCGGCATCCGCTGGGTCTCCGAACTGATCGAACTGGCAGGAGGCAAGGACATCTTCGCCGAACGCGCCCGTTCGCCGCTGGCCAGGGACCGAATGCCGACGGCCGAGGAGGTCATCGCCGCCGCGCCGGACATCATCATCGGCTCCTGGTGCGGCAAACATTTCCGTCCCGAACGCATCGCCGCCCGGCCGGGTTGGGACGCCATTCCCGCCGTGCGCAACGGCCGCCTGCACGAAATCAAGTCGGCCGTCATCCTGACACCGGGCCCGGTCGCCATCAGCGAAGGCTTGCCTGCCTTGCACCGCATTTTTGATCTGTGAAAAAGCCGCCCCCGGGCCAGTCACTATAATCCTCGATCAAGCCCGAGGAACCCGACCATGAAACGCATCGCCCCCCTGCTTGCCCTCGCCCTGCCCGCCCTCGGCCACCCTGCCCTGGCCGCCGATCACGGGAAGGCCGCCGTCCGTGCGCTCGGCGAATTGAACGGCATTGCGCTGGCCTGCCAGCAGCCGGCCCTGGTCAACCGCGCCCGCAACAGCATCGTGACCACCGCACCCAAGACCCGCGACTACGGTGAAATCTTCGAAAACGCCACCAGCGCCGCCTATCTGGAACAGGGCAAGCGCCAGACGCCCTGCCCCGATGCCGTCACGCTGGCCGCTCGCATCGCGGCCGCCGAAAAGAACCTGCAAGCGGCTTTCCCGCCCCCCCGATGAACCGCCTGCCCGCCCTTCTCGCCGTGCCCTGCCTCGCCCTGCTGCTGCTCGCCGGCCCGGCCGCCGGCCAGTCGATGCACAGCCTCGAATTGCTGCGCGGCGAAGAGGTGGGCATCAACCCGCGCTACCTGCTGCAGGACCCGAATGGCCGGGCCGTTACCCAGGAAGAATTCCGCGGCCGTTTCCAGCTCATCGCCTTCGGCTACACCTATTGCCCCGACATCTGCCCGACCACCCTGGTGGAAATGGCCGAAATCCTCAAGCTGCTCGGCGACAAGGCGGCGAAGCTCCAACCCATCTTCATTTCGGTCGATCCGGAGCGCGATACCGGCAAGGTATTGAAGACCTACACCGAGTTCTTCGACCCGCGCATCCTCGGCCTGACCGGCTCGCCAGCTCTGGTCCGGCGGGCCGCCGACAACTTCAAGATCCGCTACGCCAAGGTGCGCGAACCGGACACGCCTCCCGACCGTTACGCCGTCGACCATTCAGCAGGCATGATCCTGCTCGGCCCGGATGGCAACTTCGTCAAGAAATTCGCTTTCTCGATGCCGGTGACGGAAATTTCAGCCCAAATCGGCGACTTGCTGAATCAGCGCTGATTTGGCAATTCTGTCATTGCTTTGGCATACCCGTCGTGCGATATTTCGCGGGTGCTCAAGTTAGGACGAATCCTTCCGTTTCTCCTCGTATTCCTGGTCTCGCAGGCCTGGGGAGGGAGTCTTGCGCTGATCCTCGGAGAGAACGGCGGCGTTTATGAAGAATTTTCCAGAGAGCTCAATGAAGGGCTGAGCGGTTCAAGCTGGCGTGTCGTGGCGACGACCCAGGCCAGTTCGCCGCAACCCCTGCCGACCGCCGATCTCATCGTCGCCGTCGGCAGCGAGGCGCTAAGCAAGGCCCTCAGCCGGCCCGACAGCCCGCCGATCATCGCCACCCTGCTGCCGCGCCTGAGCTACGAGCGCATCCTGGTCGAAAACCGGCGCGCCGGCCGCATCACTGCCATTTACCTCGACCAGCCGCCGGCCCGTCAGGCAGCTTTCTTCCGCCAGCTCTTCCCCGACCAAAAACGCTTCGGCCTGCTGAGCAGCGCGGAAACCCGCAGCCTGGCCAGCCAATACCGCCAGGCCTTCAGCAAGGCCGGACTGATCCTCGATGTCGAAGATGCCGACACCGACAAGGCGCTCCTGCCGGCCCTCAACGCCGTGCTCGAACGGTCCTCCGCCCTGCTCGCCCTGCCCGACGGCACGATCTACCGCCGCAACAACATCAAGGCCATCCTGATCACCGCCTTCCGGCTGCAACGACCGATCATCGGCTACTCGCCCGCCTTCGTCACCGCCGGGGCACTGGCCGCCCTGCACACCACACCGCCCCAAGCGGCCCGTCAGACCGCCGAACTGATCATCAACCACGGTACCAATCTGCCACCACCCAGTGGGCCGGCGCAGTTCAGCATCGCCATCAATCCCAACGTCGCCCAGGCGCTGGGGCTCAAGCTACCCGACGAGGCCGCCATCCGGCGTGCCCTGCTCGCTGACAGGGAAACTCGATGAATCGTCTGACCCTCCGTCACCGTCTGCTGTTGCTGACACTGCTGCCCAGTGCGCTGATCGCCATCGCGCTGGTCATCTATTTCACCTTCAGCGGCATCCGTACCCTGGAAGGCGAACTGCGCCTCAAGGGACTGGCCACTGTCCGCTACCTGGCGCCGATCAGCGAATACGGCATCATCGCCGGCCAGATCGAAAGCCTGCACGGCCTGGCCCAGGCCACCGTTCAGGAATCCGGCGTCAAGGCCGCCATCATCGTCAACCAGAAGGGCCGCACGATCGCCGTCAGCGGGCGCGTCTCGCTATCCGCCGAAGAACTCCGCCAGGCTTTCGACGAACCGCGGCAAGTCGCCGAAACCGGCCAGTGGATCGCCTTCGGCGCGCCGGTCAAGCGCTCGGTCGCCGATACCGACCTGCTCTTCGACACTGCGCCGGCGGCCAGCAAGACAAGCCCGCCCGAAGTCATCGGCTACGTCTTCGTCGAATTCGACAAAACCGATCTCGCCCACAAACAGCGGGAACTGGTGCAGCGCGGCCTGCTCATCGTGCTCTTCGGGCTGCTGATCCTGGCCGCACTGGCCATCGCCATGGCCGACAACCTGGTCCGGCCGGTGATGCGGCTCGCCCAGGCCGTCAACAGCATGTCGTCCGGCAAGCTCGATACCCGGGTGACGGCCAGTTCGAGCGGCGAACTCGGCATTCTGGAAAATGGCTTCAACGAAATGGCTGCCCGTATCGAAGAAATTCATTTGTCGATGCAGTCGCGTATCGAAGAAGCCACCGCCCAGCTCGCCTTCCAGGCCCGCCACGACGCACTGACCGGCCTGCTCAACCGGCGGGAATTCGAACACCGCCTGGAACGGGCGCTGTCCAGCGTGCAGGCCGGCGACAACGAATTTTCCGTCCTGTTCATCGACCTCGACCGCTTCAAGCAGGTCAACGACACCTGTGGCTACCTGGCCGGCGACGAACTGCTGCGCCAGATGGCCCACCTCTTCCAGGGCCGGCTGCGCGAGGAAGACACCCTGGCACGCTTGGGCGGTGACGAGTTCAGCATCATCCTGGCCAATTGCAGTGGCGCCCGCGCCCGCCAGGTGGCGGAGGATATCTGCGGTCTGGCCGCAGCCTATCGTTTCATCTGGCAGGACAAGGTCTTCGCGATCGGCGCCAGCATCGGCGTCACCACGGTCAACCGCAAGGTGCACAACATCAACGAGATTGTCGCCGCCGGCGATGCCGCCTGCCATCGGGCCAAGGAAAGCGGCCGCAACCGGGTCTGCGAACAGGCGATCATCCCCACCCAGGAACGCCGCCAGGACACCAGCAACTGGGCCGGCCGCATCGCCAGCGCCCTGGCCGACGACCGCCTGCTGATCGAAGCCGTCCCGCTGCGTGCGTTGCAGATCACCACCGGCAGCCATACCGTCGCCCTCACCGCCCGCCTCAACGAGCCCGGCCTGCCCCCCGTCACCCTGGCCGCCCTGATTGATGCAGCCGAGCGCTACGACCTCGCCCCGGCCATCGACCGGCGGCTGATCGACGCTGCGGTCGACGCACTCGCCCGCGCCAAGCGCCGGGGCCGCCACCTGCACTGCCTGGTGCCGCTGTCGCGCAGCTCGATCAGCAGCCGGGAAACTGCCGATTACATCGCACGCAGCCTGGCCAGCCACAACCTGTCGGGCGAACGGCTGTGCCTGGTGTTTTCGGAAGACATCCTGACCCACCTGACCAGCCAGGCCATGGAATTTTCACGCCAGATGCACATGCTGGGCTGCACCGTGGGCCTCGAGGATTTTGGCGGCGGCCTCTCTTCCTTCAGCCACCTGCGCAGCATCTCGCCCAGCCACGTCAAACTGAGCCGCAGCCTGACCCGCGATCTCGGCGGCACCCGGGCCTCCACCGCACTGCTGCGGGCCGTTCAGGAAATCACGTCGGACCTGCACATCCACACCATTGCCGAGGATGTCGACGACCAGGAAACGCTCGACCACCTGCGCGACCTGGGCATCGATTTCGCCCAGGGCAAAGCTGTCGCCCCCCACGAACCCTTCGAGGTCTGGCTGGAAGGCGCCGTGATGCGGACGGCCTGATCAGGCCGCCAGCCGCCGCCTCAGAAATCGAGGCGCAGGCTCAGCCATTGCCGCCGGTCGACGATGCGCCCGGTGCCGTCCGGGTCGGTACCGCTCCCGTCGAACGTCTTGTATTCCCCATGCGCACCATTGAGCGATTGCACGACATAGGCCAGCTCCCCCCCGATGCTCCCCAGGCGGAAGGGATAAGCCAGCCGCGCATCGAAGCGCCGGTATTTGTCGGACCAGGAATTCTGCGACCACTTCATTTTGTCCTGCCAGTAGCCGGCCAGCGAAAACTGCAATTGGTAGGGCAGGGCCTGCATCCAGAGCAGTGAGGTCGAGCGCCTCGGCGTCGAACGCTCGGTGAGTTGTTCGATATTGCGGTAATCGGAGGGCCGGCTGAGGGTGCCGTTCGGATAGGCCAGGGCCGACGCCAGATAATCGCTCTCAATGTCGGTGAACGTCTGACCGAGAACCAGTCGGGTCGATACGAAAGGCTGCCACTTGAGCTGGTACTCGATGCCGCGAATGCGGACATCCTGAATCGGCGTGGTCAGCGACGGAATGCCATTGCCGGGGACGGTGCTGACGTCTCGGTCGATGGTGTACAAGCGATCCCGGAGCGTCTCGTGAAACAGACGGACATCCAGGCTCGCCCGCCAGTCCCGCCAGTCACCCAGATAGCCCAGCTCCCAGGTATCCAGACGCTCCATCGGCATGTTGGGGTCCGCCTTGAACTGGTACTTGGTAAAACTCGACCAGTAATCGGCCCGGTAGTCATAAATGCTGCCGGTACGGTGCGCCCGTGAATAGCCGACACGAAGGGTGTTCTCGGCATCGGCATGGAAATTCGCACTCAACCGCGGCGACCAGGCAAAGCCGGCCAGCGAGTCGTGTTCGCCCGCCAGCCCGAGGTTGGTGGTCAGCCACGCGAAGGGCTTGGCCTCCCAATTACCAAATATCCGTCCGGTTTCGCGTTGCACCGTGCCCTGCCCAGGCAACACCCAGGCAGAGCGCATCGCATCGTTGCGCCAACTGGCCCCCCAGGCGATCCGCCCGGCAGCCCCGAGCGACTGATTGCTCAGGAATTCGAGTTCATGCCGAATCCCCTCATCTCCCGACTGGTTGATATGGAACACCTGCGGCGGCACAAAGGGGATCACGATATCGAACGCATCGTCGGAGCGATCCGCCACGTAGGCATAGCGCACCTGATGATCGCTGTTCGCCGTCGTGGCATGGCGCCAGGTCAGCTGCGCATAGGTATGGGTCTGTCGCAGGCTGCGGATGGGGTTGGTCGGCTGCCCGAACAGACGGCCGCCGTTGAGGCGCCCGATTCCCGTCACCCCTTCGGTCTGTCCGGCGTTGACCTGCAGCGCATTCCGTTCATCGAGCGTGAAGTCGGCCCGCATATCGACCAGGCGGGAGCGAAAATGGTCGCTCCAGTCCCCGCGATCAGCCAGCGCGTCGTCGTTCAGTTGCCGGTAGGTCAGCCGGAAGTCACCGACCTCGCCGATCCGGCCGCCCAGCCGCAGGCCCTGATCGCGGACATTCTGGCTGCCATGGCTGGCCGACACCGAGAGCCCGCGCGTCAGTGCCGGATCGATCGTGATGATGTTGATGACCCCGAGGAAGGCATTGCTGCCGTAGGACACACCATTGGTGCCGCGCACGACCTCGATCCGCTCGATGTCGTCGAGGGCAACCGGCAGCGTCGCCCAGTTCACCCCGTTGCCGAACAACGGCGAATACATCGACCGGCCGTCGATCAGCACCTGGACACGCGGCGAATAATCCTCGTCGTTCAGGCCGTGGTAGCTGACGCGGGCCGGTTCGGTGGAGTGCGGATAGGTCTGAAAACCCGGCACCAGCCGGAACAGGTCGTTCAGGGTACGGCTGCCGGAAGCGCGAATCATGTCGCGGTCGATGACCGTCACGGCCGTCGGCGCATCGGCCAGGCGTTGCGGCAGCCGACTGACCGATGCAACGACCGGCAGTTCGCTGAAATACGCCCCCTCGTCGGCAGCCCAGGTCAGCGCCGGCCCGAGCAGGACCAGCACGGCCAGCCGGCGCTTGCGCCTGGCCCCGGCAGGCTTCCGGATCAAACCCCGTCCTCCCGGAGGCCGGGCATTCCCGGCGCACGGATGGCCTGCGCCCAGGCTTCGGCAAAACAGGGCGACTGGGCCCCGATCGCCACGCCATGGCGGCTGGTCGCCACCAGACACAGCGCCAGTCCAGCCTGCTCGACGGCCGTCACGCCTTCGACGTCGATCTCGTCCACCCCCATGCGGGTCAGGGCATGCATGAAATCGCTGCGCAGGATGCCGCACAAACCGCCGGTGATGCGCATGATCTTGCGGCCCCCCAGTTCATGAACGGTCAGGATGGACGCCTTTCCGCTGTTGAGCGCGGCATTGATCGCATCGTCGATCAGGATCTGGCTGATCGGCCCCTGCTGGAAGCGGACCCCGTACAAATCGCAGACCCGGCTGACGACCACCGCCGGCACGTCGATGACCGGCGAACCGAAGACACTGAACTCGCAGCCGATCGTGTGCGAAATCTCCAGCGGCATCGGCGTGCGCAGCATCAGGCCGGACAGCGACAGGTTCTCGATCACCCCTTCGCCGATCTGGCCGCCAAACCCGATGCTGATTTTCTGCGGCACGGAAAAACGGATGCGCTGATGACGTCTTTGCTCCAACATGGGTCGAACTCTTTTCGCAGGAAGGGGACCCGCCGCAGTTTAACAAAAGGACACTTCAGGCGGCGCATAAAGTCTTCGTTTCATTGACTTTTCCAGGCCTGCTCGGTATCGTCCCGAAAGGCTGACGTGATTCAGCCGCGCCGATTTGAGCTCTGATTGCGGGCGCTTATAAATACAGCTAAAACGGGAACCGCCCAGTTCGCGTTTTCGGCCAACTGGGTTTTTTGTTTTTCAGGAACAGCATGCCAGGACAATCCGTCGGCGTCGTCACGTCGCAACGCGCCCACTTCGATCAGCCGCTCCACCTGCGGAGCGGCGGCGTTCTGCCGGCCTACGATCTGGTCTACGAGACCTACGGTACCCTCAACGCCGCCAAATCCAACGCCATTCTCGTCTGCCACGCGCTCTCCGGGCACCACCACGTTGCCGGCCACTATGCCGATGCACCAAACAACATCGGGTGGTGGGACAACATCGTCGGCCCCGGCCGGCCGCTCGACACCGACCGCTATTTCATCGTCGGCCTGAACAATCTCGGTGGCTGCCATGGCTCGACCGGTCCGTCGTCGATCAACCCGGCCACCGGCAGGCGCTGGGGCGCCGATTTTCCCATCGTCGCGGTCAGCGACTGGGTCGAGGCCCAGGCCCGGCTGGCCGACCGCCTCGGCATCGAGACCTGGGCGGCCGTCATCGGCGGCAGCCTGGGCGGCATGCAGGCACTGCGCTGGACGATCAGCCAGCCGGAACGCGTCCGCCACGCCATCATCATCGCCTCGGCCCCCAAACTGACGGCGCAGAACATCGCCTTCAACGACGTTGCCCGCCAGGCCATCCTGACCGATCCCGATTTCCACGGCGGCCATTACTACGAACACAACACCCGCCCGGTACGCGGCCTGCGCCTGGCCCGCATGCTCGGCCACATCACCTACCTGTCCGACGACCAGATGGGCGAAAAATTCGGCCGCGAACTGCGCAATGGCTCGTTCTCCTTCGATTACGACGTCGAGTTCGAGGTCGAATCCTACTTGCGCTACCAGGGTGACAAGTTCGCCGGCTATTTCGATGCCAATACCTACCTGTTGATGACCAAGGCGCTCGACTACTTCGACCCGGCCCGCCTCGACGGTGGCGACCTGGTGCGCACCATGAGCCGCAGTCACCCGGATACCGGCTTCCTGATCGCCTCCTTCACCACAGACTGGCGTTTCAGCCCGGCCCGTTCCAAGGAAATCGTCGCCGCGCTGCTTGCCGCCGGCCGCAATGTCTCCTATGCCGAGATCGACCTCAATTTCGGCCATGACTCCTTCCTGATGGAAGATGCCCATTACCACGGCATCGTCGACGCCTACCTGCGAAACATCCCGCTATGACCAACACCCTGGGACGCCCCGATTTCGACCTCATCACGGCCTGGATCGAACCCGGCCACCGCGTGCTTGACCTCGGCTGTGGCGATGGCAGCCTGCTCCGGCACCTGATGGACAGTCGCGGTGTGCGGGGCGTCGGCGTCGAAATCGACGACGCCAACATCCTCGCCGCCATCAAGAATGGCATCAATGTGCTGCAAGGCAACCTCGAAAAAGGCCTCGACGAATTCGCCGACCAGTCCTTCGACCATGTGATCCTGTCGCGCACGCTGCAGACGGTACGCCATACCGAAGGCATCCTGCGCGAAATGCTGCGCGTCGGCCGCGAGGCGGTCGTTTCCTTCCCCAATTTCGCCTACTGGAAAAACCTGCGCTCGGTGCTCGCCGGCCGCATGCCGGTCTCCGAAGACCTGCCCTACCAGTGGTACGACTCGCCCAACGTCCGCTTCTTCACCCTGCTCGACTTCGAGGCCCTGTGCGCCCAGATGGGCCTCATCATCCGCGAGCGCCACGTGCTTGACGAAAGCGGCAACATGGTCGTCAACGACGACGAACGCGAGCTGAATTTCCTCGGCAGCCTCGCGGTCTATCGCCTGACCCAGCAGCGCTGATGCCGGCCTGGCTCGCCGCGCTGCTCAGCCGGAAGATGCTGATCTGCATCTTCACCGGTTTTTCGTCCGGGCTACCGCTCTACCTGTTGCTCAATTTGCTGCCCGCCTGGCTGCGCAGCGAAGGCGTCGACCTGAAGACCATCGGCTTCTTCGCCCTGATCCAGTTTCCCTACACCTGGAAATTCCTCTGGTCGCCGCTGCTCGACCGCTTCGCGATACCGGGCTTCGGGCGCCGGCGCGGCTGGATGCTGCTCACCCAGATCGGCCTCTTCGTCGCCATCGGCTCGCTCGGCGGCCTGAACCCGAAAGACGCCATCTGGCCCATCCTGTGGCTGGCCACGCTGCTGTCGCTGCTCTCCGCCACGCAGGACATCGCGGTTGACGCCTTCCGCCGCGAAATCCTGAGCGATTGCGAACTCGGCCTCGGCAACGCCGTCCATGTAAACGCCTACCGCATCGCCGGCCTGGTTCCCGGCTCACTGTCGTTGATCCTCGCCGACCGGCTGCCATGGAACGAGGTGTTCTGGATCACCGGCGCCTTCATGCTACCCGGCATGGTCATGGCCTGGCTGGTCCGCGAACCGGCCATCCGGGGGGCGCCCAAGACGCTGCGCCAGGCCGTCACCGAACCCTTTCATGAATTCATGGGCCGCCAGGGCTGGCGCGGTGCTGCCCTGGTGCTGGGGTTCATCTTCCTCTACAAGCTGGGCGACAGCCTGTGCACCGCGCTGGCCACCCCGTTCTACCTCGACATGGGGTTCACCAAGACCGATATCGGCCTCATCGCCAAACATGCCGGCCTCTGGCCGGCCGTGATCGGCGCCCTGCTCGGCGGTCTGTGGATGGTCAAACTGGGCATCAACCGGGCGCTATGGCTGTTCGGCGTCGTGCAACTGGTTTCGATCTTCGGCTTCGCCTGGCTGGCAGCCCAGGGACATCATGACAGCATCGGCACCGGCCAACGCGTCGCCCTGGCTTTCGTCATCGGTCTCGAAGCACTCGGTGTCGGCCTGGGCACGGCCGCCTTCGTCGCCTTCATCGCGCGGGCCACGCACCCGGCCTACACGGCAACCCAAATGGCTCTGTTCACCAGCCTGGCCGCCGTGCCGCGCACCTTCATCAATGCGTCGGCCGGCTGGCTGGTCGAACAACTGGGCTGGCTGAACTTCTTCTGGCTGTGCGCCGCGCTCGCCGTGCCGGGCATGCTCCTGCTGCTCAAGGTGGCGCCGTGGAACGACACCGTCACCGACGCGAGTCGCCCCGCCTGACCCGACGGCGATCCAGCCACCAGGCGTAAATCGGCAGCAGCAGCACGGAACCCGGCAGCAACAAGCCGATCAGATACGGCGACAGATGGGCCACGCGGCGCAAATGGGCCAGCAGCAGGGCTTTTTCGGCATTCGTCCAGGTTTCCCCGTTACGCGCCTTCATCAGCAGGGGCATGATGCCCCGCGTTTCCATCAGTTCGGCCAGGATCCGGTTCGCCTCGCGGCGCTGCGACAACAGCACCTGGCGCCACCACCCGGGCAGCGTGGCCGCCTTGCCCCCTTCGCCAGCCACCCTCAGCGGACTCCTGCCAGGCGCTTCCTGACGGCCTGCCAGCCCCGCCAGACGAAGAAACCCCGGCGCGCCCAGCGCCACGCCCGCTGCGGGCGAGCGACTGCCAAGGCCGCCACGGCGGCCCCCACGGCCAACGGGTGATGCTTCAACCAATCAACGCCTTCAAGCACGGCATCACCCTTGGCCAACGCCGACTCGAGCGGGGCTGCATGACGCGCCAGTTCGCGCCGCTGCTCGGCGATGCGGGCCTGCAGGCGGCCGTGGCGCGTGGCGAGTTCGAGCAGCTTGGGATTCATTCCGGCGGCTTGCGATGACGACGCAACTGCGCCATGTCGGCCTCCAGCTCCGCCAGACTGGCCTTGAACATCTTGCTCGGCTGGCTCGCCTGGCGCTTCAGGGAAGTGACGAGGAACAAGCCGCCCGCGCCGAACAGGACAGCGAACAGGCCAAAGACAACAACGCGCTGCTCCCAGAAGGCCAGCGCGACGCAACAGACCAGCATCACAACGCCGAGGGCGAGCAGGAAGGCCGCGCCGATTGCCTTGGCCCAGAGCGACATGAGGCGGAGTTTTTCCTCCTCCAGCTCGGTGACCAGCAGTTCGGCGCGCGTCTTGCCAATCGCGATCAGCGTCGCGACCAGGTTTTTCAGGGCAGAAAAGAGGCCCTCGCGGCCAGCTTCACCGCCTGCGGCTTGCGACATGCGCTTAGCGGCGACCGATCAGGACGCCCAGCGCCAGGCCCAGTGCAGCGGCGACACCCACCGCCTTCCAGGGCTGCTCATGCACGAAATCATCGGTTGCCCGGGCAGCCGCCTTGGTTTTGTCGACGACAGCCGCTTCCAGATCGAGCACGCGCTCCTTGGCGTCGCGCAGACGCACGCCAAGGCGCTCGCGCAATTCGCCCACCTTCTCGCCGGCCGCGCCCGCCGTGGCACGCAGCAATTCTTCCGTATCGGAAATGACGACCTTCAGATCGGATACCAGTTTTTCCTTGTTGGCAGCAGTCATTTGTTCAGACATTTTCAACCTCGTCATGAGTCGGTTAATCGGGACAGTTCAAGGTTATCCGTTGCTCGCACCGAAAGCAATTCACCCCGACGACTTATTTGTACTCATAATCGATGATCAGCGGCGCATGGTCGGAGAAGCGTTCGGCCTTGTAAATGCTGGCCTCGACGGCACACCCCGCGATCCCCGGCGTGGCAATCTGGTAATCGATACGCCACCCCACGTTCTTGGCCCATGCCTGGCCCCGGTTGCTCCACCACGTGTAGCAGGCATCAGTCGTCTCGGGGTAGAGCCGGCGGTAGACATCGACCCAGCCCAATTCGTCGAACACCTTGCTCAACCAGGCCCGCTCCTCGGGCAGAAAGCCGGAATTCTTCTGATTCGACTTCCAGTTTTTCAGGTCGATTTCGCGGTGAGCGATGTTCCAGTCGCCACACAGCACGATCTCCCGGCCTTCGGCGCGCAGGGCCTGCATCTGCGGAAAGAACACGTCCAGGAAGCGGAACTTGGCCGCCTGGCGCTCCGGGGACGATGAACCGGAGGGCAAGTAAAGCGAAATGACCGACAGGTCGCCAAAATCGGCGCGGATATAGCGCCCCTCGGCATCGAACTCGCCCCCATCGAAGCCCTCGACGACCCGGTCGGGCGCTTGCCGGCTCCAGATGCCAACCCCGCTGTAGCCCTTCTTCTCGGCGCAGTGATAAAAAGCCTGCATGCCATCCGGCGCCAGCATCTCCGGCGTCAGGTCGGCACGCTGGGCCTTCAATTCCTGCAGGCAGACGATGTCGGCATGCTGGGCAGCGACCCAGGGCAGTACATTTTTGCCCCATGCGGAGCGGATACCATTGAGGTTCAGGGAGATGATGCGTAACATTGTGCGGAGCATCGGCCTTGTTTGGCGGCCGAGTGGATTGAGGAACTATGGATTTTCGTCAGGATTTCATCGAATTCGCCGTCCGTTGCCAGGTATTGCGCTTTGGCGAATTCAAGACCAAGGCAGGGCGACTTTCGCCCTATTTCTTCAACGCCGGCCTGTTCAACGATGGCCAGTCGCTGGGAAAGCTCGCCGAATTCTACGCCAAAGCCGCCGAAGCCGGCGGTGTCCAGTTCGACATGCTGTTCGGCCCGGCCTACAAGGGCATCCCGCTCGTCGCCGCGATCGCCATCGCCCTCGCCCAGCGCGGCCGGAACTTCCCCTTCGCCTTCAACCGCAAGGAAGCCAAGGACCACGGCGAGGGCGGCCACATCGTCGGCGCGCCGTTGCAGGGCCGCGTCCTGATCGTCGATGACGTGATTTCGGCCGGGACCTCGGTGCGCGAATCGGTCGAGCTGATCCGTGCCGCCGGCGCCACGCCGGCCGGCGTTCTGATCGCCCTCGATCGCCAGGAACGCGGCCAGGGTGAATTGTCCGCCGTGCAGGAAGTCCAGCGCGACTACGGCATCCCGGTTGTTGCCGTGGCCGGCCTGAAGGACCTGATGACCTTTCTTGGCGAACGCCCCGACTTTGCCGCACACCGGGATGCCGTCGCCCGTTACCGCGCGCAGTACGGGGTCGATGCGTAAGCTCGCCCCGCCCCTGCTCGCCTTGCTCCTGGCCCACCCGGCCCAGGCTGCCAACGAGTTCTATTGCTGCCAGGATCCCGTCAGCGGCCGGCGCGTCTGCAGCGACACGCTGCCCGAACAATGCCGGGGCCGTGCCTACCGTGTGCTCGACAGCGGGGGCAACCTCATCAAGGAGGTGGGCGCACCGCTGACCCCGGAGCAAAAGGCCGAACTGGCCCTTGAAAACAAGCGACGCAAGCAGCTGGAAGACGCCGGCCGCGAACAGCGGCGGCGCGACCAGGCCCTGCTCGACACCTACGCCACACCGGAAGATATCGATCTGGCGCAAAAAAAGGCGGAGGCCGATGTCAATAGCGCCATCCTCGCCGCCATTGGCCGCATCGACGCAGCACAGGTCAAACGCAAGAAACTGGCTGACGAGGCCGAGTTTTACAAGAAGAAGACCCTGCCCCCCGAACTGGAGCGGGATTTGCGCGCCATCGACCACGAGATCCGGCTGCAGCAGGAGTTGCTCGATCTGAAAAAGAAAGAGTTCGACACGATCAAGGCAAAGTACGATGCCGATCGCAAGCGCTATTTCGAACTGACCCGCCGGCCTCCCGCGGCACCGGCCGCCGCCCACCCGCGCTGATCAGCCGGCCAGTTTCGCCTTCAGCAGTTCATTGACCTGCTGCGGGTTGGCCTTGCCCTTGGCCGCCTTCATCACCTGACCGACCAGGGCGTTGAAGGCTTTTTCCTTGCCCGCCTTGTACTCCGCCACGTTGGCGGCATTGTTGGCAAGCACCTCGTCCACCAGCTTCTCGATGGCTCCGGCATCCGTGATCTGCTTTAGGCCCTGCCGGTCGATCACCTCGTCGGCCGTCGCGCCCTCACCGTTCCAGAGTGCCTCGAAAACCTTCTTCGCGATGTTGTTGGAAATGGTGTTGTCGGCAATGCGCAGGATCAGGCCGCCCAGTTGTGCCGCGGCAACCGGCGATTCGGCGATGTCTTTGCCCTCCTTGTTCAGGCGGGCCGCCAGGTCGACCATCACCCAGTTGGCGCACGGCTTGGCATTGGCCGGCCCGGCAACGGCCACCGTGGCCTCGAAATAGGCCGCGATTTCCTGGCTGGCAGTCAAGGTGCCGGCATCGTAAGCCGACAGGCCGAGCTCGCGCATGAAGCGCTCGCGCTTCTGGCCCGGCAGTTCCGGCAATTCAGCGCGCACCCGTTCCATCCAGTCGGCCGAAATGACCAGGGGCAGGAGGTCGGGATCCGGGAAGTAACGGTAATCGTGGGCGTCTTCCTTGGTCCGCATGGTGCGGGTTTCGCCGGTATCCGGATCGAAGAGCACGGTCGCCTGCTGGATGGCACGCCCTTCCTCGATCTCGTTGATTTGCCACTGGACTTCGAAGTCGATGGCTTCCTTCAGGAAACGGAAGGAGTTCAGGTTCTTGATTTCACGGCGGGTGCCGAAGGGCGCACCGGGGCGGCGCACCGACACGTTGGCATCGCAACGGAACGACCCCTCCTGCATGTTGCCATCGCAGATGCCAATCCAGCGCACCAGGGCGTGCAGGGCCCGGGCGTAGGCCACGGCCTCATCGGACAACCGCATGTCGGGCTCGGTGACGATTTCGAGGAGCGGCGTGCCGGCCCGGTTCAGGTCGATCCCCGACTTGCCGTGAAAGTCCTCATGCAAGGATTTGCCGGCATCCTCCTCGAGATGGGCGCGCGTCAGGCGGATGGTTTTTTCGTAGGCCTTGTCGCCGTTCCCTACCTGCACCGTGATGGCCCCGCCCTGGACGACCGGCAGTTCGAACTGGCTGATCTGGTAGCCCTTGGGCAGATCGGGATAGAAATAATTCTTGCGGGCAAATACGGAGCGGGGCGCGACATGGGCCCCGATCGCCAGGCCGAAACGGATGGCACACTCGACGGCCTTGCGGTTCAGCACGGGCAGTACGCCCGGCAAGGCCAGATCAACCGCACAGGCCTGGGTATTGGGCTCGGCGCCAAAGGCGGTCGAGGCACCCGAGAAGATTTTCGAGACGGTAGCCAGTTGCGCATGCGTTTCGATGCCGATAACGACTTCCCATTGGTTCATAGCTTCATCCGTTCAAAAACATTGGCCGGTCTTCGATTCGACGAGAATCGGCCACAAATAGTCGAATGCCTTGCCTTCGCAGGACTTCTGGCAGCTGTTGAAGGCCACGGTGATTTTTTCGCTCTGCTCGCGCCACATGCGGACGGTGCATTTGCTGTCCCTGGCGTGGCGCAGCAGCACCTGGGGCTCCCTTGTCTCCTGCCGGAAATCGGCCAGGCTGAAGCGACAACGACCGCGCCCCTTGATCAGGATGTCGGCATCGAAATCGCTGACTTCTCCGTCGCCGACGGTCAGTTTCAGCTTGGTCGCCGTGCCGATTTCGTCCACCCGCGAGCACTGCGAGGCGACTGTCAGCGGCGAGGTGTCGTGTGGCTGGATGCCATGCCGGGCCAGGGCGCGTTGCGCCGCAGCCGACAACGGCGGCCGGGGCGAAGCTGGCCGACTGGCCGCCTGGGGCGCCCCCGATGCCTCGTCACGCCGGGCCGATGGCTCCGGACCGGTTGCGCAGCCGGCGAGGAGCGCCAGCCCCCCGAGCAGCGCCAGCCCGCGCTGCATCAGGCAATGGCCGCCGGGCGGCGGGTGTGCCAGTCGGTCGCCTGCTGGAAGCGATGGGCGACATTGAGCAGACGGGCCTCGTCGAAATAATTGCCGATCAGTTGCAAGCCAACCGGCAAGCCGCCGGCAAAACCGCAGGGCACCGACATGCCGGGCAGGCCGGCCAGGTTGACTGCGATGGTGTAGATGTCCGACAAGTACATCTGCACCGGATCAGCTGCCTTTTCCCCGAGCTTGAAGGCCACGGAGGGCGAGGTCGGTCCCATCAGGACGTCGCATGACTTGAAGGCCTCGACAAAATCGTTGGCGATCAGGCGACGGATGCGCTGCGCCTGCAGGTAATAGGCGTCGTAATAGCCGTGCGACAGCACGTAGGTGCCGATCAGGATGCGCCGCTTGACCTCGGCGCCAAAACCCTGGGCCCGGGTCTTCTGGTACATGTCGTCGAGGCTGCCGTATTCCGGCGCACGATAGCCATAGCGCACGCCGTCGAAGCGGCTCAGGTTGGAACTGGCCTCGGCCGGCGCGATGACGTAGTAGGCCGGCACCGACAGGTGCGAGTTGGGCAGCGAGACCTCGACGCAGGTCGCGCCAAGTTTTTCGTACTCCCGGATCGCGGCCTGCACGGCGGCCATCACCGCCGCGTCACAGCCTTCGCCGAAGAATTCCCGGGGCAGGCCGATGCGCAGGCCATTGAGCGGCTTGTCCAGATCGCGGGCGTAATCCTCGGCCGGACGCTCCAGCGAGGTCGAATCGCGCTCGTCGAATCCGGCCATGGTATTGAGCAGCAGCGCGCAATCCTCGGCGCTGGCCGCCATCGGGCCGCCCTGATCAAGCGAGGAGGCAAAGGCGATCATGCCGTAGCGGGAAACAACGCCATAGGTCGGCTTGAGGCCGGTCAGATTGCACAGCGCGGCCGGCTGGCGAATCGAGCCGCCGGTATCGGTGCCGGTGGCCGCCGGCGCCAGGCGCGCCGCAACCGCCGCCGCCGAACCGCCCGAGGAACCACCGGGGACGCGGCTGCGATCCCAGGGATTCTTCACCGGACCGAAATACGAGGTTTCGTTGGACGAGCCCATGGCAAATTCGTCCATGTTGGTTTTGCCCAGCGAAACGAGGCCGGCTTCGGCATGCATCTTGCGGATCACCGTCGCGTCATACGGCGAGACGAAGTTGGCCAGCATCTTCGAGCCGCAGGTCGTTGTCCAGCCTTCGGCGCAGAAGATGTCCTTCTGGGCGACCGGAATGCCGGTCAGCGGGCCGGCCGCGCCGGCCGCGATCCGGGCATCGGCAGCACGTGCCATGGCCAGGGTCTTCTCCCGGTCCACCGTGACGAAGGCGTTGATCTCGGGATTCAGGCGCTCGATGCGGTCGAGGAACAAGGTACTCAACTCGACACTGGAAATCTGTCTGGCCGCGAGGGCCTGCGACAGGTCTTTCAGGCTCTTGTCGATCATTCGATCACCTTCGGCACAAGGTAGAGGCCCGCTTCGGTCTCCGGCGCCACGGCCTGGAAGGCAGCCCGGCGATCGGCTTCGGTCACCGCGTCGTCGCGCAGACGCTGGCTGAGATCCTGGGCATGGGCCATCGGCTCGACCCCGGCGGTGTCCACCGCCTGCATTTGTTCGATCAACTGGAAAATTCCGTTGAGGTGGCCCTGGGTAGTCAGGGCCTCGTCATCGCTGACCTCGATACGGGCGAGATGGGCGATGCGCTTGACCTGTTCTAATGTAAGCGACATGGGTGCCGAAGACTTATTTTGCAGTGCACAAAGTCTTAAAATGGAAAGCGTTATAAGGTATCATAAAAGTTTTCCCTACCGCACCCCCCAACGCGGAGCTACAGATGTTCGGTTTCCTCAACAAATACTTCTCCAACGACCTTGCCATCGACCTCGGCACGGCAAATACGCTGATTTACGCTCGCGCCCAGGGCATCGTCCTCGACGAACCGTCGGTCGTTGCCATCCGCGTCGACGGCGGCCCCAATGCCAAGAAGACCATCCAGGCCGTCGGCAAGGAAGCCAAGGAAATGCTCGGCAAGGCACCGGGCAGCATCACCGTCATCCGTCCGATGAAGGATGGCGTGATCGCCGACTTCACCGTCACCGAGCAGATGCTCAAGCAGTTCATCAAGAAGGTGCACGACTCCAAGCTGTTCAGCCCGAGCCCGCGCATCATCATCTGCGTGCCGTCCGGCTCGACCCAGGTCGAACGCCGCGCCATCCGCGAATCCGCCCTCGGCGCCGGCGCCAGCCAGGTGTACCTGATCGAGGAACCGATGGCGGCCGCCATCGGTGCCGGCCTGCCGGTCGCTGACGCTACGGGCTCCATGGTCGTCGATATTGGCGGCGGCACCACTGAAGTCGGCGTCATCTCGCTCGGCGGCATGGTCTATGCCGGTTCCGTGCGGGTCGGCGGCGATAAGCTGGACGAAGCCATCATCAATTACATCAGCCGCAACTACGGCATGATGATCGGCGAAAACACGGCCGAGAACATCAAGAAGACCATCGGCTCCGCCTTTCCGGGTGCCGAAGTCAAGGAAATGGAAGTCTCCGGCATCAACAAGGCCGAAGGCATTCCGCGCAAGTTCACGATTTCGTCGAACGAAATCCTCGAAGCGCTGACCGACCCGCTGAACCAGATCGTTTCCGCCGTGAAGTCCGCGCTGGAAAAGACGCCGCCGGAATTGGGCGCCGACATCGCCGAAAAGGGCATGGTGCTGACCGGGGGCGGCGCGCTGCTGCGCGACCTGGATCGCCTGCTGATGGAAGAAACCGGCCTGCCGGTCATCGTCGCCGACGAGCCGCTGACCTGCGTTGCCCGCGGTTGCGGCATGGCGCTGGAAAAGATGGACAAGCTGGGCAGCATTTTTGCCTCGGATTAACCTGCCCACCGCAGCATCCCAGCAGGAAGGACTCTGATGGCCGGCATTGATCACGCGCCGCCACCATTCTTCAAGCGAGGGCCAGCACCGCTGGCCCTTCTGACTTTCTACATCGCCGTTTCGCTGGCGATCTTCGTGGTCGACCTGCGTTTCAAGAGCCTCGAACTGCTGCGCCAGAGCATCGCCCTGGTCGTCGACCCGGTGCAGCGCGTGGCGCAGACGCCGGGCAGCCTGGTCGATTACGCCGGCCAGTACCTGCAGGGCCTGCGCGCCTTGCAGCAGGAAAACGAGGAGCTGAAACACGCCAAGCTGACCACCGCCCCCGACCTGCAGCGCCTGGCCCAGTTGGAGATGGAAAACACCCGCCTGCGCAAGCTGCTCGACGTCAAGGAGCGGGAAAAGGCCAGCGGCCAGGTCGCCCAGATCCTCTACACCGCCCGCGACCCCTTCTCGCGCAAGGTCATCGTGGACAAGGGCCAGCAGGCCGACATCGTCCCGGGCTTGCCGGCCATCGATGAAGCCGGTGTCGTCGGACAGGTCACGCGCGTTTTCCCCTTTTCGTCGGAAATCACGCTGATCACCGACAAGGATCAGGTGGTGCCGGTGCAGATCGTACGCACCGGGCAGCGCTCGGTCGTCTTCGGCCTCGGCAACGGCCAGCTTGAGCTGCGCTACATGCCGGCCAACGCCGATATCGAGGTCGGCGACCTGCTGGTCACCTCGGGGCTGGACGACATCTACCTGCCCGGCTTTCCGGTCGCCCGGGTCGTCCATATCGAGCGCGACAGCGCCTATTCTTTCGCCCGCATTTTCTGCGTGCCGATTGCCGGGGTTGAAAATTTCGGCGAGGTGATGATCCTCGCCCCCCGCCAGGCCAGACCGGAACGTCCGCCGGAAAGCGCCAGCCGGGCCACGGTGAATGACGGGCAACGAGTCAAGAAAAAGCGACCGGTGAAGAACTGATGCAGCCGACTTTCTCCTCCTCCCGCATCCTGCTGCCCGTCCGGCCGTGGTTCATTTTTCTGAGCCTGATCGCCGCCGCGCTGCTCAACTTTCTGCCCACCGCGCACTGGCCCGGCATGCCCGATTGGGTGGCCCTCGTCCTGTGCTTCTGGAGCGTGCGCGAATTCCGCCGCGTCGGCATGGGCTGGGGCTTCGCCCTCGGCCTGCTGATGGATGTCGCCGATGGCACGGTGCTCGGCCAGCACTGTTTCGCCTACGTATTGCTCGCCTACGCCGGCGCTTCGCTGTCCCGGCGCATCCTGTGGTTTCCCCTTGCCCAGCAGGCCTTGCAGATCATGCCGCTGCTGGTTGGCGTGCAGCTCGTCCAGGCCCTGATGCGTTTGGCCGTCGGGGCCGATTTTCCGGGCTGGGGCTATTTCATCGGTCCCTTCGTCGCCACCCTGCTCTGGATTCCGGCCACCTTCATCCTGCTCCTGCCGCAATACCAGCCGGTCGAGCAGGACCCCAACCGCCCGATCTGAGGTCGATCGCACGTGGGTGACTTCAACAATCCGGAAGCCGATCTCGACCGGTTCCGTTTCCGGCTGGGTTTCGCCGCCGTCTTCGTCATCGTCTGCTTCGGCATCCTGATCGGCCGCTTCGTCTGGCTGCAAGTGATCCAGCACGATTTCTACCGGACCCGGGCGGAGGACAACCGCATCGCACTGATTCCCATCGTGCCCAACCGCGGCATCATCACCGACCGCAACGGGGTCGTGCTGGCTCACAACTATTCAGCTTTCACCCTCGAAATCACCCCCTCGCAGGCCGGCAATGTGGAAGAAACGATCAACGCCCTGGCCGAAATCATCGACATCCAGCCCAAGGACCGCAAACGCTTCAAACGCCTGCTCGACGAAGCGAAGAATTTCGAATCCATCCCGATCCGCACCCGACTGAGCGATGCCGAGGTTGCCCGCTTCTCGGCCCACCGCTACCGTTTTCCCGGCGTCGAGGTCAAGGCCCGTCTGTTCCGCCAGTACCCGCTGGGCAACGTCGCCTCGCACGCCATCGGCTACATCGGCCGGATCACCGAGCGCGACCTGAAATGGATCGAGGAATCGGAAAAACAGGCCAACTACAAGGGCACGGATCACATCGGCAAGACCGGCCTCGAGCAACATTACGAATTCGAGCTGCACGGCGAGACCGGCTACGAGCAGGTCGAGATCGATGCCGGGGGCCGTGCCCTGCGCAGCCTGAAACGCATCCCGCCGGTCTCCGGCAACAATCTGCAATTGACGCTCGACATCAAGCTGCAGGAAATCACCGAGAAGGCCTTCGGCGATCGCAAAGGCGCCTTGGTCGCCATCGACCCCCGCACCGGCGGCGTACTCGCCCTGGTGTCGACCCCGACCTACGATCCCAACCTGTTCGTGGACGGCATCACGCCGGAAAACTGGAAGGAACTGAACGACCACCCCGACAAGCCGATGATCAACCGGACGATCAACGGCGCCTATCCGCCCGGCTCGACCTTCAAGCCGTTCATGGCGCTGGCCGCGCTGGAGATGGGCAAGCGCACGCCGCAGCAGGCGATCAACGACCCGGGTTATTTCACCTTCGGCAATCACACTTTCCGTGACGACAAGAAGGGGGGGCACGGTGTCGTGGACATGTACAAATCGATCGTTCACTCCTGCGACACGTACTATTACGTGCTGGCCAACGACATGGGGATCGACAACATCGCCAAGTTCATGGGCAGCCTCGGCCTCGGCCAGCGCACCGGCATCGACCTCGGCAAGGACGATTCCGGCGAATCGAAAGGCGTGCTGCCCTCGCCGGAATGGAAGAAGCAACGCTTCAAGCGCCCCGAGCAGCAAAAATGGTACTCCGGCGAAACCATTTCGATCGGCATCGGCCAGGGCTACAACGCCTACACGCCGATCCAGCTGGCGCAGGCCACCGCCACGCTGGCCAACAATGGCGTCATGTTCCGCCCGCATCTGGTACAGAACATCATCGATACCAAGACCGGCGAGAAGCGGCCGGTCGAACCCAAGCCACTGCGCGACCTGGGCTGGAAGCCGAAAAACCTGGAAGTGATCCACCGCGCCATGATCGGCGTGAACAAGGAAGGTACCGGCACCCGGGCCTTTGCCGGGGCACCCTACAGCGTCGGCGGCAAGACCGGCACGGCCCAGGTGTTCTCGCTCAAGGGCAGCCAGTACAAGGAGTCGGCCGTCAAGAAGCACCTGCGCGACCATGCCTTGTTCATCGCCTACGCCCCGGTCGAGAATCCGAAGATCGCCCTCGCCGTGCTGGTCGAGAACGGCGGTTTCGGTGCCCAGTCTGCCGCCCCGATCGCCCGCATGGTGCTCGATTACTACCTGCTCGGCAAGCTGCCGGCCGGGGCTGCCCAGGAAGACAGCGAAGCCATCGAGGAGGAGCACGAGGAATGATGGATATCGTCGGTACCCTGCGGCGCACCGGAACCCAAGCCATTGCCCACATCGACTTCCCCTTGCTGCTGATCACCGCCGCCATCATGGCCGTCGGCCTCGGGACAGTCTATTCGGCCACCTACGACAGCACGCACCGGATGATGTCGCAGGCCGGTAACATGGGAATCGCCCTGGTCGTCATGTGGTTCGTTGCACGCATTCCGCCACAAAAGCTGATGAGTTTCGCCATCCCGCTCTACGTCATCGGTCTTGTGTTGCTGGTCGCCGTTTTCCTGTTCGGCATCAAGGTCAATGGCGCCCGACGCTGGCTGTCGATCGGCATCACCCGCGTCCAGCCGTCGGAAATCATGAAGATTGCCATGCCCCTGATGCTGGCCTGGTATTTTCACAAATATGAGGCCACGCTGAAGCTACGGCACTATGGTGTCGCCGCGCTGCTCCTGCTGCTGCCCTTCGGCCTCGTCGCCAAGCAGCCCGACCTCGGCACCGCCTTGCTCATCGGCGGCGCCGGCTTTTATGTCATTTTCTTCGCCGGCCTGCCCTGGAAGATCATCGTCGGCCTGTTGGCGAGCGCTGCGGCAGCCGCCCCCATCCTGTGGAACCTGCTGCACGATTACCAGCGCCGGCGCATCCTGACCCTGATCGACCCGACGACCGACCCGCTCGGCTCCGGCTATCACATCATCCAGTCCACCATCGCCATCGGTTCGGGCGGCTCGTTCGGCAAAGGCTTCCTGAACGGAACGCAAACCCACCTCGAATTCATTCCCGAAAAGCACACCGATTTCATCTTCGCCGTCTTTTCGGAAGAATGGGGCCTGTTCGGCAACATCACGCTGCTCTTCCTGTACACCCTGCTGATCGGCCGCGGGCTGATGATCGCCTCGGCAGCCCCCACCACCTTCTCCCGTCTGCTGGCCGGTGCCATCACCCTGAGTTTCTTTACCTACGCCTTCATCAACATGGGCATGGTCAGCGGCATCCTGCCGGTGGTCGGCGTACCGCTGCCCTTCATGAGCTACGGCGGCACCGCACTCATCACGCTGTTTCTGGGCATTGGTATCCTGATGTCCATCCAGACCCACCGCATGCTGGTCAAGAAATGATCCGTCTCGCCCTTGCCGCCTCGTTCGCCGTCTTGCTCGCTGCCTGCGGTGCTCCCGGGCCGCTGCGCGAACCAGCGCCCGACCCCGGCAAGACGGCAGGGGCTCGCCCCCCGACGCCGACCAAGAAGCCGACGGCCGTCCTCAAGCGCGGCGGCGGCTTCTACAAGGATGATGGCCCGGCCGACGAGATTCCGGATGGCCTGGACGACATCCCCGATGCCGAGCCGAAATGGGAACCGCTGCACAAGCCAGCCACCCGGCCCTATGTCGTGCTCGGCAAGGAATACGTCCCGAACACCAGCGTCAAGCCGTATCGGGCACGCGGCATCGCCAGCTGGTATGGCAAGAAATTCCACGGTCAGAAAACCTCGATCGGCGAGCCCTACGACATGTTCGCGATGACCGCAGCGCACCCCACGCTGGCCCTGCCCTCCTATGTCCGTGTGACCAATGTACAGACCGGCAAATCGGTGGTGGTGCGGGTCACCGACCGCGGCCCCTTTCACGCCGACCGGGTCATCGACCTGTCCTATACCGCGGCGTACAAACTGGGTCTGATCAACGGCGGCAGCGGGCTGGTCGACGTCGAGGCCATCATTCCGGGCGAGGCGACCGGCACGGCCTACGCCCAGGTCAGCCCGCCTGCCCGGCCCAATGCCGTGGAAACCGACGACATCGAACAGCTGGCCCGCCGCATGGCCCAGGAAGAGCGGACGGTCCAGACCGCGGCCATGGCCGGCATGAGTGGCGACAGTGCGCCCGCCAGGGGCGTCTACCTGCAGTTGGGAGCGTTTTCCAGCGCCGAAAATGCCGAAAACCTGAAAAGCCACCTGCAACGGGAACTGGACTGGCTCAGCGAGCCCATGCAGGTCAACGCCGGCGGCGGTATCCACCGCCTGCATCTCGGCCCGTATGCCAGCCGCAGCGAAGCGGAAAGAATGGCGGAAAAAATCCGCCTGGCGCTCGGCTACCGGCCGACTTTCGTGACGCGCTGAACGCCGGTTCAGCGTTCGACGCGGGCGACGACGACGTTCCCCTTGCCCTGGTACTCCAGCGTCGAGAAACTCATCATCTTCGCCATCGCGATGCCGCGCCCATTCGGGTCGAAGGCCCGGTCCGGATCAAAGGTCAGGAACTTGCTCCATTCAAAGCCATCGCCCTGATCGGTTATGGTGAAAGTCACCGCCGCCGGCCCGCGCTCGGCCCGCACGGTGGCGAAACGACCACGGAATTGCGGCAAGGCTAGGCGGCGCTTGATTTCCGCCTCCCAGTCGCCTTCCCACTTGAGCAGCGATTTTTCCTGATAGGTCACACCCAGATTGCCATGTTCGATGGCATTGACCATCAGGTCAGACAAGCCCGGTGCGACGCTATCGGGCGAAGGACACATGGCAGCCAGCACGGGAACCAGGGAACTGACATCTTCCAGCGTTTCGAAACGGTATTCGACGCTCAGGATCAGCGCCTGGGCATCTTCCAGATGCGCCGCCCGGCTGCGCAACACATGGCGCACCCGCCGGTCCTCGAGCGCCGCACGAACGATGGAGATCAGCGCTTCCGGTTCATAGGGCTTGGTCAGGTAATAGTAAGCCCCCGCCTCGAGGCCCTCGCGCACCTGATCCGGCGACGAGGCCGCCGTTTGCATGATGACCGGAATATCGGCGAAACGCGCTTCCCGCTTCATGCGGCGCAGCAGCTCCATGCCATCGAGATCGGGCATCATGCGGTCGAGCACGACCAGGGAAAATTGACTGTCCGGTGCACTCAGACTGGCCCAGGCTTCCAGCGGGTTGCTGTGCAACTCCAGCTCGATGTCTTCCTGCGCGAGAAATTCCTCGATGAGGAACAGGTTCAACTGCTCATCATCCACCACGAGGGCACGATCCTTGTTCATCACTCGCTTTCTTTCTCCATGACCCGGCCAGACGGCCGGCATTCGGCTGGGCACCCCGAGCACGGCACACAGGTCTGCAACGGCCAGCCAGGGGCGCTCATCATACCGCAATGGCAGCCGATGATTTCCGCCGCCGCCACGATCAGCGCGCTGGGCAATGACAACGCGGCCGTTCCGGCCGCCGCCTGTCCGGTAGCGCACCACCCCGTTTGACCAGGATCAATGGCGGGCGCGACGGGCTGGCTATACTTCTGCTCTTGCCATTCCGGACGTTCTCCATGAGTCCCCTGCCCGATCTCGTCTGTCCGGCCGGCAGCCTGCCGGCCCTCAAGGCAGCCGTCGACAACGGCGCCGATGCCGTCTATCTCGGCTACAAGAACGATACCAACGCCCGCAACTTCGCCGGCCTCAATTTCGACGCCAGGGCCATGGCCGAAGGGATCCGCTATGCCCACGCCAAGGGCCGCGAAGTGTTGATGGCGATCAATACCTTCCCGCAAGCCGGGCGCACGGCCGATTGGCACAAGGCCGTCGACGGCGCGGTCGACCAGGGAGTCGACGCCATCATCCTGGCCGACGTCGGACTGCTCGATTACGCCCGCCGCAAGTATCCGCAACAGCGCCTGCATCTGTCGGTCCAGGGTTCGGCCACCAGCTACGAGGCCATCAACTTCTGCCACCGCGAATTCGGCGTCCGCCGCGCCGTGCTGCCGCGCGTGCTGACGCTGGCCCAGGTCGAGCATGTGATCAAGAACACCCCGGTCGAAATCGAGGTCTTCGGCTTCGGCAGCCTGTGCGTCATGAACGAGGGCCGTTGCTGGCTATCCTCCTACGCCTGCGGCGAATCGCCCAACACCGTCGGCGCCTGCTCGCCGGCCAAGTACGTCAAGTGGGACAAGAAGCCCGGCAGCATGGACACCCGACTCAACGGCATCCTGATCGACCGCTTCGGGGACGACGAGCCGGCCGGCTATCCGACCCTGTGCAAGGGCCGTTTCGAGGTCCAGGGCGAAACCTATTATGCGCTGGAGGAGCCGACCAGCCTGAACGTGCTGGAACTGCTGCCCGACATCTTCAGGATCGGCGTCAAGGCGATCAAGGTCGAGGGCCGCCAGCGCAGCCCGACCTATGTCGCCCAGGTCACCCGCACGCTGCGCGCCGCACTCGACAGCCTGCAGAACGGCAGCGAGCGCTTCCACGTCAAGCCGGCCTGGCAGGCCGAACTGGCCAAGGTTTCCGAAGGCAGCCAGGCGACGCTCGGCGCCTACAACCGGCCTTGGCGCTAAGGATCAGGACATGAAGCTCTCCCTCGGACCCCTGCTCTATTTCTGGCCGAAGGCCGAAGTCATGGCGTTCTACGCCGAGATGGCGCAAAACCCGGCAATCGACATCATCTATGTCGGCGAAGTCGTCTGTTCCCGCCGCCAGCAATTGCGCACCGCCGACTGGATCGGCCTGGCGCGCGACCTGACCGATGCCGGCAAGGAAGTCGTCGTTTCGGCGCAGGCCTTGCTCGAATCGGAAAGCGACCTCAAGGCGCTGCGCCGCCTGATCGACGAGGCCGGTTGCCGACTCGAGGCCAACGACCTCGGTGCCGTCAACCTGGCGGCCGGCCAGGATTTCGTCGCCGGGCCGCACCTCAACATCTACAACGAGGAAACGCTGGCCACCTTTGCCCGCTACGGCCTCAAGCGCTGGGTGCCGCCGCTCGAAGCGAGCCGCACGCTGGTCGACACCCTGCACCGGACCCGGCCGGCCGGTGTCGAAACCGAGGTTTTCGCCTTTGGCAAAATCCCGCTCGCCTTCTCGGCCCGCTGCTTCACCGCCCGCCACTACGGCCTGAACAAAGACGACTGCCAGTTCAAGTGTCTCGACCACCCCGAGGGCCTGACGCTGAAAACCCGCGAAGGCCAGGACTTCCTGACCATCAACGGCATCCAGACCATGTCGGCGCAGAGCTACAATCTGCTGCACGAAATTCCCGACCTGCTGCAGATGGGCATCGACATCGTCCGCCTCAGTCCGCAGCCGGCGCATTTCGGCGAAATCATCGCCGCCTTCGACGCTGCCCGCCAAGGCCAGCCCGTGCCGGCGGATACCCGCCACTGGAGCGCATGCGGCCTGGTCGACGGCTACTGGTTCGGTGATGCCGGTATCAGGCAACACCACACCCAGGCACTGGAAACCCTTGGAGCACGAGCATGAGCGACCAATTCACCATTCCCAAGTTCAGGCTGCCCGGATTGATCGCCCGCATCGGCCAAAAACTGCCGCAGTGGCCGCATGCCCTGGTACTGGTGGCCGGCCTGAATGCCGCGCTCAAAATGAAGCTGCTGCCGGAAAGCGAACTCGATGCCCTGACCGACAAGCTGTTCCGCGTCCGCATCCTGGATACCGGCGGCGAGGCCTCCTACACCTACCGCAACGGCCTGTTCCGCCCGGTCTTCCGTCCCCTGCGCGAACCCGATCTGGCTTTTGCCGCCAACCTGTCGGCCTACCTGCAGATGCTGGCCCGCCAGGAAGATCCGGACACCCTGTTCTTCAACCGCGAACTGGAAATCACCGGCGACACGGAACTGGGCCTGATCGTCAAGAACATGCTCGACGCCATCGAGTGGCCGTCGTTATCGGCCAAGCTGCCACTGCTCCGTTCCTGATCCTGTGTCTGCATCACGCTGATTGTTGGCCGTAATCACGGTGTAGTGCAGTCCAGCCAAGGCCATGCACTTGCCGATCCCCGCGAGTGTTCGCCACCGATGGCGCTGATTAGAGACGATTTCCCTATCCCGGAATCGGGTAGGAGGCGGGGTCGCCCCCGCCGTCCTCCCACACCACCGGACGTACGGATCACGTATCCGGCGGTTTCTGCCTCCCCGTTTCCGGGGTGAGCTTACGTCCCGAGGACTA
>JBKBHB010000027.1:0-49536 GCA_046297855.1 Azonexus sp.
CGAGAGCCCCAGGTGGCGATCCACCTGCCGCAGCAGCATCAGACCACCGTCCGAACTCAGCGCGCCCCCTTCAAAATTCGCTTCGATATGACAGCGACCCAGGCGCCCAAACGACATCAACCCAGCGGTACAATTTGGCATCGGCGGAACTCCTCTCCATACGGCTTTGACACCTGTATTAGAGCGCCTTTCCGGCGGTTCCGCCGACCTCTTTGTGAAATTTCAGGGCTAATTTACCTGCGATTTTCCCCGGTCGCGGCGGCCAGGCGACGGGCGGGCGGCTGGTACAATGCGCCCCCCGCCTCTCCCCCGTCGACGATGCCAAATCCGCAAACTGCCGCCCCCGGCGCAACAATCATTCGCGTCGAAGCCCTCTCGCCGGCGCTCCGCGAAACGGCCCGCCAACTCGCCACCCGACTCGGACTCCCCTTCGGCGGCGACGCCGGGTTCAGCCTGCAATGGGGCGACAACGGCCTGCAGCTTCAGGAACTGGGCCCCGGCGCCGCCGGGCCGGTGCGGGTCGATTTCGTCGAAGGCGCCCTCGCCCACCGTCGCCTGCAAGGTGGGGGCAGCGGCCAGATGATCGCCAAGGCCGTCGGCATCCAGCCCGGCATCCGGCCAAGCATTCTCGATGCGACTGCCGGACTCGGGCGGGATGCCTTCGTCTTCGCCCAACTCGGTTGTGCGGTCTCGCTGATCGAGCGCCACCCCATCGTTGCCGCCCTGCTCGCCGACGGCCTGCGGCGCGCGGCAGACGATGCCGAGGTCGGCCCCATCGTGCAGCGCATGCACCTGCAACAGGGCAACGCCATCGCACTGATGCAGTCCTGGCCGGACCATGCCCCACAGGTCATCTACCTCGACCCGATGTTCCCGCACCGCGACAAGAGCGCGCTGGTCAAGAAGGAAATGCGCGTCTTTCGTCCGCTGGTCGGCGATGATGACGATGCACCACAACTCCTGCAGGCCGCCCTCGCCCTGGCCAGCCACCGGGTCGTCGTCAAGCGCCCCCGCAAGGCCCCCTGCCTTGCCGGAGCTCAACCCAGCTACACCCTGGAAGGAAAATCCAGCCGCTTCGACATCTACGCCTTCAGATCGCTGAAAGCATGAGAAAAGTCTGCTTCCCCGACGCCAGCCGAGGGGCCCGCCGGACCGCCAACGATACGCCCGTCCTCAAACGCGCCGCCCCTTGCTGCACCCGCAAAACACAGCGAACGGCATTGAAGAAGCGGGTTTGTTACAAATTGCTACAAATAAATTGCTGCAACGCACAAACGAATTCCGGATAATGAGGCCTTGTCTCCTCCAACCTCCTAATCGGATTGGATTTCATGCCCGCCACGTGCGGGCATTTTTTTGCCCGGCGATTCTCGCTCACCGTCGACCTCACTCGTGGGCGGCAGCACGGGTTGCGGAATGCTGGTTGCATACAGCACACCGGCGCAGCATCCGAAGAAGACAACCGCCGCCGCCATGCTGGGTGTCCACGTATCGGCCATGCCACGCGTGTAGAGAAACCAGAAGAACGCAATGGCGGCCGGCAACATCAGCAGCCCGCAGAGCACGGCGCAAACCCGCGCAATCCGCTGTCCGACATGGCGCGGCTTGCGCACGATGTCTTCGCTCACTCGGCTTCCTCGACCTTCAACCAGATAGAGCGATTATCCCGGGCATCGCCGGTCCCGATGCTGAATGCCCCCCCCTGTTGGCCAACTGCCTGACGGCCGCTCCCCCCCAGTTCGATCCATTCACCCAGCGCCCCGGAAACCGTTGTCGTCAGGCGCTGGGAACTGACTGCCCCGCGGCCATGGGCCGGCTCGAAGCTCTCTGCCTGCTGGGAAATTTCCAGCGTCACCCGCTGACCATTGACTCGGGGGGTAGCATAAAAACCGCTGCCAATATCACGGAAAATGACAGCTTCCTGCACCATCACACCGCCCGGACCGACGAGCATCTGCCGCATTGGTACCGCCAGCGAGCGGCCAACCTGAATGAAGGCCCGACCGCCTTCGACAGTCTGGATCATCTGTGCAGCATTCTCGCCTCGCACGCTGCGGGTATCCCAGACCGTTGCCCCTACCTGACTGCGCCGGGTGCTGCCCAGCGTGACCTGCCCGCTGACCTCGCTCCCCCGTGCGCCTTCCTCGGCCTGGCGGTTCTGCGCAATGCGGATGATCAGGCGGCGGGCCGGCTTGTCCAGCACAGCCAGCGCCCGTTTGATTTCCTCGCGGTTGCGTGACGATGCCTTCAGGAAAAGCTGGTCATTCATACCGGTCAGCGTACCTCCCGGCTCGACCAGGGGCAGCAGCGCCGGCAGCACCTCGTCGACCGTCTTGCTGCGCAGGGGGATGATTTCCATCTGCTGAGCGACAACCACGGCACACCACAGACCGAGCAAGCCGGCCAGGAAAAACGATCGAACCCGCCTCATCGTTCGCACCTCACTCGGATGGAATATGCGGCAAAGCCAGGTATTCCTTGGAATTCATTTCGGTCAGGCGGCTGACCGTCCGCTTGAATTCACCGGCCTGGGTACCCTCGGTATAGAGCGCTTCGGCCGCGCAGTCGGCCGTGGCGATCAGTTTGACCTTGTGATCGTAGAAGACATCAACCAGCCAAGTAAAACGCCGGGCCTCCGACGCCTGGTGCATGGTCATCTTCGGAATGTGCGACAGCAGCACGGTGTGGTAGCTGCGCGATATTTCGAGGTAATCGTTCTGCGAACGCGGCCCGCCGCAGAGGGTACGAAAATCGAACCAGATCACCCCGTTGGCGCGCCGGACCGTGTCGATGTGGCGGCCCAGCACCTCGATATGCCCCCCCTTCCTGCCTTCCTCGCCTGCCACCATCCGGAAATACTCCAGCATCTTGGCTTCAGCCGCTTCATCGGCAGGATAGTGGTAGATCTCGACCTGCTCCAGCGCCCGCAAGCGGTAGTCAATTCCAGCCTCCACCTCGAAAACATCGAGATGTTTCTTGAGCAGCGCAATGGTCGGCAGAAAGCTCTCGCGGTGCAGGCCATTCGGGTAAAGCTGGTCCGGCGGATAATTCGAGGTCATCACGATGATGACACCCTTAGCAAACAGGCCATCCATCAGCCGGCCCAAAATCATCGCATCGGCGATGTCGGAGACGTGGAATTCGTCAAAGCACAGCAGCCGGACCTCCTTGGCCACCTGTTCGGCAACCTTCAGCATCGGGTCCGGCTCTCCCTTGTACTTGTCCAGATCGCGATGAATCTGCTGCATGAAGGCATGAAAATGGATCCGCTTCTTGCGGCGATACGGCACCGACTCGTAGAAGCAATCCATCAGGAAACTCTTGCCTCGTCCGACCCCCCCCCAGAAATACACCCCCTTTGGCGGTTTGGGTGGCGACAGCAAGCGCTTGAAGGCATTACCCCGATTCACCTTGAAGGCCAGCAGGTTAGTGTACAAGGCTTGCAGGGCGTTGGCTGCCGCCATCTGCGCGGCATCGGCGACATAGCCCCGGGCATCGAGCAGGGCGGTGTAAGCGTCGAGCATGCCCCGGGCGGCAACGTTGAGTTTCTTGTGCGGCATCGTCGGTGAGTCGGTTGGGGAAAAACGGGTATTTTCGCAAATAAAAAAGGCGGGTGCATGAGCCCCGCCTTTGTCGCTGAACCGAAACCGGTCAGAAATTCAACGTCCGCTTGTCGCAGCCCAGCGCGGCCTCATGCACAGTTTCCGACAACGTCGGGTGCGCATGGCAGATGCGGGCCAGGTCCTCGGACGCACCGCCGAACTCCATCGCGACCACAGCTTCGGCGATGATTTCGGAAGCATTGGCGCCGATGATGTGCACGCCGAGGATACGGTCGGTCTTCTTGCAGGCCAGCATCTTGACGAAGCCGGACGGATCGCCCATACCCAGGGCACGGCCGTTGGCCAGGAACGGCACCTTGCCGACCTTGTACTCCACGCCTTCGGCCTTGAGCGCCTGCTCGGTCTTGCCGACCCAGGCGATTTCCGGCGAGGTGTAGATGACCCAGGGAATGGTGTCGAAGTTGCAGTGACCGGCCTGGCCCGCCATCAGCTCGGCGACCATGACGCCTTCTTCGTGGGCCTTGTGCGCCAGCATCGGGCCACGCACGACATCGCCGATCGCCCAGACGCCCGGCAGGTTGGTCCGGCAGTGACCATCGACTTCGACGAAGCCGCGAGCATCGAGTTTGAGGCCGACGCCTTCGGCATTCAGGCCGTCGGTGTTCGGGATACGGCCGATGGAGACGATCAGACGGTCGGCATCCAGCTTCTGGGCCTTGCCGTCCTTGTCTTCGTAAGCGATCGAGACGCCCTTCTTGCTCGTCTTGATGTCGCCGATCTTGACGCCCATCTGGATGTTCAGACCTTGCTTGGTGAACAGCTTCTGGGCTTCCTTGGCGACATCGACGTCAGCCGCAGCCAGGAAGTCAGGCATGGCTTCGAGGATGGTGACTTCGGCACCGACGCGACGCCAGACCGACCCCATTTCCAGACCGATGACGCCGGCACCGATGATAGCCAGCTTCTTCGGCACGGATTCCTGGTTCAGCGCGCCTTCGTTGTCCATGACGATCTTCTGGTCGACCGGCACGTTCGGCAGGTGACGGGCCTTCGAGCCGGTGGCAACGATGACTTGCTTGGCCAGCACTTCCTCGGCACCGACCTTGACCTTCCAGAAATCGCCTTCCTTGCCGACGAAGGAACCGTGGCCCGGCAGGAAAGTGACCTTGTTCTTCTTCAGCAGCATCTTGATGCCGCCGGTCAGTTGATTGACCACGCCATCCTTGCGCGCCTTCATGGTCGGCACGTCGATGGTGGCCTTGCCCACCTTGATGCCCTGGGCTTCGAAGCTGTGGTTGGCCTCCTCGAACAGATGCGAGGTATGCAACAGGGCCTTGGACGGGATGCAGCCAACGTTCAGGCAGGTGCCGCCCAGACGCGGTTCACCCTTTGGGTCGGCATAGGGATTGGACTCGGCGCAGGCCGCCGAGAAACCGAGTTGGGAAGCGCGAATGGCTGCGATGTAACCGCCGGGGCCGCCACCAATGACGAGCACGTCAAATTGCTTGGACATGTGTAAACCTTTCAGTATTCAGATGTGCAAAGGCGCCAGCGCCCTGGTGCAGGGCACTGGCGCCGGCCCACGTCGATTAGACGCCGAGCAGCAGGCGGGACGGATCTTCCAGCGCTTCCTTCATGGTCACCAGACCGAGGACGGCTTCGCGGCCGTCGATGATGCGGTGATCGTAGGACATGGCGAGGTAGTTCATCGGACGAACGACGATCTGACCGTTCTCGACCACCGCACGGTCCTTGGTGGCGTGGATACCGAGGATCGCGGACTGCGGCGGGTTGATGATCGGGGTCGACATCATCGAGCCGAAGATGCCGCCATTGGAAATCGAGAAGGTGCCGCCGGTCAGGTCCTCGATGGAAATCTTGCCATCCTTGGCCTTGGCACCGAAGTCGGCGATCTGTCGTTCGATTTCGGCGATGCTCAGCTGGTCGGCGTTACGGATGATCGGAACAACCAGGCCGCGCGGCGAACCGACGGCAATACCGATGTCGATGTAGCCGTGATAGACGATGTCATTACCGTCGACCGAAGCGTTCAGGATCGGGAACTTCTGCAGGGCAGCGCAGGCGGCCTTGACGAAGAAGCCCATGAAACCCAGACGAACGCCGTGGGTCTTCTCGAACTTTTCGCCGTACTGCTTGCGCAGGGCCATGATCGGCGCCATGTTCACTTCGTTGAACGTCGTCAGGATGGCATTGGTCTGCTGGGACTGCAGCAGACGCTCGGCAATACGTGCACGCAGGCGGGTCATCGGCACCCGTTGCTCGGTGCGCTCGCCCAGGGCAACGTTGGTCGCCGGAGCTGCGATGGCAGCAGCGGGCTGGGCAGCCGGCGAGGCCGGGATGGCTTTCGGCGCGGCCGCAACGGCGTCTTCCTTGGTGACACGCCCTCCCCGGCCGGAACCCGCCACATCAGCGGCCGAAATCCCCTTCTCGTCGAGGATCTTGCGGGCAGCCGGGCTGGCCGTGCCGGCCGCAACGGCCGGGGCCGGAGCGGCGGCAGCCGGCGCCGCCTTCGGTGCTTCGGCAGCCGGGGCCGCTGCACCCGCGGTTGCAGCGGTATCGATCCGGGCGATCAACTCGCCGGAAACAACGGTCTCGCCATCACCCTTGATGATTTCGACCAGCACGCCGGCGCCCGGCGACGGGACTTCCAGCACAACCTTGTCGGTCTCGATATCGATCAGGATCTCGTCGCGCGCAACGGCTTCGCCAACTTTCTTCTTCCACGATGCCAGCGTGCCTTCGGCGACGGACTCGGACAACTGGGGGACTTGAACTTCGATAATGCTCATGGTTACTCCACTCTGCTGTAGTTATCAGTACTCGATCTTGCCCAGGGCGGACTCGATCAGTGCCTTTTGTTGCTCGTTGTGCTTGGCCAGATAGCCAACTGCCGGAGACGACGATGCCGGACGGGAAACCAGCAGCAGCTTCTGCTTGCTGCCGAGTTGCGTATCCAGATGGTGACGCGAGGCGATCCAGTACCAGGCGCCCTGGTTGCGCGGCTCTTCCTGCGCCCAGACCACCTCGGTGGCCTTCGGATACTTGGCCAGTTCGGCCTCCAGCGACTCCTTCGGGAACGGATACAGCTGCTCCAGACGGACGATGGCGATATCCTTGATACCCTTCTCGCGACGGGCATTGACCAGATCGTAGTAGACCTTGCCGGAACACAGGATGACGCGCTTGACCTTCTTCGGATCGAGATCGTCGATCTCGCCGATGACGCGCTTGAATTCGCCATTGGCCAGTTCATCCAGCGACGAGCAGGCATCCTTGTGACGCAGCAGCGACTTCGGCGACATGACGATCAGCGGCTTGCGCTGCATGCGGACCGCCTGACGGCGCAGCATGTGGAAGACCTGCGCGGCCGTTGTCGGCACGCAGACTTCCATGTTCATCTCGGCACACAGCTGCATGAAGCGCTCCGGACGGGCGGAGGAGTGTTCCGGCCCCTGACCTTCGTAGCCATGCGGCAACAGCATGACCAAGCCACAGGCGCGGCCCCACTTGGCTTCGCCGGAAGCGATGAACTGGTCGATGACGACCTGGGCACCGTTGGCAAAGTCGCCGAACTGGGCCTCCCAGATCACCAGCTCGTACGGGTTGGCCGAAGCGTAGCCGTAATCGAAAGCCAGCACGGCCTCCTCCGAGAGAACGGAATCGAAGCACTGGAAACCGGCCTGCTTTTCCTGCAGGTTCTTCAGCGGGTAGTAGGTACCAACATCCCAGCTGGTCCGGTTCTGGTCATGGAAGGCAGCATGGCGGTGGAAGAAGGTACCCCGACCGACGTCCTCGCCTGAAATGCGCACGCCGTAACCGGACACCAGCAGCGACGCGTAGGCCAGATTCTCGGCCATGCCCCAGTCCACCGGCAGCTTGCCCTCGCCCATCGCAGCCCGGTCTTCAACGATTTTCTTGACGCGCGAATGGAGGGAGAAGCCCTCCGGAATCGTCGTCAGGCGCTTCGCCAGACGCTGCAGTTCGGCCTTCGGCACGGTGGTGTCGCAGGTCTCGATGTACTGCTTGGTCAGGAACGGCGTCCAGTCGATGGTCATCGGATGCTTGTAACCGGCCAGCACCGGGTTGTACAGCAACTCGCCCTTGTCGAGATGGGCACGATACTCGGCGATCATCTGCTCCGGACCGTCGGCCGGCAACACGCCTTCGGCAATCAGCTTGTCGCCATACAGCTTGCGGGTACCCGGATGCTTGCTGATGATCTTGTACATCAGCGGCTGCGTCACCATCGGCTCGTCCTGCTCGTTGTGGCCGAGCTTGCGGAAGCAGATGATGTCGATGACGACATCCTTCTGGAACTTCTGGCGGTACTCCACCGCAATCTGGGTAACCAGCGCCACCGCCTCCGGATCGTCGCCATTGACGTGGAAGATCGGCGCATCGACCATCTTGAAGATGTCGGTGCAGTAGTGGCCCGACCGATAGTCGCGCGGATCGGAGGTGGTGAAGCCAACCTGGTTGTTGACAACGATATGCAGCGTGCCGCCAACGCCGTAACCACGGGTCTGCGCAAAATTGAGCATTTCCTGGTTGACACCCTGGCCGGCCACGGCGGCATCGCCATGAACGAGAATGGGCATGACCTTGCTCTTGGCACCTTCGCCGCGGCGCACCTGACGGGCGTAGACCGATCCCTCGACGACCGGATTGACGATTTCCAGGTGCGACGGATTGAAGGCCAGCGTCAGGTGGCAGGGGCCTCCCGGGGTCGAGACGTCGGACGAGAAGCCCATGTGGTATTTGACGTCACCGGCCGTCAGGTCGCTTTTCTTTTTGCCTTCGAACTCGGCAAACAGCATCGAGGGCGCCTTGCCCAGCGTATTGACCAGGACGTTCAGGCGACCGCGGTGTGCCATGCCGACCACAATTTCGTCGAGACCCAGGCTGCCCCCGGTGCGGACGGCTTCATCCATGGAGACGATCAGCGACTCGCCGCCTTCCAGCGAAAAACGCTTCTGGCCGACGTACTTGGTATGCAGGTACCGCTCCAGCGTTTCTGCGGCGGTCAGACGCTCCAGAATGCGCTTCTTCTGGTCCGCATTGAAGGAGGGGCGGGAACGGATGCTTTCGAGGCGCTCCTGCAACCAGCGCTTCTCGTTGTAATCCGTCATGTACATGTACTCGACACCTATGGTGCCGCAGTAGGTCTGTCTCAGGGTTTCCAGAATATCGCCGAGTTTGGCGTTTTCCGGCAGGCCCTTGAGCGAGCCGACACTGAAGGTCTGGTTGAGATCGGCGTCGGTAAACCCATAGAAAGACGGCTCCAGCTCGTCGATCTTCGGACGGGGCAAACGCTTCAGCGGGTCGAGATCGGCCCAGCGCGTGCCCAGCGAACGGTAGGCAGTGACCAGTTGGCCAACAGCGGACTGCTTCTTGTGCTCCGTCGCCGACGAAGACGGCGCGGCCGGGCGGAAACCGCCATCCTTGGCCAGTTCCGCAAAAGCGGCGATCACCGGTGCATGTGCCACATCGCGGGCGACATAACCCGGCATCTGGGCGAGACGGTCGAAATAATCACGCCATTCGGGTTCGACCGAGGTCGGATCATTCAGGTAATTCTCATACAGCTCTTCCACGAACGGCGCGTTGCCGCCGAAATACATCGTGCTGTCGAACAATTGGTTCATCGTAGTCATAGGCATCCCCTCTAGGGTATTTTTTTCATTCGTAGCGACATGTGCGGTGCTACAAGTCTCCGCAGGTAAAAAAAGGGCGGCCATACGGCCGCCCAATTTTTTCTTTAGCCGCGTTGGGCGAGCGGTACGACGTCGCGCTTGGCTGCGCCGATGTACAGCTGACGCGGACGGCCGATCTTGTATTCCGGATCGGTGATCATCTCTTCCCACTGCGTCATCCAGCCAACCGTACGGGCCAGTGCGAAGATGCAGGTAAACATCTCGGTCGGGATGCCGATCGCCTTCTGGACGATACCGGAGTAGAAGTCGACGTTCGGGTAGAGCTTCTTCTCGACGAAGTACGGATCTTCCAGGGCGATCTTTTCGAGTTCCTTTGCCAGCTTGAAGAGACGGTCGTTTTCAAGGCCCAGTTCCTGCAACACCTCGTCGCACACCTTACGCATCAGCTTGGCGCGCGGGTCGAAGTTCTTGTAAACGCGATGACCGAAGCCCATCAGCTTGAAGGAATCGTTCTTGTCCTTGGCGCGCTTGATGTATTCACCAACGCGGGACACATCGCCGATTTCTTCCAACATCTGCAGGCAGGCTTCATTCGCGCCGCCGTGGGCCGGGCCCCACAGACAGGCGATACCCGCTGCGATACAAGCGAACGGGTTGGCGCCCGAGGAACCGGCCAGACGGACGGTCGAGGTCGAGGCATTCTGCTCGTGATCGGCGTGCAGGGTAAAGATGATGTCCAGGGCACGCGCCAGAACCGGGTTGGCAACATACTTTTCGCACGGATTGCCGAACATCATGCGCATGAAGTTGGAGGCGTAGTCCAGCTCGTTGTCCGGATACATGAACGGCATGCCGGTGCTGTACTTGTAGGCCATGGCGACGATGGTCGGCATCTTGGCAACCAGGCGGATGAAGCTGACATTGCGGTGTTCGGCATCCGAGAAGTCCATCGCATCGTGATAGAAGGCGGACAAGGCACCGACGACCCCCGTCATGACGGCCATCGGGTGGGCATCGCGGCGGAAACCGGAGTAGAACTTGGCGAGCTGCTCGTGCACCATCGTGTGCTTCTTGATGGTGTTTTCGAAATTGGACTTTTCGCTGGCGTTGGGCAGCTCACCGTTCTTCAGCAGGTAGGCGACTTCCAGGAAGTTGCACTGTTCAGCCAACTGTTCGATCGGATAGCCACGGTACAGCAACTCACCCTTGTCGCCATCGATGAAAGTGATTTTCGACTTGCAGCTGGCGGTGGACAGAAAACCGGAGTCGTAAGTAAACAAACCGGTCTTGCCACCGAGCGTACGAATATCGACGCAATCGTTGCCGTGCGTCGGGGACATGATCGGGAAATCGACGGGAGCCTGTCCATCGATTGTCAAAGTTGCCTTGCGTTCGGTCGTCATGGTGTCTTCCCTTTACAGGTGTTGGTTGTCACTGCACTGCCAAAAAGCGGTAAACGTTCCCAAATTAGAATGCCTACCTTACTCAACTCTTACGAATCGCAGCCACGATGGGTGCGAAGCGAGGATCATCGCACTCGGTCTGCCCACTCAGCCAGTACCAGAGCTCATGATCCTCCATGTTTGCCAATTCCACGAACACCTGTTTTTCCTCCTCGGACAAGCGATCGAACCCGGTGTCGAGAAAGCGCGTCAGCGTGATATCCAGCTCAAGCAAAGCCCGCCGGATACAACGCCAACGCAGGCGTTCGTAGTCCGCGCGCTCCATCAGACGGCGCGACGGACCATCATGTCCTTGATCTTGCCGATGGCCTTGGTCGGGTTCAAACCCTTCGGGCACACGTCAACGCAGTTCATGATGGTGTGGCAACGGAACAGGCGATACGGATCCTCGAGGTTGTCGAGGCGCTCGTTGGTGGCTTGGTCGCGGGTATCGGCGATGAAGCGGTAGGCCGCCAACAAGCCGGCCGGACCGACGAACTTGTCCGGATTCCACCAGAACGACGGACAAGACGTGGAGCAGCACGCACACAGGATGCATTCATACAGACCGTTCAACTCCTCACGATCTTCCGGCGACTGCAGGCGCTCGCGCTCCGGCGGCGGATCGTTGTTGATCAGATACGGCTTGATCGAATGATACTGCTTGAAGAACTGGGTCATGTCGACGATCAGGTCGCGGATGACCGGCAGGCCGGGCAGCGGGCGCAGCACGATGGGCTGTTTCAGGCTGTCGATGTCGGTCAGACAGGCCAGACCGTTCTTGCCGTTGATGTTCATCGCATCGGAACCGCAGACACCTTCGCGGCAGGAGCGGCGATAGGACAGGGTGTCGTCCTTCGCCTTCAGCTTGGTCAGGGCATCGAGCAGCTTGCGGTCGGTCGGCTCGAGTTCGACCGAGATGTCCTGCATGTAGGGCGCGTCGTCCTTGTCCGGATCGTAGCGGTAGATGCTGAATTGAACCGTACGTTTGCTCATGTTCTTCTCCGATTAGTACGAACGCGTCTTCAGCGCGATGGGCTCGACGGTCAGCGGCTGCATGTTGACCGGCTTGTAGGTGATCGTGTTGTCGACCGGGTTGAACAGCGTGTGCTTCAGCCATTCCTTGTCGTTGCGGCCGTTCGGGAATTCCGGGGTATCCGGCGCGTCGTCGCGGACGTGGGCGCCGCGGGATTCCTTGCGGGCTTCGGCGGAGATCATGGTGGCCTTGGCGACCTCGATCAGGTTTTCCATTTCGAGGGCTTCGGTACGTGCCGTGTTCCAGGCCATGGACTTGTCCTTGATCTCGAGCTGGCGGGCAGCCTTTTCGATTTCGAGAATCTTCTCGACGCCGCTCTTCAGCAGCTCGCCGAAACGGAAGACACCCGCGTGGTTCTGCATGGTGCGCTGCATGGCCAGACGGGTTTCATGCACATTGGCCCCCCCCTTGCGGTTGTCGATCGCGGCGATGCGGGCCAGGGATTTCTCGGCGGCATCCTTCGGCAGATCCCGATGGGCCTTGCCGGCCTTGAGATCTTCGACGGCGGAATCGCCGGCCGACTTGCCGAAAACCAGCAGATCGAGGAGGGAGTTGGTCCCCAGGCGGTTGGCACCATGCACGGAGGCACAGGCACATTCGCCGGCGGCGTAGAAGCCCGGAACGATGGTATTGGGATCACCGTTTTGCGGCACGACGACACGGCCGGAGTAATGGGTCGGGATGCCGCCCATCTGATAGTGGCAGGTCGGCACGACCGGCAGCGGCTCCTTGATACAGTCGACACCGGCGAACTGCAGGCCGATTTCGCGGATACCCGGCAGACGCTTCATGATGGTGTTCGGATCGAGGTGGGTGATGTCGAGCAGGACGTAGTCCTTGTTGACGCCACAACCGCGGCCTTCGTTGATTTCGGTGGTCATGGCGCGGGAAACCACGTCGCGCGACGCCAGATCCTTGGCGTTCGGCGCATAACGCTCCATGAAGCGTTCCTTGCTGCTGTTGCGCAGGATACCGCCTTCGCCCCGCACACCTTCGGTAATCAGCACGCCGGCACCGGCGACGCCGGTCGGGTGGAATTGCCAGAACTCCATGTCTTCCAGCGGGATGCCGGCACGCGCCGCCATGCCCAGACCATCGCCGGTGTTGATGAAGGCATTGGTGGAAGAATAGAAGATACGACCGGCACCACCGGTGGCGAAGATGGTGGCGCGCGTGTGGAAGATGACAACCTGTCCGGTTTCCATTTCCATGGCGGTCACACCGACGACATGGCCTTCGCTGTCGCGGATCAGGTCAAGCGCCATCCACTCCACGAAGAACTGGGTGTTGGCCTTGACGTTGCGCTGATACATGGCATGCAGCATGGCGTGACCGGTCCGGTCAGCCGCAGCGCAGGAACGGCGCACCGGCTTTTCGCCGAAGTTCGACATGTGACCGCCGAACGGACGCTGGTAGATCTTGCCGTTATCGGTACGATCGAACGGCATGCCGTAATGCTCGAGTTCGACGACGCATTCATTGGCCTTGCGCACCATGAACTCGATCGCATCCTGGTCGCCGAGCCAGTCGGAACCCTTGACGGTATCGTACATGTGCCAGTGCCAGTGATCTTCCTCGGAGTTGCCAAGGGACGCAGCGACACCCCCCTGGGCGGCAACGGTATGGGAACGGGTCGGGAAGACCTTGGACAGAACGGCCGTCTTCAGGCCGGCTTCGGACAATTGGATCGCGGAACGCAGACCGGCACCACCGGCACCGACGATGACTGCGTCAAACTTCAGAACGGGAATACTCACGCTTACAGCCTCCAGAGAATCGCAGCAGCCCAAGCGGTGTAACCCACCAGAGCACAAATGGTCAGGACGTGCAGGGTCAGGCGCAGGCCGGTCGGCTTCACATAGTCCATCCAGATGTCACGCACACCGATCCAGGCGTGATAGAACAGGCTGACGAAAAAGAGGAAAGTCAGGAACTTGATGACGCCATTGGCAAAAATGCCCTGCCAGGCCTCGAAGGTCGAGGGGCGGACAACCAGCAGCACAGCAGCGATCAAAACGGAATAGACCGCCATGATGACCGCGGTGGCACGCTGGGCAATCCAGTCCTTCAGGCCGTAATGAGCACCGACAACGATACGATTGATCACAGCAGAACCCCCCACAGGACCAGGGTCAGCGGAATGCTGACAGCAAAGACGACGGCAGCGGACTGGCGAGCAGCCTCCTTTTCGATACCGACATGCAGATCGAGCAACAGGAAGCGGATGCCGGCACAGAAGTGGTGCACGAACGCCCACAGCAGACCAGCCAGCACAACCTTCACCGGCAGCAGACCGGCAATCTCCTTGAAGGAGGCAAAGCTTTCAGGAGAGCCCAGGCTGGCGCCGAAGAGCCAGAGCATTACCGGGAAACAGAGGAACAATCCCGCACCGCTGATCCGGTGAAGAATCGAAACCTTGCCCGGCAACGGCAGCCGGATGGTGGTCAAGTCCAAGTTTTTTGGACGTTTCTTGATGGTCATTTCTGCCATGAACGTCATCCCTCGCGTAAAGATGCGGTTAACCGCTTGTACGTGGTTTGAAAAGAACCGTAATTATACATTCAAAACCAGGCCGAACACGCCAGTCCATGCGCTTTACGACCTAATTCGTCAGTACGCTTTTGCTTACCCCAGATCGTTTCGGTAATAGTGATGCCGGGTGCAATACAGGCCCCGACGCCACTCGACCGGCTTGTTGCCGTAGGTATAAGCCGTCCGCTCGACCAACAGGAGCGGATCCCCCGGCTGGAGACCCAACAGGCCGGCGCTTTCCGCATCAGCGGCAACCGCGCGCAAATGCTCTTCCGCGCTGATCATGCGCACACCGAAATCGCTCTCGAACAGGCTGTAGAGCGAACGCTCCCCACTGCGCAGACGGTCAAGCGACAATCCGTCGAAAAGATCCGCTACCAGGTAGATTTCGTCAAAGACCACCGGATCGTCACCAAAACGCAACAGGCGCTTGACATGCACCACCCGCTCGCCGGCCTTCAGGCCGAGCGCCTTGGCCACCTCGGGCGATGCGGCAATCGTTTCGCACAGGAAAGGATCGCTGACGGTCGGCGTGGGTTTCCCGCTATCCGGGACGAGACGGAGAAAACGGTAAAAGGAGCGGGGATCGTCATGGGTCGCGACGAACGTGCCCTTGCCCTGACGGCGCACCAGCATGTTCTCCGCTGCCATTTCGTCAATGGCCTTGCGCACCGTCCCCTGACTGACATTGAAGCGAAGCGCCAACTCCCCTTCACTGGGAATGGCATCGCCAGGCCCCCACTCCCCTTGCTCCAGGCTGCGGATCAGGAAATCCTTGATCTGCCGATAGAGCGGGCTGAAGGTAGGGGAAGCCAAACGGGAGGCAGGACGGGAAACGTCGCGAGTCATGGGCACAAATTTCAGCATATTTCGGGCAGAGCGTCCACGAAAAGTTGTCTTATATAAGACAGATGATGAATTGACAGGAAAACGGCGAGCTTCTAACATTTTCGGTCTGTCGTGCCCGCACGCCACGCAAGGTTTCCCCGCAGCGGCACACAGCGAGACTCAAGACCCGCACAATTTCAACCACGCTGTTTCAATACAGGAGCGACATATGTCCAAAGCCCCCATGCGCGTTGCCGTGACCGGCGCCGCCGGCCAGATCGGTTATAGCCTGCTGTTCCGCATCGCCTCCGGCGAAATGCTCGGCAAAGACCAGCCGGTCATCCTCCAGTTGCTCGACCTGCCGCAAGCCCAGCAGGCCGTCAAGGGCGTGATGATGGAATTGGACGATTGCGCCTTCCCGCTGCTGGCTGGCATGGTGGCCACCGATGATCCGAACGTCGCCTTCAAGGATGCCGACATCTGCTTGCTGGTTGGTGCCCGCCCGCGCACCAAGGGCATGGAGCGTGCCGACCTGCTGACCGCCAACGGCGCCATCTTCACGGTGCAAGGCAAGGCCATTGCGGAAAACGCCAAGGAAGATGTCAAGGTTCTGGTTGTCGGCAACCCGTGCAACACCAATGCCTACATCGCCGCCGCTGCGGCCAAGAAGGTCGGCCGCACCAACCCGGCCAACTACCACGGCATGCTGCGCCTGGACCACAACCGCGCTCTGTCCCAGCTGGCCGAAAAGACCGGCCGCCCGGTTTCCTCGTTCAAGAAGCTGACCGTCTGGGGCAACCACTCGCCCACGATGTATGCCGACTACCGCTTCTGCGAGTCCAACGGCGACAGCGTCAAGGCCCTGATCAACGACCACGCCTGGAACAACGACGTCTTCCTGCCGACCGTCGGCAAGCGCGGCGCCGCCATCATCGAAGCCCGCGGCCTGTCGTCGGCCGCCTCGGCCGCCAATGCCGCCATCGACCACATCCGTGACTGGGTGCTCGGTTCCGATGACTGGGTCACGATGGGTGTTCCTTCCGACGGCTCCTACGGCATTCCGGCCGGCATCGTGTTCGGCTTCCCGTGCGAGTGCAAGGGGGGTTCCTACAAGATCATCCAGGGCCTGGAAATCGACGCCTACAGCCAGGAAAAGATCAACATCACCCTCAAGGAACTGACCGACGAGGCTGAAGCCGTCAAGGACATGCTGTAATCCGGCACAAGTTCTTAGCTTCGCCAGAAGGCCGCGGTAAAATGCCGCGGCCTTTTTCATTCACCCCTCCAATCAACATGCGCCACCCCAAAACCGTCCTTTTTGCTGGCGAAAAGCCCTTCCCCGTGCTGCCGGCGGTTGATCATTACGCCGGATCGGAAAAACTGATGCGCAAGGCGCTGCAGTTGCAGAAGGAACTCGGGCCGATCTTCGACATCACCTGCGACTGCGAGGATGGTGCCCACGCCGGCGCCGAGCGGGAACATGCCGAAATGGCAGCCAGCGTGATCATGAGCGACGACAACCTGTTCAACCGGGTAGGGGCTCGCGTGCACGATGTCAGCCACCCGCACTGGCGGCAGGACATGGAAATCCTGGTCGCCATCGCCGGCAACCGCCTGCCTTTCATCACCTTGCCCAAGCCCTGCAGCGCCGGGGACGTGCGGGTGCAGATCGAAGCCCTGCGCGCCATCGAGCGGCATCTCAATATCGAGCGGCAGATTCCGGTGCATGTATTGATCGAAACGCACGGCGCCCTGCGCGAGGTATGGGAGATCGCCGCCCTGCCCGGCGTTGAATCGCTGGATTTCGGCCTGATGGACTTCGTGTCCGGGCATCATGGCGCCATTCCCGGCAGCGCGATGAAGAGCCCGGGGCAGTTCGAACATCCGCTGGTGGCCCGCGCCAAATGCGAGATCGCGGCGGCCGCGCTGGCTTGTGGCGTCGTGCCGTCGCACAACGTGACGACCGAACTGAAGGACCTCGCAACCATCCGCAGCGACGCGCGGCGCGCCCGCAACGAGTTCGGCTACCTGCGCATGTGGAGCATTCATCCGAACCAGATCATGCCCATCATCGAAGCCATGCGTCCGGATTTCTCCGAGGTGCAAGCGGCCAGCGAAATCCTGATGGCCGCCCAGGACAAGGACTGGGGCCCGATCCAGCATCACGGCACGTTGCACGACCGGGCCTCCTATCGCTATTACTGGGAATTGCTCGACCGGGCCCACGTCACCGGCATGACCATCCCGGACGAAGCCCTGAGCCGTTTCTTTGGCTGAGCAGTTACCGATTCTCTACCGTGACGCGCATATCGTCGTCATCGACAAACCGGCAGGCCTGCTCGTCCATCGCTCGGAAATCGACCGTCACGAAACCCGCTTTGCCGTCCAGATCCTGCGCGACCAGATCGGCCGGCGGGTCTGGCCGGCCCACCGCCTGGACCGCGGCACATCGGGCGTGCTGCTTTTTGGGTTGAGTGCGGACATCGCGGGGCAACTCGGCCGCCAGTTCGAGGAAGGCCGGATCGACAAACGCTACTGGGCCGTCGTGCGCGGCCACCCGCCAGCAGCCGGCAGCATCGATCATCCGCTGAGCCGGCAGCATGACCCCTACGAATATCAGGGCGAGGCCCGTTGCAGCGAAGCACAGCCTGCCCTGACGCATTTCCGCACACTGGCCGACATCGAATTGCCGGTTGCCGTCGACCGCTATCCGAGCAGTCGTTATGCCTTGCTTGAGGTGGAGCCGGTCACCGGCCGCCGGCACCAAATCCGGCGACACCTGAAACACATCGCGCACCCGATCATCGGCGACGCAACGTATGGCAAGGGCCGCCACAACCGCTTCTTCGCGGACGCATTTGGCTGCCGGCGCCTGCTACTGGCCTGCGTCAGCCTTGGCTTCACACATCCGGTCAGCGGCGTGCGCCTGGAAATGAACACGCCAGTGTCCGGCGAATTCGCCGCGACCCTGGCGCGCTTTGGCTGGCCGCTTGCTCAGTAGCCGATTGCCGTTTCCAGTTCCTGCTGGTGCCTGAGTTCGCGCTCCAGGTCGACCATGTCCTGGCCCAACGCATCACGCGCCGAAACCATGCCGATCGGCATCCCTTCGGCGTCGACCACCGGCACATGGCGGAAACCTCCCTCGGCCATCATGTAGAGTGCATAGGACAAGGGTTTGTCAGCCGTGATGGTCTGCGGATTGCTCGCCATGACCTGGCCGAGCTGCGTCGTATCCGGATCCAGCCCGGCCGACAGGATCTTGTTGAGCGCATCGCGCTCGGTGAAGATGCCGGCGATACGGTTATTCTCGACAACCAGTACGGCGCCGATCCGGCGCTCGGTCATCAGGCGGCAGGCCATCCGTACCGTCGTTTCCTTGCTCGCCGTTACGAGCGTACGGCCTTCCAGCAGATTGCGGATCATTCTTTTCGGCATGGTTTGTCTCCTTGTTCAGTGTGGGGTACGGCAGGTACAGCACAAGGAGAGATTACCCTGCTTTGATGACAATAAGTGCAATGAGCACGAAGATGATCACCAAGCCGATCAGTTCACCGTTCATGCCTCTCGGCCCATCCTACTGGGCCAGTTCCAGCACGACCCTGACCCGGGCATCCGCCTTCGATGCATCGAGGAAGCCGATGCCGCCCGGGTGTGTCGTCACCCATTTCATCACTTCCTCGGCACTCCCCACCTTGACAGGGGGCTGGCCGCGCCCGGAGAACACCTGCCTTGACCAATAGGCATTGACCTCGGAGAGGTCCTTGCCGAGCAACTTGTAGTAGAAACGCGCCCGATCGGGATGGCTGTCGAGCATGTCGACCGGCTGGGCCTCGACGCCGTTGAAGAACTGGCGACTGCGCCCGAAGAAGATGTTGATCACCTCGTTGCGCGTCATCGCCGCAACGCCGCAGCGGGCATTGACGACGACAGCCAGTTCGGCCCGCAGGGCCGCCCCCGGCTGGGCCAGCAGCCAGGACACGATGCCGAGCAGGAACAGACGACGGATCGACATGCCGTCAGAAAATGAAGTCCAGAGTCACGGAATAGACATCCATCCGCCCCGACCAGCGGCCAGATGCCGGTTCGCTGCGATAGGGAAAGATCGATGACGGATCACCGCGAATCGCATCCCATTGGGCCTTGAGCGCCAGGTTTCTGGCGACATCCCAGCGCGCACCGACAATGCCGGTCGTCTGATCGGAATGCGAGTCGGCGATGATACGCTGCTCGATGAATGGACGGCCATCATGCTGATTGGCCTGCGAATGCACCCAGGAATAACCGAGGTAGGGTGTCACCGTGCCGATGCGATAACCCGCCAGCAGATAACCGCCTTCCGAACTCTCCAGGGCATTGTTGCCTTGCTCGATGCGGTTGAGCATGAACTGGATTTGCCAGGGTCCCTGGTCATACACCACGCCGAGCGAGTAATAGTCGGTGCGCCGGTTGCGGGTCGACAGGAAGGCGGTCGAGGCCGCCGGATCCGGCGAATAGGCCTGCAGGACGCCGGCGATCGGCAGGTCGTTGCTGGCCCGGATGTTGGCGTAGCTGGCCCGCAGGTGCCAGCCGCCCCGGTAGTAATCGATCGACATACCCGACATCGGTGAACCTTCGACGTCCCAATGCCGGTCAGCCAGCGGTATCCGGCCGTTCGATTCGCCGTAGAAAACCTTGATCCGGACCAGGCCATCGCCCAGCGGCATGGAATACGCAGCATCGCCCCCATGGATGCTATAGAACGGCAGGTACCAGAAATAGTCGCCCGGCGGTCGCACGGTCAGGAAGGAATACCCGACCCAGCGCGAGTCGGCCATCATGAAGAACTCGGTTCCCAGGCGCCCGAGGCGCAGGCTCCATTCCGGCGTCGGCTCATATTTCAGGAAGGCCCAGGACAGCCGCGGATTGTAGCTGCGGTCATCATGGTACTTGACCTTGCCCTGAACCACGGCGCTCAGGCGTGGCGCAATCTGCCAGGTCGCCTGCAGGCCGAAGACGCTGTCGGCACGCCCATCCCAATCCTTGCGAATGCCGCTTGGCTGGGAAAGATCGCGCACGAATTCGACCTCATCGCTGGTCGTCCGGGCCAGGCCGAGCGTCCCGAACCCCTGCAGACTGAGCGGCGAATCGGCTTCGGCACTGGCTGGCCGGGCCAACAGGAGCAGCAGGCCGACGAGGAGTTCGCGCCACGCGGCGCCGGGCCGGGACATGCGTTCGTTCAGATGATGGGACATGCGACACTCATCCAGGCAATCCGCTCTGGCCGATTGCAGCGCAGCCGCCTGACAGGCCTTTGCGCGCCGAATCTCAGGCTTCGGGCAGGGCGATCTGCTGATCGGTGCTGAACTGGTAATCCTTGAAGATATGCTCGGCCGTCAGGAGGCGGTAAGTGCCGTCCTCGTTGCGGCGGGTCGTATCCTTCAGGCGATAGGTGAGCTGGCCACAGGTCCAGATATCGAAGTTGCGCATGTGGGTGCACAGGCAGGTCTTATCCCACACCTTGACCTTGCGGGACTCCGGATGCGCCGCCACCTCCCGGTTATACGAGGTGATGTAGGCGCACTTGCCGTTGGCGTCGAGCAGATAGCCATAGGCTTCGCAGTTCGGCCGGATGCCGTCGCCGATGCCCGGGCTGGATTTGATCATCCGCATCGGGTAGCCGGTCGGCGAAATCTGGTTGACCTCGATGTCCTCCTCGCTGGCCTTGAAATACTCCTGCTTGACATCCGCCGGCAGACCGCATTCCTCGGCGACGGTGAAGCGCGTCGCCACCTGTACGGCAGCAGCGCCCTGCTCGAGAAATGCCGTGGCGTCGGAGCCGGTGAAAATGCCGCCGGCCGGAATCACCGGAATGTCGAGGTTTTCTTCCCGCAGGTAGTGCAGCACCTCGGCGACAATGGTGGCCAGATCGTATTGCGCCCAGTCCATGCCGAAGCCGAGATGGCCGCCGGCAAGGGGGCCTTCAACGACAACGTAGTCCGGCAGGCGGCCGGTACGGGCGCTTTTCTTGAGGAACAACTGCAGGGCGCGCACCGAGGAAACGATGATGCCCAGCTTGACATCGCGGAACCGCGGGTGGTCCTCGATCAAGGCGAACGAACCGAGATGCAGGCCGGCGGCCAGCGTGATCCCGTCAATACCGGCATCCATCGCGGCGGACATGCGGACCTTGAGCGTCTCCTTCGGCGCGTTCATGGTCAACTTTTCCATGCAGTTGATGAAGACCATGCCACTGCCCTGCTTGCGGGCCATGGTCGCCTCGACGTGCAGCCTGGTTGCTTCCGCGAGCCGGCCAAGGTCGAACTTGACCGGCGACTTGTCTTCATTGAGGACGTTGTACTTGTAGAGCGCGAGCTTTTCCTTGACGTGCTTGGTGTCGTAGCGGCGGTCGGACACGGTGTTGATCATGGCGTCCGAAATATGCCCGACGCCGCCCAGCCGGGCCGCCTCCAGGGCCAGGTCGGCCGTCGAAATATCAACCCCCATGCCGCCGATCATGATCGGCACGAGCTCGTGCTTGCCTAGGCGCAAGCGGAAATCATCCACACGCTTCATCTTTGTCCTTATGGAAACCAGCCGAGATACCCCTCACTTTCGGCCAAGGGAAGAATTTTACGCCATTGTTCATTGCCCTGCGTGACAACCCGGGGACAAATCAAGTTTCGGCACACCGAGTGTCGCTAAACTTGCCACTTCGATAGCACAACCCGCCATTTGGTTCGCCATGTTTCGACACACCCATCCGCTCTGGCTTGTCGGCTTTCGCCCCTTCTTCGCCCTCGCCTGTCTTGCCGGACTCTCGCTGCCAATGGTCTGGGCGATGATTTTCAGCGGCCTCCTGCCCGGGCCGGCCACCCCGTTTTCCGCCATCCAGTGGCACGCCCACGAGATGTTCTTTGGCTTCGGCTGGGCAGTGCTGGGCGGCTTTTTGCTGACCTCGACCAAGAACTGGGTGAATATCCGCGGCTACCACGGGCCGGCCCTGATGGCGCTCGCCGGCGCCTGGATCGTCGAGCGCCTGGCTATGAGCTTCGGCGGCAACTGGCCCCTGCCCCTCGCCCTGCTGGCCAACAACGCCTTCCTCGGCATGATCGCCGCCATGCTGCTGTGGACGCTGATCCGCTATCGCCGCCAGGACAGCTACCGTGACAACGCCTTCTTCCTGCTGATGCTGCCGGCCTTCCTGATCGCCAAATACCTGATGCTGTACGGCAACCAGTTCGCTGCCGGCTACGGCATGGCCATCGCCTTGTTCCGGCTGGCCTTTCTGGTCATGCTGGAGCGCACACTGACCCAGTTCATGAAGAGCGTCTTCCAGGTCCAGATCCTGCGCCTGCCCAGGCTGGACATGCCGATCAAGCTGCTCGGCCTGCTGCTCGTCGTCGAGCCCTTCCTGCCCCGCCCGCTCACTGCCGGCCTGTCGCTCGCCCTCGCCGTCCTGCTCGCCCTCCGTTTTGCCTTCTGGAAACCGCAGCTGGCTTTCAAGCGCATCGACCTCGGCATCATGTACATCGGCTATCTGGCCATCGTCGGCCAGTTGCTGATCGAGGCCCTCGGTCATGTCGTCCATTTCGTCTGGATCGGCTCGGTGTCGGTGCACCTGTTCACCTTCGGTGCCATGGGCTGCATCATCCCGGCCATGATCATCCGCATCTCCAAAGGACATACCGGACGCAAGGTCGTTTTCGACGGCCTCGACCGCGCCGTGCTCTACGTAATGATTGCGGCCTTGGCGATCCGTGTCGTCGTGCCACAGGAGGCACCCGCTGCCTACCTGGCCTGCATCCATGCCGCCGCCGCCTGCTGGTTGCTCGCTTTCGGCATTCTCGCCGTGCGGTATATCCCGCTCCTGATGCAACCCCGCATCGACGGCCGGGCGCATTGATGGCGCAGGCGTGGGACAATGGCGGCCCGTTTTCACGAAAGCCGCCATGCACCCACGCAACAAGAACGCCGCCGGCTACGATTTTGCGGCCCTGACGGCCACCTCGGCCGCCCTGGCCAAGTACCTCAAGACCACACCGGCCGGTACGCCGAGCATCGACTTCGCCAACCCGGCCGCCGTCAAGATGCTGAACCGGGCCATCCTGATGCATCACTACGGCGTCAAGGGCTGGGACATTCCAGCCGGCTACCTCTGCCCGCCAATTCCCGGCCGGGCCGACTACATCCATAGCGTTGCCGACCTGCTCGCCAGCTGCAACAAGCAGCGCATCCCGACCGGCCCCGGCGTTCGCGTGCTCGATGTCGGCACCGGCGCCAACCTCGTCTACCCGCTGATCGGCCACGCCGAGTACGGCTGGTCCTTCCTCGGTGTCGATATCGACGAGGCGGCGCTGGCCAATGCCCAGCGCATCCTCGGCAAGAACCCGGAACTGGCCGCCGACATCGAACTGCGCCACCAGCCGGTGTGGGACAACATCTTCACTGGCCTGCTGCGTTCCGGCGAGCGCTTCGACCTGTCGATCTGCAACCCGCCCTTCCACAACTCGCCCGACGACGTGCTAGCCGTCAGCCAGCGCAAGTGGAACAACCTCGGCAAGCCAGGCGCCACAAAGGGATCGACCCAGCCGCGCCTCAACTTTGGTGGCGGCGGCACCGAACTCTGGTGCAACGGCGGCGAGCGCGCCTTCGTCAAGTCGATGATCGAGCAGAGCGCCGGCATTCCGCAGCGCGTCCTGTGGTTCACCAGCCTGGTGTCCAAGGCCGACAACCTCGTCCCGGTCGAAGCCGCGTTGAAGAAGGCCAAAGTTGTCGAATCGCGCATCATGCCGATGACCCAGGGCCAGAAGCAGAGCCGGCTGGTCGCCTGGACCTTCTGCACCCAGGAGGCGCGTGAAAAATGGCGGCGCGAGCGCTGGTCGCCGGTGGCCGATCCGACGGCGCCGGCGACAGACCTCGTATAATTGCGGGTTTTCGACGCTGGAAGCTGCCGTGTCCGACCGCCTTGCCGTTCTGCCCCAATATCTGATTCCGAAACAGGCGCTGACCCTCCTCGCCGGCAAACTGGCCTCGGCCGAGGCGGGCCGTCTGACGACCCGCGTCATCCGCTGGTTCGTCAACCGCTATCAGGTCAACATGGCCGAGGCGGCCAACCCGGACATTGCCAGTTACAAGAGCTTCAACGACTTCTTCACCCGGCCGCTCAAGGCAGGCGCCCGCCCTCCCGCCGAAGCCGACTTCCTGTGTCCGGTGGATGGCGCAATCAGCCAGTTCGGCGCCATCGAGCGCGACCAGATTTTCCAGGCCAAGGGCCATCGCTACTCGACCACCGCCCTGGTCGGCGGCGACCGCCAACTGGCCGAACAATTCGAAAACGGCAGCTTCGCCACCCTCTACCTCAGCCCGCGGGACTACCATCGCATCCACATGCCATGCGATGGCAGACTGACACGCATGATCTACGTTCCCGGCGCATTGTTCTCGGTCAACCCGACCACGGCACGCAGCGTACCCGGCCTGTTCGCCCGCAACGAACGGGTCGTCTGCGTGTTTGAATCGGCCCACGGCCCCTTCGTCCTCACGCTGGTCGGCGCCACCATCGTCGGCAGCATGGCAACCGTCTGGCACGGCGTGGTCAACCCGCCGCGCCCGGGGGTGATCCGCGAATGGCGCTACGACGAACAGCACATCGCCCTCAAGCAGGGTGAGGAAATGGGCCGCTTCCTGCTCGGGTCGACGGTGGTCATGCTCTTTCCGGAAAATGCCCTGGCCTTCAACCCGGCATGGACACCGGGCCGCCCGATCCGCTTGGGCGAGGCGATGGCTCACCGCCCGTGAACTGGCCGGCCTGGAGCTGCCTGGCACTCGGCATCGGCTGTGCCCTGCTCGCCATCCGCAGCGGGGAAGAAAGCGTCGCGCGTTACGGCCGGCGCGTCACGGTAACGGAAATGATTCCGCTGGGCCTCAAGGGCGACCGCCGCCTGCTGCTCGGCGGCCTGGCCGGCTGGGCGATGGCCCTCAGCTTCGCCGCTGCCGCCTGGTTCGCGTTCTGAGACTTACTGGAAGGCACCGGGCGCCAGCCGGCTGCTCACCAGCATGGGCCGCGTACCGGCCGGAAAGACGAATTCCGCCCGCGGCAACAAATCGATGCCATGCACTTCGCCCGGTGGCCGGATACTGCCGCGCAGCGGCGAGGTCGTCGTCAGACGCAGCGGTACACCACCGACCTCAACCAATTCGGCACGGGATGCCGGGCGGTTGCCGTCAAAACGCCCCTGCGCCGGCTGAAACAGGTCGCCGTTGCCGACCGTCAGGTTGTTGAGCAGCCAGACATCCACCGCCACGCCCAGCTTTTCCGTCCACACGGCAACGAACTGGCCGCTCGGCGCATCGTTGATCAAGGTGTTGTGCGCCATGTACAGACCGTTTTCCGGCCAGCGCCCCCCTTCCGCACCGTAGGAAACGAGCCGGGGATTGTCGGTCAGGGCACTCTGCCCGATGGTGTTGCCGATCACAACAGCGAGGCCGCCGTTCGGAAACTCCAGTTCGTAGGAGGCCTGGCCGCCCACCCCATCGACCAACATGTTGTAGAGGATGTGGTTCTCGCGGGCCCGCGATTTGACCAGATGGCCCAGATAACCGTTCGAGAAGCGGCTGCCCCGCAACACGAACCGGCCGATCGCGCCGACGTAGAGCAAATGATGCAGGTCGCCCTTGTGGCGCGGCGCCTCACCGAATTCGCTGTCGATCACGGTCAGCGACATGTCCGGCTGATTGGCGGTCAGGATGCCCATCTCGTTGTCGAAGAAGGCGCAGCCATGCACTGTCAGGCTTCCCTTTTCGAACCGGATGCCGGCGCCATTCGATTCCCGGACCCGCGCCCCGCGAAATTCGATGTTCTCGATACGCACCTTGCCACCACGCACCACCCAGATTCCCTTGCCCTCAGCGCTTTTGCCATCGGCCAGCATGACCGGACGCTCACCGGAGGCGCGGATGGTCAGGTCGTTTTGCGTCCAGACCACCGGCTGTCCCCGATAGGTGCCGGGACGCACCTCGATCACCTCGCCATCACGCGCCAGCCGGGCGGCGTCGGTCAGCGTGGAGACCTTTTCGCCGGGACCGACAACCAACGTGGCAGCTGCACGGCGGCCCGGGGATTCGGCAAGCGGCTCTGGACGCGCCAGCAAGCGGCCATCCGCACCCCGCCGGATTTCGCCCAGATAATCGGGTGTCGGTGGCAGATGGTCGGCTGCCCACATGACGGGCACATACCCCGTAGCCAGAGCGAAAACCAGAGCGGCCCTTGACCTCGGGAAAATCATCATCAGGGACATGTCATGCACCTCCTGCCGCCCTGCGGCCTTCGGCAAAGGGCCTGCCGATGGGCGCGTGACGCCTCAGTCGAGACGAAAACCCATCACGTTGCTCATCAGGTGCAACTGAGGCTGGCTGGCCAGCCAGTCGCGGGCTTCCCTCTCGGTGGGAAAAACCTCAACCTGGTAGGAAACCACCGGCCCTTCCTGCAATATCCGTCGCACCATACCGGCCAGCATGTTATCGGTGGTCACGAAAACCACCCGGCAATTCGGATTCGAAACAAACGCACCGTAATGCAGGACGGCCAGTTCCGTAAATGTCTCGTCCGAAAAGCTGACGGCCGCCACCGTGGAGAAATCGTTGATGACGTAGTGCATGTCGTCATAACGCGAATCACCTTGCACACGCTCCACCGAATTGATGAACTCCGTGGCCGACACATTCCCCGAGAATCGCCGAACGACCCCTTCCGGCTCCCATATGAGTTCATACGCCATGAGCTTCGCTATCCTCTACCGTCATCCCCAAATGCGGGGCAGCCATGCCCCGCTCAACGCGCGTTCATCCTAACCGACCATCATGCCTGTTGCCACCTCGGACAAGCCATAGTCCGAAGGCATGTTAATGCCACCATCCGCCGAATGACAACGACAAAAAACCCCTGCCGGTTGCCCGGCAGGGGTTTGGCCACTGCAACGACCTTGTGGCAGCTGAATTACATCGCAACCGTTTCGGCCACTTCCACGAAGGCCGGGATCTGGTCGAAGTTCATGTAGCGATAGATGTCGGCCGCCTTGGCGTTCACCACCTGGATGTATTCCATGTACTCGGCCTTGGTCGGGATCTTGCCCAGCAGGGCGCACATCGCGGCCAGTTCGGCGGAGCCGAGGTAGACGCGGGTGTCGATGCCGAGACGGTTCGGGAAGTTGCGGGTCGAGGTCGACATCGCCGTGGAACCCTTGCGGATCTGCGCCTGGTTGCCCATGCACAGCGAGCAGCCCGGCATTTCCATGCGGGCGCCGGCCTTGCCCAGCACCGAGTAGTAGCCTTCCTCGGTCAGGATCAGGGCGTCCATCTTGGTCGGCGGGGCGATCCACAGGCGGGCCGGGATGTCGCTCTTGCCATCCAGCACCTTGCCGGCGGCGCGGAAGTGGCCGATGTTGGTCATGCAGGAACCGATGAAGACTTCGTCGATCTTGTCGCCGGCGACTTCGGAGAGGACCTTGACGTCGTCCGGGTCGTTCGGGCAGGCGACGATGGGCTCGGTGATCTCGGCCAGGTCGATCTCGATGACGGCAGCGTACTGGGCGCCGGCGTCGGCCTTGAGCAGCGTGCCGTTGGCGATCCACTCTTCCATGGCGGCGATGCGGCGCTTCAGGGTGCGGGCATCCTGATAGCCTTCGGCGATCATCCACTTCATCAGGGTGATGTTGGAACGCATGTACTCGACGATCGGCTCCTTGTTGAGCGCGACGGTACAGGCCGCGGCGGAACGCTCGGCGGCCGCGTCGGACAGTTCGAAGGCCTGTTCGACCTTGAGATCCGGCAGGCCCTCGATTTCCAGGATGCGGCCGGAGAAGACGTTCTTCTTGCCCTTCTTCTCGACGGTCAGGAGGCCCTGCTTGATGGCCCACAGCGGAATGGCGTTGACCAGGTCGCGCAGGGTGATGCCCGGCTGCATCTGGCCCTTGAAGCGAACCAGCACCGATTCCGGCATGTCGAGCGGCATGACGCCGGTGGCGGCGGCAAAGGCGACCAGACCGGAACCGGCCGGGAAGGAGATGCCGATGGGGAAGCGGGTGTGGGAGTCGCCGCCGGTGCCGACGGTATCCGGCAGCAGCAGGCGGTTCAGCCAGGAGTGGATGACGCCGTCACCCGGACGCAGCGAGACACCGCCGCGGGTCGAGATGAAGGACGGCAGTTCGCGATGCATCTTGACGTCCACCAGCTTCGGATAAGCCGCGGTGTGGCAGAAGGACTGCATGACCAGGTCGGCGGAGAAGCCGAGGCAGGCCAGGTCCTTCAGTTCGTCGCGGGTCATCGGGCCGGTGGTGTCCTGGGAACCGACGGTGGTCATCTTGGGTTCGCAGTAGGTGCCCGGCAGGATGCCCTTGCCTTCCGGCAGGCCACAGGCGCGGCCGACCATCTTCTGGGCCAGGGAGTAACCGGTGCCCGGGTCGTTCGGCTGCTGCGGCAGGCGGAACAGGGTGGAAGCCGGCAGCCCCAGGAATTCACGGGCCTTGGCGGTGAGGCCGCGGCCAATGATCAGCGGAATGCGGCCGCCGGCGCGGACTTCGTCGAGGATGACCGGGGTCTTCAGCTGGGCTTCGGCGATCACGGCGCCGTTCTTGGTGGCGGTCACCTTGGCGGTGGCCTGGTCGATCTTCAGTTCGATCTCGTCGCCCATCTCCATCTGGGTGACGTCGAGTTCGATCGGCAGGGCGCCGGCGTCTTCCATGGTGTTGAAGAAGATCGGCGCGATCTTGCCACCGAGGCAGACGCCGCCGAAGCGCTTGTTCGGGACGAAGGGGATGTCCTCGCCGGTGAACCACAGCACGGAGTTGGTGGCGGACTTGCGGGAGGAACCAGTGCCGACCACGTCGCCGACGTAGGCGATCTGGTTGCCCTTGGCGGCCAGCTTTTCCAGTTGCTTGACCGGACCGCGCACACCCGGCTCGTCGGCTTCGATGCCCGGACGCGGGTTCTTCAGCATGGCCAGCGCATGCAGCGGGATGTCCGGACGCGACCAGGCGTCGGGAGCGGGAGAGAGGTCGTCGGTGTTGGTTTCGCCGGTCACCTTGAAGACGGTCAGCTTCTGGCTGGCCGGCACTTCCGGACGGGAGGTGAACCACTCGGCGTCGGCCCAGGACTGCATGACGGCCTTGGCGTTGGCGTTGCCGGCCTTGGCCAGTTCGGCGACATCATGGAAGTAGTCGAACACCAGCAGGGTCTTCTTCAGGCCCTCGGCGGCGACGGCGCCGACTTCGGCATCGGCCAGCAGATCGATCAGCGGTTTGACGTTGTAGCCGCCCAGCATGGTCCCGAGCAATTCGGTCGCCTTGGCGCGGGAGATCAGGGCGCAGGCTTCTTCACCCTTGGCCACCTTGGCCAGGAACTCGGCCTTGACCTTGGCGGCGTCATCCACGCCGGCCGGTACGCGATAGGTGATCAGCTCGACCAGAGCGGCTTCTTCGCCGGCGGGAGGATTCTTCAGCAGGGCCACCAGTTCGGTGGTCTGTTGCTTGGACAGGGGCAGCGGCGGGATACCGAGGGCTGCACGCTCTGCAACGTGGGCGCGATAGGCTTCAAGCACGGCGACTTCCTTTCGTAAAGGGTTGCTCTGGGAAACGAATATTTTACGACAATCGCGGCGGCCGAATGGTTCGGCGGGGTGCGTCCCGGGGCCGGCCCGCAAGTCTTATATATGATAGCTTATCTTGCAGGTTTTGCCATGAATTGATGTGCAGCGCAGCAGGATTTGCTCAAAAATTAAGCAAAACATCCAAAATCCTTGCCGGACAGTGAGTTGCAGCATCTACCCAGAACTTATCCACAGACTTACCCCGTCCGGACGGGGATAAATAGCGTTTATTCAACAACTGAACACCACGGGCAAATCCCGGGCCGCAGCCCTTCCCCCCCTCGCGGGGTATTTGACAAAACCCGAAAAGCCTTGTCCGGCAAGCCAAAGCAGCCACCCGCCCAAAATTTGGGCAACCCGCGGTTTGACTATGTGCATCAGGGGCTTACGGCATTCATCCCGAGCTTATCCACAGCCTTGTCCGACCAGAACGGGGATAAATATCGCTTATAGCGGAGGCAAGCCGTGGCGTTGGCGCGCCCGGTTGCAGGCGCTGTGTTCGATGTCGAATTCACGACAGGGTGATGGACGCCCGGCATAAATGGTGCAGCGCACCGCGAGGCCGATCTCGCCAGCGAGCGCGACGCAACGCGGCGCAGCATCATCGGTGCCGGCCATGCGGACGATGCTGGCGGTCACCGGCACACTCAGGGCGCGCGGAACACCCTGCCCCCAGGCAAAAGCACCTCCGGCGAGTTCCGCCGGATGGAAGTCGACCCGAAAACTGGCGCAACAGGCGCCGCAACGCTGGCAAGGGGAGATGGCAACCGCTTCCGACACCCCCTTCCCCTCAGCCCAGATCGACCACGACGCGATGCAGGGCATGGCCGGAGGCAAGGTACTTTTTCTCGAACGGCGTCAACGGCTCGCCGGCAGGCTGCCAGGCTTCCCGAACGGCCGGCCGCCCGGTGGCGAGGGTGATGGCAAGTGCCAGTTCATCGATATACACCGACCAGTTGCTGCGGCATTCGAGCACACCGCCCAGCGCCAGGATGGACGGGAAGACGGCATGGCCATGCCAGCGCCGGGCGAGATGACCGATCTTCGGCCAGGGATTCGGGTAAAGCAGGTAATGGCGGGCCAGGCGGATACCGTCGGCCTGCAGCAGACGCCAGAAATCGACCAGATCGGCCCGGGCGAACACGGCATTGCCTGGCAGGGCGAGCGGTTTGCCGCGTCCGATGCGGTCGCTCGACTGATCGACGCCAATCACGAAATGATCGGGATACTGTTCGGCCAGGCGGAGCGTACTCCAGCCCACGCCGCAACCGGCATCGAGAATGAGCGGCGTTTTGGGATTCCGGCCGGCGCGCGCGGCCAGTGCTGCGGCATAGGCCTGCCGGTTGTAGTCGAGCACCGGTTTGCGGAACGGATGGGCGAGATGGCGCCGGACAAGTTCCGGCAGATCGGCATGCACGCCGCTCTGGGCGCTGCGGATGAGGCGGGAATTGCCTTCCATCAGGCGGCGAGCGGCAGACGCTCGGGCAGGCGGTCGAGCACGCCGGCCGCGAGCAGCAGCGCATCAATCGACTCGGCAGCCTTGACCGGGCGCAATTGCTGGTAGAGCGCCTCGGCCTCCGGATAATGGCGGCGCAGCAGCATCAACCATTGCTTCAGGCGACCGCCGGCATGCACCGGCATCACCCGTTCGCGTACGCCGCGCCAGTAGGTCGCCACCGAGGGCAGCAATTCTGCCCAGCCGCCCGTCGCCTCGCCCCGCAGCTTGCGCGGCAGCAGCGGGTCGGCCAGCGCGCCGCGGCCGAGCATGACGTCGGCACAACCCGACTCCTGCTGGCACTGGCGGAAATCGGCCACCGTCCATACCTCGCCATTGGCGATGATCGGGATATTGACGGCTGCCCGCACCCGGTCGATCTGTGCCCAGCGCGCGGGCGGCTTGTAGCCGTCAACCTTGGTGCGGCCATGAACGATCAGTTCATCCACCCCACCCGCCGCAATGGCCTGGGCACAATCGACCGCCAGACTGCTGTCGGCGATGCCGAGGCGCATCTTGGCGGTGAAGGGCATATCGGCCGGCACCTCGGCACGCACCGCGCTGACGATGGCGTGCAGCAGATCCGGCTCGCCGAGCAGGGCCGAGCCGCCCCGATGGCGGAAGACGGTCGGTGCCGGGCAGCCGAAGTTGATATCGACCCCCGCCGGTCGCAGGCGAACCAGGCGCCGGGCGTTGGCCGCCATGAAGTGCGGGTCGGATCCCAGCAACTGGACGCGCATCGGCGTGCCGGCAGCAGTTCGGCTGCCATGGTGCAATTCCGGACAGGTCCGCAGGAAAGTGCGATTGGGCAACACGCTCTCGGTGACCCGGACAAATTCGCAGATCCCCCAGTCGTAACTGCCGATCGCCGTCAGCACCTGCCGCATCAGCGGATCGGCCAGGCCTTCCATTGGAGCGAGCAGGATGCGGGACATGAGGGATGGCACGGAGAGAGAGAAAGGCGCGCATTATAATCGCTCCATGCTGCGCCTCGTTCTGGACACCAATGTCGTCCTCGACCTCTTCCACTGGACCAATACCGATGCGGTGCCGATCATGGCGGCGCTCGAAGCCGGCCGCATCGCGTGTTTCGCCGACCGACGCACGCTGGACGAACTGCAGCGCGTGTTGTCCTATCCGCAGCTGAAGCTGACACCGGCCCTGATCGCCGAGCGTTACGCGCGTTACAGTAGTCTGGTCCGACAGCTTCCGGAAGGCGATTCGCCGCCCCTGCCCCGCTGCAAGGACCGCGACGACCAGAAATTCCTCGAACTCGCCGCCCGCTGCGAGGCTGACCTGCTGGTCAGCAAGGACAAGGCATTGCTCAAGTTGCGCGGAAGGACCAAACTGGGGTTTCAGATCGTCAAGCCGGCCGCTGCGGTGAGCCGGATTGTGGCGGCAACGGCAAACGGGCCTGAAACCCGCTGCAGCCGGCAGGAAAATTGATAAATTTATTGAAAAAATAATAAATATATCTATAATTTCAGGAAACAACAGCACACTGGGTGGCGTCAGGCCCGATCGGCAGCCACCAGGAAACGCGGAGCGTGGCCATGGCCAATATCGTCTGGATGCAAACCGGCGCCTGCAGCGGCGATTCGATGGCCCTGCTCTGCGCCGACCGGCCAAGCATCGAGAACCTGATCGACCGGTACCGCCTGAATTTTCTGTGGCATCCCTCGCTGACGGCCGACCGGCGTTTCGGCGAGGTGCTCGACGACGTAACCAGCGGCCGCGCGCTGCTCGACATTCTGTGCATCGAGGGCAGCCTGCTCACCGGTCCGAACGGCAGCGGTCGGTACGACACCTGGAAGGGACGTGCCAAGATCGACATCGTGCGCCAGCTGGCGCCCCTCGCTACCCATGTCGTCGCCATGGGCACCTGCGCCGCATACGGCGGCGTGCATGCCGCCGGCCCCAATCCGACCGACTGCACCGGCCTGCAATTCATGAAGGACCAGCCCGGCGGCCTGCTCGGCAGCGACTGGCGGAGCCGCAACGGCCAGCCGGTGATCAACGTGGCCGGCTGCCCGGCCCATCCCAACACGATGACCAAGGTACTGGCGCTGCTCGCCGAAGGCGAAACCTTGTCGCTGGATGCACTGAACCGGCCGGCCGCCTTTTTTTCGACCCTGGTGCATCAGGGCTGCACGCGCAACGAGTATCACGAGTACGACATCGAGGACAACGTGCTCGGCGGGCGAGGCTGTCTGTTCTTCAACCTGGGCTGCCGCGGCCCGCAGACCGTCGCGCCGTGCAATACCGAGTTGTGGAACGGCCATCACAGCAAAACCCGCGCCGGCGTGCCCTGCTTTGGCTGCACCGCGCCAGATTTCCCGCCAGAACGCGACCTGTTCGTGACGCCCAAGATTGGCACCGTACCCAAATTCCTGCCGCTCGGCGTGGCCCGCGCCAAGTACATGGCCTACAAGAACCTGGCCCGTGCCGCTGCGCCGGAACGCGTGGTCAACCGGGACATGGAGCCCTGAACGATGAGCCGCGTCACCGTCGATATCGACCTCAACCGCGTCGAAGGCGATCTGGAATTCCAGGTCGACCTGGAAGACGGCATCGTCGTTGATGCGCGCTGCATCGGGACGCTCTACCGGGGTTTCGAGCAGATCATGATCGGCCGCGCACCGCGCGACGCGCTGGTCATCACGCCGCGCGTCTGCGGCATTTGCGGCACGGCCCACCTCTACGCCGCGACGCTGGCACTGGAACAGATCGCCAACCTGAAGCCGTCGGCCCATGCCGTCCATGTCCGCAACCTGTGCCTGATGGCGGAAACCCTGCAGAGCGACCTGCGCCAGACATTCCTCTTCTTCACGCCGGATTTCTGCAACGCCCGCTATGCCGGCCAACCGCTGGCTGGCGCCTTGAACGCCGCCTTCCTGCCACTCAAGGGCAGCGTGGCGCGCGGTACGCTGAAGGCGACGCGCGACCTGCTCGGGATTGTCGCGCTGTTCGGCGGCCAGTGGCCGCACTCGACCTACATGCTGCCCGGCGGCATTGCGCAGCCGGCCAACAGCCGGCGGGTGATGGACAGCCGCGACATCCTGGCCACTGTTCGGGCGTGGTTCGAGCAGGCCATCATTGGCGGCGGCCTCGATGAATGGATGGCCCTCGACAGCGCCGAGGCGCTGTTCCGCTGGCAGGCGGCCGACGCCGCCCGTGCCGGCAGCGGCCTGGGCCTGTTCAACCGGTTCAGCCGCGATATCGGCTTGCACCGGCTCGGGCGCGGCACGCCGCACCTCCTCAGCTATGGCTCGGTCATCCACCCCGACGGCAGCGGCCACGCCCTGCCGGCCGGTTTCTTCAACGGCGATACGCAAGCAGTCGAGGCGCTCGACCAGGCGCAGATCAACGAACACGTCCGCCACAGCTGGTTCCTGCCCTACGAGGGGGGCCGCCACCCGTGGCAGGGGGAAACCATCCCCGACTACCTGCCGGGCACCGACCGCTACACCTGGGCCAAGGCGCCGCGCTATGGCGAGCGGGTGGTGCAGACCGGCCTGCTGGCCGAGTTGCGCATCGCTGGCGACCCGCTGATCACCGACCTGCTGGCGCGCGAAGGCGACAACACCTGGCTGCGCCAGTTTGCCCGCCTGCGGCGAGCCGGCTGGCTGATCCAGGCCATGGCCGGGACGCTGCAGTCGATTAAAGCCTGCCTCGGCGAGCCGCACTACCTCGACCCCGGCCTCGATGTCTGGCCGGATGGCGAAAGCTACGGGCTGGTCGAGGCGGCGCGGGGCGCGCTCGGCCACTGGCTGCGGATCAGGAACGGGGTGATCGAGAAGTACCAGATCGTCACACCGACCGCCTGGAACGCCTCGCCGCGTGACAGCGCCGGGCGCCACGGCCACTGGGAGCAGAGCATCATCGGTCTGCCCGTGCCGGACCCGGCCAACCCGGTCGAAATCGGCCACATCGTGCGTTCGCACGACCCTTGCCTGGTGTGCACGGTGCATTTCATCGGCCGCCACGATAAAACACGCTTTCATGTCTGAGCAGTCGCGTCTGCGCATCCTCTGCTTTGGCAACCCCCTGCACGGGGATGACGGCTTTGGCCCGGCTGTCGCCCTGGCCCTGCGCCGGCTGCTTGCCACCGGATCGGCGGAGGTAATCGATTGCGGCAACCGCGGCCTCGATGCGCTGCACCATTTCGAACACGTGCGTCAGGTGATCGTCGTCGATGCGATGGCCGGCCCCCGCCCCGGGACTGTCCACCTGCTCGGACCGCGCGACGTGCCGGTCGAGGATCACCACGGCGGGCATGGCGCTGGCGTGGGCTATCTGCTGGCGGCCGTGCGCGAAACACTGAGTCCGCCGCCGCGGATCGACGTCATCGCCGCCGAAATCGGCCCCGTCGGCACCTTCGCCCCCGGCCTTTCGGTCGACGTTGCTGCCGCCGTCGGCTAGGCCGTCGGCCTGATCCGGCAGCGCTTCCTGTCGGCGCGCGAAGACATCGCGGCCGAACTGGCCAACGAACTCGACATGCTGCGCGAGGCAAACCAGGCGCTGGAAGACGAACTGATCCAGAGTACCGAAACGATGGAACTGCTGATCGCCGAGCGGGAGCGGCAGCAGGATGAACTGCGCCGGCGTTCGGACGAACTGAGCCGCCTGCACGGCGCCCTGGAACGTGCCATCGGGACCATGGCGGAAATCTTCGTCATGCTCGGACCGGATGGTCGGGTGACGCGGATCAATCCCCTGCTCGAACAGGAACTGGGCTACACGCCGGCCTCACTGATCGGCGCTTATTTCGAGGATTGCCTGACCGCGCCGAGTTTCCAGCAATTGTGCAGCCGGTTGCCGGTGGCGCAGGCGCCCTGCCTGCTCCATGCGATCCAGGCAGCCGGCGGTCGATTCTCCGCCGAACTGAATTTCCGCCGGGCCGGATCCGGCCAACCACCGGACACGGACGACGCCGTTCCCTACCTCGTCCGCGCCAGCTTGCTGCACAGCCAGGCCGGCAAGCTGGAGGGGGCCGTCATCGTCGCCACCAACATCGCCCCCCTTAAATCGCGCGAGCAGGCCTTGCGCGACAACGAACGCCTGTTGCGCGAAACCGCCGAGGAATTGCGCAACCACCGCGACAACCTGGCCCGCCTGGTCGATGAACGGACGCATGACCTGCGCCTCGCCATGTTGCAGGCCGAGGCGGCCAGCCGCGCCAAGAGCGAATTCCTGTCGAACATGTCGCACGAGGTGCGCACGCCGCTCAACGCCATCCTGGGCCTGTCCGATCTCTGCCTGTTGACGCCACTCAATCCGGCCCAGCAGCAACACATCGGCAAGATCCGCCGGGCGGCCGACCACCTGCTCGGCATCATCGACGACATTCTCGATTTCTCCCGCATCGAAGCCGGCAAGTTGCACATCGAGCAGCTGAACTTCGAGCTGCCCTCCCTTCTCGACGAAATCAACGATCTGCTGATCAGCCGTATCGAGGAAAAGGGCCTCGAACTGTCCATCGATCTGGCGCCGGAGGCAACGCGCAGTTTCGTCGGCGACCCCTTGCGCCTCAAGCAGGTCGTGATCAACCTGCTCGGCAATGCCATCAAGTTCTCGGCGCGGGGCTGCCTGCAGCTGGCTTGCAGGCTGGCTGGCATCAGCGGCGAGCAGGCCGAACTCCATTTCTGGATCAAGGATGAAGGCATCGGCATTGCGCCGGAACAGCAGGCCACCCTGTTCTCCGCCTTCAGCCAGGGCGATGCATCGACCACCCGGCGCTACGGTGGCTCCGGCCTCGGCCTGGCGATTTCCAAGCGCCTGGTCGAATTGATGGGCGGACGCATGTGGCTGGAGAGCACGCCGGGGCTTGGCAGCACCTTCCATTTCACCGTTCGCTTCGGCTGCCCGCCCGCCGCCCTGCCCGCCGCCGAACTGCGCCAGCAACTGGCGGCCTACGCCGGGCGCAGCATCCTGATCGCCGACGACAACCCGGCAACCCGGGAGGCGCTGGGCAATCTGTGCCGGCAACTTGGTTTCATGGTCGAGCCTCACGCCAGCGGCGACTCCGCCCTGGCCGCCCTGCGCCGCCCGGAGGATCCCCCGCTCGCCGCTCTGCTCGACTGGCAGATGCCGGCCCCGAACGGACTGGACATCATCCGGGAACTGCGCCGGACGGCCCTCCCCGGGCTACCGAAACTCATTCTGCTCTCCTCGTTGATCGCGACCAGTGCGGCACAAGCCGATCATCAGGCGGCCGATGCGGTGTTGTTCAAACCGACCAGCCTGCACCGCTTGCATGCCGTACTGAGCAAGGCGCTGGGTCTCGATCAGCCGGTCCCCATCGCGGCAGGGGTCAGCGCCCCCGACCTGTCCTCCATGCAGCAACTCAAGGCGGCCGACATCCTGGTCGTCGACGATGTGGAGCTGAATCGCGACCTGATGCGCGAATTGTTCGCCACGGCCGGCATCCCGATCCGGCTGGCGGGCAACGGCGCCGAAGCCATCGCCATGGTGCGCGCCCGCAAGCCGGACGTGATCCTGATGGATTGCCAGATGCCGGTCATGGACGGCTTCACCGCGACCCGCACTCTGCGCGAGATGCCGGAATACGCCGACCTGCCCGTCATCGCCCTGACCGCCGGCGTGCTCGACAGCGACCGCGAGCAATGCCTGGCGGCCGGCATGAATGCCCACGTCAGCAAACCGGTGGATCTGGAAAGACTGCTCCGGCTGATTGCCGACCTGTTACCGGCAATACCCGCCACACCGAGCCCCCCGCCGCCGTCCCCCGTTCAGCAAACGGCTGGCGCCCCGCCGTTGCCCGAGCTGCCGGGCATCAACGTTGCCGACGGTCTGGCGCGCGTCCGCCACAAGGTCGATTTTTATCGCCGCATGTTGCTCAAGTTCCGCGACACCAACGCCGCCGAACTGGCCCGCGACTTGCTGCAGAACGTGCAGCGCGGTCAGCGGCTGGATGCCGTGCGCAGTGCGCACAGCATCAAGGGCGTCGCGCTGAGCCTGGGCATGACGACACTGGGAGAAACGGCGCGCACCGTCGAATTGCACCTCAAGGAAGAAAGCACGCCGGTCAGCGAAGCGACGATCGCCCCGCTGCTCGCCGAAATGGACGCCGTCTGCGCCGTCTTGCAGGCGCTCGGCTAGACCTCGCGCCGCCGGAAGACCCAGGTCGTCGCGTCGGAAGCTTCCGGTGCAAAGGCGTAGCCATCGACTGCGAACTGCTGCAGGGCTTCCGGCTCGCGCAGCCGGTTGACCACCGCGTAGCGCGTCATCAGGCCGCGTGCCCGCTTGGCGTAGAAACTGATGATCTTGTATTTCCCGTTCTTCCAGTCCTCGAACACCGGCTGGATCACCGTGCCCAGGATCTTGCGGCCGACCGCCGCCTTGAAATATTCCTCCGAGGCGAGGTTGACGACCACCGGGCGCGGCATGGCGGCGAGCTCGGCATTGATCGCGTCGAGCAGGGTAGTGCCCCAGAAGGCGTACAAATCCTTGCCTGCCGGATTGGCGAACTTGGTGCCCATTTCCAGGCGGTAGGGCTGGATCAGGTCGAGCGGCCGCAGCAGGCCGTAGAGACCGGAGAGAATGCGCACGTGTTGCTGGGCGAAGGCGAGATCGTCGGCGCTCAGGTGACGGGCGTCGAGGCCGTCATACACATCGCCGTCGAAGGCGAGCACCGCCTGCTTGGCATTTTCCGGGGTGAAAGGCAGCGACCAGTCGGCATAACGGTTGAAATTGAGCAGCGCGAGCTGATCGGACAAATTCATCAGCGTCGCGATATCAGCCGGCGACAGGCGGCGCAGGGCCTGGATCAGACTTTCCGACCGGTTCAGGAACTGTGGCTGCGTGCAGGTGGCGACATGGGGCGGCGTCGTGTAGTCGAGCGACTTGGCGGGCGAGAGCAGAATGAGCATGATCGAAAGCGGGTGAAAACAGCGGTTTGTGCTGTGCGCCATTTTACCGGCTGGTAAAATCCTCCTTTTGGTTTTTCTGGATCATCGATGAAACGTACCCGCTTTGGTTCGCGCGACCGACTCTCCCGCGAAGCGGCCGAATTGCAACGCCTCGCCACCGGCCTCTCCGAATCCGGCGGCAAACTGGAGGACCGCTTCTGGGAAAGCCAGCTGGCCGAAGCCGTCGACAGCCTGCTCCGCCACGGTGCCGAAGACGACATCAATACCGCCCTCGACCGCCTGTTCGAAGCCAATCCGCGGGCGCACGACGAACTGGCCGACATGGTCGAATCGCGCGCCGAAAGCCATCAGGTCGACGTACAGGGGCAGATCTTCGACATCCAGCTCTTCGCCGCCCCCATCCTCGCCTGGTCACGCTTCTCGATTCCAGCCTGTGCCCTGCCCAAGAGCACCGTGCAGGCACTCGCCGTACAACTAGGCGCCCATGTCTTTGGCGCCGATGCCCGCCTGGCGCTGGCCGATTTCCTGTTTAGTCCCGATCAGCTGCCGCGCAGTTTTTGCGACACCTGGCAACTGACCAGGCAGCTCGGCGAGGCCGCGCTGGCCGGCAGGCATCTGGGCGTCGATGCCGGCAACATGCCGGAAACCAACCGCTTCCTGTCCGACGTGCGCTACCTGGTCGGCACCATCGCCGTGCCGCGCGGCAAGCCGCTGTTCCGCTGGAATGAAGCCGACGGGGGCAACAAGGAAGCCGCCCTCAAGGAATGGATCAAGCAGGGCAGCCCCAACTTGGAGCCGCTGCTCACCGGCTGTGCCTGGCAACCGTTGCTGGCCGACGCCTACCACGCCGCCTGCCGCAACGCCGACCGCCTGTCGCGCCCCTACTCCCTGAAGGCCTCCGTCGCCTTCCTGCAAACCATGCTCGGCCTGATACCGGCCGATATCCGCGCTGTCGTCGGCCCCTGCTACGACCGCCGCATGGAGGAATACCGCGTCAGCCTCGGCCCGAAGAGCGGCGACGAGGTCTACCACGGCATCGTCTGGCCGCTGCTCGGCACCGAGGACGAGGCGACCGATGCTGCCGGCGAGATCGAGGCCGTGCTGCGCGAAACCGGCGTCAAGGAAGTGCTCTTCCTCGACCACCATTTCCCGATGGAATTCTGCGACGACTGCGGCGCGCCGTTCTTCCCGAACCGCGAGGGCGAGCTGGTGCATGCCGAGATGCCGGAACAGCCGAACACCGCCGGCTCGCAGATCCTGCACTGATGCACATGTCGTCGAACGAGGACTGGCTGGCGCGCAGCCAGGCGGCTGTCTGGCACCCCTGCACACAGATGCAGCACCATGCCCGGCCCGGTGCCCCCGCCTACCTGCCGCTGGTCCCCATCGCCCGCGGCGAAGGCGCCTGGCTGCATGATTTCGACGGCAACCGTTACCTCGACGGCATCAGCTCGTGGTGGACCAACCTGTTCGGCCACGCCAACCCGCGCATCAACGCGGCGCTGCGCGACCAGCTGGAGACGCTGGAGCACGTCATGCTCGCCGGCTTTACGCACCAGCCGGTGGTCGAGCTGTCCGAACGCCTCTCCGCCCTGACCGGCGGCACGCTCGGCCATGCCTTCTACGCTTCGGATGGCGCCTCCGCCACCGAGATCGCGTTGAAGATGAGCTTTCATTACTGGCGCAACATCGGCCGGCCGGAAAAGTCGGAATTCCTTTGCCTGGCCGGCAGCTACCACGGTGAAACGGTCGGCGCACTGGCCGTCACCGATGTCGCCATCTTCAAGGATGCCTACGCGCCGCTGGTCCGCGCTGCCGCGCATGTGCTGCCTTCGCCCGACTTCCGCCAGGCCGACGCCGGCGAAACGCCCGCCGACGTGGCCCGCCGCGCTGCCGCCGGGCTGGAAAGCTGGCTGCAACAGCACGGCGAACGCACCGCTGCGCTGATCGTCGAGCCGCTGGTGCAGGGCGCCGCCGGCATGGCGATGTACGACCCGGAATACCTGCGCCTCGCCCGCCAACTGTGCGACCAGTACGAAGTGCACCTGATCTGCGACGAGATCGCCGTCGGCTGCGGCCGCACCGGCACTTTCTTCGCGCACGAACAAGCCGACATCCGCCCCGACCTGATGTGCCTTTCCAAAGGCATTTCCGGCGGCTACCTGCCGCTGTCCATCGTACTGTGCAGCGACACGATCTACGCCGCCTTCCTCGACGACTCGGTAGCCCGCGCTTTCCTGCATTCGCACAGCTACACCGGCAACCCGCTGGCCTGCCGGGCGGCGCTGGCAACCCTCGACATCTTCGAACAGGACGACGTGATCGCCGCCAACCAGGCCAAGGCCCGGACCATCGGCGCCGCCCTCGCGCCACTCGCCGACTGCCCACAGGTCAGGTACTTACGCCAACGCGGCATGATCGCCGCCTTCGACGTCGCCACCGACGACCCGTACTTCTCCCGGCAGTTCTACCGTGCTGCGCTGGATCGGGGTGCGCTGATCCGCCCAATCGGCAACACGGTTTACGTCATGCCGCCCTACATCGTCAGCGATGAGGAAATCGCCTTGCTCGGCCAGACCATCGCCGCCGCGCTGACGGCCTCCTTGTAAGAAGCGCCATCGTGGCCGGAGCAGCCCAACTGATCAGCTGGCTACGCGCCGAATGGGGCAGCCTGACCCGCTTCAACCGCAGCGACCGCCGCTGGCCGATGCCCTTTGCCGCCGCGCTCTCCTCCGGTCTGCCTCTGCTGGTCGGTGCTTCCTTCGGCCATCTCGACTACGGCCTGATCTCCTCGCTGGGCGGCATGCTCTTCCTCTACCTGCCGGAAACGCCGATGTACCACCGCATGGTGGTGCTGCTCGCCTGCGCCTTTGCGCTGATCGCCAGTTACGCCGCCGGTGTGATCAGCCAGCTCTACCCGCCGGCCACCATCCCGGCGCTGACCATAACAGCCATCCTGGTCACCATGGCCAGCCGCTACTATTGCATGCCGCCACCGGGCAGCTTTTTTTTCGTCATGGCAGCCTCGATCGGTGCCCACACCCCGGGCGGCATCCTCGATGTGCCGCTCAAGGTCGGCCTGCTGACCATGGGCTGCCTGCTCGCCAGCCTGATCGCCTTCCTTTACAGCCTGATCACGCTGCGCCGCCAGCCCCCCCGGCCAATTCAGCCCTTGCCGGCCCCCACCTTCGATTTTGTCGTATTCGACGCAGTGATCATCGGCCTTTTCGTCGGCATCGCGCTCGCCCTCGCGCATGCCCTGCAACTCGTCCAGCCCTACTGGGTGCCGGTCAGCTGCCTGGCCGTGCTCCAGGGCATGACTCTGCGCGCCGTGTGGACCAAGCAGATCCACCGCATCGTCGGCACCGCCATCGGCCTGCTGCTGGCCTGGGGCGTGCTGCTCCTGCCCCTCAGTGCGTGGACGATCCCGCTGGTCATGATCGCGCTGGCCTTCTGCATCGAAATGCTGATTGTCCGCCATTACGCGCTGGCGGCCATCTTCATCACACCGCTGACCATTTTGCTGGTCGAAGCCGCCACCCTCGGCCAAACCAGCCCGGCGCCGCTGATCGCAGCGCGCTTCTGGGACACCGTACTCGGCTGCCTGGTCGGCCTGCTCGGCGGCGTCTGCCTGCATAGCCCGCGCTTCCGCGCCACCGTCAGCCCGCTGGTCCGCCGCCTGCTGCCGACTAGCCTGACCACGACCCCACCCGCCCCATGATCGCCGCCATGTCCGATTCCGCGCTCACTGCCCAACTCGCTGCCGAACTGGCCGACATCGCCGCCGCCGGCCTGACCCGCCGCCGCCGCGTGCTGGATTCGCCGGCCGACCGCATCGCCCGGGTCGACGGCAAGGCCATGCTCAATTTCGCCAGCAACGACTACCTCGGCCTGGCCGGCAACGCCGACATCGCCCGGGCACTGGCCGATGGCGCGCTCCAGTGGGGGGCCGGCAGCGGCGCCTCGCATCTGGTCAGCGGCCACCTGACGCCGCATGAGCGACTGGAAACCGAGATCGCCGCCTTCACCGGTTTCGAGCGGGCGCTGACCTTCTCCACCGGCTACCTCGCCAACCTCGCCGTCACCCCGACGCTGGCCGGCCGGGGCGCCGCCGTCTTTGCCGACAAGCTGAACCACGCCTCGCTGATCGACGCCATGCAACTGGCCAAGGCCAACGGCGCCGACGTGCAGCGCTATCCGCACAACGACGCCGCCGCGCTGGAGCGCCTGCTGGCGGCCAGCACGGCAGCACGCAAGCTCATCGTCACCGACGCCGTGTTCAGCATGGACGGCGACCTCGCCCCGTTGCCGCTGATCTTCGAGCTGGCCGAACGCTACGACGCCTGGCTGGTCATCGACGATGCCCACGGTTTCGGCGTCCTCGGCCCGCATGGCGCTGGCAGCCTGGCCCACTTCAACCTGCCCGCCGCGCCACGCATCCTGCTCATGGGCACGCTCGGCAAGGCCGCCGGCGTCGGCGGCGCCTTCGTCGCGGGCTCGGCCACGGCCATCGAATACCTGCTGCAGAAGGGGCGCAGCTACATCTTCACCACCGCCGCTCCGCCGGCGATCGCCTGTGCGCTGTCAAAAAGCCTGCACCTCTTGCGCGACGGCGATGCCCTGCGCGCCAACCTGATGGCCCGCATCGCCCAGTTGCGCAACGGCCTGGCCGGCAAGCCGCTGCTTCCCTCGGCCACCGCCATTCAGCCCTACCTCGTCGGTGACAACGAAGCCGCCGTCGCCCTGTCCAAGGCGCTCTGGGAACGCGGCCTGTGGGTGCCGGCCATCCGCCCGCCGACCGTCCCCAAAGGCACGGCCCGCCTGCGCATTTCCGTCTCGGCGGCCCACACCGCCGCCGACATCGACCAACTCCTTGCCGCCCTGAAGGAACTCGCATGACCGCTCCCCTCATCTTCCTGCCCGGCTGGTGCGTCGGCCGCACCCCGGTCAGCGCCGCCGTCTCCGCCCTGAACGGCCGCATCATCGACCTGCCCGGCTACGGCAGCGAGCCGCTGATCGCCGACTTCGACGCCGCCGTCGACGCCATCGCCACCCGCCTGCAACCCGGCAGCGCGCTCGGTGGCTGGTCGCTCGGCGCCCAGCTGGCGCTGGCTGTCGCTGCCCGCCATCCGGCCCGGGTCGGCAAGCTGCTGCTCGTCGCCGGTACCCCCAGCTTTGTCCAGCGCGACGGCTGGCCGCACGCCATGCCGCCGGCCATGCTGGCCGAATTCACCGCCGGCATCGCAGCCGACGTCGAGGCCATGCTGCCCCGCTTCGTCGGCGGCTTCAATCGCGGCGATGCCCGGGCCAAGAGCGTGACGGCCGAGTTGCTGCAACTGGCCGACCCGCGCCCGGGCGGCGAGGTGCTGGCCACCGGCCTGCGCTGGCTGCGCGATGTCGACCTGCGCGCCGATGCTCCCCGGGTTGCCTGCCCGACCCTGCTCGTGCATGGGGCGGCCGACCCGCTGATGCCGCTTGGTGCCGCCGAAGCGCTCGCCGCGCTGATCCCTGGCGCCCGGCTTGCCGTGTTCGACGACTGCGCACATGCCCCCTTCCTCTCCCGCCCGGAGGACTTCATCGCCCGGGCCCGCGACTTCCTGCATGACTAGACCGAGCAAGGCGCGCATCCGGCAATCCTTCGAGCGCGCCGCCCCGACCTACGACAGCGCGGCCAGCGTGCAGCGGCGCATCTGCCACGACCTGATCGACCGCCTGCCGGCCCTGCCGGTCGGCCGGCTGCTCGATGCCGGCTGCGGCACCGGCTATGCCCTGCCCTTGCTGCGCGAGCGCTTTCCCGAAGCGCACATCGTCGCGCTCGACCTCTCGCCGGCCATGCTGCACCACGTTGCCCCCCCCTGCTGCCGCGTCGCCGCCGACCTTGAAGACCTGCCGCTGGCCACCGCCAGCATCGACCTGTACTGGAGCAGCCTGGCCGTCCAGTGGTGCGACCTGCCGGCCGCCCTGGGCGAAGCCCGCCGCCTGCTGCGCCCAGGTGGCGCCTTGGCCCTGGCCAGCCTCGGCCCGGCCACCTTTCACGAACTGCGCCAGGCCTTCGCCGGTGTCGATGCCTACCGCCATACCCTGGCTTTTCACACGACCGACGACATCCGCCACATGGCCGAAGCAGCCGGATTCGCCGACCACAGGCTGGCCACCCACCACCAGGTCGCCCACTACGCCGATTTCAAATCACTGCTGCGCGCCGTCAAGGCCGTCGGTGCCAACCAGGTCGGCGACGGCCGCCGCACCAGCCTGATGAGCCGCCACGCCTTCCAGCAGGCCGAGGCTGCCTACGAAGCCCAGCGCACGCCGGAGGGCCTGCCGCTGACCTACGACGTCATCACCCTGATCGCCCGCCCATGAGCCCCGCCTATTTTCTGACTGGTACCGATACCGAAATCGGCAAGACCTTCATCACCTGCGCCCTGCTCCACCGCGCCCGCCGCGACGGATTGCGCGCCACCGGCCTCAAGCCGGTCGCCGCCGGCACCGACGCCAGCGGACTGAACGAGGATGTCGAGAACATCCGCGCCGCCAGCAGCGTCGAGCTGCCCCGCCACCTGATCAACCCCTATTGTTTCGCGCCGCCCATCGCGCCGCACATCGCCGCTGCCGAAGCCGGCGTGACCATCGACTTTGCGCCGATCCGCGCCGCCTGCGAGGCGGCCCGTCAGCAGGCCGATCTGGTCATTGTCGAAGGCGTCGGCGGCTTTTGCGTACCGCTTGGCGAAAACCGGGGCAGCGATGACCTGGCGGTCACCCTCGGCCTGCCGGTGATTCTGGTCGTCGGCATGCGCCTGGGGTGCATCAGCCATGCGCTGCTCACGGCAGAGGCCATTGCCGCCCGCCACCTGCCACTGGCTGGCTGGGTGGCCAACCGGATCGACCCGGCCATGTCGCGTTTCGACGAAAACCTGGCGGCGCTCCGCTCCCGCCTGCCTGCGCCGCTGCTGGGCGTCGTGCCGCACGCCCCGGCCGGCGGCGCGGCCGGGGCGGCAGACTGTCTGCGCCTACCCGGCGCGTAGCACGTCCGCCACTTCGCGCAGGCGCCCCTGCAATCCGGCCACCGCGTCAGCCAGATCGGCCAGTTCGCCGGCCTTGGCCGCCCTCTCGACCCGGTGTGCCTCAGCCGCGCCGGTTTCGTCCGAAAACGTGGCGAGCAGCCCCTTGATCGTGTGCGCCTCGCGCTGCAGCGCCCGAGCGTCCTCCGCCGCATAAGCGGCGGCGAGGGCTGCACAGTTGTTGTCGATATCGGCGAGATACATGCTGACCATCATGTCGTAAATCTCCTCATCGCCGCCGAGGCGTTCCAGGATGGACGCCTTGTCCAGTACGAAAGCTGCTGCCATTCCTTTCTCCATTGCGCCGGACCCACCCCCCCGGGCATCCTTCCGGCAAGCACTCATATTTGCGGAATTTCCTCGTCACGGAAACGCTGGCGAATTTCCAGGACATCTTCCCAACCGGCCAGAAAGGCCTCGACACACAACGGGTCGAAATGCTTGCCGCGCCCTTCCTCCAGGAAACGACGGGCATCGTCCAGCGCCCAGGCCCGCTTGTAGGGACGTTCCGAGGTCAGGGCATCGAACACGTCGGCGACCGCGACGATCCGCCCGAGTTGCGGAATCTGCGTGCCTTTCAGGCCCTTGGGATAACCCGAGCCGTCGTATTTCTCGTGATGCGACAGCGCCACCTCGGCGCCCGCCCGCAATATTTCGGAACCGCTATCCTTGAGCAGTTCATATCCGAGGCGAGCATGCCCCTTCATCACCTCGAACTCCTCGGGCGTCAGCTTGCCCGGCTTGAGCAGGATGTAGTCGGGGATACCGATCTTGCCCACATCATGCATCGGTGCCGACTCGAGGACCAGCTTCTCCATGGCTGGCCCCAGATCGAGGCCGCGCGCGATGACCTGCGAGTAATGCGCCATGCGCTGGATGTGAGCGCCGGTTTCCGGGTCGCGGAACTCGGCCGCCCGCGACATGCGGAAAATCAGCTCCTTCTCGCGCTCGCGAATCTCGCAGGTCCGGGCATCGACCAGTTCGGCCAGATGCGCAGCCCGATCAGCGAGAAATTTCTGCCCACTGCGCAGCGACAGCATGTTCCGTACGCGCGCCCCGAATTCGACCCGGTCGATCGGCTTGGTCAGATAATCGTTGGCTCCCCCGAGCAGCGCCTCGTAGCGGACATCCCGCTGGTCGTTGGCGGTGATCATCAGGACCGGGATTTCATTGCGGCCATGCAGGGCACGGAAAGCGGCGATGAATTTGAGGCCATCCATCTCCGGCATCATGTAATCGACGATGACCAGATCCGGCTCGTTGCTGCGGCACCACTCGAGTGCCGCCAGCGGCTTGTCGAACAGCACGGGGTTGCATTCGCCAAGTTTGAGCACAAGGGCTTTGACCAGCGTCAGATTGATGTCGCTGTCATCGATAATCAGGACGGTATGCATGGATTTTCCGGCTTGCGGGAGGCGATTGGCCCGGAGTATATAATGCAGCGCCATGAAACTGCTCTTCGACCTCTTTCCCGTCATCCTCTTTTTCGGCGCCTTCAAGTATTCCGAAAAGAATCCCGAAACGGCTGCCGCCTGGGTGGCCTCGCTGCTCGGCTCGGCCGTGGTCGATGTCAAGCAGGCGCCGATCCTGCTCGCCACCGTCGTCGTCATCGCCGCCACCGTGGCCCAGATCGCCTGGGTACATTTCCGCCACGGCAAGGTGGACAAGATGCTGTGGATCAGCCTCGCTCTGGTCGTCATCTTCGGTGGCATGACGCTGGCTTTCCAGAACGAAGCCTTCATCAAATGGAAGCCGACCATCCTCTACTGGGTGTTCGCCCTCAGCCTGGGATTCAGTGCATGGGTCATGAACAAGAACCCGATGAAGGCCCTGCTCGGCGAGCAACTGACGCTACCCGAGGCGGTCTGGGGCAAGGTCACCCTGTCGTGGATCGCCTTCTTTGCCGTGATGGGCGTACTCAACCTCGTCGTCGCCTTCAATTTCCCGACCGACACCTGGGTCAATTTCAAACTGTTCGGCGGCATGGGCCTGATGCTCGTTTTCGTACTCGGCCAGGGTCTGCTGCTCGCCAAATACATCGAGGACAAATAATGCTGTACGCCTTTATCGCCGAAGACCGCGCCGGCACGCTCGACCAGCGCCTGGCGGCCCGCCCCGCCCACCTGGCACGCCTGCAGGCCCTGCAGGCCGAAGGCCGCCTGATCATCGCCGGCCCCTGCCCGGCCATCGACTCGCCCGATCCTGGCCCGGCCGGCTTCTCGGGCAGTCTGATCATCGCCGAATTCCCGTCGCTGGAAGCCGCCCGCGCCTGGGCCAATGCCGACCCGTACATCGCTGCCGGCGTTTACGAAAAGGTCGTCGTCAAACCGTTCAAGAAGGCCCTGCCGGCGTGAGCGCCGAAATCGTCGAAACGCTGCGCGAGCGCCTGAGCGCCGCTCTGCAGCCGGCAACACTGGTCATCCGCGACGATTCGCACCTGCACGCCGGCCATGCCGGCGCCCGGGGCGGCGGCCATTATCATGTCGACATTGCCGCCGCCGCATTCGCCGGAAAAAATACCGTCGCCCGCCATCGCCTGATTTATGATGCGGCGGGTGACCTGATGCGCGGCCCGATCCATGCACTCAGCATCTGCGCCACCGTCCCCGGCGCAGTATAATTTTTCGCGTTGTTCTCCAACCAAGGATAGATACATGCACAAGCTCTCCCGCCTGGCCGCCCTGCTCGTCGCTGGCGCCATCATCGCCGCCCCGGCCTGCGCTGCCGAAAAGGGCAAGGCCTTCGCCACCGTGAACGGCCAGCCCATTTCGCAAACCGTCTATAACGCCTTCCTCGCCGAGCAGAAGGCCCAGGGCGCGCCGGATTCGCCGGAACTGCAGGCTGCCGTCAAGGAAGAGCTGGTTCGCCGCGAGATTCTCGCCCAGGAAGCCAAGAAAAAGGGCCTCGACAAGAACCCGAACATCCAGGGTCAGATCGAGCTGGCCAAGCAGGCCGTGCTGATCCGCGCCTTCCTGTCCGAACACGTCAAGGCGCACCCGATCAGCGAAGCGCAGCTGAAGGCCGAGTACGACGTGATCAAGAACAACCTGGGCAGCACCGAATACAAGGCCCGCCACATCCTGGTCGAGAAGGAAGAGGAAGCCAAGGCCATCATCGCCAAGCTGGAAAAAGGCGAAAAGTTCTCCGAACTGGCCAAGCAGTCGAAAGACCCCGGCTCCAAGGACAAGGGTGGCGAACTGGGCTGGAGCTCGCCGGCCGCCTACGTCAAGCCGTTCGGCGAAGCGCTGACCAAGCTGAAGAAGGGTGAATACACCAAGGGAACCTCTGATTAAGGCAAGCGCATATGCCGAGCCGGGTAAAATTGTTGGCATAGCCGAAACACGAATTCACTGACACGCATGAAGCAGATCTCCTTTGCGACGCTGGCCGAA
>JBKBHB010000028.1:0-45145 GCA_046297855.1 Azonexus sp.
GCGGGCGCGACAACAACGGCAACCTGTTCCGGGCGAGGATCGATCCATGAAACGCCTGCTCGCCAGTCTGCTCCTTCTCGCCTGCGGGCAACTCGCTGCGCAGGACTACGACTATCGCCTGATCCCCACCCCGGTCGCCCGCGACGTCTATGCCTTCATCGGCAAGACCGAGGACTTCGATACCGTCAATGGTGGCAACATCGTCAACACCGCCTTCATCGTCGCGCCGCAGGGCGTCATCGTCATCGACAGCGGCCCGTCGCTGCGCTATGGCCAGCAGATGCGCCAGGCCATCGGCCGGGTTACCGACAAGCCGGTGGTGCTGGTCATCAACACCCATCACCATCCCGACCACTTTCTCGGCAACCAGGCCTTTGCCGATGTGCCGATCGGCGCGCTGGCCGACACCCGGCAGGGCATTACCCGCGACGGCGACGCCTTTGCCGAAAACCTGTTCCGGATGAGCGGCGACTGGATGAAAGGTACCGAGGTGCAGGCTCCGACGCGCACGCTGCAAGCCGGCGAACTGGAGGTGGCCGGCCGCAGGCTGCGCCTGATCGCCCTCGACGGTCACACCGGCGCCGACCTGGTGGTGCTCGACGTGGCCAGCGGCGTGCTGTTCGCCGGCGACCTGGCCTTCAACGGTCGCGCCCCGACCACGCCGCACGCCGATGTGGCGCACTGGCTGGCCGCCCTCGACCGCCTCGAGGCGCTGACCCGCGATGCGGGCTTCACCGCCCTGGTTCCCGGCCACGGTGCGGTGACCCGCGATGCCGCGCCGCTGCGCCAGACCCGCGCCTGGCTGAACTGGCTGACGCAGACCCTGCGCGATGCCGCCCGCGACGGACTGGACATGAACGATCTGCTGGCCCGTCCGCTGCCGACGCAATTCGCCGCTCTGCCGGTGGCCGCCAGCGAATATCGCCGCTCGGTCGGCCACCTCTTTCCGGCCGCCGAGCAGGCCGTGCTGGAGGGCAAGCAATGAGCGCCGCCGTGCGCCTCGACGACCGGCCGGCACGGACACTGGATCGTCGCCTTTGGACGTTGATCGGACTCTCCCTCCTGTTCCACGGTGCCCTGTTCGCCGGCATGGCCTGGCAGCGCAAGGCACTGCCGGTACCGCTGCCGACGCTGATGGCGACCCTCCGCCTGGGCGCCCCGAGCGCAGCCCATTCCGAACCACGAGCCGTTGCCGCGCCCGCCGCAGCGGTTCCCCCGAAGGCCCGGCAGCAAGTCGCCGTAGCGGTGCAACGGAGCGCGCCGCGCGTCACGCAGCCTGCCGGGCCGGCCAATGTGCCGGCCCGGACTCCCTCCCAGGCTGTCGGTGACGGGGCCGCGCCCGCCGCCATGCAGGCGCTCGGTGCCCCAGTGCCGGTCGCCGCGACCGAGGCCGTCCCTCCGGTCCGGCCGCAGGGTGACGTCCTCGCCGCCTATCGCCAGCACCTCACCGACTTGTTCGCCCGCGGCTACGAATACCCGCGCATCGCTGCCCTGCGGGGCTGGGAGGGCGAGGTCCGCCTGCGCCTCAAGGTCGCCCGGCGTGGCAACCTGCTCGGCATCGCGCTCGATCGTTCCAGCGGCTTCGATGTCCTCGACCAGCACGCGCAAGCGCTGCTCGCCGGCTACGGCGATCTGCCGCCGCTGCCGGAGGCGCTGGAAGCCAGCGAAATCCTGGTCATCGTCCCGATTACCTACAAACTCAGAAAAACGACATGAAGAGACAAACCACTCCCCGCACCCTGCTGGCCCTTGCCATCGCCGCCGCTTTCGCGCCGGCCCACGCCGAGCCCATCGTCACCACCGCCACCGTCGAAGTGGTCGGCACCACGCCGCTGGCCGGGGTTGGCGTACCGCGCCAGCACCTGCCGGCCAATGTCGTGTCGCTCGACGACCAGCGCCTGGAAGAAATCGAAAGCCTCAACGTTGCCGAACAGTTGCTGCGCCAGGCGCCGGCTGTCACGGTGAATGAAACCCAGGGCAACCCGTACCAGGCCGACCTCAACTACCGCGGTTTCACCGCTTCGCCGCTGCTCGGCACGGCCCAGGGGCTATCGATTTATGTCGATGGCGTGCGGGTGAACGAGCCCTTCGGCGATACGGTCAATTGGGATCTGATACCACATTCGGCGATCGCCGGCATCGACCTGATTCCCGGCTCCAACCCCGTCTTCGGCCTCAATACGCTGGGTGGTGCGCTGGCCATCCGCACCAAGAGCGGCTTTACGCATCCCGGCGGCAAGCTCGAACTGTCCGGCGGCAGCTTCGGGCGCAGCAATACCGAGCTGGAGTACGGCGGCAACAACGGCGCGCTCGGCTGGTACATCGCCGGCGACTGGCTCCGCGAAGATGGCTGGCGTGATTATTCGCCGTCCGACGTCAAGCAGTTCTTTGGCAAACTGTCCTTCCGCAATAGTGCCGGCGAGGCCGACCTGACGTTGACCCAGGGCCGCACCCGCCTGATCGGCAACGGGCTGGTGCCGCAATCGATGGTTAGCGAGCGCCGCGAAGCGATTTTCACCCATCCCGACCAGACGCGTAACGACCTGACCCAGCTCGCCCTGAACGGCAAGCTGTGGCTGGGCGACAGCCAGAGCCTGAGTGGCAGCGTTTATGTCCGCAAGACGCGCACCCGGACGCTGAACGGCGACATGAACGACGATTACGAGAACGACTGGGCGAGCGACCCGACGACCCCGAGCGGCGCCCACAACCGGACGCAGACCCGCCAGCTTGGCACCGGCGCCGCCGTGCAGTGGAGCCTGACCAGCCAGGCCCACCAGCTGGCGGTCGGCGCTTCGTGGGACCAGGCCCGGATGCGCTTCGTACAGACCCGGGAACTCGGTTCGCTGAACGACGGGCGCGGCATCGACATCCTATACGAAGCCGAGGAAGCCAACCGACTGTGGGGCACCACCCGCACGGCCAGCCTGTTCGTCACCGATACCTGGTCGATCACTCCGGCCCTGCACCTGACTGCTGCGGCCCGCTACAACCAGAGCCGGGTGACGACACACGACGAATTGACCCTCACCGCGCCCAACCTCGATGGCGACCACAGCTACCGCAAGCTCAACCCGGCCCTCGGCCTGAGCTGGCAAGTGTTGCCGGCCCTCAACGCCTATGCCGGCTTCAGCCAGGGTAACCGCATCCCGACGCCGATCGAACTTGGCTGCGCCGACCCGGCCAACCCGTGCACCCTGCCCAACGCAATGGCCGCCGACCCCTACCTGAAGCAGGTCGTGTCGCGCACCCTGGAGGCCGGCCTGCGCGGCACCCTGGCCGGCAACACCCAGTGGAACGCCGGCCTCTATCGCACCGTGAACACCGACGACATCCTGTTCGTCGGCACTTCGACCAGCGCCGGCTATTTCACCAACTTCGGCAAGACCCGGCGCCAGGGCTTCGAACTCGGCCTCAACGGCAAGCTGAGCGCCATCGACTGGTTTGCCAGCTACAACTGGCTGCTCGCCACCTTCCGTTCCGACGCCTGCCTGCTCGCCGCCAACAACAGCACACGCGGCACGGCGGCCGAATGCACCGGGGCCGGTCAGGACGACGAGATTTTCGTCAAGAAGGGCCATCGTCTGCCGGGTCTGCCCGAACACAGCGTCAAGCTCGGCCTGGTCTGGCGGGCGACCGGCTGGTTGCGTGTCGGCGGCGACGTGCAGGCCTTTTCCAGCCAGTATGTGCGCGGCAACGAGAACAACCAGCATCAGAGCGGAACCTATGCCGATGCCCTGGGCAATGTGCGCACTTTCGAGGGGCCGGGCAAGATCGGCGGCTACGCCATCCTCAACCTGAATGCCGAGGCGAAGCTGGGCGGCGGCTGGCAGGTCTTCGCCAAGGTCAACAATGTCTTCGACCGACGCTACGCCACGGCCGGCGCGCTGGCCGAAAATCCCTTCGCCGGCGGCAGCTTCCAGGCCGATCCGGACGACTGGCGGCGGCAGACCTTTGTTTCGCCCGGCGCGCCGCGGGCAGCCTGGCTCGGCCTGCGCTACGTCTTTGGCGTCCGCTGAGCATGCGGCAAGTATTCGCCCTGCCTGACGCCAGCCTGCACACGCGGGTCGGCCTGGTCCTCACCGGACTGGCCGCCTGCCTGCTGCTGGTTCTCGGCGGACTGTGGCTGCACGCGACGCGCCAAGCCGTGCATGAGGAGGTCGAGGCGGCGACGCGGGTTTCCGGGCAATGGCTCAAGGTCGTGCTCGGCCAGTTGCAGGGGCTGCCCGAAGCCGAACGGGCCGAGCGCCTGCTCGCCGTGGCCGCCAGCATCGGCCGGGTACGCGCCCATGTACTGGAGGTGCGCGATGCCGCCGGCCAGTTGCGCTATGTGTCGCCGCCGTCTTCGTACAAGGCCGGACGGACGGCGCCGGCCTGGTTCGCCGCGCTACTGGCCAGCGACCTGCCGGGCAGCCGCCTGCCGTTCGCCGGCCATGAACTGAGCCTGCATCCCGACCCCTCCCGCGCCGTGCTCGATGCCTGGGACGAACTGCTCGGCCTGGCCGGTTGGGCCTTGCTGCTGCTCGTTGGCCTGTTCGCCGCCACCCGGCGCGCCTTGTCCCGCGCCTTGCGCCCGCTCGATCAGGTGATGCAGGCGCTCGACCGCACCGGCCGGGGGCGTTTCGATACCCGTCTGCCGCAATTCGCCTCGCCGGAACTGGGCCGCCTGTCGCGTGCCTTCAATAGCATGGCCGACCGCCTGAAGGTCGCGGTGGACGACAACGTCCGCCTCGAAACGGCGAGGGAAGTGGCCGAACAGATGCAAGCCCGGGTCGAGGCCGAGCGCCGGGCCGAACGCGAAGGTATCGCCCGCGAACTGCACGACGAACTGGCGCAGGGGATCACGGCGGTGCGTGCGCTGGCCGGCGCCATCGTTCAGCGCAGCACCGACCAGCCGGCCCTTTACAGCCACGCCCAGAGCATCGTTGCCGTGACGGGCGAGATGCAGGACGGCGTGCGCCGCATCCTGCACCGCCTGCGCGCCGGGCAAAGCCTGACCGCGCGCCTGGAGCGCACGCTGGAGGCCTGGCGCCGACAGCATCCGATTCACCTGGCCAGCCACATCGCGCTGGCCGACGAGACTTTCGATGACGCGCTGGCACAGTGTGTGCTGCGAACCGTGCAGGAAGGGCTGACCAATATCGTTCGCCACGCCGATGCCAGCCGGGTCGATCTGACGCTGCGCCAGCTGGGCACGACAGTGCACATCCGGCTCGCCGACAACGGCCGCGGCCTCGATGGGCGGCCTTCCGGACAGGCCGGTTGCGGCCTCGGCCTGCAGGGCATGCGCGAACGGATCGCGCTGCTCGGCGGGCAACTCGAAATCGCCACGCCGGCCGGCGGGGGCTTTGTGCTCCAGGCCAGCCTGCCGCTGGCACAGGGGAGGGTAGAAGCATGAAACTGAACGGAGTCCGTGTCCTGCTCGCCGACGACCACGCCATGGTCCGCCTCGGCTTTCGCCTGCTGCTCGAAGGGGCTGGCGCCAGCGTGATTGGCGAGGCCGATTGCGGCGAGAGCGCCGTCCGCCTGTACGCCGAATCGAACCCGGATGTCGTGGTGATGGATGTCTCGATGCCCGGCCTCGGCGGCCTGGCGGCGCTTGAGCGGCTGCTCGTCTGGGAACCGAAAGCGCGCGTGCTGATGCTGTCGGCCCATCACGACGATATCGTGCCGGTGCGCGCCCTCAGGCTGGGCGCCCGCGGTTACCTGTGCAAGCGGGCAGCGCCGGAGGAATTCCTGCGCGCCGTCAGCGCCGTGGCGTGCGACCGCCGCTACCTCGACCCGGAACTCGCCCAGGCCGTCGCCCTGGCCCAGCTCTCGGGCTCGGCCAATCCGGTCGAATCGCTGACCGAGAAGGAACTGGCCGTCTTCCTCAAACTCGCCGAGGGCCGTTCGGTGAATGAGGTGGCGAGCGATTTCTGCCTCAGCCCGAGCACCGTCGGCACCCACCTCTATCACATCAAGCAAAAGCTCAATGTGCAGAACGCTGCCGAACTGACGCTGGTGGCCGTGCGCAACGGCCTGATCGAGTCGTGACCGCCTGTCGATGAGCGGCGACCCGCTGTTCCCCGAGGTGCAGCCACGCTGTGCGCGCCGCATCGCGGTCGGCGACGGGCATTATCTCTACGTCGAGGAAATCGGCCCGGCCGACGGGCTGCCGGTCCTCTTCCTGCACGGCGGGCCGGGCAGCGGCTGCACGCCGGCCCAGCGCCGGCTGTTCGATCCGCAGCGTTTCCGTGCCATTCTCGTCGACCAGCGCGGTGCCGGACGCAGCCTGCCGCTCGGCGACCTGCGCGACAACACCACAGCCGACCTGATCGCCGATCTGGACTTGCTGCGCGAGGCGCTCGGCATCCCGGCCTGGATCGTCTTCGGCGGCTCCTGGGGCAGCCTGCTCGCCCTGGCCTATGCGCAGATCTACCCGGAAAACATCCTCGGCCTCGTGCTGCGTGGCATCTTCCTCGGCTCCCGGCACGAGATCGCCGCCTACGTGCAGGGCAGTGGCCCGGCGCCGAGCCCGGCCTGGCAGGCCTTCGCCGGCACCCTGCCGCCCGGGGAACAGAGCGATCTGCTTGCCGCCACCGCCCGCCGCGTCCTGCGCGGCACGCCGAGCGCTGCGCGGTGTGCCGCCCGCGCCTGGCTCGATTACGAGCGCGCCCTGCTCGGCGAGGCCCCCCTCGCGCATGATCCCGATGCTCGCCAACTGGCCAAGGTACGTATCCAGATGCATTATCTGACACGCGACTGCTTCCTGATGCCCGGCCAGTTGCTGGCCGGCGTCGAGCGCCTGCGCCACCTACCGGCAGCCATCGTGCAAGGCCTGGCCGATCCCGTCTGCCCGCCGCAGGCCGCCGAAGCCCTGCATCGCGCCTGGCCGGAAGCCACCTGGTTCCCGGTCGCCCAGGCCGGCCATGCCGGTCTGTCGCCACCCATCGCCCGTGCCTGCATCAAGGCGCTTGGCTGGGTGGCGGAATGCGTCGAGACGGTAGGCTAGTTCGCCACGCGCGGATCGGCCGGGAAGAGTCGTGTCGGCCGGGCGGTCGGTATAAGCTATCCGGCATGACGGAAAAACAGATCCCGGGCTGCCCGGAGTGGCGGAGGTGTCCCATGCGCGAACTCGAACTGAGCAAGGCTTTCACCCTGATCGAGCCGGGACCGGTGGTGCTGGTCACCACCTGCGCCGCGGGCCGGGCCAATGTGATGACCATTTCGTGGACCATGGTGCTCGATTTCTCGCCGTGTTTCGCCATTACGACCGGGCCCTGGAATCATTCCTTCGCCGCGCTGGAGCAGCAACGCGAATGCGTCATCGCGATCCCGACGGTGGACCTGCTGGATACCGTGGTCGGCATCGGGACCTGCTCGGGTGCCGAGACGGACAAGTTCGCGCGCTTCGCCCTGAAGGCGCTGCCGGCCCGCCAGGTCGCGGCGCCGCTGCTTGGCACGTGCCTGGCCAACATCGAATGTCGGGTGATCGATATCGTCCGGCCGTACGGCATCGTAGTGCTGGAAGCGCTGGCCGCCTGGGTCGATCCGGAACGCCGGGAGCGACGCCTGCTGCACGCCGTCGGGGATGGTACCTTCATCGTCGATGGCCGCCGGTTGGATCGCAGAACGATGATGGCGGCCAAGCTGCCGCCAGGGGTCTGAACGTCCGGCCGGGTCGAATGCGCTAACATGCCCTGGCTGCCATCATTTCCAGGGAGGATCGAATGGACCTGCAACAACGTTTTACCGACGAACAGCTGCACCAGATCGTTGAAGAAGCCTCAATCTACATGTGTGCCTGCCCCGGGCAGGTGGCCAACGAATTGCGCCAGTTGCGTCATCTGATCCGCTACCAGCGTGACTGCATCACCGAGGGCAAGACTCTCAGTCTGGTGCACCAGACCATCGCCGCTGCCGGGCGGGAGGCGCATGCCGTGATGGAAAATTGCCTGGACCGGGTGCTGGAGATCGAGGGCTGGGACCGGACCACACTGAAAATGCCGGCCGGCCTACGCAAGCTGCGGGACGACATCCTGGCCGGCGATCCCTGAGCAGCCGCCGGTTGGCCGCCATTCGCACGTGAAGGGCGATTTGCTGCTAGAATCGCCGCAAGGAGATGGCATTCCTCCTACTGAACCGCCCTTTGGGCTGATGATGCCTACATGGTTCCTGGGTTGGCGGGAAGATGTAGGCATTCGTCCTTGTCCTCTCTGCATGTCCGGGTTTGTGTAAAAAACGGATTGGACATGCATGAAGCCTTCGAAGCGTCCCGAACAAATTGACCTGCTGCCCTATCTGGGCAAGTGGATTTTATTGTCCACGGCTGTGGCGGCCCTGGCCGGCTCGGCATCGGCTTTTTTCCTGCTGTCGCTCGACTGGGCGACCGAAACCCGCAACACCCATCGCTGGCTCATCTGGCTGCTGCCCCTGGCGGGCTTCGCCGTTGGCTGGCTGTACCTGAAGCTCGGCCAGCATGTCGAAGCAGGCAACAATCTGCTCATCGACGAAATCCACGACCCCAAGAAGGTGGTGCCGCTTCGCATGGCGCCGTTGGTGCTGGGCGGAACAGTCATTTCGCATCTGTTCGGGGCCTCGGTCGGCCGCGAGGGTACGGCTGTCCAGATGGGCGGGGCACTGGCCGACCAGTTTACGCATCTCTTCAAACTGAAGCATGAGGACCGCCGCATCATCCTGATGGCAGGCATCAGTGCGGGTTTTTCATCGGTATTCGGCACGCCGCTGGCGGGCGCTGTCTGGGGGCTCGAGGTTCTGGCGATCGGCCGGCTACGCTATGACGCGCTGCTCGCCTGTACGCTGTCGGCGATCGTGGCCGACCAGGTTTGCAGTTTCTGGGGTGTGCACCACACCCACTACCTGATTCCGGAAATCCCCCGCGTCACGGTCTGGGGGCTCTGCGCCATGGTCCTGGCCGGCATCGTCTTCGGGCTGGCCGGCAAGGTGTTTGCCGATGCCACCCACGCGCTCAGTGCCTGGGTCAAACAGACCGTCCGCTACGGACCGCTGCGCCCCTTGCTCGGTGGCGCGGTTCTGGCTGGCGTCGTCATGGTTTTTACGGCGGATCGTTACATTGGCCTGGGTATCCCGGTCATCGTGGAGGCTTTTGAGAAGCCGCTGCCGGCCTACGATTTCCTCGGGAAGATGGCCTTCACGGTGTTTTCCCTGGGCTTTGGCTTCAAGGGGGGCGAGGTCACGCCGCTGTTCTATATTGGCGCCACGCTGGGCAATTCCCTGGCCCCGCTGCTCAACATGCCCTTCCCCCTCCTGGCGGGGATTGGTTTTGTTGCCGTCTTCGCGGGGGCCGCCAATACGCCGATTGCCTCGACCCTGATGGCAATGGAGCTGTTCGGGGCGGAAGTCGGCGTCTTTGCCGGCGTCGCCTGCGTCATCAGCTATCTGTTTTCCGGGCACACCGGCATTTACCGTTCGCAACGGGTTGGCCATGCCAAGCATCAGCATGCGCCGGAAGGCATCAAGCTGGGGGAGCTTCCAGACTACCGGAAACGACTGCAGGCCGAAGCGGTAGCGCCGAAAAACAGTTCGCAAGCCAAGGAAAACCGTCATGAATGAGTTGACTGCCCTTCGTCTCTACTTGCCCCAGGGGGCGCGTGCCAAGCCGACAAGATTCTGGCATCACTTGTCAGCCCCGGCGTTGAGCCACCATTTGCTGAAGGCGGCGAAGCGGGCGGACATCAGCCAAGCCCTGCTCCTGTCGGTGCATGCCGGGTATCTGCCCGGAAGCAGGTTGTCCCATCAGCATCCCGAAAGTGCGCCGGCGCATCATCCGCTTTGTATCGAACTGGTTGATACCGAGGAGAAGCTGCGCAACTTCCTGCATAACCATGCGCATGAGTTGGGCCATGTGCGTTCCGTTCTCTACAAATGTGAGTTGGGCATCTGATGCTTCAGCGTCTTTTCCATCTCTCCCGGCGCATCCTTGCCCTTGTCCTCGCCATGATCGGCTTGCTGGCGGCGGCTGTCGGCGTCGGCTACCTGGTCATTGAGCGGGATGGCAACGTTCATCCCATTGAGGAAGGTGTCGCCTATCGCTCGGCGCAACTGAATGGGCATCAGCTTCGAGAGCTGGCTTCCCGGGTCGGGATACGCGCCATCGTCAATTTGCGAGGTGCCAAGCCCGGAAAGTCCTGGTACGAGGAGGAGGTCGCGGTGGCGGATGAATTGGGCATCCAGCATGTCGACTACGGGTTCTCTGCCAGCAGCCCGCTGAGCATCGAGCAGATGACGGAACTTCAGAAGCTGTTTGAGCGCATTCCCCAACCCTTCCTGATTCACTGCAAGGCCGGGGCCGACCGGACGGGCTTGGCATCTGCCTTGTACCTTGCGGCGAAAGGTCGCGGCGAGAGCGATATTCGCGCTGCGCTGTCCATTCGCTATGGCCACTTTCCGTTTTTTGATGTGTTCGACAAGACCAGTGCCATGGATGACAGTCTGGACTTGTTTTTGAGGCAAAGGTCGAACGGGTTGGCGCGCCGTCCTTGAGCCGCTCGTCCGAATCGAATGGAGATGCGCTGTGTGGAAATCTGTTTTGGCGATTTGTCTCGGTGCCTCACTCGGGGCCGTGTTGCGCTGGCAGCTTGGCGTACGGCTGAACTCCGTTTTCACCACCATGCCGCCGGGCACGCTGGTGGCCAACCTGATCGGGGGGTACATCATTGGCCTGGCGATTGCCTATTTTGCACAAGCACCGGAAATTACCCCCGAGTGGCGACTGTTCATCATCACTGGCTTCTGTGGCGGGCTGACGACCTTTTCGACCTTTTCGGCCGAGGTCGTCTCGCTGCTCCAGGAAGGCCGCATCGCCTGGGCGATGGGCGTCATGCTGACCCACTTGAGCGGATCACTGCTCAGCACCTTTGCCGGGCTGAGCACCTGGCAATTCCTGAAATCCACCTGAGGAGACGACCATGAAAGGCTACATGCTGACGTTCTTCACCCAGCAGGACAAACGGCACGGCCACAAGCCGCTGGCTGAATGGCTGATGCTGGCGGCGCGGGACCTGGGGGTGCGGGGGGCAACCATCGTTGCCGCGAGCGAAGGCTATGGTCATCATCGACGCATTCATTCCGCTCACTTCTTCGAGCTGGCCGACCAGCCGCAGGAGGTGGTGATGGCCGTCACGGAAGACGAGGCGCGACGGTTGTTCGCGCTGATCGAGCAGGAAGGGGTGCATGTCTTCTATGCCAAAACGGAAGTCGAATTTGGCGTTCTTGGGGAGCCCGACGCATGACCGATACCTGGTTCCTTGCCGCACTCTGGTTGGGTCTCGCCCTCGCGGCGAGCCTGCTCTCCATCTGGCTGCGGGTGGCGACGGCGCTGTCCGAGATTGTTGTCGGCGCCATCGCCCAACTCCTGATTGGCGCCTTCATCGGCGGCGTCACCCTGGGGGCGAGCGAATCCTGGGTGCGCTTTCTGGCGGGCACCGGTGCCATCGTCCTGACTTTTCTGGCCGGCGCGGAGTTGGACCCGCATGTGCTGCGCCGCAAGTGGAAGGAGTCGATGGCGATTGGCCTCATCAGCTTCGCCGCGCCATTCTTCGGTTGCGCCGCCGTGGCCTATTGGGGGCTCGGCTGGAGTCTCCAGGCGAGCTGGCTGGCTGGCATCGCCATGTCCACGACTTCGGTGGCGGTGGTGTATGCGGTAATGCTCGAATTTGGTTTCAACGCGACCGACTACGGCAAGACGGTGCTCGCCGCCTGCTTCATCACCGATCTGGCAACCGTCCTGGCTCTCGGCTTCATCTTTGCCCCCTTTACCTACCGGACCGCCATCTTTTTCGCTGCCGCCCTGGTCGTGTTCAGCATCCTGCCCTGGGTGACGCCCCGCTTCTTCAAGCGTTTTGGCGCTCGCCCCTCTGAACTGGAGGCCAAATTCCTGCTTTTCTGGCTCTTCGCCATGGGGGGGCTGGCGGCCTGGGCCGACAGCGAGGCGGTGCTCCCAGCCTATCTGATGGGCATGGTTCTGGCCGGTACCGTCGGCAAGGACCATGTATTGATTCGCCGCTTGCGGACCTTGACCTTCGGGTTCCTGACGCCGTTTTACTTCATCCGCGCGGGCTCCCTGGTCTCCGTGTCGGCCATCGTTGCTGCTCCGATGGCCCTGGTGGTGCTGTTGCTTGCCAAGATGGTCACCAAAGTCGCGGGCATCTATCCCGTTGCGCGCTACTACAAGTCGCCGAAGCAGGAAGCCACCTATACCACGCTGCTCATGTCGACCGGCCTGACCTTCGGCACCATCTCGGCGCTCTTCGGTCTTTCCCACCAAGTGATTGACCAGACCCAGTATTCCTACCTGGTCGCTGCCGTCATTGGTAGCGCCGTCATTCCGACGCTCATCGCCAACGCGTTTTTCCTGCCGCGCCATCTGATCCGAGAGGCCGAAGGCACGGCAGGCCATTCCTAGGAGACAGCCATGTTCAAGAAAATCCTGATTGCCTACGATGGCTCCGACGCTGCCCAGCACGCTTTTGACCTGGGGCTGGATCTGGCCACCAAATATGGCGCGGCGCTGCGTGTGCTGGCCGTGGTCAAGCCGCCCGAATTCGGGGATGAAGTGGAGACCGGCGTGGTGATTGAGAATTCGCGCGGGCACTATCTGCGCGAAATGCGTCACCTGCGTGACCGCACCACAAAACTCGGCTTGAGCGTCGACTACGCCATCGAGGTCGGCCACCCCGCCGAGCGTATCGTGATCGACGCCGAACAGTGGGGTGCCGACCTGATCGTCATCGGTCACCGCGGCCACGGCCTGATGGGGCGCTGGCTGCTCGGTTCGGTCGCCAAGCAGGTCATGCACCATGCGACCTGTGCAGTACTGGTCGGGCGCTGATGTTCGGGAAATGCTGATTGGGAGATTTGCGATGAAACGTCTGATTCAAGCTGTCGATGCGCTGGAAGTTCTGGATTCCCGTGGCTTTCCAACGGTTCGTGTCCGCGTGGTATTGGACGATGGAACGACGGGGGCCGCAATCGTGCCTTCGGGCGCGTCCACCGGGGCCAACGAGGCAACCGAGTTGCGCGATGGCGATGTGTTGCGCTATCAGGGAAAGGGGGTTCAGGGGGCGGTCGAGAACGTGAATACCGAACTCGCCAGCGTGCTGCTCGGCAGAAATGCCACCGACCAGGCGGCGATCGACGCTTTGCTCATCGCCCTGGATGGCACTGAAAACAAATCCCGGCTGGGGGCCAATGCCATCCTCGGGGTGTCGCAGGCGGTGGCACGGGCTGCCGCACGGTCGTGTGGACTACCGCTCTATACCTACCTCGGCGGGGTTGGTGCCGTCCACCTGCCGGTGCCCATGATGAATGTCCTCAACGGCGGCAAGCACGCGGACAGCAGTCTCGACTTCCAGGAATTCATGATCATGCCCCGGGGCGCGCCGAGCTTTGCCGAGGCCGTTCGCTACGGCGCCGAAACCTTTCAGGCCCTCAAGAAAATCCTTCATGAGAAGGGCTTGTCCACGGCCGTGGGCGATGAAGGCGGCTTCGCCCCCCGACTCGACGGCGGCAACGAGCAGGCCTGCGAATTGATCGTGGCGGCGATAGAACGTGCCGGTTACCGTCCGGGCGAAGACATCGCCATTGCCCTCGACCCGGCGGCCAGTTCGTTCTTCGAAGAGGGCAAGTATCGCCTGACACGCAGTGGCCAGGGCGACAAAACCAGCGACGAGATGATTGCGCTGTTCGCCGACTGGGTGAAGCGCTATCCGATCGTTTCCATCGAAGACGGCCTGGCCGAGGACGACTGGGCCGGCTTTGCGCGGATGACCCAGCAGATGGGGGAGCAGATCCAGATCGTCGGCGACGACATCCTGGTGACCAACCCCCGGTTCATCGCCCGCGGGATCCGGGAGAAAACCTGCAACGCGGCGCTCATCAAGCTCAACCAGATTGGCACCGTCAGCGAGACGATTGCCGGGATTCACCTGTGCCGGCAGGCTGGCTGGGGATTCGTGATCTCCCATCGTTCGGGGGAAACCGAAGATGCCTTCATGGCCGATTTCGCGGTCGCCATGGGCGGCGGCCAAATCAAGACAGGGTCAATGTGCCGCAGCGAGCGTATCGCCAAGTACAACCGCCTGCTGGAAATCGAAGCAGAACTCGGCTCCCAGGCCTGTTTCGGTGCTCAGGCATCATGAACGAGCCGGCAAGCTGCCCCTTTTGTACCCTTGGCGAGATCGTGCTGCGCAATGAGCTGGCCTACGTCAAATTCGACCTGCATCCGGTCAATTCGGGCCATTGTCTCGTCATCCCGTTCCGGCATGTGGCCGATTTCTTCGCAACGACCCAGGCAGAGCGCCAGGCCATGCTGGCCCTGGTCGATCCGGCCAAGGCCCTGCTCGATGCGCGGCACAAGCCGGACGGGTACAACCTGGGGGTCAATGTGGGGAGCGTTGCCGGGCAGACGGTTCCCCATGTTCACCTGCATCTCATCCCGCGCTATGCCGGCGATGTCGAGCACCCGCGGGGCGGTGTCCGCGGGGTGATTCCCGCCCGGCAAAATTACTGAGCGGCCATTGTCCTGATGCAGGGTCTCGCTACGCTATTCGGCCAGCCGGACATGGCCGCGCCAACGGTTCGCTACCTGCAGGCGCGGCAATCGCCTGGCGGCGGCTTTTGCTTTTACCGTTCGGCCTATCTCGACGAACCGAACATATCGGATACCTACCATGCGGTGAGGGCTTTGCATCTTCTGGGGGCGCCGCCTGAAAACAGCGGGCAGATCGCCGGGTTTGCGAAAGGCTTCCTGGAGAGTCGGCATCTGCTGGCCCGTTCCTACGCGGCATGGCTGCTCAAGTGTTTGGCACCATCCCCCCCACCCGGAGCGCAATGGCTTGCCGAAATCGCACGCTGGCCCATTCCGGCGCCCCCGGGCCGGTCGTCACCGCAGTTGTCCGCCTGGCTGGAGCAGGTTCGCGTGGCCGTCCGGTTGAAAAATGCGTTTGCCGCCGGCCATGATTGCTCGCACGTGGGGCCCTCGTTGCGTGCGCTGGAGCATTCCGCGGGGGGATTCGGTATCTGCCCGAACCTTTGGGATACCTGGCTGGCACTCGACATCCTGCGCGGCTGCGAGCCGGGCGGCAGCGACCTGCCGGCGACCCGCGGATTTGTCGAACGCCTTCAGGTGCCCGTCACGGGCTTTGCGTTGACCGAGGGGTCGCGTTCGGGAAATCTCGATGCGCTGTTTGCCGGCCTGCGTTGTTGCCGGACCTTGGGCATTCCCGTGCGTTTTTCGAGCGCCATACGCTCGTTGCTCGGTGCCTGCCAGACCGGCCGGGGCGGATTCGCCCGCGCGCCGGGCGCTTCGCCCAACATCGAATACACCTACAAGGCGGTTTGGGCTTTTTCCTGCCTTGCCCAATATGAAAAAGGGATAATCCATGCTGAACCTTGAGATTCCTGGCCGCGGCGCGCTCGTCCTGGAGCACGCCGTTTTCGATTACAACGGCACGCTGGCGCGGGATGGCGTCCTGCTGGCCGGATTGCCCGGGCGCATGCGCCGGCTCGCCGAACATCTGACGCTCCATGTCGTGACGGGGGATACCTTCGGCCACGCAGCCAGCCAGCTCAGCGAACTGCCCTGCCGCCTGAGCATACTGCCCGGCCAGGCGCAGACCCAGGCCAAGCGGGCTTACATTGGGGCACTGGGCGACGACCGGACGGTGGCGATCGGCAATGGCTGGAATGACCACCTCATGTTGCAGGCTGCGGCGCTTTCCATTGCGGTGCTGCAGGACGAAGGATTGGCGAAGGAGAGCCTCCTGGCGGCCGATCTGGTGACTCGCAGTGTCGTCGATGCGATCGATCTGCTACTGCACCCGCTGCGCCTTGCTGCAACGCTGCGTACCTAGGCTGCGTGATCAAGCTCCCCGGAACGTATCCATGACCCCGACCCCGAGCTCCCGCCTGGCGATCGCTGCCGCGCTGGTGTACTGCTCTGCGGCGTGTTGTGGCTGACCCTCCGAACCTGAAGGAAACGGACATGCTGAAAACCTTGCGACAACTTCCCCGAACCGTCTGGCTGATCGGCCTCATCAGCCTGGTTAACGACAGTTCCAGCGAAATGCTGTATCCCCTGATTCCGCTTTACCTCTCGTCGGTCTTGATGGCCGGGCCGCGGGCATTGGGCATCATCGAGGGCATTGCCGAAGCCACGGCCAGCCTGCTCAAACTCTTCTCCGGCGTGGTGATTGACCGGACCCGGTACGCCAAGCCCTGGGTGGTCGTCGGCTATAGCCTGGCGGCTTTCGGCAGGCCGCTGATTGCCTTTGTCACGAGCTGGCCCGGACTCTTGCTGATCCGTTTCGCCGACCGGATCGGCAAAGGGCTGCGCACCTCGCCGCGCGATGCCCTGCTGGCCGGGAGTGTCGCGGCCGAGCAGCGTGGCGTGGCATTCGGACTCCATCGCGCCATGGACAATGCCGGTGCCGTTGTCGGGCCGCTGATTGCTTCGGCGCTGCTGGCAAGCGGCATGTCCTTGCATGACATCTTCCTCTGGTCGGTTGTGCCAGCCGTCCTGTGCGTGTCCCTGGCGCTCTCGCTGCGCGAACCCCGCGATAGCCGCCCGCTTTCCACCCGGCCATTCCAGTGGAACCTGCGCGACATGCCCCGCGCCTTCAAACGCTATCTGGTCGTGATCGCCATTTTTACGCTGGGCAATTCGTCCAACATGTTTCTGCTGTTGCGGGCCAAGGAACTGGGCGTGCCGGAGGCGAGCGTGCCGCTCCTCTGGGCCGCGGTTTCCCTGGTCGCCATGCTGTTTTCGACGCCGCTTTCCGGGTTGTCGGACAAGGTGGGGCGCGTTCCGCTCCTCCTCGGTGGTTATGTTGCCTACGGCCTGTTCTACGCCGGATTAGGGCTGATGACTCACGACGGTGTCTTCCTTTTCGTTCTGTTCGGGTTCTACGGTCTTTTCATGGCCGCGACCGAGGGGGTCGAAAAGGCGCTGGTGGCCGACATTGCCCCGCCTGCGCTGCGGGGCACGGCCTTCGGCTGGTTCAACCTGACCGCCGGGATCTTCCTGTTGCCCGCTTCCGTCATTTTCGGCTGGCTGTATCAGGCATTCTCGCCGCTGGTCGCGTTTGGCTTTTCAGCAGTCTGTTCGCTGGCGGCTGCGGCATTGCTGGGGGGCTGGGCGGTGCCGCGTGAAACGCCCACCCGCTGAGCGCTGAGCCCGTCGCCCGCGGCTGGCTTGACGTGTTCTCGTTGTGCGCCGCACAATAAGGCTTATGCGTCTTGCCGCTGCCATCCCTTCCAGCAACCATTCATGCCGTGCCCGTCTTCCCGACGCGGCGGGGCAGGGGCTGCGACTCGTTCATTTTCGCGGTTCTTCGCTGCCGCGCGGCTACTTCTGCGCCGTCACGCCGCCCTGATTTTCCGCTGGTACAACTCCGGATGCATTGATTCCCGCCGCGGCGGCTGACGCCGCGAGGATCTGTTGCCGGCGAGCGTCCGCCTCCATGCCGGGGCGGCGCCATTCCCGAACCCCAACGGCCGTCGAGGCCATTGCATTGCTCACGGTGTCATTCCATAAAGTTCAACAGGACTGGTTTTTCAACGTCCGCAACGACCTGCTGGCCGGCCTCGTCGTCGCACTCGCGCTCATTCCGGAAGCAATTGCCTTTTCCATCATCGCCGGCGTGGATCCGAAAGTCGGTCTGTACGCCTCGTTTTCCATCGCCACGCTGATTGCCTTCTTCGGCGGCCGGCCGGGCATGATTTCGGCTGCCACCGGTGCCATGGCGCTGGTCATGGTGACGCTGGTCAAGTCGCACGGCCTCGATTACCTGCTGGCGGCCACGGTGCTCACCGGGGGGCTGCAAATCGTTGCCGGCTGGCTGAAACTTGGGCAATTGATGCGCTTCGTCTCGCGCTCGGTCGTCACCGGTTTCGTCAATGCCCTGGCTATCCTGATTTTCATGGCGCAATTGCCGGAACTGATGAATGTCACCTGGCACGTTTACGCGATGACTGCCGCCGGCCTTGCCATCATCTACGGATTTCCCTACTGACCTGACCGATACGAAAAGCGACAAGAATCGGGAATGTGTCGGCCAGGGGATTGCCAACATCGCGACCGGCTTCATCGGCGGCATGGCCGGGTGCGCGATGATTGGCCAGTCGGTCATCAACGTCAAATCGGGTGGCCGCGGCCGCTTGTCCACCCTCGTGGCTGGTGTGCTGCTGCTGATTCTGGTGGTTTTTCTTGGCGACTGGGTCAAGCAAATCCCCATGGCCGCCCTGGTTGCCGTGATGATCATGGTCTCCGTCGGCACCTTCAACTGGGCTTCCATCAGGAACCTGCGCGAGCATCCGAAAAGTTCGAGCGTGGTGATGATTGCGACAGTGATTGTCACGGTGGCAACGCATGACCTCGCCAAGGGGGTGCTCACCGGGGTCCTGCTCTCCGGCTTCTTCTTTGCCCACAAGGTAGGGCAGATTCTGCGCATCAGTTCGCGCACGCAAGAGGATGGCCTGAGCCGCAGCTATCAGGTCAGCGGCCAGGTGTTTTTTGCGTCGGCCGAGCGTTTTGTCAATGCCTTCGACTACAAGGAAGTGCTGGACAAGGTTCACATTGACGTCAGCCGCGCGCATTTTTGGGACATTACGGCGATCAGCGCCCTCGACAAGGTCGTTCTGAAGTTCCGCCGCGAAGGTACCGAGGTTGAAGTGCACGGCCTGAACGAAGCCAGCGCCACGCTGGTGGACAAGTTTGCCGTTCACGACAAGGAGGATGCCGACGACCTGTTGTTGGGCCACTGAGGAGACAGCGATGCCAAACGACGAAAAAATTCTTGCCTGTGTGGATGGCACGCCCCTGGCCGAAGTCGTAACCGATTATGCAAGCTGGGCGGCTTGCCGTCTCGATGCCCCGCTCGAACTGCTCCATGTGCTTGAACGCCATGTTGAACTGCCCGGCAAGCAGGACCACAGCGGCGCCATCGGCCTCGATACCCAGGACCGGCTGATGGACCAGCTGACCCGGGAGGATGCCGAACGCACCCGTCTGGCCCGTGAGCAGGGGCGTGCGCTGCTCTCCGGCTTGCGGGCGCGCGCCTTGCAAGGAGGCGCTGCAACCGTTGCAACCGTTGACAGCCGGCTGCGTCATGGCGATGTCGAGGAAACCCTGGCTGAGCAGCAGGAGGGCAGCCGTCTGCTCATTGTGGGGCGAAACGGGCGGCCAGACGCCACGGCCGGTTTGGGCAAGCATCTGGAATGGGTGGTCCGTTCGGCCAGCCGGCCGGTGCTGGTGGTGACCGGCACCTATCGGGAACCGAGGAAGATCCTCTTTGCGTTCGATGGCAGCCGAATGGCCCGCAAGGGGGTAGACATACTGGCGCATAGCCCCTTGCTACGTGGCTTGCCGCTACAACTGCTGATGATCGGCGAACCGAGCAAGAGTGATCGCAAACTACTGGATGCCGCCGTGGCGACCCTGGTCGGTGGCGGGGTGCAGGCCCGCGCTGTCGTCAGGGCGGGCAACCCGACCGATGCCGTTGCCCGAGAATTGTCCGACGGCAGTTTCGACCTGCTGGTGATGGGGGCATACAGTCATTCGCCGTGGCGTAATTGGCTGTTGGGCAGCAAGACGAGCGATCTGCTCAGGGCGGCTGGCAGGCCGACATTGCTGGTGCGCTAGGCCCGGCGACGGCATTCGGCGGCAGAGGCGCATCCCCTTCGCGCTCAGGCCACCCTCAGCCAGCGCTGCAGTCGTACCTCCACGGTCATTGTCAGCCGGTCCAGCGCGGCGGCGCGGGCGCGGCCTTCCGGCGTGGCGCGGTAGAGGTGGGGGGTCATGGCCAGCAGGTCGGCGATTTCAGCCTGGCTGTTGAGGCTGAGCGGAAAGCGGATGGTTTCGGAGGCCAGCCCGGTGAAACCGGGGGGAGGCTCACTGGGGGCTGCGCGGGCAGGCTTCAGGCTGGGGTAGATGATCTCGCGCAACTCACGCAGGTGGTCGGGCCCGGCGTCGGCCATCAGGAGTTGGCCGCCCGCTTTCAGGGCGCGGGCGAACTCGGCGTATACCGGAAAGCCGAACAGGCACAGGAGGCGGTCGACGCGGGCATCAAGTACCGGCAGGCGGGCGTTGGTGCCGACCACCCAGTTCGGGCGCTTGTCCTGCTTGGCAGCAGCGAGAACGGCCCATTTGGAGATGTCGAGGCCGAGTACGGTCAGCGCGCTGCCCCGGCTCTCCGCTGCGGCGGCCAGCTGGCGCAGGTAGTAGCCTTCACCACAGCCGGCGTCGAGACAGGCCGCCGGCCGGCCGGCCGGCAGATCGGCCAGGGCGGCGCAGGCAACGGCTTTGGCGATCGGGCGGTAGTGCCCGGCATTGAGGAAGCGCCGGCGGGCGGCAACCATCTCCTTGCTGTCGCCGGGGTCGAGCGAACGCTTGTGCTGCACCGGCAGCAGGTGGGTGTGGCCCTGGCTGGCGATGTCGAAGCTGTGGCCGGCGGGGCATTGCCAAGTTGCGCCCCGGCGCTGGAGCGGAGCGCCGTCAAGCGGGCAGGCAAGAGCGGTGAAGGGCTGGATGGACATGCGGCATGGGCGAAGGCGAAAGCCGGATTTTCGCCGCTTTCCGGGGCCTTGTGTGCAGCGCGCGGGCCATTGCTGGCAAGATGGCCTCGCACAAACCGAAATATAACTTTCGTTATATTTCTTTGGCCCGAAAAAGGGAGGACAATCGACCGGTTAATGACTGAAAAACAAGCCGCAGTGTTTCCGGAACGGTTGCTCTGAGTGTTTGCCGTCCTGAAACCCGAGGGCTTGATGGCGGGCAAGACAATGAACAAGCACTGGTTGCTCGGCGTGCCGGAAATCGATCACCAGCACAGCGAGTTGTTTCATTCGCTTGAGCGGCTCATGAAGGCGGGGCTGAACGAGGAGGCGTTCAGCGAGGCGCTGTCCCGCTTGACCCGGCAGATGCATCATCATTTTGTGCGCGAAGAGCGTTTCATGGCCGGTCTGGACATGCCCGAAGCCTTGCGCCGCGAGCATGAACAGGCGCACTCACGCATCATCGAGGGTCTTGCCCAAATTCATCTCGACACCATGCTCGGCCTGCGGCTGCCCGTCGACGAGGTGATCAGCCGCGTTGTTGCTTACGTCGAGCACCACATCGTCGATTTCGATCTGGGCTTGAAGGCTTTTCTCAGGCCGTCCGGGGTCGAGGCCGCCTCGGGCTCAGGTCTGCTTGCCTGAGGCGAGGTTCCTGAGCAGGACGCTGAACAGCAGGTCCGGTTCGACCGGCTTGGCGATGAAATCGTTCATGCCGGCGGCCAGGCAGCGCTCCTTGTCTTCGGCGAAGGCGTTGGCAGTCATCGCGACGATCGGCGTGGTGGCGTAGCCCGGCAGGGCACGGATCAGGCGGGTGGCCTGCAGGCCATCCAGGCGGGGCATCTGCATGTCCATCAGGATTAGGTCGTAGCTTTCCCGGCCGGCCTGCTCGACGGCTTCGACACCATCGTTCGCCACCGCGACCCGCAGACCGACCTCTTCCAGCAGCAGGCCGGCGATTTCCTGGTTGACCGGCTCGTCTTCGACGAGCAGCACCCGGCGGCCGCTGTATTCGCTCCTCAGGCGATGCTCCGGGTTGTCCGGCGGGGTGGTCGCGGTCACTGCCCGGGGGGTTGTGGCCCGTTTCAGCCGGGCGGTGAACCAGAAGGTGCTGCCCTGGCCAAGGACGCTCTCGGCACCGGCATCGCCCTGCATCAACTGGGCGATTTTGCGGGTGATGGCCAGTCCCAGTCCGGTGCCGCCGTACTTGCGGGTGGTCGAGTTGTCCGCCTGTTCGAAGGCGGAAAAGAGCCGGGGCATGGCCTCGGGCGCGATGCCAATCCCGGTGTCGCGGACCTCGAAACGCAATGTCGCTTCGCCGGCGGTGCGTTCAAGGATGCGGCAAGCCACCTCGATGCGGCCTGCTTCGGTGAATTTGACGGCGTTGGACAGATAGTTGAGCAGGGCTTGCTGCAAGCGGGTCTTGTCGCCGAGCAGCGGCAGGAATTCGGGCAGGGGGTGGACGATCAGGGCGACATTTCTTGCTCGTGCCTTTTCTTGCACCATGGCTGCCGCTTCGGTCAGGATGGCATTGGCATCGACGGCGGTTTCTTCCAGCTCCAGCTTGCCGGCATCGATCTTGGAGAGGTCGAGGACGGCATTGATCGTCTCCAGCAGGTGCTGGCTGGCGGCATCGATCTTGTCCAGCCGTTCCGCCTGTTCAGCCCCGACGCCGGAGCGGCGCATCAGGTGCACCATGCCGCTGATCGCATTGAGCGGCGTGCGGATTTCGTGCGACATGTTGGCGATGAACGAGCTTTTCGCCCGGTTGGCCGCTTCGGCCTGCTCGCGCTGGGTGCGGTTGCGCAGGCTGATGATGCCGAAAGCGAGGTTGCCGGCCAGTTCTTCGAGCAGTTCGACTTCGTCGGCACCGAAGGCATGGGGTTCTGCTGCATAGACGCACAAGGCGCCGAGCATTGTTTCCCCGTGTTGCAGGGGGAGGGCGATCGATGCCTGGTAGCCCCGCTCGATGGCCGCCGCGCGCCAGGGTTCGAGGCGGCTGTCGGTAAGCATGTTCTGGTTGATTTCTGCCCGGCGCGCCCGGATCGCCTTGCCGGTCGGCCCTTGGCCGTACGCGCTTTGTGCATCCCAGGAAACTCGGACCCGGCGCAGGTAGCCGTCGTCGTCGCCGGCCTGGGCCATCGGCCGTACCGTCCGTTCGGGGTCGTCTTCGGCATAGCCGACCCAGGCCATCCGATAGCCCCCGGTGCCGACGATCAGACGGCAGACGTCGTTGAGCAGGCGGATTTCATCGTCGTTGCGCACCAGCGCCAGGTTGCATTCGCTGAGCAGGCGGAGCGCCCGGTTCAGGCGCTTCTGTTCGTTGAGGAATTGCTTCCGTTCGGTGATGTCGGTGTGGATGCCGATCATGCGCAGCGGGCGGCCTGCGGCGTCCCGCTGGACGACCTCGCCGACCGTTTCCAGCCAGATCCACTCGCCAGATGCCGTCTGGCGCCGGTATTCCGCCTTTTGTGGACCGCCCTCCGCCAGGCACCGGGCGATCTGCTGCTGCAAGCCCGCCAGGTCGTCCGGGTGGATTTGCTTCAACCAGTTGTCGAGGCTGCTCTCAAAGCCTTCGGCGGGGTGGCCGATCATCTGCGGATAGTTGGGGCTGACGGTCACCGCGCCGGTCGGCAGGTCGAGGTCGAACCAAGCCTGGTTCGCGGCATGGAGGGCCAGGCGCAGGCGTTCTTCCTTCTCGCGCAGGCTCTCCTCGGCGCGCATCTGCTCGGTGATGTCGTCATAGACCCCGAGCACGCCGATGATTTCGTTGTGGCGCCCCCGAAGCGGCACCTTGGAGGAGCGCAGCCAGAGGGTTCCGCCGTCCGGCGTGGTCTGCGGTTCCTCGTAGTCGAGCTTGGGTTGGCCGGTTTCGATGACGTTCAGGTCGTCGGCCCGATAGCGGTCGGCTTGCGCGGCCCAGGCCATCGCATAATCGTTGTGGCCGATCACATCGCCGGGTTCGCGTTTACCCGCATCGCGGGCAAAGGCCGGGTTGCAGCCAAGGTAATTGAGCTGACGATCCTTCCAGAAAATGCGTACCGGGGCGGTATCGACCACCGACTGCAGCAGGTTCTTCGCATCTTCCAGCGCTGCCTTGGCTTCCTGCAACGAGGCTTCCAGTTCCCGGTGCTCGGCCAGTTCGCGCATCAGGCGCAGGGTGTTGTTCGACAGCGTGCCATAGATCGACAGGATGAGGTCGATCAGTGTCCGCGTATTGCCGCCCATCCGTTCCTTGGCCCGCGCCTGGGCTGCCTCGAGCGGCAGGCCCTCCTGCAGCGCATGCACGGTGTAGGCCATGGCCCGGTCCGATTCGAGAATGTGCGAGGCCAGCCAGCGCGCCAGAAAGCCGAGCACTTCCTCGGCCACGGCAAATTGCGGGCGGCTGCTCAGCTCGCCGCGCAGCCGGGCCACCTCCTGAACGAAGAAGGCGTGTGTCTTGCGGTGCTCGATTTCGTGCCGGTCCTCCGGCATGAACTGCCGCCAGATCGCTTCTTCCGACGTGAAGTGATAGACCGTGTAATCCGTCAGTTCATCGAACACGCGGTCAAGGACCAGGTTTTCGGAGCGGAAGGCGATATGACCGGCCAGCTGGTTGATCAGGCGAACCAGATTGCGATGCTGTTCATCGACCGTCGCCAGGCCGGTGTTGAAATGGTCGTCCCAGGGAAAGATGTCTATTGAATTCATCGACGCAGGATGCGGCATGGGAGGGGCGATGGTGGTCACGGGTTGTTGCGGGGCGGCCAGGTCCGGGGGCCGGGGCTGGCGTCGAACGGGGTTCGACGTGCGAGGCCGACATGATACTCCGCCAATTTGTCAAATGACTGCATGACCAGGCGTTTCGCATGGCCTCATGATTTTCTTTAGGCGAGTTGAGCGATCGTCTGGAAGCGGCCGGGGCCGGGCATTCCGAATAATTCCTCCCGGGGCAAGTCCGCTTGCCGATAAAAAAACAGGAGACAACCATGCCAACCCGCAATACCTTCCCGCTGTCTGTCCGTCCCGCCCGCCTGGCCGTCATGCTGGCCGCCGCCTTTGCCGGGGGAACACAGGCCGAAACTGCCGTCAGCCTGGACAGTATCGTCGTCACCGGCAGCCGCGTCGAACACAACACCTTCGACCTGCCGGCCGCCGTCGACGTCGTGGACGCCGGCCGTATCGGCGCCGATCAGGCCAAGGTCAATGCCTCGGAGGCGCTGGCCTCGGTGCCCGGGATTACCGTCCAGAACCGTCAGAACTATGCGCAGGACCTGCAGATCTCGTCGCGCGGCTTCGGCGCCCGTTCGGCCTTTGGCGTGCGCGGCATCCGCCTGGTCAGCGACGGCATTCCGGCCTCGATGCCGGATGGCCAGGGGCAGGCCGCCACCTTCAATCTGGATCGTGCCGAGCGCATCGAAGTCTTGCGCGGTCCGCTGTCGGCGATTTACGGCAATCATGCCGGGGGCGTCATCCAGCTATTTACGCCCGACGGCAAGGGGGCGCCGCGTGTCGAAGCCCACTTCGCGGCCGGCAGCTACGGCACCTGGAAAACCGATCTCAGTGCCCAAGGGGAAGCGGGCGGTGTCGGCTACGTGATCGACACCTCGCGCTTTGCCACCGACGGCTACCGCGATCACAGTTCAGCCGAGCGCGATCAGACCCTGGTCAAGCTGACCTACCGGCCCAGCCCGGACAGCAAGCTGACCCTCATCGCCAACACCTTCCGGCAGGATGCACAGGATCCGCAGGGCTTGCAATGGAGCGAGTTCCAGAGCAATCCCCGCGGCGTGGCCTGGGATGCGGCGCGCGGCAACTACCCGGCCCTTGCCTACGACACGCGCAAGAGCATCGACCATACGCAGGGCGGCATCAGCTACGAGCATCGCCTGGGCGATCACAGCGTCTTGCTCTCGGCCTACGCCGGCCAGCGCTCGACGACGCAGTACCAGTCGATTCCGGTCGGAGCGCAGACCGCGTCGATCCGCCATTCCGGCGGCGTGATCGATTTCGACCGCGACTTCGCCGGGCTGTCCGGTCGGTGGACCGGCCGTTTCAGTCTGGCCGGGGGGCGGCTGACAACGACGCTCGGTGTTGACTACGAGCAGGCCACGGATGATCGCCAGGGTTATGAAAATTTCGTGGGCAGCGGTGTGCCAGCCAATTGCGTGGCCAACCTCTGCGGTGTCATGGGGCGGCTGCGGCGCAACGAAGAGGACCGCGTTGCCAGCTTCGACCAATATGCCCAGGCCGAGTGGCAAGGCGAGCGCTGGGCCTTCACGGGTGGACTGCGCCACAGCCGCGTCGCTTTCCGGGTAGATGATCGCTATCTGAGCAACGGCGATGACAGCGGCCGGGTTGCTTATGAAAAGACCACGCCGACCCTGGCCGCCCTGTACCGGGTGACCGACACCCTGAATCTCTACGCCAGCGTCGCCCGCGGTTTTGAAGCGCCCACGTTCAACGAAATGTTCTATTCGAGCAACGGCGGCTCCTTTAACCTGACGCTCAAGCCGGCGACCAGCACGCATTACGAGGTCGGCGCCAAGGCCATGCTCGGTGCCGGCAGCCGGCTCGATGTCGCGCTGTTCGAGATCCGGACGCAGGACGAACTGGTCGTCCTGTCCAGCACCGGCGGCCGTACGGCTTACCAGAACGCCGGCAAGACGGAGCGCCAGGGCATGGAACTCGCGCTGGACAGCCGTTGGAGCGAACGGCTGAGCAGCCGCCTGGCCTACACCTGGCTGGATGCGACCTATGCCGAAGCATTTACGACCGCTTCCGGCACCGTCAATGCCGGCAACCGCCTGCCCGGCGTCGCCGCCCACAACCTGTTTGGCGAGATCGCCTGGCGGCACCAGCCGAGCGGCTTCCATGCCGCCGTCGAAGGCATCGTCCGGGACAAGGTCCATGTCGACGACAGCAACCAGAAACAGGCCGCCCCGGGCTATGCCATCGCCAGCCTGCGCCTTGGCATCGAGCGCCGCTACGGCCCGCTCAATCTGCGCGGCTTTGTCCGTCTCGACAACGTCTTCGACCGCCAGTATGTCGGCTCGGTCATCGTCGGCGACAGCAACAACCGCTTCTATGAATCCGCCCCCGGCCGCAACTGGCTGGCCGGTGTCAGTGCCCGCTATACCTTCTGATTGTCTCCTTTCCCGTTCCGCCCGGCCGTGTGCCGGGCTTTTTTTGTCCACATTGCGGTGCTCCGTTTTTTGGCAGGAGCAGAGCAGATGTCCAGTATTTGAACGGGTCCGGAGCACTCGTTCCATTCCCCCGCAAACCCGCCGGATTTCCGAAGATGACCGCCAGTTGGTCGATTCGGCGATTTGCTGGCGGCCGCTCGCCAACCTGGCACGGGCTTCGCGATCAGTCGGCTTCGATGCCATCGCCCGGGATGGCAGCGGGGGAAGCGGCCCGGGGCCATCCCGGGCGGCACATATCAACGAAAACATCTGGAGACTTTTCATGCACAAAATTCCGTCCCTTCGTCCTCTGGTTCTTGCCCTGCTCGCTTGTGGCAGCTCCGCCAGTCACGCGGTCAGCTTTACGCAGAACGATGTCACCATCGACATCAACGGCACCATCAATGGCTTCTACGTCGTGCGCGAAGCCAAGAGCATCGACCGGATTACCGGTACGACGACCAAAACCACCAACAGCGAACTGACCAACGGCCTGCTGCCGGGCTGGATCAACTTCGTGGCCACCACCCAGGCCAAGGAGCAGGACATCAAGGCGCACATCAGCTTTGCCCCGGGTATCAACAACAATTCCCAGGTCGTCGGCCTGCCGATCGGCAATAACGCGGATGGCGCCGGCACCACCAACCCGTACAGCCAGATCGACACCCGCAACGTGTATTTCCAGTTCGGCAACAGCAGCTGGGGTACCCTGAAGTTTGGCCGCGACATCGGCCTGTTCGGCCAGAACATCATCCTGTCCGACATGACCCTGCTCGGCGTCGGCGGCACCAGCAATGCCGGCATCCCCTACAACACGACCTTCGGCATGATCGGCCACGGTTACATGTACACCGGCTTCCAGCCGCAAATCACCTACACCACTCCGAACATCGGCGGCTTGCAGGCGTCGGCCGGCATCTTCCAGCCCAGCAAGTTTGCTGGCGACGAGACCAAGACGCCGGGCTTCCAGGCCAAGATTGACTATGACTGGAAGGGCAGCGTGCCGGGCAAGGTTTGGGGCGGGCTGGTCACGCAATCGACCAGCTGCTCGGTCGAGCCGTGCGCGACCAAGTCCTTTACCGGCACCGGTTACGAAATTGGCGCCAAGGCCGGCTTCGGCAATTTCGAGGCGGTTGCCTACGCCTTCAAGGGCACAGGTCTCGGCCTGTCCACCGTCGGTGCGCAGTTCTTCGGCGGTAGCGATGGCAACGGTAACAAGACGGAGTCGCAGGGTTATTTCCTGCAGGGTACCTACAAGTTCGGGGACACCAAGGTCGGTATCAATTTTGGCGAGAACAAGGACAAGGACGGCTACGCGCTGACCAGCATCCGCGGTACGCGTGCCACACCGGATAACCAGATCAAGAACCGTGCGGTGACGGTCGGGGTGTATCACGCGCTGAACAAGTACATCACGCTGGTTGGCGAGTACAACGACGAGCGCATCACCAACGTCCTCGACACCAACTACGACAACAAGAACCGCACCTTTTCCGTCGGCGGCCTGATCTTCTTCTGATCGACCGGCCTGCTGGACACTGCTTGCGTCAGATGTTTTCCTCGCATCTGTTCAGGGCACCCCGCGGGGTGCCCGTTTTTCTCTGCTGTGCCTGGTTGCTTGCCTGTCTTCCGGTGTGCGCTGCGGAGCGGATCGTCACGCACCGGGTCGAGGGTGGGGATTTCCGTTCGGTGCGCGAGGCCGTGGTCGAGGTCATCGAAGCCGAAGGCATGGTGGTCGGTCAGGTGCTCCCCTTCGGATCGATGCTCGAGCGTACCGGACAGGGACAAGCCAGCCCTTATGTTGCGGCGGAGATCATCCAGTTCTGCAGCGCCGCCCTGGCGCGTCGCATGGTGCTGGAAGATCCGGGGCAGATGACGCTCTGCCCCCTCGCCATTGCCCTCTACGTTTCAGTTGATGAGCCCGATGTCGTCGTTCTGGCCTACCGTATGACAGGTGGCGACTCGCCGGCCCGGGTGCAAGCCGATCAGTTGCTGGCCCGCCTGGTAGCGCGGGCTGCCCGCCTGGGAAAACTGCGCTGGTAAGCCGGCGTCGTTCAGCGCTGGTGATTCATCAAGGCCTTCAGGCCATTGACGTTCAGAATCCGGATGTGTTTCTGCTGAACGGCGATGTAGCCTTCTTCCTGGAATTTGGAGAAGGCGCGCGACACCGTTTCCAGCTTGAGGCCGAGATAGCTGCCGATTTCCTCGCGCGTCATGCGCAGGTAGAACTCGGCGTGCGAGAAGCCGCGGGCGGTGAAGCGCTGTGACAGGTTGAGCAGGAAGGCTGCCAGGCGCTCCTCGGCGCGCATCGTGCCGAGCAACATCATCACGCCGTGGTCGCGGACGATCTCGCGGCTCATCACCTTGTGGAAATGGTGCTGCAGCGTGTGGATTTCACGCGACAGGATTTCCAGCCGGGAGAAGGGGATGGCGCAGATCTCGCTGTCCTCCAGGGCGATGGCGTTGCAGGTGTGGTGTTCGGTGCTGATGCCGTCCAGGCCGAGCAGTTCGCCGGCCATCTGGAAGCCGGTGACCTGGTCGCGGCCATCCTCGAGCAGTACGTCGGTCTTGAAGAAGCCGCTGCGAATGGCGTAGATGGCGTCGAAGGCTTCGCCGGCCCGGTACAGGTGATCGCCACGCTTGATGCGGCGCCGGGTCGACACCAGATCGTCGAGTCGGGTCAATTCCTCGAGGCTGAGGCCGAACGGCAGGCACAGTTCCCGTAGATTGCAATTGGAACAGGCCGTCTTGATGACGGACAGCGAGATTTCCTGGTTCAACGGTTGTGTCCGGGGCATGGGGAACCTGCGTTCGCTTGATCCACGTCAACCACGGTATCATGCCCTCCGAACATAATCCAGAGAACACTTTGTGGCTTGTCAAATGAATTTCGCAACTGAAAACCTCGTCTTCGATCCGCAGATCATTCGCCGATTTGACGTCAACGGCCCACGCTACACGTCTTATCCGACTGCCGACCGTTTTGTCGAGGCATTCGACTCGGAAGCTGCCAAGCTGTGGCTGGGCAAACGCAACATCGGTGGCATCAGCAGACCGCTCTCATTATACTTCCACATCCCCTTCTGTAACACCATCTGTTACTACTGTGCCTGCAACAAGATCATCACCAAGGATCACGGGCGCAGCGCCAAATACCTGAAATACCTGGCCAGGGAGCTGGACATGCAGGCCGCCGCGCTGGAAGGCCGCGACGGCGAACACGAGGTGATCCAGCTACACTGGGGGGGCGGTACGCCGACCTTCCTGTCGCATGCCGAAATGCGCCAGCTGATGGGCGAGACCCGCAAGCATTTCAAGCTGCTCGACGGCGGCGAATATTCCATCGAAGTCGACCCGCGCAAGGTGGACCGTGACACCGTCGCCCTGCTCGGCGAGCTCGGCTTCAACCGGATGAGTGTCGGCGTCCAGGATTTCGACGAAAAGGTGCAGGCGGCCGTCAATCGCATTCAGAGCGAGGCGGAAACCGCGCTGGTCATCGATGCGGCTCGCGCCAACGGTTTCAGGTCGGTGTCCGTCGACCTGATCTACGGCTTGCCGCACCAGACGGTGATGGGCTTCAACCGCACGCTGGAGCGCGTCCTGGCCATGGATCCGGATCGCCTGTCGATCTACAACTACGCCCACCTGCCCAGCCTGTTCAAGCCGCAGCGCCGGATCGCCGAAGCCGATCTGCCGTCCGGCGACACCAAGATGCAGATCCTGGCGCTCGCCATCAAGAAGCTGACCGAGGCCGGTTATGTCTACATCGGCATGGACCACTTCGCCAAGCCGGACGACGAGCTCGCCGTGGCCCAGCGCCAGGGGAGGCTGCATCGCAACTTCCAGGGGTATTCGACCTATTCGGACTGTGACATGCTGTCCTTCGGCATCTCGTCGATCAGCAAGGTCGGGCCGACCTACTACCAGAACGTCAAGACCTCGGACGAGTACTACGACCGCATCGACGCCGGCGTGCTGCCGGTCTTTCGCGGCATCGAGCTGACGGCCGACGACATCTTGCGCCGTTCGATCATCCAGGCCCTGATGTGCCATTTCGAGCTGTCCATCGAGAGCATCGAAAGTGCGCACCTGATCGACTTCCGCAAGTATTTCGCCGCCGAGCTGGAAGACATGAAGGAAATGGAGCGCGCCGGTTTGCTCAAGGTCGACCGCGAATGGATCACCGTCTTGCCGCCGGGGCGCATGCTGGTCCGCGTCATCTCGATGGTTTTCGATCGCTACCTGCGCGAAGGGCGGCAACGGGCCAGTTATTCGAAGGTGATCTGATCAGCTGGGCAGACCCGAAACGGGTGGGTTAAACTGCCCGTTTTGTCTTTCAGGCTTGTCACGGATGCCCGATACCGGATTTCTTGCCCTGTTCCTTGTCGGTCTGCTTGGCGGCACGCACTGTGTCGGGATGTGCGGCGGCATTGTCAGCGCCCTGTCGATGGGGGGGCAGGCGGGCTGGGGACTGCATCTCGCCTACAATGCCGGGCGCATTCTCTCCTATGTGGTGGCCGGTGCCATCGCCGGCGCGCTGGGGGCGGCCAGCCTGGGCCTGGCGGGGCAGGTGCCGGTGCGCATGGTGCTCTATTTCTTCGCCAACTTGATGCTGGTGGCGCTCGGCTTGTACCTGATCGGCTTGAGTGGCGCGCTGGCGTTGACCGAACGCGCCGGGCAGGCCCTGTGGCGCCGGGTGCAGCCGCTGACCCGGCGCTTCCTGCCGGTGCGCGGCGCGGCGCAGGCTTTTCCGCTGGGGGTGCTGTGGGGCTGGTTGCCTTGCGGTCTGGTCTACAGCGCCCTGGCCAGCGCGCTGACCGCCGGGTCGGCCGGGCGCGGCGCGGTGATGATGCTTGCCTTCGGTCTTGGCACCCTGCCCAACCTGCTGCTTGCCGGACTGCTGCTGGCCCGTCTGAACGGCATCGTCAAGCGCCCGGTCGTCCGTACCGTCTCCGGCCTGTTGGTGCTAGGCTTCGGTATCTACGGTTTTATCGGCCTGATGCGTCTGTCGGGCTGGCTCTGAGAGGTTTTCGCGATGAAAATTCTGCTGCCGGTCGACGGTTCTCCCTGCGCATTGCGCGCGGTTGACCGGTTGATCGACCATATCGATTGCCTGCGCGAGATTCCGGAAATTCACCTGTTGCACGTTCACCCGCCGATTCCCATCGGCCGCGTCCAGGCCCACGTCGGTAAGGAGACGCTGCAGGCCTATTACCTCGAGGAAAGTCAGCAGCATCTGCTCGCCGCGCAGGACAGGCTTGATGCAGCCGGCCGCTTTCATACGACGCACATCCATGTCGGGCAGCCGGCGGAAGTGATTGCCAAGGTCGCCGGCGAGCTGGCCTGCGACCTGATCGTCATCGGCACGCATGGCCGCGGCCCGGTGGCCGGCCTGGTGATGGGCTCGGTGGCCAGTCGCGTGCTGCATCTCGCGCCGTGTCCGGTCCTGTTCGTCAAATGAGTGGGGCGGAGCAGGGGCGGGTTGTCGAGTTCGCCATCGGTGGCATGACCTGTGCCGCCTGCTCGACGCGTCTGGAGAAGGTGCTCAACCGTCAGGCCGGCATGCAGGCCAACGTCAATCTGGCGGCCGAACGGGCCCGGGTTCGCCTCTCCGGCGGGGCCGACGAAGCGGCGGTGATCGCCGCGGTGGCCAGGGCCGGCTTCAAGGCGGAGGTGGTCGACAAGCAGACGCGGGAACGGGAAAAGGCGGCAAAGGCCCAGGCCTACCGCAGCGAGATCCGGCGCTTCTGGATTGCCGTACTGCTGACCGTGCCGCTGGTCGGGCAAATGCTTTTCATGTTCGGCGAACACGGCCATCACAATGAGTTGCCGCGCTGGCTGCAGTTGCTGCTGGCGACGCCCGTGCAGTTCTGGATTGGCTGGCGCTTCTACGACGGCGCCTGGAAGGCCTTGCGCGGCGGCGGGGCGAATATGGATGTGCTGGTCGCGCTGGGTACCAGCATGGCCTGGGGCTTTTCGACGGTGGTCACGCTGTTCGCGTTGCCGCAGCACGTCTATTTCGAAGGCGGCGCGGCGGTCATCACGCTGGTCCTGCTTGGCAAGCTGCTGGAGGCGCGGGCCAAGGCGCGTACTTCGGAGGCCATCGAGTCGCTGATCCGCCTGCAGCCGAAGACGGCGCGCGTCGAGCGTGACGGCCAGTGGGTCGAGATGCCGGTCGACGGACTGATGCCGGACGACATTTTTCTGGTCCGCCCGGGTGAGAGCGTGCCAGTCGATGGCGAGGTGGTCGAAGGCGAATCGAGCGTCAACGAAGCGATGCTGACCGGCGAAAGCATGCCGATCGGCAAGCGGGCCGGCGACCGGGTTTTCGCGGCCACCGCCAACGGGCAGGGTTCCCTGCGCTGCAGGGCGACCGGCGTCGGCGAGCATACCCTGCTGGCCGGCATCATCCGCCTGGTGGGGGAGGCGCAAGGCTCCAAGGCGCCGGTGCAGCGCCTGGCTGACCGGATATCCGGCATTTTCGTGCCGACCGTCTGCGTCATCGCGCTGGCCACCTTTGGCGGCTGGTGGGCGTATTCCGGCGCATTTGCCGAGGCATTGGTCAATGCGGTGGCCGTCCTGGTCATTGCCTGCCCCTGCGCCCTCGGTCTGGCGACGCCGACGGCGATCATGGTCGGCACCGGGCAGGGTGCCCGGGCGGGCATCCTGGTCAAGAATGCCGAAGCGCTCGAGCGCGCCGAAAAAATCACCGTGCTGGCCCTGGACAAGACCGGCACGCTGACTTGCGGTCAGCCGCAGGTGACGGATTGTGCAGCGCGCGGCCTCGCGAAGGAGCAAGCGTTGCGCCTGGCGGCTGCGCTGGAGCACCATTCGGAGCATCCGCTGGCGCGGGCCATCGTGGCGGCGCGTGGCCAAGGGGATATCCCCGGGGTCAGCGGTTTTCAGGCAACGGCCGGCATGGGGGTGGCGGGCGAGGTGGAGGGGCGCCGCCTGCGCCTTGGCTCGCCGGAATGGCTCGGCCTGCAGGATGATGCCGTGGTGCGCCAGTGGCAGCAGGCGGGCAAGACCGTGGTCGGCCTGCAGGAAGGAGAAACGACGCTGGCGCTCTTTGCCATTGCCGACGCCTTGCGGCCGACCTCGCGGGCGGCCGTGGCGCGCCTGCGTGCGCGGGGCATCCGTGTCGTTATGCTGACCGGCGACAACCCGCTGACGGCTGCGGCGATTGCCAGTGAGGCCGGCATCGGGGAGTTTCGTGCCGGCATCCTGCCTGGCGACAAGGCACAGGTTGTTGCCGAGTTGAAGGCCGGTGGCGGGCTCGTCGGCATGGTGGGCGACGGGATCAACGATGCGCCGGCGCTGGCGGCCGCCGATGTCAGTTTCGCCATCGGCGCTGGTTCCGATGCGGCGATCGAGGCGGCCGACCTCACCCTGATCCGTAGCGACCTGCTTGGCGTGTGCGATGCCATCGACTTGTCCGGCGCGACACTGGGGAAAATCCGGCAGAATCTTTTCTTTGCCTTCATTTACAATGTACTCGGCATTCCGCTGGCGGCCCTGGGTTGGCTCAATCCGGTGGTGGCGGGAGCGGCCATGGCCATGAGTTCGGTTTCCGTCGTCTCGAATTCGCTCCTGTTGAAGCGTTGGCGGCCGCGGGCCTGAAAGGCCGGGTGATCACGGGGTTTTGATGGCCGAAAAGCTGGAAGAACGATTACAAGAAGGGGAGCGGGCTGCCGCGGGCGGCCTCCAGTCAGCAAACGACACGGTGACGATGAGCGATCAGGAGACGATGTTCCGGACGACGATGGCGGCTGCCCAGGTCGGCATTTTTGTGTTGCAGGACCAGCGCTTCCGTTTCGTCAATCCCTTTCTGGCCCGTTTGCTCGGTTATGCCGAGGATGAGTTGATCGGCCACATGGGGCCGCTCGATGTGGTGGCTCCCGAATATCACGGCATCGTGGTCGAGAACATGGCCCGGCGGGCGGCGGGCGTCACCGATCAGGCCTATGAACTGGTTGTCGTGCGCAAGGATGGCTCCCGCTTCCCGGCTACCGTGCTTGGTGCCGCCGCGCTGATCGACGGGCGGCCGGCATCGGTTGGCACCCTGCTCGATATTTCGACGCAGAAGGCGGCCGAGCAGCGGATCCGGGAGCTGGCCGACTACGATGTGCTGACCGGCTTGCCTAACCGCCGCCTGCTGCAGGAGCGTTTTGCGCAGTTGCTGGCGGCCGCCGAGCGCGATCAGGAAGAGCTGGCCGTCATTTTTCTCGATCTCGATCATTTCAAGCGGGTGAACGATTCGCTTGGGCATAGCGTCGGCGACGAGCTGTTGTGCGAAGTCGCTCGTCGTCTGGGCAGCGTGGTGCGGCGGGTCGATACGCTGGCCCGCCTGGGCGGCGACGAATTCATCTTCGCCATGCCCGGCTTCCACAGCGCTGCGGCGGCCGATGTGGCGCGCCGCCTGCTGCAGGTTTTCGCCCGCCCGTTCGAGATCGCCGGCCATGAATTGACGGTGACGCCATCGCTCGGGTTGAGCATCTACCCGCACGACGGCGAGGACCTGGAAACGCTGCTGCGCAACGCCGATACGGCGATGTACCAGGCCAAGGAAGTCGGCCGCAATGCGTTCCAGTTTTATTCGAGCGAGATGAATTCCAAGTCGCTCGATCGCCTGCTGATGGAGAGCAACCTGCGCCGCGCCTTGCAGCAGAAGGAGTTCGTTCTGCATTACCAGCCCCTGGTCAATCTGCAGAGCGGCCTGATCGTCGGTGTCGAAGCCCTGATCCGCTGGCAGCATCCGGAACTGGGCTTGATCATGCCGGATCGGTTTATCCATGTGGCCGAGGAAACCGGCCTGATCAATCCGATTGGCGACTGGGTGTTGTGCGAAGCCTGCCGGCAGGCACAGGCGTGGCGCGACGACGGTTTGCCGGCAGTGGTCATGGCGGTGAACGTCGCGCCGGTGCAGTTCCGGCAGTCCGGTTTCATCGAGGTGGTGGCCGGGGCACTTGCCACGTCCGGCCTCGAGGCCGGTCGACTGGAACTCGAACTGACCGAGCGCACCGTGATGCACGATGCCGACGTCAATATGGGGACGCTGTCCGCCCTGCATCGCATGGGCGTCGAGTTGTCGCTCGACGATTTCGGCACCGGCTATTCGTCGCTCGCTTACCTGAAGCGTTTTCCGGTCGGCAAACTGAAGATCGACCGGTCCTTCGTGAACGATCTGGAAACCGATCCCGACGACTGGGCGATTGCCTCGACCATCGTCAGCATGGGGCGCAGCCTGCGCATGACGGTGCTGGCCGAAGGCGTGGAAACGCCCGAACAGCTGGCGTTATTGCGTAAAATGGGGTGCGACATGGCGCAGGGCTACCTGTTCAGCCGCCCGGTGTTGGCCGAGACGATGGCCGACCTGCTGCGCCGCCAACCCTTCGTCAGCAGGTGACAGCATGGAAAATACGGTAATCAGGATCGGCGGCATGAGTTGCCAGGGCTGCGTCAAGAACATCAGCGGCGTGCTCGGCGCGCTGCCCGGCGTGGCATCGGTCGACGTCTCGCTCGAAGCGGCCGAAGCGAAGGTGGCGTTCGACCCGCAAGTGATTGCTCGGGCAGCCTTGCTCGAAGCCATCGAAGACGCCGGCTTCGACGCCGAATAAATCCCCATCACGTTTCATTCGAGAGAACTGTCGTGTCCGAACCCGCCGTTCGCCTGACCCAGCTTTCCCATGGCGGGGGCTGTGGTTGCAAGATCGCGCCCGCCATCCTGCAAAAAATTCTGGCCGGTTCCGCGCCCGGCATCGTGCCGCCCCAACTCCTGGTCGGTACCGAAACCAGCGACGATGCGGCGGTCTACCAGATCAATCCGCAGCAGGCGATTGTCGCGACGACGGATTTCTTCATGCCCATCGTCGACGATCCGCACGATTTCGGCCGGATCGCCGCCACCAACGCCATTTCCGACGTGTATGCCATGGGCGGCACGCCGCTGTTTGCGCTGGCGCTGGTCGGTATGCCGGTCAATGTGCTGCCGCTGGAAACCATCGGCAGGATTCTGCAGGGCGGCGAGGATGTCTGCCGGGCAGCCGGCATCCCGGTTGCCGGCGGACATACGATTGACTCGGTGGAGCCGATCTATGGCCTGGTGGCCATCGGTATTGTCAATCCGGCCCACCTGAAGCGCAATTCCGGTGCCCGGGCTGGCGACAGGCTGATTCTCGGCAAGCCGCTTGGCGTTGGCGTCTATAGCGCCGCGCTGAAAAAGGATCAGCTGCATGGCAGCGATTACGACGCGATGATTGCCGCCACCACGCAACTGAATACGCCGGGGCCGCTGCTTGCCTGCCTGGAGGGCGTACACGCGGTGACCGACGTTACCGGCTTCGGCCTGGCAGGGCACCTGCTCGAAGTCTGCAAGGGGAGCCGGCTGCGCGCCCAGGTGAATTTTGCCGATCTGCCCTTCCTGCCGCGTGCCCGGGAATTGGTCGAAGCCGGCTACCTGACCGGTGCCTCCGGGCGCAACTGGGCCAGCTATGGCGACGCTGTCAGGTTGGCCGAGGGGCTCGATGCCACGGCGCAAACCCTGCTGACCGACCCGCAAACGTCGGGCGGGCTGCTCGTTTCCTGCGCTCCGGACACGGTGACGGAAGTGCTCTCCCTCTTCCTGCAGCATGGTTTTTCGCAGGTTTCGGTAATCGGCGAGATGCAAGAGGGCGAGCCGGGCATCGATATCGGCTGAGCGGTTTATCCGTTCGACCGGACGGCCATTGTGCCGGTAGGGAGGCGGTACGGGGTGCCGCTCCATCTGCCGGTCACGCCCGGTCGGTTGTCTGTTGTTCGTCGGCCGTTGTTTCTATTTTGTAAATGCGATATATTCGCATTTGTGTTAGCGTTATTTGGGGCTCGGGCGAAGCGGCCGCGTTTTGCCACCCCAGCCGCTGACCGGACGCATTTCAACCGGCAAGCCAGCCTTCATGCCAGCCAGCCAACCCCGACTGACATCAAGAAGGTTTGCCTGTGAAAAAACAAGATCAAGCGGGCGCGCGCTGCCGTGCCCTGGATGGATATCTCCCCCTTTCCGGCGCCGGCTGCCCGGCCGGCCGCCGCCTGCCTGCCCGTGCGGCCGTCCTGGCGGCCTGCCTCGGTGTGGTGCACGGTGCGCTGGCGGAAGCTGAAACAACCCTTTCCTCGGTCACTGTGACGGCCCAGCAGGAGCAGCAGGATGGCTATCGCGCCACCCGGACCCGCGTTGGCAAGGTGGTACAGGATCCACACGATGTGCCGCAGGCGATCACGACCGTGACGCGGGCGTTGATCGAGGAACAGGAGGCCAACTCGCTGCGCGAAGCGCTGCGCAATGTGTCCGGCCTGACCTTCAATGCAGCCGAAGGCGGACGGGCTGGCGACAACATGAATCTGCGCGGTTTCTATACCTTTGGCGACATGTATCTCGACGGTATCCGCGATACGGCGCAGTACAACCGGGAAGTCTTCAACCTGGAGCAAGTCGACGTGCTGCGGGGCGCCGCGGCGATGTTGTTCGGTCGTGGACAGGCCGGCGGCGTTATTAACCAGGTCAGCAAGACGCCGATGCTGTACGGTATCAACAAGGTCGGGGTCGGGGTCGGCACCGATGGTTTCCGCGAGATCAAGGCCGATCTGAACCAGCGCCTGGGCGATACTACCGCACTGCGCCTTAACGTCATGAATCGTGACGAGGGTAGCGCGCGCAGCAATCCCTATACCGGCACCGAACCGGAAATCCACCGCATGGGTTTTGCGCCGAGCATTGCCTTTGGCCTGGGCACCAACCATGAGGTCACCTTGAGCCACCTGTGGGTGAAGACGCAGGATCGTCCGGATTACGGCATTCCGTTCGTCAACAAGCGTCCGAACGAAGCCATGGCCAAGGCCGGCAACTATTATGGTGTGGACGGCAACTTCGACGACAGCGAAACGAATGTCTCGACCCTGAATTACCTCTTCAAGATTTCGCCGGATACCCAGTGGCGTACCGTATTGCGGGCGGCCAACTACAAGCGCGCATATTGGGCGGTGGCCGGCCAGGGAACGTTGACGGCCAACAGTACGCAGCAGCAGGCGAAGACCCGCCAGTTCGAAACGGACAATTACGTGCTGCAGAGCGATCTGAACACTGCCTTCAACCTGCTCGGCATGCGCCATGAGCTGATCACCGGTGTCGAATACCTGAACGAGGATTCGATCCGCTGGGCGCTGCGCAATCTGGGCACGGCCAGCAATCCGCTCTACAAGCCTGGCCAGTTCACCACGGCGGCGCCGGCGACCTACCAGGGCGAGACTTACAGTGCCTATGTCCAGGATACCCTCGAATTGATCCCCGACTGGAAGCTGACGCTCGGCGTACGCCGCGACATCATGCGCTCGGAGTACTTCACTACCACGGCCTTCAGCGGCAATTTCAGCGAGAACAGCTACCGGGCCGGCCTCTCCTGGCAGCCCACTGCAGCCCAGCATTACTACGCCGGGTGGAGCGATTCGTTCAGTCCGACCGCCGACCTCTATCAGCTTTCCGGTAGCCAGTATCCGGCCGAGCGGTCCAGGGTCATCGAGCTGGGCAGCAAATGGCTGCTGGCCGATGGCAACGTTTCCCTGCGTACCGCGCTCTATCGCGCCGTCAAGGACTGGGAACGTAATACCGACCTGGAGTCCACCGCGACCATCCTGACCCGCAAGCGCCAGTCGGACGGCGTCGAGCTGGAAGTGGCCGGCCGGATCACCGACCAGTGGGAACTGTTCGGTGGCCTGTCCTACATCCATGCGGAGATTCGCGAAGTCGCGCCGGGCAACGGTAACCCGAATTTCATCGGACAGCCGCCGCGCAACACGCCGAGGAAGACCCTCAACCTGTGGACGACCTATCAGTTGCCGTACGGCTTCAAGGTGGGCGGCGGCATGGAGTACAAGAGCCGGCGCTACGGGGCGTCGCCGACCGGGACGGCGGCATTCAACCCGAACTGGGTGGAAGCCTATACCCGGTGGGATGCCATGGTGTCGTATGAGCAGCCGAAATACACGGTCAAGTTCAACGTCCAGAACATTTTCGACAAGCTGTACTACGACGCGCTGTACGACAACGGCGGCTTCACCGTACCCGGCCAGGCCCGCCGCTTCATCCTGAGCACCGAATACAAGTTCTGATAGCCCGGCAGATCCCCGCCCGGCTGACGCGCGAGGCGGCAGCCGGCGCTCTTCAACCCATCGACGACTCACCATGAAAAAGACACTCACCGCCCTGTCGTTCGCCCTGCTCGCCGCGACGACAGTTCAGGCCCAGGAAAAGGTTCTCAACCTGTACTCGGCCCGCCATTACCAGACCGACGAGCGCCTTTACGAGCATTTCACCCGGCAGACCGGCATCCGGATCAACCGGATCGAAGGCAAGGAAGATGAGCTGATGGAGCGCATCCGCAGCGAAGGTGCCAACAGCCCGGCCGACGTGTTCATCACGGTCGACGCGACGCGCCTGGCTGTGGCCGACAGCTACGGCCTGTTCGCGCCGGTCAAGTCGAAGCTGCTGGAAAGCCGCATCCCGCCCCACCTGCACACCGACACCTGGTTCGCCTTCTCGACGCGGGCCCGGGTCATCATCTACAACCGCAGCGCGCTCAAGGCGGAAGACGTTGCGACCTACGCATCGCTGGCCGACCCGAAACTGAAAGGCAAGGTGTGCAGCCGCTCCGGTGCCCACCCGTACAACCTGTCGCTGGTCGCTTCGCTGATCGCGCATGAAGGCGAAGCGAAGACCGAGGAATGGGCGAGGGGCGTCGTTGCCAACTTCGCCCGGCCGCCGAAGGGCGGCGATACTGACCAGATCCGCGCGGTGGCGGCCGGCGAGTGCGCTGTCGCCGTCTCCAACACCTACTACCTGGCCCGCCTGATCCGGTCCGACAAGGTCGAGGATCGGCGCCTGATGGAACGGGTTGGCATCGTCTGGCCGAACCAGGCCGATCGCGGCACACACATCAACATTTCCGGTGCCGGCATGGTCAAGACCGCGAAGCATCCGGAGGCCGCCATCCAGTTCCTGGAATACCTGGCAAGCGACGAGGCGCAACGCTATTTCGCCGATGGCAACAACGAGTGGCCGGTGGTGCCGGGTGTCGTGACCCACAACCCGGCGCTGGAAGCGATGGGCAAGTTCAAGGCGGACAGCCTGCCGATCGGCAGCCTGGCCAGCAAGGTCGTCGCCGCCCAGAAACTGCTGGATCGGGCGGGGTATCGGTGATGCGCTCCGCTCTGCACCGTCGCGATTTCCTGAAACTGGCCGTGGCCTGCAGCTGGCTGGCGCAAGGGGGGGGCGTCCTGGCCGCGGGCGATGACGAGCCGCGCAGCGCGCGCATCGCCGCTGCCTGGCGCGGTCCCCATCCGACCGACACGTACCATGCCGGCATTCTGCGGGCTGACTGGGCCGGCAAGAAGCTGGAGATCCTTCACGCCCTTCCCCTGCCGACCCGTCCGCATGGCGTGCTGCCCGAGCCGGACGGTAGTCTGCTGGTGGTCGGCGTGCGGCCGGGCACCTGGCTGCTGCGCATCGATCCGGAAGGCAAGGTCGCCCGCCGACTGGATATCGATGCCTCGGCCGACGTATTGCTCAACGGCCATGCCATCCACGACGCGACCGGCGACTTCGTATTCACGACGGAAACCGACTTTGCGTCGGGAGGGGGCCGAATCGGCGTGCGCGACCGGACGACGCTGAAAAAGGTGGACGAATGGGAGAGTGGTGGCCTCGAACCGCATCAGTTGCTGCTCGACGCGAATGGCGACCTGCTGATCGCCAACGGAGGCATCCCGCGTAACCGCGCTGACCGGAAGTACGACCTGCAGCGCATGGATTCTTCCCTTGTCCGTCTGGACGGGCGGACCGGCAAGCTGCTGCGGCAGTGGAAACTGGACGACAGGCGTCTCAGCCTGCGTCATCTGGCGTGGAGTACCGCACCGGACGGCGCGCGGCGGCTGGGGGTCGCCATGCAGGCCGAACACGGCGACGCGGCCCAGCGCAGTCGGGCGCCGCTGCTGGCCGTTCTGGAGGGCGACAGGTTGATCGTCCCGACGCGGGACAACGATGGCTTTGGCTATGGTGGCGATCTGGCGGCGGCCTACAACGGCGGCTTCGTCGTTTCCAGCAACCAGGCGGGCCTCGCCCAGCTCTGGCACCCGGGCGCGCCGGAAAAACTGACGCCTGTGGTGGCCCTGGAGGAAGCCTATGCCATGACCGAATGGTCAGGCCCCCGGCCGGGCGGTGGCGTGCTGGTCGCGACGGCCCTTGGACTGGTGCGCTGGCATCCGGTCGCCAAGCCGGTTTTCCTGGCCTGGCCAAAGCCGATGGCACTGGACAACCACTGGGTACTGGTCGACGAGACCTGACAAAAAACGGGAGCCCTGGACGGCTCCCGTCGGCGCAGCTACCGGGAAACCCTCAGCAAGGCTTCAGGCGGCCCGACGCGTCGCCTTGCCCGGCTTGGCGGCTTCGCCATGGGCTTCCCGCAGGCATTCGTGAGCGCAGGAGGCGCATCGGCCACAGTCGCGGGTCACCCCCAGTTCGCGGCGCAAATCCTTCAGCGTGCGGGCGCCGCTCTGGGCAGCTTCGCGAATTTGCCGCTCGGTGACGGCCTGGCAGACGCAGATGTACATGAACCCTCTCCGCTGATTTCGATAATGAGAATGGTTCCTATTTTATGCGCATCAGGCCGGCTGTCAAGAGCATGGGCATGGGCGTATCGGCTTCAGGCCGGGTTCAGTGGGTCTGCCCGGGGCGAGCGGCCGCCATGGCCGGAACGATCCACTGCCGGGCGACGGCGACGATGTCACCATCCAGCCGACCGTCGGCGACCAGCTTGTCGAGGAAGCTCACAATCTCGGCGGCGGGCAGGCCCCGGCGGTACGGTCGGTCCTGGGCCATGGCCTGGAAGATGTCCGCGACGCGCAGGATGCGTGCTTCGAGTGGCATGGCGTCGGCGCTGAGGTGGAAGGGGTAGCCGGTGCCGTCGGGTTCCTCATGATGGTAGGCGGCCCAGCGCGCGATTTCTTCGAAGCCGTCGATATTGCGCAGGATCTGGAAGGTTTCGAAACTGTGGGCGTTGATGACCATGCGCTCGTCCGGATCGAGCTTGGCAGGTTTGTCGAGGATTTCGTCCGGCACGCGCAGTTTTCCCAGATCGTGCAGCAGGCCGGCGATTTCCAGCTTGTCGCAATTGCTGGCGGAAACCCCCATTTTTTCGGCGAGCAGGCGTGACAGGCGGGCAACGCCGAGAGAATGCTCGGCCGTGAACGGGCTTTTGGCATCGACGATGCACGAGAAGATGGTGGCCAGGTGCTTCAAGTCCTCGACGCCGGCCAGGCAGCGCTCGCCGCGGAGCAGCATGTCCTGCAGGTAGCACTGGATCGAACGCGGTTCGAGCAGCAGCCAGAAGGCCTCGGAGCGGGAGGCGGCGAGAAAGCCGTCGACCAGTTCCGGATCGAAGTAGGTACCGGCCCGCTGACGGATTTGCTCGCGGATGGCCTCCCTGTGCAAAAGCATCGTGTTGCGGGCGTAGCAGGGGGCGGTCAGGGCATCGACCCGGTCGACCAGCAGGATCAGGTTGGCCTGTCGGGCAATCCGGGGGGCAACGCCGTCCGCCCGCAATTTGTCCCAGCGCGTGTGGTGGTAAAGGATCGGCTCGGCCATGGCGGCGAGGGGCTTGAAGCCGGCGAGCAGCCGGTGGCCGGCGATGGCGTGATCCTGCGAGCCGGCCCAGTCGAATTCGCCGACCAGGTGCTGATGGACGCGGGTCGAGGAAACGCCGATGTCGTGCAGCAGGCCGAGATCGAACAGGAAGGTGCTTGCCGTGTCGTCCAGGCCCATCTGGCGCGCGCATTCGGCGGCCATGATGCCGACCCGTTTGCCGTGGGCAACGTCGTCGATGCCAACCAGGTCGAGGGCGTCGGAGAGGGCATAGATGACATGCCGCAGGTCCGCCTGGATTGCAGCCGGGGCAGGGGAGGGAAGGGGGGCGCGCATGAGGATAATCCGTGTTGTGGCTGGCGGCAGCGGCACAGCTTTTACACAAATATAGTAAAAAATTAAAAAACGACAAGCCGGGCTTCGGGGACAAAAAAAGCCGCAAGGCGGTTTGCGGCTTTTCCGGCCGGCAGACCCGGGCTCAGTTGCTCCCCGGCGCCATGTGGGCCTGCAGGTAATTCGGCAGGGTCACGTTCTCGATCAGCGATTGCTGGGTTTCCAGCCAGTCGATGGCTTTTTCGCAGCCTTCGAGCAACTCGGTCAGCAGGTCGCGGCTGACGTAATCCTGCAATGCTTCGCACAGGGCGATGGATTCGATCAGCAGGGGGCGCTGGATGGTCTGCTCGTACTTCAGGTCGCCTTGCAGGCATTCGACGACGTTCTCGCCGATCAGCAGCTTGCCGAGGTTCTGCAGGTTGGGCAGGCCTTCGAGGAAAAGCACGCGCTCGATCAGCGCGTCGGCTTCCTTCATCACGCGGATCGATTGCCGGTACTGGTAGTCGTTGAGCTTTTCCAGCCCCCAGTTGCGGAACATGCGGGCGTGCAGGAAATACTGGTTGATGGCCGTCAGTTCGTTCTTCAGCACCCTGTTGAGGGCATCGATGATCTTCTTGTCGCCTTTCATCGTCGCACCTCCCTAAACAACCGGGGTCGAGCCCATCTGGCTCTGCTGGTAGTTTTCCAGGCCGACCCGATCGATCAGCTTGAGCTGCTTTTCCAGGAAGTAGGCGTGGTCCATTTCGGTGTCATCGAGCTGAGCCACCAGCATCTCGCGGGTGACATAGTCCTGGGCCTTCTCGCAGGCGGCGATGGCCTTCTTCAGCTCGCCATCGACCTTGTATTCGACCGCCAGGTCAGACTTCAGCATGTCCGCTACGGTCTTGCCAATCTTCAGGCCCTCCCGCCGGGAGAGGTCCGGCTTGCCCTCCAGGAACAGGATGCGCTGGATGAGGGCGCGGGCATGCTGGCGCTCGTGATCGGATTCGTGGAGGGTCTTTTCGGCCAGCTGGTTGAGACCCATGTCGGCGTACATCTCGCCGTGGATCAGGTATTGGTCCACGGCGGTCAATTCGCCGGCCAGCAAGGCATTGAGGATGTCGATGATTTTCTTGTCGCCCTTCATGGCTTTTCTCCGGAGGTTCGAACGGAAACGGGCTGGCTGGCAGCCTTGGCTGGCTCGCCCGGCATTCTATTGTAGGTTGGCGCGATGCCTGTTTGAACGGAGGGAAAAGGAAAAGTTCTTTAACAGGCCGTTGAAAAACCCTGCCCAAGCGGGCGAGGGGATAGAATTTGATCATAGCCAACCCTGACACGCTGATTCCGATGCGAGGCAAGACGATTCATCAAGGCGCGATGTTCTCCTACGTGAGCCTGGAAGACCGCATCCCCAAGAACCATCCCCTGCGCC
>JBKBHB010000029.1:0-41042 GCA_046297855.1 Azonexus sp.
GCGCCATCTCGCTGCCGGAAGGTGTTGAAATGGTCATGCCGGGCGACAACGTCCAGATGACCGTCAAGCTGATCGCCCCGATCGCCATGGAAGAAGGCCTGCGCTTCGCCATCCGCGAAGGCGGTCGTACCGTCGGCGCCGGCGTCGTCGCCAAGATCATCGAGTAATCGCTCTTTTTTGAATCCGGGGCGGGTCAATGGCCTGCCCCATCGCTCTTTGGAAGCCAAGCAAATGCAAAACCAGAAAATCCGTATTCGTCTGAAGGCCTTCGACTACCGCCTGATCGACCAGTCCGCTCAGGAAATCGTCGATACCGCCAAGCGCACTGGTGCCGTGGTCCGCGGACCTGTTCCGCTGCCGACGCGCAAGCAACGCTTCGACATCCTGCGTTCGCCCCACGTCAACAAGGCTTCCCGTGATCAGCTGGAGATTCGTACCCATCTGCGCCTGATGGATATCGTTGATCCCACCGACAAGACGGTTGATGCCCTGATGAAGCTGGATCTGCCGGCTGGCGTCGACGTCGAGATCAAGTTGCAGTAATTGTTGTTTTGCGGATATAATCCGCGCTTTTCGGGGGTGGTCGGAAACGGCTGCCCATTTGTTGTTTTACATCGACCGGCCAATCGCAGCCGGCGATGAGGAGAATAACCATGAGTCTAGGCCTTGTTGGTCGCAAGGTTGGCATGACTCGCATTTTTGCCGAGGATGGTGCGTCCATTCCGGTAACTGTGCTTGATGTGTCGAATAACCGCGTGACCCAAGTCAAAACGCCGGAGATCGATGGCTACGCAGCCGTCCAGGTCGCTTTCGGCAAGCGCCGTGCTTCTCGTGTTTCGAAGCCTCTGGCTGGCCATCTGGCCAAGGCCGGGGTGGAAGCCGGGCATGTGCTCAAGGAATTCCGTGTCGATGCTGATCAGTTGGCCAACTTCAAGGCGGGTGATCAGATTGCCGTCACTATCTTTGCCGAAGGGCAGAAGGTGGATGTGACCGGTACCTCCATCGGTAAGGGTTTCCAGGGCGGTATCAAGCGCCACAACTTCAGTTCCAACCGTGCCTCGCACGGTAACTCCATTTCCCACAATGCGCCGGGCTCCATTGGTATGGCCCAGGATCCGGGTCGTGTTTTCCCGGGTAAGCGCATGGCGGGTCATCTGGGTGATGTGCAGTCCACGCTGCAGAGCCTGACGGTCGTCCGCGTCGATGCCGAGCGTCAGTTGCTGCTGGTCAAGGGGGCTGTTCCGGGTGCCAAGGGTTCCGACGTCGTCGTGCGTCCGGCGGTCAAGGCTTAAGGGGGCGACATGGAACTGAAGGTTATTAACGAACAAGGTCAGGAAGCGGCCAAGCTGCAGGCTTCCGACGTGCTCTTTGGTCGCGAGTTCAATGAGGCGCTGGTGCATCAGATCGTCGTCGCCTATCAGGCGAATGCGCGTTCCGGTGACAGCAAGCAAAAGGATCGCTCCGAGGTTCGTCACACCACGACCAAGCCGTGGCGCCAAAAGGGTACCGGTCGTGCCCGTTCGGGTTCTAATGGTTCGCCGCTGTGGCGTGGGGGTGGCCGGATCTTTCCGAATTCGCCCGAGCAAAATTACACCCAGAAGGTCAACAAGAAGATGTTCCGCGCCGGTATGGCAGCGATCCTCTCCGAGTTGGCTCGTCAGGATCGTCTGGTCGTGGTTGACGATCTGGCGGTTGACGCGCCCAAGACCAAGCTGTTTGCCCAGAAGCTGAAGGGCATGGGGCTCGAGGGTAACCTGCTGGTGGTTACCGATGAGCTGAGCGAGAACCTGTATCTCTCGTCCCGCAACCTGCCGAACGTTCTGGTCCTCGAGGCCCAGGAAGCCGATCCGGTTTCGCTGGTCCGCTTCAACAAGGTTCTGGTTACCAAGAATGCGGTGGCCAAGTTTGAGGAGATGTGGGGATGAATCAAGAGCGTCTGATGCAGGTGCTGCTGGCACCGCAAATCTCCGAAAAGGCGACCTACGTCGCTGACAAGCACGAGCAGGTCGTTTTCCGTGTCGCTTCCGATGCGACCAAGCCGGAAATCAAGGCTGCTGTCGAGTTGCTGTTCAAGGTCGAAGTCGAAGGCGTCCAGGTCGCCAACGTCAAGGGCAAGGTCAAGCGCTTCAAGGGGGCGACCGGTCGTCGCAAGGGCTGGAAGAAAGCGTTTGTCAGCCTCAAGCCGGGTCAGGAAATCAATTTCGTCGAGGGAGGTAACGCGTAATGGCTCTCGTCAAAGTAAAACCGACCTCGCCGGGCCGTCGTGCCGTAGTCCAGGTGGTCAATCCCGATCTGCACAAGGGCAAGCCCTTTGCCGGTCTGGTTGAGTCCCAGTCGAAAAATTCGGGTCGCAACAACAATGGTCGCGTCACTGTTCGTCATCAAGGTGGCGGTCACAAGCAGGCTTATCGTCTGATCGATTTCAAGCGCAACAAGGACGGCATTCCGGCCAAGGTCGAGCGCCTGGAATACGATCCGAACCGCACGGCCAATATCGCCCTGGTTTGCTACGCCGATGGCGAGCGTCGCTACATCATTGCCAACAAGGGCATGGTGGTCGGCCAGCAAATCATGAGTGGCTCGGAGGCTCCGATCAAGTCGGGCAATGCCTTGCCGATCCGTAACATTCCGGTCGGTACGACCATCTGCTGTGTTGAAATGCTGCCGGGCAAAGGGGCTCAGTTGGCCCGTTCGGCCGGTACTTCTGTGCAGTTGCTGGCGCGCGAAGGCTCCTATGCCCAGATTCGCCTGCGTTCCGGCGAAGTCCGCCGCGTGCACGTCGAGTGTCGCGCCACGATCGGCGAAGTCGGTAACGAAGAAAACAATCTGCGCAAAATCGGCAAGGCCGGTGCGCAGCGTTGGCGTGGTATTCGTCCGACCGTTCGCGGTACCGCGATGAACCCGATCGATCACCCGCATGGTGGTGGTGAAGGCAAGACCGGTGAAGGTCGCGTGCCGGTCAACCCGTGGGGTCAGCCCACCAAGGGTTATCGCACCCGCAGCAACAAGCGCACGAACAGCATGATCGTTCAGCGCCGTCATAAGCGTTAAGGGGTAGGAAATGGGACGTTCTCTCAAAAAGGGCCCGTTTGTTGATGCGCATCTGATCGCCAAGGTCGAAGCAGTGCGCGCTACTAGCGACAAGCGCCCGATCAAGACCTGGTCGCGTCGTTCGACGATCCTCCCCGAGTTCATCGGCCTGACGATTGCGGTCCACAATGGCAAGCAGCATATTCCGGTGTTCGTCACCGAGAATATGGTCGGTCACAAGCTCGGCGAGTTCTCGCTGACCCGGACCTTCAAGGGTCACACCGCTGGCAAGAAGGCCAAGAAGTAAGGAGCTGACATGGAAACTCGTGCAAGTCTGCGAGGCGTACGCCTCTCTGCGCAAAAAGGTCGCCTGGTGGCGGATCTGGTGCGTGGCAAGCCGGTTGGTCAGGCTCTGAACATCCTGGCTTTCTGTCCGAAAAAGGGCGCCGGCATCGTCAAGAAAGTGCTGGAGTCGGCTATTGCCAACGCAGAGCACAATGATGGCGCCGATATCGACGAACTGAAGGTGAAGACCATCTACGTCGAAAAAGGCATGGTGCTGAAGCGTTTCACCGCACGCGCCAAGGGTCGTGGCAATCGGATCAGCAAGCCGACCTGCCATATTTATCTGACCGTTGGTAACTAAGGAAGAGCCATGGGACAGAAAATTCATCCGACTGGCTTCCGTCTGGCCGTCACCAAAAACTGGAGTTCGCGCTGGTACGCCAACAGCAAGGACTTCCCGGGCATGTTGCAGGAAGACGTCAAGGTACGTGAGTATCTGAAGCGTAAGCTCGCACATGCTTCCGTCGGTCGTGTGCTGATCGAGCGCCCGGCCAAGAACGCTCGTGTCACTGTTTACTCCGCTCGTCCGGGCGTGGTGATCGGCAAGAAGGGCGAGGATATCGAACAACTGCGTACGGATCTTCAGCGCATCATGGGCGTCCCCGTTCATGTTTCGATCGAAGAGATCCGCAAGCCGGAAGTCGATGCGCAATTGATTGCCGACTCCATTGCTCAGCAGTTGGAGAAGCGCATCATGTTCCGCCGCGCCATGAAACGCGCGATGCAGAACGCCATGCGTCTCGGTGCCCAGGGCATCAAGGTGATGAGCGCCGGTCGTCTGAACGGCGCGGAGATTGCCCGTAGCGAATGGTATCGCGAAGGCCGTGTGCCCCTGCACACCCTGCGCGCCGACATCGACTACGCCACCTCCGAAGCGCTGACGACCTACGGCATCATCGGTATCAAAGTTTGGGTTTACAAGGGCGACATGCTGGATCGCAACGCTCAGCCGGTTTCTGAGGAGCCGGCCGTCGAAGAGCGTCGTCCGCGTCGGGGTCCGGGTAAGCCGGAAGGCGACAAGCCGCGTGCGCGTACGGTCAAGAAGGCCGAAGGCGATGCGCCGGCGAAGCGCGCTGTCAGAAAGGCAGGTGCCTAAATGTTGCAACCTAATCGTCGCAAGTTCCGTAAGGAGCACAAGGGGCGCAATGAAGGCCTGGCGACTCGTGGTACGAAGGTCTCCTTCGGTGAGTGGGGTCTCAAGGCAACCGGTCGTGGCCGTTTGACCGCTCGTCAAATCGAAGCCGCCCGTCGCGCCATGACGCGTCATATCAAGCGCGGTGGCCGCATCTGGATCCGTATCTTCCCGGACAAGCCAATTTCCAAGAAGCCGGCCGAGGTCCGTATGGGTAACGGTAAGGGTAACCCGGAGTATTGGGTCGCCGAGATCCAGCCGGGCAAGGTGCTTTATGAGATGGATGGTGTCAATGAAGCGCTGGCTCGCGAGGCATTTGCCCTTGCCGCCGCCAAGCTGCCTATTTCCACCACCTTCGTGACTCGTCATCTGGGGTAATCATGAAAGCTAGTGAATTGAGAACCAAGAGCGTGGACGAGCTCAACAAGGAATTGCTGGACCTCCTGAAGGCCCAGTTCGGTTTGCGTATGCAACTTGCCACTCAGCAGTTGTCCAATACCAGCCAGTTGTCCAAGGTGCGTCGCGATATCGCGCGCGTTCGCACGCTTATCCGTGAAAAGGCGGTGCAGCAATGAGCGAAACGTCCAGCATCAAGCGCACTCTGATCGGTCGCGTCGTCAGCGACAAGATGGACAAGACGGTGACCGTCCTTGTCGAACGTAAGGTCAAGCACCCAATGTACGGCAAGGTGATGGTTCGGTCCAAGAAGTATCATGCGCACAACGAGGGGAACACTGCCAAGGCAGGCGACCTGGTCGAGATCGTCGAAACCCGTCCGGTTTCCCGCACCAAGACCTGGGCGGTAACCAGTGTTCTGGAGAAGGCTGTCGTCGTCTGACGATCGTTTTCAAAAACGCTTGCAAGCAATCAAAAGAAGCCGGTATAATCCGGCTTCTTTTTTGCGGGCACCGCTCTGGGGCCGCAGATTTGTTCAACCCGTACGGGTTCCAAGACTGACCGCCAAAGCGGATTAAGTTGGAGTTAATTTAAATGATTCAGATGCAGACGATTCTGGACGTCGCCGACAACACCGGCGCTCGTTCAGTAATGTGTATCAAGGTGCTGGGTGGTTCCAAGCGTCGGTATGCGGGCATTGGCGATATTGTCAAGGTCAGCATCAAGGATGCTGCGCCGCGCGGCCGTGTCAAGAAGGGTGATGTCTATAACGCCGTGGTGGTTCGTACTGCCAAGGGTGTTCGTCGTCCGGATGGCTCGTTGGTGCGCTTTGATGGCAATGCCGCAGTTCTCCTCAACAACAAGCTCGAGCCGATTGGCACGCGCATCTTTGGCCCGGTGACCCGCGAACTGCGTACCGAGCGTTTCATGAAGATCGTGTCGCTGGCTCCGGAAGTTCTGTAAGGGGCGGTGATGGAAAAAATTCGCAAGGGCGACGAAGTCGTCGTCATTACTGGCAAGGATAAAGGCAAGCGCGGTACCGTTGTCGCTCGCGTTGATGCCGAGTATGTGATTGTCGAGGGCGTCAATCGCGCCAAGAAGCACGTCAAGCCGAATCCGATCAAGGGTGTGGCTGGTGGCATCGTCGACAAGGACATGCCGATTCACATCTCCAATGTTGCGCTGTTCAACGCGGCAACCAAGAAGGCCGATCGTGTCGGCATCAAGGTGCTCGAAGATGGCCGCAAGGTTCGCGTGTTCAAGTCGAACGGCGAACTGGTGAACGCATAAGGGGGAGTCATGGCGCGTTTGCAACAGTTTTACAAAGACACTGTGGTTGCCGAGCTGACCAAGCAGTTTGGCTACAAGTCCGTCATGGAAGTGCCGCGCATCACCAAAATCACCCTGAACATGGGTGTGGGTGAGGCAGTGGCCGACAAGAAGGTTCTGGAAAACGCCGTTGGCGACATGCAGAAGATTGCCGGTCAAAAGCCGGTCACCACGAAGGCTCGCAAGTCCATTGCCGGCTTCAAGATTCGCGATGGCTATCCGATTGGCTGCATGGTGACGCTGCGCGGTCCGCGCATGTTCGAGTTTCTCGATCGTCTCGTGACCATCGCGCTGCCGCGTGTTCGTGATTTCCGTGGTATCTCTGGCAAGGGTTTCGATGGTCAGGGCAACTACAACATGGGTGTCAAGGAACAGATCATTTTCCCGGAAATCGAGTACGACAAGATTGACGCGCTCCGGGGTATGAACATCAGTATCACCACGACCGCGAAGACCGACGCAGAAGCCAAGGCGCTGCTGCAGGCTTTCAAGTTCCCGTTCAAGAATTGAGGCAATCATGGCAAAACTTGCTCTGATCAACCGTGAAGAGAAGCGCCGCAAGCTAGTGGCTCAGTACGCCAAAAAGCGTGCCGCCCTGGAGGCGATCATCAATAACGCGAGCCTGTCTGACGAGGAACGCTACGAAGCCCGTCTGAAGCTGCAGGCCCTGCCCCGCAACGCGAGCCCGTCGCGTCTGCGCAATCGTTGCCAGCTGACTGGTCGTCCGCGTGGTGTTTTCCGTAAATTCGGTTTGTGCCGCAACAAGATCCGCGAGCTCGCCATGAATGGCGAAATCCCGGGTGTTGTTAAGGCCAGCTGGTAATCAGGAGATACAGAAATGGCTATGAGCGATCCGATCGCGGACATGCTGACCCGCATCCGCAACGCCCAGCTCGCCGAAAAGGCGTCTGTCTCCATGCCCTCGTCCAAGGTGAAGGCCGCTATCGCAGCCGTGTTGAAGGACGAAGGTTATGTTGAAGATTTTGTTGTCCGTCAGAATGATGGCAAGGCAGTCCTGGAAATTGCCCTGAAGTATTACGCCGGTCGTCCGGTGATTGAGCGAATCGAGCGTGTTTCCAAGCCCGGTCTGCGTATCTACAAGGGCTGTGACGAGATTCCTCGCGTCATGAACGGCCTCGGCGTGGCCATCGTGTCCACCCCGAAGGGTGTGATGACCGACCGCAAGGCGCGTGCCACCAAGGTGGGTGGCGAAGTGCTGTGCATCGTGGCATAAGGAGCTGACCGATCATGTCTCGTATTGGTAAGAATCCCGTAGTGCTGCCGGCCGGTGTGGAAGTTACCGTGGGTGAGCAGATTGTCGTCAAGGGGCCGCTGGGTACCCTGAAGACTGCGGCGCACCCGGCGGTGACCGTCGCCGTCGAAGGGCAGAGTGTTGTTGTTTCCAAGGTCCCCGGTGCGGCCAATGCCGCTGCCATGTGGGGAACCATGCGTGCCAACCTGAACAACATGGTGACCGGTGTCTCGAAGGGTTTCGAGCGCAAACTGCAACTGGTGGGCGTGGGTTATCGAGCCCAGGCCGCCGGCGATACGCTGAACCTGTCGCTCGGTTTTTCCCATCCGGTTGCGCACAAGATGCCGGCCGGTGTGAAGGTGGAATGTCCCAGCCAGACGGAAATCGTCATCAAGGGCGCGGACAAGCAGCAGGTCGGTCAGGTAGCTGCCGAAATTCGGGCCTATCGGAAGCCGGAGCCCTACAAAGGCAAGGGCGTTCGTTACTCGGACGAAGTGGTGGTTATCAAGGAAACCAAGAAGAAGTAAAGGTGGCATATGTTTAACAAGAAGCAAGCGCGTTTGCGCCGTGCCCGCAAAACCCGGGCCAAAATCGCCGAACTCAAAGCTGTGCGTCTGTGCGTCAATCGCACGAACTGCCACATTTACGCCCAGGTCATCTCGCCGTGTGGCGGCAAGGTCCTGGCTTCGGCTTCCACGCTGGACAAGAGCGTTCGTGGTGAAGTCGCCAATGGCGGCAACAAGGCTGCGGCGGCTGTTGTCGGCAAGCTGATTGCCGAGCGCGCCAAGGCCGCCGGCATCGAGCAGGTTGCTTTTGATCGCTCCGGTCTCCAGTACCACGGTCGTGTTCAGGCGCTGGCTGAGGCTGCGCGTGAAGGCGGTCTGAAGTTCTAACCGACGGCGAAAGGACGAGGTTAAGAAATGGCTAAACCTGAAAGAAACAAGAAGCCGCAACAGGCTGAAGAGCGCGACGACGGTTTGCGCGAAAAGATGGTTGCGGTTAACCGCGTCACCAAGGTGGTGAAGGGCGGCCGGATTCTCGGCTTCGCTGCACTGACCGTGGTTGGCGACGGCGATGGCGGCATCGGCATGGGCAAGGGTAAGTCCCGCGAAGTGCCGGTGGCGGTTCAGAAGGCAATGGAAGAGGCGCGTCGCAAGATGGCCAAGGTCAGCCTGAAGAACGGGACCGTTCATCACACCGTGATGGGCCGTCATGGTGCCACCACCGTGATGATTCAGCCGGCTCCGGATGGCACTGGCATCATTGCCGGCGGCGCCATGCGGGCCGTGTTCGAGGTGGTCGGTGTCACCAATGTGGTGGCCAAGGCCCATGGCTCGACCAATCCCTACAACATCGTGCGTGCAACCATCGACGGTCTGTCGAAGGTCAATACGCCGGCCGAGATTGCCGCCAAGCGTGGCCTGTCGGTCGAACAGATCCTGGGGTAAGACATGGCTGACAAGAAAATCAAAGTGACGCTCGTCAAGAGCATCATCGGCACCAAGCAGGACCACCGCGCCACCGTGCGCGGCCTGGGCCTGCGCAAGCTGAACAGCTCTGCCGAGCTGCTGGACACCCCCGCTGTGCGCGGCATGATCCAGAAGGTTCAGTATCTCGTGAAGGTTGAGGGTTAAGCCATGCGTCTGAATACCATCAAACCGGGTGAAGGCTCCAAGAAGGCAGCCAAGCGTGTTGGCCGCGGCATCGGTTCCGGCCTGGGCAAGACCTGTGGTCGCGGTCACAAGGGTCAGAAGTCCCGCTCCGGCGGTTTCCACAAGGTCGGTTTCGAAGGCGGCCAGATGCCGCTGCAGCGTCGGCTGCCCAAGCGGGGCTTCAACTCGCTGACCCGCGCGCGGCATTACGAAGTTCGCCTGACGGATCTGGAACGTTTGCCGGTCGAGGAAATCGACCTGCTGGCGTTGCAGGTTGCCGGGATCGTCCCGGGCGATGCGCTGTCGGCCAAGGTCATCCTGTCCGGTGCCATCAGCCGCAAGGTCGTTCTGAAGGGTGTCGGGGCCACCAAGGGTGCCAAGGCGGCGATTGAAGCCGCTGGCGGTTCCATCGCCGAGTAACTCAGGGAAAGGTTAGAACGTTGGCAGCAAATCCCAATACCGTTGGAAAAGGTGGCAAGTTCGGCGATTTGAAGCGCCGTCTTTGGTTCCTTCTTGGTGCGCTCGTGGTTTATCGCATTGGCGCCCACATTCCGGTGCCGGGTATCGATCCCAACGCTCTGGCCGATCTCTTCAATTCGCAAAAAGGCGGCATCCTGGGCATGTTCAACATGTTCTCGGGTGGCGCCTTGTCGCGATTCACGATTTTTGCGTTGGGGATCATGCCCTACATTTCGGCATCGATCATCATGCAGCTGATGAGTGTGGCCAGCCCGCAACTCGAAGCCCTCAAGAAGGAGGGCGAGGCCGGGCGTCGGAAGATCACACAATATACGCGTTACGGCACGGTCGTTCTCGCCCTTTTCCAGGGATTGGGGATCGCCATCGCGCTGGAGGCGCAAGCCGGCCTGGTCAATGAACCCGGCTTCATGTTCCGATTGACGACGGTGTCGACATTGCTGACCGGCACCATGTTCCTGATGTGGCTCGGGGAACAAATTACCGAGCGCGGTCTGGGCAACGGCATTTCGATCATTATTTTTGCCGGTATTGCGGCTGGATTGCCGAACGCGATCGGCGGCCTGCTGGAATTGGTACGTACCGGCGCCATGCATCCGCTCACGGCGTTGATTATTTGCGTCCTGGTTGTGGCAGTGACCGCGTTTGTGGTGTTCGTCGAGCGGGGGCAGCGCAAGATTCTGGTGAATTACGCGAAGCGCCAGGTGGGCAACAAGATTTACGGCGGACAGAGCTCGCACCTGCCGCTTAAGCTGAACATGTCCGGCGTGATTCCGCCGATTTTCGCCTCGTCGATCATCCTGTTTCCGGCTACCGTGGCCAACTGGTTCGGCTCCAGCGAATCGATGCATTGGTTGAAGGACGTGGCGGCGACGCTCTCTCCGGGGCAGCCGGTGTATGTGCTGCTGTACGCGGCGGCGATCGTGTTCTTTTGTTTCTTCTACACGGCACTGGTTTTCAATTCCAAGGAAACTGCCGACAACCTGAAAAAGAGTGGCGCCTTCGTGCCCGGCATCCGTCCCGGCGAACAAACCGCACGCTACATCGACAAGATCCTGATGCGTCTCACGCTGATCGGTGCAGCCTATATCACTGTGGTCTGTCTGCTGCCGGAATTTTTGATCCTGAAATGGAATGTGCCGTTCTATTTCGGCGGAACGTCGCTGCTGATCATCGTGGTCGTGACCATGGACTTCATGTCTCAGGTGCAGGCTTACGTGATGTCGCACCAGTATGAAAGCCTCTTGAAGAAAGCGAACTTCAAGGGTTCGCCGATGATCAAGTAATTGAAACGCGCTACAGATGGCAAAAGAAGATTACATCGAGATGCAGGGCGAGGTGGTGGAAAACCTTCCCAATGCAACCTTCAAGGTCAAACTCGAAAATGGCCACATTGTTCACGGGTTCATCTCCGGCAAGATGCGCATGCACTATATCCGCATCCTGCCGGGCGACAAGGTGACCGTACAGTTGACGCCGTATGATTTATCGAAGGCCCGGATCGTTTTCCGAGCCAAGTAAAGGTTCTCTACGCAATAACCGCAGGGCAAGGAATCACGGCTGCTTCCGAGCCCTCGCAGACGAGGAGTAAAACATGAAAGTGCAACCTTCAGTGAAGCGCATTTGCCGCAACTGCAAAGTTATCCGTCGCAAGGGTGTCGTGCGCATCATTTGCAAGGATCCGCGTCACAAGCAGCGCCAGGGTTAATTCCCTGACGAGTCCGGCATTCGTTAATTTTCGAAATATTGGAGTGATTCAATGGCCCGTATTGCAGGGGTAAACATTCCGAACCATCAGCATGCTGAAATCGCCCTGACGGCGATTTATGGCATCGGCCGTACCCGCGCACAGAAAATCTGTGATGCAGCCGGCGTTGGTCGTACCACCAAAATGAAGGACCTGTCCGATGCGGACATGGACCGTTTGCGCGATGAAGTGGGCAAGTACACCGTCGAAGGTGACCTGCGCCGTGAAGTCACGATGAACATCAAGCGCCTGATGGACCTCGGTTGCTACCGGGGCCTCCGCCATCGCAAGGGTCTGCCTTGCCGTGGTCAGCGCACCCGCACCAATGCCCGCACCCGCAAGGGTCCGCGCAAGGCCATCGCTGGCAAGAAGTAATAGGGACTGAACATGGCAAAGACTGCACCTAAAGTTCGCAAGAAAGTCAAGAAGAACGTCGCCGAGGGCATCGCCCATATCCACGCTTCGTTCAACAACACCATCATCACCATTACCGATCGCATGGGCAACGCGCTGTCCTGGGCGACTTCCGGCGGTGCCGGCTTCCGCGGCTCTCGCAAGTCCACCCCGTTCGCTGCTCAGGTGGCCGCCGAAGCCGCCGGCAAGGCGGCCCAGGAATGTGGCGTCAAGAATCTGGAAGTTCGCATCAAGGGCCCCGGTCCCGGCCGCGAATCTTCGGTCCGTGCGCTGAACGCGCTGGGCATCAAGATCACCGCGATTTCCGACGTGACGCCGGTGCCGCATAACGGCTGCCGTCCGCCCAAAAAGCGCCGCATCTAAGGAGAATGACACGTGGCTCGTAATCTCGATCCGAAATGCCGTCAGTGCCGCCGCGAAGGCGAAAAGCTGTTCCTGAAGGGCGAAAAGTGCTTCACCGACAAGTGCGCCATTGAGCGTCGTGCTTACGCTCCGGGCCAGCACGGTCAAAAGTCCGGTGCCCGTCTTTCCGACTACGGCGTGCATCTGCGCGCCAAGCAGAAGATCCGTCGCGTTTATGGCGTGCTGGAAGGCCAGTTCCGCAAGATCTTCGCCGAGGCCGAGCGCCGCAAGGGGCAGACCGGTGAAAACCTGCTGCAGCTGCTGGAGGCTCGTCTGGACTCTGTCGCCTACCGCATGGGCTTCGGTGCTTCGCGCACTGAATCTCGTCAGATCGTCCGTCACAACGGTGTCCTGGTGAATGGAAAGCGCGTGAACATTCCGTCGTTCATCGTCAAGCCGGGTGATGTGGTCCAGCTGACCGATCGCGCCCGCGCCTCGCTGCGTTGCAAGGCTGCGCTCGAAGCTGCCGAATCCCGGGGCTTCCCGGAGTGGATTTCGGTGGACGTCAAGGAGGGCAAGGGCACGTTCAAGGCCATGCCGCAGCGTTCCGAATTGCCGGCGACCCTGAACGAAGGTCTCGTCATCGAACTGTACTCGAAGTAAGCACCGAGCAGAGGATCTAGCCCATGCAAAGTAGTGGACTTCTGAAACCCCGCATCATCGACGTGCAGAGCGTTTCGCCCGTGCAGGCCAAGGTGGTCATGGAGCCGTTCGAGCGCGGTTATGGCCATACCCTGGGCAATGCACTGCGTCGCATCCTGTTGTCCTCGATGGTCGGTTATGCACCGACCGAAGTCAGCATCGATGGCGTGCTCCATGAGTACTCGACCGTGGACGGTGTTCAGGAAGATGTCGTCGACATCCTTCTCAACCTGAAGGGGGTCGTGTTCAAGCTGCACAATCGCGATGTCGTCAACCTCAAGCTGGTCAAGGAAGGTGAGGGCGCCGTTCGCGCGGGTGACATCGAGTTGCCGCATGACGTCGAAATCATCAACCCGGAACACGTCATCGCCCACTTGTCGCCTGGCGGCAAGCTGGCCATGGAGATCAAGGTCGAGAAGGGCCGTGGTTACGTGCCGGGTAACGTCCGTAATCTGGGCGACGCCAAGACCATTGGCAAGCTCGTGCTGGATGCTTCGTTCAGCCCGATCCGCCGTGTCGCCTACGCCGTCGAGAGCGCTCGTGTTGAACAGCGCACCGACCTCGACAAGCTGATTGTCGATATCGAGACCAACGGCGTCGTCGAGCCGGAAGAAGCCATCCGCTACGCTGCACGCGTGCTGATGGAACAGCTTTCCGTCTTCGCCGATCTCGAAGGAACCGCGCCGGTTGCCGAGGCGTCCAAGCCGGCTCAGGTGGACCCTGTCCTGCTCCGTCCGGTGGATGATCTGGAATTGACGGTTCGCTCAGCGAACTGCCTCAAGGCCGAGAACATCTACTACATCGGCGACCTGATTCAGCGTACCGAAAACGAGCTGCTCAAGACCCCGAATCTGGGTCGCAAGTCGCTTAACGAGATCAAGGAAGTGTTGGCCGCGCGCGGCCTGACGCTCGGCATGAAACTGGAAAACTGGCCGCCCGCCGGTCTTGAGAAGGCGTAAGCCTTTTCCCGACCCGGGCAGCTTAGGGACGCCTGCAGAACATAGAAAGGATTAACCATGCGTCACCGTAATGGGCTTCGCAAACTGAACCGTACCAGCAGCCATCGCCTGGCGATGCTGCGCAACATGACCGTTTCCCTGCTTCGCCACGAGGCCATCAAGACCACGTTGCCGAAGGCCAAGGAACTGCGTCGTGTCGTCGAGCCGATGATCACCCTTGGTAAGACGCCGACCCTGGCCAACAAACGTCTGGCTTTCGACCGTCTGCGTGACCGCGAGATCGTCGTCAAGCTGTTCGCCGAGATTGGGCCCCGCTACGCTACCCGTCCGGGTGGTTACCTGCGTATCCTGAAGTGCGGCTTCCGCGTTGGCGATAATGCTCCGATGGCGTTCGTCGAACTGGTCGATCGTCCGGAACCGACCGAGGCGGTGGACGTCGAGGAGTCGGCTGGCGAGTAAGCCGGTTCGGTTGCTTGAAAAAATGAAGGCCGGGGAATCCCGGCCTTTGTTTTTGGCGGCGTGCCTGAGCGCCTGTGCGATCAGGCACAATCGACCAGCATCAGCGATACGTCGTCGCTTGCCGGACAGTTGCGCTGATGGGCTTCGAGCGCCGACAGGATTTTATCGAAGCGCTCGTCGGGTGCGGTGTCGGCGACCGCCGCGATGAGACCGATTTTTCCAAATTGTTCCGCGTTGGGGTTGGTCGCTTCGAGCAGTCCGTCGGAGCACAGAACCAACTGGCTATCGGCGTCCCAGGTAAAAGTCTGGGGCGCCCCGCCCAGTTCGCTGCTGCTGACGATGCCGAGCGGAAGATTGGTCGATGGGAAGGTGGCGCTGACCCGGCCGCGGGCATCCAGCAGGAAGGCTTCGGGCGTGCCGCCGACCCAGATTTCGCCCCGGCGGGCTGCTTCATCCAGACAGGCCAGTGTTACGGCGACGAAGCGGCCGACCGGCATCGACTCCTTCAATTGCTGATTCAGTTCGCTGACGATTTCCTGGACCGGGCGATTCAGCTTGCTCATCCGGTAGAACAGCGCCAGAACCGGGAGAACGCTGATGGCTGCGGCGAGGCCGTGCCCCGTGGCATCGGCCAGCAGGACATAGAAGCGGCCGTCAGTCGAACGGGCGGCGGCCACGATGTCGCCGCTGAAGTGTTCGGCGGGAATGACCCGGTACCGCAGGCGTGCGTCCTGCAGCCCGACCCGATGCAACTGCTTTTCCATCAGGCGCAGGGCAAGTTGCTGTTCGGCCTGAGTCTGGTCGTAGTAATTTTGCAGTTGCCGGGCGTTTTCGCGCAGTTGCCGCTCGGCCTGCTTGCGCTCGCTGATGTCACGGACGACACCGATCAACACGCGCTGGCTATCGAGCACGACCTGGCTGATCGCGATGGTGGCAGGAAAAGGATGGCCGTCCTTGTGCTGCGCAATGATTTCCCGTTCCTGTCCGACGACGCGCGAGGCCCGGTCTTCCCGGCAATAGGCGGCAACCTGCTCGGCGTGCGCTTCCCGTGCGCCGGGGGGCATCAGCAGGTTGATGCTCTGGCCAATGAGTTCGTTCGACGACCAGCCGAATATCCGCTCGGTGGAGCGGTTGACCGAAACGATGATGCCTTGTTCGTCGGTGGTCACGATGGCGTCGAGAACGTTGTCCGAGATGGCCTGGATGCGCCGCAGCGAATCGATCGCCGCCTGCTGCATGGCGAGGGAGCGTTGCATCGAGCGCAGCTTGGCTTCGAGGACGACGAAATTGATCGGCTTGGTCAGGTAGTCGTCGGCGCCGGCATCGAGCCCTTCGACGAGATTCTCGTCGCGATTGAGGGCAGAGAGGAAAATCACCGGAGTCCACCGGTCGCGGGTCATTGCCTTGATGCGCCGGGCGGCTTCGAAGCCATCCATGACTGGCATCATGATATCGAGCAAAACGAGATCCGGCCGTTCGGTTTCGAACTTCCGGACGGCTTCCTCCCCGTTCTCGGCCAGGATAACCTCGTGCCCGAGTTTTTTGAGGAAGATTTGCAGGATGTGAAGGTTGGTCCGGTTGTCATCGACAGCCAGTACCTTCATGTGGGTCATCAGGGCATTCATGGTGGTCTGATTTGGATATCGCGGAATCCTGGCCGGGGCGCCTGCGTGATCGTTCTGCGCCGTGACGGGGATCGTACCATGCCGGCGCAGTGCCGGCGGGCCGCCCGTTGGCGGACGATGTTAACGGCCGGCAGCGGACTCCTCCTGTTGCTGAAGCATCCACATCGAGGCGTAGTGCCCGCCCGTAGCGAGCAGGGCGGGGTGCGTGCCGCGCTCGACAATCCGGCCATCGCGCATGACCAGGATTTCGTCGGCATTCATCACGGTGGACAGGCGGTGGGCGATGATCAGCGTCGTATGGCCGATGGCGACTTGCTCCAGCTGGCTCTGGATGGCGCGCTCGGTGGCCGAGTCGAGGGCCGAGGTGGCTTCGTCAAAGATCAGGATGGGGGGATTCTTGAGCAGGGCGCGGGCAATGGCGACGCGCTGCTTTTCACCTCCAGACAGTTTCAGGCCTCGCTCGCCGACGGTCGTTTCGTACTTGCGGGGGAGTGACTCGATGAAGTCATGCAACTGGGCGGCGCGGGCTGCGGCGATGACTTCCTCGCGCGTCGCGTCGGGGCGTCCGTAGGCGATGTTGTAGAAAATGGTGTCGTTGAACAGCACCGTGTCTTGCGGCACGATGCCGATCGCGGCGCGCAGGCTGGTCTGGCGCAGGCTGCGCAGGTCGTGGCCGTTGATCCGGATGGCGCCACCGGTTACGTCGTAGAAGCGGTAGAGCAGCCGGGCCAGGGTCGATTTGCCGGCTCCCGAATGGCCCACCACGGCGATCGTCTGACCGGCCGGAATGGTGAAGGTAAGTTGTTTCAGAATCGGGCGGTCGGGTTCGTAGGCGAAATCGACGCCATCGAAATCGACCTGCATCGGGCCGCGCGCGAGGTCGCGGGCATCCGGTGCGTCGGAGACCTCCTGGTGTTCCTTGAGCAGGTTGAACATGCGCTCGATATCGGTCAGTGCCTGCCGGATTTCCCGATAGACGATGCCGAGGAAATTGAGGGGGATGTAGAGCTGGATCAGGAAGGCATTGACCAGAACCAGGTCGCCGATCGTCATCTGGCCGGCCACCACGCCACCGGCAGCGCGCCACATCATGGCGGTGACACCGAGGGCGATGATCGCGGCCTGGCCGAGGTTGAGGTAAGCCAGCGTGGTCTGACTGCGGGTCGCGGCGGCTTCCCACTTGGCCAGCTGTTCGTCGTAGCGCCGGGCTTCCCAGGCTTCGTTGTTGAAATACTTGACCGTTTCGTAGTTCAACAGGCTGTCGATAGCCCGGCTGTTGGCGGCCGAGTCGTTTTCGTTGACCGCCCGCCGGATGTCGATGCGCCAGTTACTGACCTGGATGGTGAAGACCACGTAGGCGACCAGCGAGGCGAGCGTAATCAACACGTAGCCGATGTCGTACTTGACGAACAGGATGCCGAGAACCAGCCCGATCTCGACCAGGGTGGGCAGGATGGAATACAGCGTGTAGGAAATCAGGCTGGATATCGAACGGCTGCCCCGCTCGATGTCACGCGACACGCCGCCGGTCTGGCGTTCGAGATGAAAGCGCAGCGACAGCGCGTGCAGATGCCGGAAGACTTCCAGCGACACCTGGCGGACGGCGCGCTGGGTGACGCGGGCGAAGAGGATTTCGCGCAATTCCGTAAACAGCGAGGTTGAGAAGCGCAGCAACCCGTACAGGATGAGCAGGCCGGCGGGCAGGGCAAGCAGTTGCTGTTCGCCGCTCAGGCCGTCGATCATGTCCTTGAAGATCATCGGCACGCCAACGTTGGCGACCTTGGCGCCGATCAGGCAGGCGAGTGCCGCGAGGACGCGCAGGCGATAGCGCCACAGATAGGGAAAGAGCGTACGGACGGTCAGCCAGGCGTGGGTTTGCGGCAAGGGCTGGCCGGCTGGCGGCTTGGGCAGGGCGGAGGAGCGACGCATGGTGCGGGTGGGGAAAATCGGGATTGGTTCGGGAGTATATGAAAAGCCGTCGCTTTACGGGAAAATCCCGGCACCTCTTCGATAGCGGATCCCTCATGGCGACAGATTCCCTTTCCCTTCCGACCAAGCACTGCACGCTGCGCGTCGTACCGATGCCGGCCGACCTCAATCAGAACGGCGATGTCTTCGGCGGCTGGGTGATGGCCCAGGTTGACGTGGCCGGGGCGATCCCGGCCATGCGGCGGGCGCGCGGCCGGGTTGCGACGGTTTCGGTCAATTCCTTCCTGTTCAAGCAGCCGGTGTCGGTCGGCGATGTCGTCAGTTTCTATGCCGATATCGTGCGTGTCGGCACGACGTCGATTACGGTGCGGGTCGAGGTTTATGCCGAACGCAATTACGCGGCGCCGATCATCGTCCGGGTGACCGAGGCGGAACTGACCTACGTGGCCATCGACGGCGAAGGCCACAAGCGCCCGATCCCGCCGGAAAACGGGCAGGAAATGGTCTAAAATCCGGCGGTTAAACAATCTACCCGCGCTCGCGAATCCAAACATGAACAAACTGACCTTGCGTACGCTGCCGGCCTTGCTGCTGGCGCTTTTTTCCGGCGCGGCATCGGCCGCCGCCTTCCAGTTGTGGGAGCAGAATGCCAGCGGCCTTGGCACGGCCTATGCGGGGTCGGCCGCGGTGGCCGATAACGCCAGCACGATTTTTTACAACCCGGCCGGGATGTCGGAACTGGCGGGCTACCAGGTGTCGCTTGGGGTGACGGGGGTCGGGCCGAGCTACACCTTCCGTAACGATGGGTCGACGCTGACCGGCAACAACGGCGGCGATGCCGGAAGCTGGCATGCCGTGCCCAACCTCTACCTGTCGGGCCGTCTCACCGACAAGCTTTCCGTGGGGCTCGGGATCTCCGTCCCCTTCGGGTTGGCGACTGAATACGACAGGGGCTGGGTGGGACGGGCGCAGACCATCAAGTCGGACGTGCGGACGATCAATTACAACCCGTCCGTTGCCTATCGCCTCAATGACAAGGTGTCGCTGGGCTTGGGCGTGAATTATCAGAAAATCGATGCCGAACTGACGAATGCCGGTGGTGTGCTCAAGGGTGATGATGCAGCCTGGGGCTGGAATGCCGGCGCCTTGTTCACCCTGTCGCCGGCCATGCGGGTCGGGTTGTCCTATCGCTCCTCGATCAAATACACGCTGGAAGGGACGCTCAACGGCGCGACGCCGGTACGGGCCGACGTCGAATTGCCGGATACGGCCATCCTTTCCGTCTGGCAGCAGGTTTCCGACCGCTGGGAGGCCATGGGCGATCTGTCCTACACGCGCTGGAACAGCCTCAAATCGCTCAACGTGATCAGCCGGGCAACGGGCAATGCGATTCCGCAGGCCGGCGAAACCTTCAATTACGACAATGCGTGGCGTATCGCCTGGGGGGCGGCCTACAAGGCCAGCGAGAGGGCCAAGGTCAAGTTCGGCATCGCCTACGACCGGACCCCGGTGCGCGATGCCGACCGCTCAGCCCGCGTGCCGGACAACAGCCGCCTCTGGCTGTCCCTCGGCGGCCAGTGGAACGCCGGCCGCGTCGGCAAGTTTGATCTTGGCTACAGCTATCTCTATGTTCGCGACCCGGACATCAATATGACCAAGAACGGCACGACCGTGCGTGGCAGTTACGATGCGAGCGCGCATATCGTCGGCGTGCAGTACTCGGTCGGCTTCTAGACCGCAAGGGAGCGGGACGGGTGTCGGTGCTGGAACTGGGCGGAATGACGCTGGGGCTGCGCGAGGGCCTGATCGGGCTGATTGCGCTGGTTGCCGGCTACATCGTTTTTGTTTTGCTCCGCATGTTCCGCTTGCGTCAGGGGGCGGGCGGTGGCACGGAGCGCCTTGGGCCGCCGGCTGCCGTGCCGGCCGAGCCGCCCACGGAGGGCATCGGGCAGGCGGTACCCGAAGCCGCCCCCGCGCGCTGGGAAACGGTGCCGGACGGCATGGCGGAAGAGGTCTTGCGCCAAGGGCTGGCCTTGGAACTGGCCCAGTTGCGCGAGGAAGTCGACGCCATTCGCGGCGAACTGGCCGCGCTGCGCAGCGACATGCAGCATGAAATGGCTTCCCTGCGGGCCAGCCAGAGCGTTTCGCCGATTTATGGCGATGCGATGCAACTGGCGGTGTCCGGTTACGATGCGGCGGCGATTGCCGAGCGATGTGGCATTGCGCGGGCCGAGGCCGATCTGGTCGTGGCCCTGGCCAAGAGCCAGGAACATTGAGGCGGAGCATGGCGACAGAACCCACGAAAGAAGCAGCGCACGACAAGGACAAGGCGGCGGACGGCAACGCCGGCGACCTGCGTGGCCAGTTGGTCAAGCGCCTCGCCGTGGCCGGCGTGCTGGTTGCCATTCTGCTCGGCGTGCTGGCCTTTTTCGATTATCTGGCTAACCAGCCGGAGGAAGCGGAGGAAACGCTATTCACCCAGCCGGTGCCGGTCGCGCCGAAGAAGGCGGTGTCGCAACCGGTCACTCCGGCGGACAACCTGCCCGAGCCGCCGACGACGGACAAGGCCGAGCCGGTTGCCGAGGGGCCACCGCCGCCGCAGGTTGAGGCTCAGCCGGCGCAGCCCGCCGAGGCCAGGCCGGACGGGCGCCCAGCGCGACCTCAGGCAACTGCCAGTCCCCGGGCACCGGCGCCCGCAACGGCCGTCCCCGAGGCAACGACGGCGCCGTCCAACATCCTGCCGCCGGCGCGCAGCACGGCACCTGACGAACCGCCTGCCGCCACCGTCAAACCGCCGGCCCGACTGAGCGATGTCAAGCCGGTAGCGCCGACCCCGGCCCCGCCTTCCGCCGTATCCCGCCTGTTTTCGGGCTTCGTCCTGCAGGCCGGGGTGTTTTCCAGCGTCCAGCGGGCGGAGGAACTGCATGCCCGCCTGACCCTGAGCGGCGTGCCGTCCACCCTCGAAACCCGGGTTCAGGTCGGTCCCTTCCGCACCCGGCAGGAAGCCGAGGCGGCTCAGGCCAAGTTGAAGGAACTGGGCATCCAGACCATCCTCGTTCCGCCGAAGGGCAAGCACTAACGCCCGCCGGGGGGGCGCAGGCGCTTGGCAAAGACCGTCATTTCCCGGGCAGCCTGGATATCGCCCCGGGCCTCGGCAACGGCGATGCCGCGTTCGTAGGCGGCCAGGGCACCCGTGGCGTCACCCGCCGCGGCCCGGGCCTTGCCGAGAGCCTTCCAGGCGGCGGAATAGTTTGGGTCGCGCTCGACAGCGGCCTGGAAGGCTTCGGCCGCCTTGGCCGGCGCGTCGATCCTGAGGTATTCGTTGCCGAGCGAGAAGCGGAGCAGGGCGCCATCGCGCGGGCCACCCAGCATTTTTTCCAGGGATGCGATACGTGGGTTCATCTAGAATTTGTGTTTTGAATTTTGATCAGTCACAGAGGAAGTTTTCATGGCCAAGACCATCATTGCCACACCGAATGCCCCGGCCGCCATCGGCACCTATTCGCAGGCCGTCCGGGTCGGCGACACCGTGTACCTGTCGGGGCAGATCGGCCTCGATCCGGCCTCCATGCAGCTGGTAGACGGCATCGATGCGCAAATCGTTCGCGTTTTCGACAATCTGAAGGCCGTCGCCGAAGCGGCGGGCGGTTCCCTGGCCGACGTGGTCAAGCTCAATGTCTACCTGACCGACCTGGCCCATTTTGCCAAGGTCAATGAAACGATGGCGAAATACTTCAGCGAGCCCTTCCCGGCCCGCGCTGCCGTGGGGGTCAAGGAACTGCCGCGCGGCGCGCTGGTCGAGGCCGATGCCGTGATGTTCATTGGCTGATGATGCCAAGCGGGGCTGCCGCTCCGATCAGGGCTTCTGATGCGCTGAAGAAGAAGCTTGCCAAGATCGGCCTCCACAGCGAGGCCGATTTGCTGGTGCACCTGCCGCTGCGCTACGAGGACGAGACGCGCATCACGCCGGTGGCGCGGGCCTTGGGTGGCGAGCCGGTGCAGGTCGAGGTCGTCGTGCACGACAACGTGGTGCAGTACCGGCCACGGCGGCAGATGCTGGTGCGGGCCGGGGATGGCACGGGCGACATCACGCTGCGCTTTTTCAGCTTCTACCCGAGCCAGCAGGCGATGCTGGCCCCGGGGGCGCGCATTCGTGCCTTTGGCGAGGTGCGGGGGGGCTTTTTCGGGCTGGAGATGGTGCATCCGCGCTGCCGCAAGGTGGCTGACGACGAGCCGCTGCCCGCGGCGATGACGCCGATTTATCCGTCCACCGCCGGACTGGCCAATTCGGCCTTGCAGAAGCTGATCGGCAAGGCGCTGGCCGAGGGGGATCTGTCGGATACGCTGCCGGATGGGCTGCGCCAGACACTGCAGCTGCCCGGCTTGGCGCGCAGCCTGAAATTCCTGCACAACCCGCCGCCCGGCACCGAGCTGGACACCCTGCATGCACGCAATCATCCGGCCTGGCGGCGCGTGAAGTTCGACGAGGTGCTCGCCCAGCAGTTGTCGCTGCGCCGGGCTTACCTGGCGCGCCGCGAGCAGGGTGCTCCGGTGCTCAAGGCGCTCGACGACCTTGGCGCCCGCCTGCTCGACAGCCTGCCCTTCGGCCTGACCGGGGCGCAGGCGCGGGCGATGGCCGAAATCGGCGCCGATCTGGCGCAGCCCTATCCGATGCAGCGCCTGCTGCAAGGCGATGTCGGCGCGGGCAAGACCATCGTCGCCGCACTGGCCGCGTGCCAGGCGATTTCCGCCGGCTGGCAGGCCGCCTTCATGGCCCCCACCGAGATCCTCGCCGAGCAGCATTACCTCAAGCTGCGCGATTGGCTGGAGCCACTCGGTGTCAAGGTAGCCTGGCTTTCCGGCAGCCTGAAGAGCAAGGCCCGGCGCGAGCAACTGGCGGCGACGGCGAGCGAGGCGCAACTGATCGTCGGGACGCATGCGCTGATCCAGGAGGGCGTCGATTTCGCGCGGCTCGGCCTGGCCATCGTCGATGAACAGCACCGCTTCGGCGTGGCGCAACGGCTGGCCTTGCGCAAGAAGGGCAGCAATCCGCACCAGTTGATGATGTCGGCGACGCCGATCCCGCGCACGCTGGCGATGAGTTATTACGCCGACCTCGACGTGACGGTGCTCGACGAACTGCCGCCTGGCCGCACGCCGATCAAGACGCGGCTGGTCGCCGATAACCGGCGCGGCGACGTGGTCGGTTTCGTCAAGAAACACGTCGAGGAAGGCCGCCAGGCCTACTGGGTTTGCCCGCTGATCGAGGAATCCGAAGTCCTGCAATTGCAGACGGCGCAGGAGACCTACGAGCAGCTCTCGGCTGACCTGCCGGGCCTGACCGTGGGCCTCGTGCACGGTCGCCTCAAGGCCGACGAGAAACAGGCGGTGATGGCTGCCTTCGCCGCCGGCGACATCGATGTGCTGGTGGCGACGACGGTGATCGAAGTCGGCGTCGATGTGCCGAATGCCAGCCTGATGGTGATCGAGCACGCCGAACGCTTCGGCCTCTCGCAACTGCACCAACTACGCGGCCGGGTCGGGCGTGGCCCGTACGAATCGAGCTGCGTGCTGATCTACGCCGGGCCGCTGGGCGAAGTGGCCCGACAGCGGCTGAAGATCATTTTCGAGCACACCGACGGCTTCGAAATCGCCCGTCAGGACTTGCTGTTGCGCGGGCCGGGCGAGTTTGTCGGGGCGCGGCAGAGCGGCGTGCCGCTGTTGCGCTACGCCGATTTGGAACGCGATGCCGATCTGGTCGAGATGGCGCGCGGGGTGGCCGAGACGATGCTGACCGAACATCCGGCCCTGGCCGAGAAGCACCTGCAGCGCTGGCTGGGCTCGCGCGAGGAGTTGCTGAAGTCCTGAGGCCGGACCGACTCAGGCGGCCGGCCGGCGTTGCGCCGCGGCGACGATGCCCTCGCTCAGGGTGTGCAGGGCGGGCAGCGCCGGGCCTTCGCGCAGTGTGATCATGCCGGTCGGCACCAGCGCGATGTCGGGCGGCACGCTTTCGATGACCAGGTCGGCGGCGTGCGCCGATTGCTCGACGACGCGACGTGGCATCAGCGTCCAGCCGAGGCCGACGGCGACGCAGCCGAGAATGCCCTCCAGCGTGCCGAATTCCATGGCGTCGGCGATGGCGTGCCCTTGCTTGCGCTGCCAGGCGATGGCCCGGGTGCGGTAAGCGCAGCCTTCGCGGAACAGGATCAGCGGCAGCAGGACCGGGTCGGTGCCGGCGGCGTGCACCTGCACCAGTTCCTCGACGACCAGTTCGTCGAAGCGCAGGTCGGGGTGGATGACCGGGCCGGCGACGAAGGCGCAATCGAGCTTGTGGTCGAGCACCTTCCCGGTGAGCTGGGTGGTGGTGTCGGTGAAGACGCGCAGCTCCAGGCGCGGATGGGCGGCCCGCACCGCTTTCAGGGCGCTCGGCAGGTGCAGGGCGGCGAAGGTTTCCATGGCGCCGATGCGCAGTTCGCCGACGCTTTCGCCGACCTGGCGCACGGCGCTCGCCGTCTGCCGCTCCAGCGCCAGCATGCGGCGGGCGTAGTCGAGCAGGACGCGGCCGGAGGGCGCGAGTTCCAGGCCGCGGCCCTTGCGGAAAAACAGCTCGGCGCCCAGTTCCTCTTCCAGCTTGCGGATGCGACCGGTGACGTTGGACTGCACGGTGTTCAGCTTGCGCGAGGCGGCCAGGATGCCGCCTTCCTCGACGACGGCCTGAAAGGTGCGCAGGGCGATCAGTTCCATGGTGTTATCTGGATAAAAGAATGGTTTGTTCTTGATAAATCATTTGTACAGATAATTTAGCGCGGATATCGTGGTGCTTCAAGCCGAAAAAGGAGAACCACCATGACCTCGCAGAGAGCGCGCTTCAAGGTGCTGGGCGCCGGGATCTTCAGCCTGATCCTGGTGCTCGGCGTCGCCCGCTTTGCCTATACGCCGCTGTTGCCGATCATGCAGCAGCAGGCCGGGCTGGGCCTGGCCGAGGCCGGCTGGCTGGCGGCGCTGAACTACGCCGGCTACCTGAGCGGTGCGCTGATCGCCTCGCTGATCAGCGACCTCGTGCTCAAGGACCGGCTGTATCGCATCGGGCTGGTCGTTGCCATCGTCAGCACGGCGATGATGGGCCTGACCACCGACCCCTGGGTATGGATGCTGTCGCGTTTCATCGCCGGCCTGTCCAGCGCGGCCGGCATGCTGCTCGGCACCGGGCTGATCCTCAACTGGCTGATCCGCCACAACCACCGGCCGGAACTGGGGATCCACTTTTCCGGGATCGGCCTCGGCATCGCCGGCTGCTCGGTGGCGGTCTGGCTGATGGGGGGCGCGCTGGACTGGCGCGAGCAGTGGTTCGTTTTCACGGCGCTGGCCTGCCTGCTCATCGTGCCGGCCCTGGCCTGGCTGCCGGCGCCGGACACCAGCCCGCTGACCCAAAGCGGGGCGCCGATGCGTGACAAGCCACCCAGTCGGCTCTACCTTGGCCTGTTCATGGCCGCCTATTTCTGCGCCGGTTTCGGCTACGTGATCAGCGCCACCTTCATCGTCGCCATCGTGGACAAGCTGCCGGGGCTGCAGGGGCGGGGGGCGCTGGCTTTTCTCGCCATCGGCCTGGCGGCGGCGCCTGCCTGCATCAACTGGGATTTCATCGCCCGCTATATCGGCGAACTGAATGCCCTGATCCTCGCCGCCTTGCTGCAGATTGTCGGCATCGTGCTGCCGGTGGTGGTCGGCGGCCTGATTCCGACGCTGTTCGGCGCCCTGCTTTTTGGCGGCACCTTCATCGGCATGGTCAGCCTGGTGCTGACCATGGCCGGGCGTTTCTACCCGACGCGGCCGGCCAAGATGATGGGCAAGATGACCATTTCCTATGGTGCCGCGCAGATCATCGGACCGGCCATCGTCGGCTGGCTGGCGACCCGCCTCGGCAACTATGCGATCGGCCTCTATCTGGCCGGTGGCGTGATGGTGGTCGGCACGGTGCTGTTGGCTATACTCAAGCTCGTTGAAAAGCGGGATGCTGCCGTGGCGCTGCAGCCCTGCCTGCAAAACTGACCAAGGAGACGAGGATGTTCAAGGGAATACTGATCGAGAAGGACGAGGCCGGCTATCGTGCCGCGGTGAAGGAGATCGACGAGGCAGAGTTGCCCGAGGGGGACGTGACGGTGCGCGTCGAGCGTTCGTCGCTGAACTACAAGGACGGCCTGGCGATCACCGGCAAGGGCCCGGTGGTGCGCAAGTTCCCGATGGTGCCGGGGATCGATATCGCCGGCACGGTCGAGGCCAGCGACAACCCGGATTACAAGGTCGGCGACCGCGTCGTGCTCAACGGCTGGGGTGTCGGCGAAACGCACTGGGGCGGCCTGGCCCAGAAGGCGCGCCTGAAGGGCGACTGGCTGGTGCCGCTGCCGGAGGCTTTCACGGCGCAGCAGGCCGTGGCCATCGGCACCGCCGGTTATACCGCCATGCTGTGCGTGCTGGCACTGGAGAAGCACGGCGTCAAGCCGGCTGATGGCGAGATCGTCGTCACCGGGGCGGCGGGCGGCGTGGGCAGCGTCGCGATTGCCGTGCTGAGCAAGCTGGGCTACCCGGTGGTCGCGGTCAGCGGCCGGCCGGAAGAGGCGGATTATCTGAAACAACTGGGGGCGAGCGAGGTTCTGGAACGCAGCGCCTTTTCGGCTCCCGGCAAGCCGCTCGGCAAGGAGCGCTGGGCGGGGGCGGTGGATGTGGTGGGCAGCCATACGCTGGCCAACCTCTGCGCCACGACCCGCTATCGCGGCATCGTGACGGCCTGCGGCCTGGCCGGTGGCATGGATTTTCCGGCCAGCGTGGCGCCCTTCATCCTGCGCGGCGTGACGCTGGTCGGCATCGACAGCGTGATGTGCCCGCGCCCCGAGCGGTTGGTGGCCTGGCAGCGCCTGGCGCGCGATCTCGATCCCGCCAAGCTCGGCCTGATGACGCACGAAGTGTCGCTGGCCGAGGCCATACCGACGGCGGCGCGGCTGATGGCAGGCCAGGTGCGCGGCCGTGTCGTGGTCGATGTGAATCGGTGAGCGGGATGCCTTGCGTCAATCTGGCAGCAGGGAGGGAACTTTTCGGGAAACGCTTGTCTACACCGCCTCAAATTACAACCCATCAACAGAGGCATTTCATGGATGAGCTTTCCACCTTCGGTATCGGTTTCGCCGCATTGATCTTCACGCTGGCCTGCTTCATGGCGTTCAAGCTGGCTTCGAAGAAGGCCTACCACTAAGCTGCCGCCCGGGCGCCGGTGTTCGGCGCCGGGTGACGAAAGCCGGGGCATCCCGGCTTTTTTTACGTCAGGAATTCCTCGATCAGCCGTGCCACTTCGGCGGGTTGGTCATGGTGCAGCATGTGGTCGGCATCCTCGATCCAGCGTTCGGTCAGTTGCGCGAAGCAGGCCTGGCGGGCTTCCCAGTCGCCGGGGCGTTGGCCAAAATCGCGCACCACCCAAGACTGGCGGCCGGCTACCCACAAGACCGGGCAGCGCACTTGGCGCCAGATTGCCATCGATTCTTCCAGCCGGAAGAGGTAGGGCGAGAAGTTCTTGTGCCACGGGTCGCCATTCCAGACCACGCCATGCCGGCGTTCGCCGGCCTTGTTGTGGCCCTCGCCGATCTTGGCCAAATGACGGGCGAGGAAGGCGGCGCGCTCGGCGGTCAGGAAACGGTCGGTCTTCATCAGCCGCCGCGCGAAATCGGCCCGGTCGCGGTACACGTGCAGCCGGGGTGTTGTCCGGCGCTGGTCGAGCCATTGCCGGTAGCGCTCGGGGGCCATGTCCGGTGTGGTCGGCGCGATGCCGAAACCGTCCAGCGTGACCAGGCGCTCGACCCGCTCGGGGCGTATGCCGGCGTACAGGCAGGAGAGGATGCCCCCCATGCTGTGCCCGACCAGCCGGACCTGCCCGGCCGGTGCGTAATGATCGAGGATGGCCTCCAGGTCGCTGATGTGTTCGGCGAAGTAGTAGGGACGGTGCAGCCATTGCGACGGGCCGAAGCCGCGCCAGTCGGGGGCGATGATGTTCCAGTCGCGCTGCAGTGCGTCGACGACGAACTGGAAGGAGGCGGAAACATCCATCCAGCCATGCAGCAGGAAGAGGGTCGGGGCCTTGGCGTCGCCCCAGCGCCGGATGTGCAGGCGAACGTCGGGCAGGTCGAGGAATTCGGAACGCGAGGGATGCTGGGTCATGGTGTGGCGGTAGCCGGTGTGTGGCAAAGGGGGATTGTGCCATGCGAGCGCGGGGGATCCGTGCGCCGCTGGCCATCGGGCCGGCAACGGCGACCAACTCCGGCCGGTTTAAGGTTGATTTAAGAGCGGTCTTCTATGCTTGTCGCCTCTTACGTTTCCGGATATCACCATGAAAAACGCAAATTGGCCCCGCCTCGTCCGGGTTCAGCACTGGTTGACGGTGCTGTTGATGATGCTCTGCGTCGTCGCGGTCTGGAGTCACGAGGCATTCGACAAGTCGGATCCGATGCGGGCCCGGTTGATGCAGCTGCATTTTCTGTCGGGCGGCCTCATCGGCCTGCTGACCGTGCTGCGCGTGGCGACACGGGCTGTCGTGACGGGCCCGGCCCATGCCATGCCTCCGCTGGTCACCTGGCTCGCCAAGGCCGGCCATCTCGGCCTCTACCTGCTGCTCATCCTTCTCCCCCTGTGCGGGTATGTTGCGGTGTCCGGCAAGGGGCTGCCGATCAGTCTGCTCGGCTGGGTGGAGATTCCGCCGTTGCCGGTGAGCAGCGGCGTCGGAAAGGCTTTCAAGGCGGTGCATGAGGGGCTGGGCAATGCCCTGATTGCCTTGGTGGCCGTGCATGTCGCCGCCGCCCTCTGGCATGCGCTGCTGCTCAAGGACAAGGTGTTGCCGTCGATGCTGGGGCGCGCCGCCAAATAGCGCGCTGCGTCCGCTGTGGGGGGGGTGGAGGCCGGGCGGCTCGCCGCCCGGCTTGGCGCGCGTCGCAAAAAGCCACACACTGCTGCCTTCTTTGGCGGCCTGCCCGGGCCGGTTCTTCCGGGCCGGTTCTTCCGGGCCGACCATCCCGGCGGACAATCACGATGAGCGGACAATTCGGACTCCTCAGACAGAAGCGCTTTGCGCCCTTTTTTGCCACGCAGTTCCTCGGCGCATTCAATGACAACCTGTTCAAGAACGCGCTGGTCGTGCTGCTCACCTTTCAGGCGGCGCACTGGACGACGCTGAAGGCGGAGTTGCTGGCCAACCTGGCGGCCGGCATCTTCATCCTGCCTTTTTTCCTGTTTTCGGCGACCGCCGGACAACTGGCCGACAAATTCGATAAGGCGATGCTCGCCCGTCTGGTCAAGGTACTCGAGATGGCCATCATGGGGGTCGCAACGGCCGGGTTTTTCCTGACCAGCCTGCCGGTGCTGATGGCGGCGCTGTTCCTGCTCGGCTGCCATTCGACGCTGTTTGGCCCGGTCAAGTACGCCATCCTGCCGCAGCACCTGCACGCGGATGAACTGGTCGGCGGCAATGCCCTGGTCGAGGCCGGCACCTTCGTCGCGATCCTGCTCGGCACGCTGGCCGGCGGGCTGCTCGCCGGTTCGGTCGAGCATCCCGCCTGGATCGCCGTCGGCGCCTTTGTCGTCGCGCTGGCGGGCTATGTGACCAGCCGGGGTATCCCGGCGGCGCCGGCCCCGGAGCCGGAACTCCGGATCAATCTCAATCCGCTCAGCGAAACCTGGCGCAACATCGCCTTTGCCCGCGAGAACCGCACGGTCTTCCTGTCCATCCTCGGCATCTCGTGGTTCTGGCTGTACGGTGCGCTGTTCCTTGCCCAATTCCCGGCCTATGCCAGATTCGTGCTCGGCGGCGGCGAATCATCGGTGACGCTGCTGCTCGCCACCTTCACGGTCGGCATCGGGCTCGGCTCGATGCTCTGCGAGCGGATGTCCGGCAAACAGGTCGAAATCGGTCTGGTGCCGTTCGGCTCGATTGGGCTGACGCTTTTCGGCCTGGATCTCTATGTCGCCTCGCCTGCCGGTCTGGCCGGTACGACGCCGCACGACCTGCTCGCCCTGCTCAGCCTGCCGGCCATCTGGCGCGTGCTGTTCGACTTGCTGATGCTCGGCGTTTTCGGCGGCTTCTTCATCGTGCCGATGTATGCCCTGGTCCAACTGCGCAGTGCGCCGGCGCATCGGGCGCGCGTCATCGCCGCCAACAACATCCTCAATGCGCTGTTCATGGTGGTCGGCGCGCTGGGGGCGGCGGCCTTGCTCGGCCAAGGCCTGTCGATCCCGGCGCTGTTCGCACTCGGGGCGCTGCTCAATGCGGCGGTGGCGATCTATATCTACGGGCTGGTGCCGGAATTCCTGCTGCGCTTCATTGCCTGGCTGTTGGTCCGGGCGGTGTATCGGCTGCGCACCAGCGGGCTGGAGCACATCCCACATGAGGGGGCGGCGGTGCTGGTCGCCAACCATGTCAGCTTTGCCGATGCGGTGGTGATCATGGGCGCCGCGCCACGCCCGATCCGCTTCGTGATGGATCACCGCATTTTCCGGACGCCGCTGCTCGGCTTCATTTTCCGCCATTGCGGTGCCATTCCCATCGCCCCGGCCAAGGAGGACCCGGCGATGCTGGAAGCCGCCTTTGCCGAGGTGGCGCGGGCGCTGGCCAACGGGGATCTGGTCGGGATCTTTCCGGAGGGGCAGCTCACTCGCGATGGTGAACTGCAGCGCTTTCGGCCGGGTATCAACCGCATCCTGCGGGCCAACCCGGTACCGGTGGTGCCGATGGCCTTATCCGGCCTGTGGGGTAGTTTCTTTTCGCGAATCGACGGCAAGGCGATGCAAACGCCGTTCCGGCGCGGCCTGTTCTCGGCGATTGCCTTGCGTGTCGGGCCGCCGCTGCCGCCCGAGGCGGCCACGCCGGAGGCCCTGTTCGCCCGCGTGCTCGCCCTGCGCGGCGACTGTCGGTGAAAGGGCGGGCGGCCGGGGCGGGTAGAATGACGCCTTTGCCGCGTTTCCCCATCTGCCATGACGACACCTTCCCAGCCTCCCGCCGACCAACTGGCCAGCCTCGTCAATCCCGACACCCAGCGCTTGGCTGCCCGCATGGCGCAGGATGTCTTTGCCGGCGTCTTCCGTCTGGCGGCAAGTAGCGAGGGCGCGCCGGACGTTGGCATCCTGGGCGAGGTGGCGGCGCAGTGCGCCAACTGGTGCCGGGCCGGCGGCGGCGACGAGGCGCGCGCCCTGCGCCTGGCCCTGCTGATCAGCGGCCTCGACCAGTGGGGCTTGGCCTATACCCAGGCTTTTGGATTGACCGCCATCCATCCGCTGACGGCCTTGATCGGCGGCCTGCGCACCCGGCTCGATGCCCGCGAGGAAAGCCGTTTTCAGCGTTATTTCGAGGAAATCGATGCTAGCGAGTCGGCGGCCGTCGATTTCAAGGTCGATTTGCGGCGCGGCATCCATCTGGCCTTGTGGCATGCGATGGCGGCCTGCGAATCGAGCGAGCAGGTCGAGGCCATCGTGCACACGCTGGGCAGCCTGATGGTCGCCCTCAATCAGAAAATGCCGGAATTGGGCTGGCGGCTGGTTGCCGACGCGCTGGCCCACATTCAGATCGGCCTGCTCTCCGGACAGGTGGCGGCCTCGTCGCTGGCCCAGGAGGGAACGCAACAACTCTTCGCCTCGCTGCGCCACGCCCTGCCGGAAGCGCGCTACCAGGCCATCCTGGCTCATGCCGGGCAGGCCGTCGTCGCCTGGCAGCAGGCCGCCCGCAGCCGCGCCCATTGAGCGGCCGCCCCCCGATGATCGCCCAGGTAGAATCCGACGATGAACTGGCCCGCACTGAAGGAAAAACTCGATCTGTATGAAAAGCTGATGCGGCTCGACAAGCCGATCGGCATCCTGCTCCTGCTCTGGCCGACGCTGTGGGCCTTGTGGCTGTCGGCGCTGGGACGGCCGAACGGGGTCGTGGTCTGGGTCTTCATCATGGGCACCGTCCTGATGCGCTCGGCCGGTTGCGTCATCAACGACTACGCCGACCGCGATTTCGACAAGCATGTCGAACGCACCAAGGAACGCCCGCTGACGGCCGGCAAGGTGACGCCCCGGGAAGCCCTCTGGCTGTTCGCCGTGTTATGCCTGATGGCCTTCGGGCTGGTGCTGGCACTCGGCATGCCGCTCGTCATCTGGCTTTCAGTCCCGGCTGTCTTCCTGGCTGCAAGCTACCCCTTCACCAAGCGCTTCTTCGCCATTCCGCAGGCCTACCTCGGCATTGCCTTCGGCTTCGGCATCCCGATGGCCTATGCCGCCCACCTCGGCAGCGTGCCGGCCGAAGCCTGGTGGCTGCTGCTCGCCAACGTCTTCTGGGCGGTGGCCTACGATACGGAATACGCCATGGTCGATCGCAACGATGACCTGAAAATCGGCATCAAGACCTCGGCCATCACCTTTGGCCGCTTCGATGTGGTGGCGGTGATGCTGTGCTATGCCGCGACCCTGGCGATCATCGGCTGGGTTGGTTGGACGCTGCACATGGGCCCCGCCTTTTATGCCGGGCTGGCCGTGGCGGGCGGCATCATGGGCGTGCATTACACCTGGATCAGGGGGCGCGAGCGGATGCCGTGCTTCAGGGCTTTCCTGCATAACAACTGGATCGGCGCCGCGATTTTCGCCGGCATCGTTGTCGATTTCCTGATTTCCGGAAGGAGTTTCGGATGAAAACGCTATTGGCCATGCTGCCCCTGATTTCGACCGTGGCCGTTGCCGAAGATACCCGCCAACTGGCGCCGCTACCGCCTGCCGCGCAGGAATCGCTGCGCCAGGAGATGCTCGACAATCTGGTGGCCGTCAATGACGTGTTGTCGCTGATGGCCGAGGGCAAGGTCAAGGAGGCCGGGGAAGCGGCGGAGACCAGGCTCGGCGTATCGGCCATGGGCAAGCACCGGATGAAGCCGGTCGACGCCCGGCCCGGGCCGCACATGCCGCCGGCCATGCACGGTATCGGCCTGGATGGTCACAAGGCGGTCAGCGAATTCGCCGCCGTCGCCAAGACCGGTGACCGCGACAAGGCGCTGGCCCTGCTGCCCAATCTCACGTCGGCCTGCGTCGCCTGCCACTACGCCTACCGAACCCGATGAAATACCACGATCTGCGCGACTTCCTGTCGCAACTGGAAAAAACCGGCGAATTGAAGCGGATTGCCGTCCCGGTCGACACCCACCTCGAAATGACCGAGATCGGCGACCGCGTGCTGCGCGCCGGCGGCCCGGCTTTGTTGTTTGAAAACGCCAGGACCGGCGAGCGTCGGCACGAGATGCCGGTGCTGACCAACCTCTTCGGCACGCCCAAGCGCGTCGCACTGGGCATGGGCGAAGAGTCGGTGCAGGCATTGCGCGAAGTCGGCAAGCTGCTCGCCTTCCTGAAGGAGCCCGAGCCGCCCAAGGGCCTGAAGGACGCCTGGGAAAAGCTGCCGGTGTTGAAGCAGGTGCTCAACATGGCCCCGAAAAAAATCTCCTCGGCGCCGTGTCAGGAGATCGTCTGGGAGGGCAAGGATGTCGACCTGGCCAAATTGCCGATCCAGCACTGCTGGCCGGGCGACATCGCGCCGCTGATCACCTGGGGTCTGGTCGTCACGCGCGGGCCGCACAAGAACCGGCAGAATCTCGGTATCTATCGCCAGCAGGTGTTGGGGCCGAACAAGGTCATCATGCGCTGGCTGGCGCATCGCGGCGGCGCGCTGGATTTTCGTGAGCACCAGTTGGCCAACCCCGGCCAGCCCTTCCCGGTGGCCGTCGTGCTCGGCTGCGACCCCGCGACCATCCTCGGCGCGGTGACGCCGGTGCCGGATTCGCTGTCCGAATACCAGTTCGCCGGCTTGCTGCGCGGCGGCAAGACCGAGCTGACGCAATGTCTGGGCTCGACCCTGCAAGTGCCGGCCTCGGCGGAGATTGTGCTGGAAGGGGTGATTCACCCCGGCGAAATGGCACTCGAGGGGCCGTACGGCGACCACACCGGCTACTACAACGAGCAGGCCGAATTCCCGGTATTCACCATCGAGCGCATCACCATGCGCAAGAACCCGATCTACCACAGCACCTACACCGGCAAGCCGCCCGACGAGCCGGCGGTACTCGGTGTGGCGCTGAACGAAGTGTTCGTGCCGCTGTTGCAGAAGCAGTACCCGGAAATCGTCGATTTCTACCTGCCGCCCGAAGGCTGCTCGTACCGCATGGCCATCGTCAGCATCAGGAAAGCCTATCCCGGCCATGCCAAGCGCATTCTGTTCGGCATCTGGTCCTTCCTGCGCCAGTTCATGTACACCAAGACCATCATCGTCGTCGATGACGACATCGATATCCGCGACTGGAAAGAAGTGATCTGGGCGATGACCACGCGCTTCGACGCCGTGCGCGACACGACACTGGTCGACAACACACCGATCGACTACCTCGACTTCGCCAGCCCGGTGGCTGGCCTCGGTTCCAAGATGGGCATCGACGCCACCAACAAGTGGCCGGGTGAGACCACCCGCGAATGGGGCAGGCCGATTGTCATGGATGCCGACGTGAAGCAGCGCGTCGATCGCCTGTGGGACGACTTGGGCCTATGAACCTGCGCGTCGAAGCGGTCGATCTGCACGACCCGGCGCAGGCGGCGGCTTGGCTGGATCTGCTCGACCACTACGCGCAGGACCCGATGGGCGGCGGCATGGGTCTGTCCGCCTACGCCAAGGCCAACCTCGTGCGCGAACTGGCCGATCTGCCCACCTTCCACGGTGCACTGGCCTTTTCGGGCAACAAGGCGGTCGGGCTGATCAACTGTTTTGCCGGTTTCTCCACTTTTGCCGCCAAGCCCTTGCTCAACATTCACGACATCGTGACGTACGCCGGGTTGCGCGGCCAGGGCATCGGCCAGGCCTTGCTCAGCTGGGCCGAACAGCGGGCACGCGCGTTGGGCTGTTGCAAGCTGACGCTGGAAGTGCTGTCGAACAACACGCGGGCCTTGGCTTCCTACGAACGCGCCGGCTTTGCGCCTTACATGCTCGATCCGGCTGCCGGCCAGGCCTTGCTGATGCAAAAATACCTCCCGGAGGAAGCGGCATGAACCCACCCGTCCCGTCACCCGACCGGCGGGGTGTCCGTCCCGCGCTGGTCCAGCTCACTCACGTCATCTACGGTCTGCATGCGCTGGCTGTCGTCATCGGCGTCACGTCGTCGGCTACTGTCGCCGGCGGTTTTGTCTTCGGCCTGCCGTCGCTGATCGCTGTCTTCCTCAATTACCTCAAACGTGGCGATGTGCGCGGTACCTGGCTGGAAAGCCACTTCGTCTGGCAAATCCGTACCTTCTGGTTCACGGCGCTCTGGCTGGTGGTCTATGGCCTGCTGATCATCACCCTCATCGGCATCCCGCTCGCCTGGCTCCTGATTGCGCTGCTCGGCCTGTGGGTCGGCTACCGCGTGCTTCGCGGCTGGCTGGCCCTGGCCGCCGTCCGGGCGATCCTTCCCTGAAGTGTCCCGGGGCGCCGGGGGGGCGGGTCAGGTGCCCATGTAGCGCCCGGCCTTGTGGTTGACCGCGATGACCAGGTTGAGGGCCAGCGCGCCGACGATGGAGAGACCGACGCTGAGCGGGTCGCGAATGAACAGGGCAGCGCCGAGGATCAGGCAGTCGGCCGCCATCTGCAGCTTGCCGGCACGCCAGCCGCGTGTGTTCTGCCAATAAATCACGAGGATGCCCAAGCCGCCGAGGCTGGCCTTGTGGCGGATCAGCATCAGCAGGCTGATGCCCGCCAGAAAGCCGCCCATGATGGCCGCGAACAGGCGGTCCAGATTGTGCAGCTGGACCAGGCCGGGTAGCACTTCGGTGTATAGCGCGAGCAGGCTGACCGAGAGGAAGGTCTTGAGGGTGAAGTCCCGTCCCATCGCGCGCAGGGCCAACAGGTAAAAGGGCAGGTTGATGGCGAAGAGCAGCGCGCCGATCGGCCAGCCGCTCAGGTAGTGCAGCAGGAAGGCGAGGCCGACCGTGCCTCCGGTGAGCAGCCCGGCCTCGCGAAAGAGCAGCACGGCAAAGGCGAAAATGAGCGGGGCGACGAGCAGGGCCTGGGCATCTTCGAACAGGTTGTGGCGAACGGCGTTCATGCGGCGTAGTAACGGCGGATGACGGCCAGCGACCGGACATAGCTGTGCGCAATCTGCTCCGGCACATAGCGGTGCGCGGCACCGACCGGGCAGGCCTGGCGGGCCAGGCAGCCGAGGGCGCAGGCCGAGGCGGGTTGCAGGCGGTAGCGGCTGCAGGTGTCGAGATCGAAGCGGCCATCGGCCAGGGCGCCGGCCGGGCAGGCCCCGATGCACGGGCGGGGGACGCAGCCGGGGCAGGGGCTGCGGTCGCGCAGCGGTACTGAAGGCAGGAAGTCGGTATCGGCGATGGCCACCGCCCGATAGGCATACCAGCTGCCCCATTCCCGGTCCACGCCCACCATGATCGGCGAGGGCTGGTGCCAGCCAGCCAGCTGGCCGAGCGCCTGCAAACCGATCCGTGCCGTTCCCGGAAAGGGCAGGCGGTAGCGCCGATCGGGCAGGTGTTCGGCAAACCAGCGGCGGACGGTCCGGATGCTGTAGTCGTCGATCGGGTCCTCGCTGGCGATGCCGGCGGCCTGTACGCATTCCCACAGGCGACGCCCGCCATGGCCGAAGAGGATCAACTGTCGTTCACCGGGCTGCGGTGCCAGGGGGGCCAGGATGTCGGCCGGCAGGTCGGCGAGGTCGAAGACAAACTGCCGGTTGAGGCCGGCCGCATCCAGGAAATCAGCCGGGAAGGCCGCGCGCTCAGTCATTGTCCGGCCCGCCGCGCGCTTCGCCGGGACGGCGTTGCGCCACCCAGTCGATCAGCGCGTCGATGGCAGCACTGCCGCCCTGGGCGCGCGGATGGTTGATCAGGAAGGTGACGGCGTATCGCCGCCCCTCGGCGTCCAGCGCATAGCCCGCCGCGGTCTTGACGCCATCCAGTGTGCCGGTCTTGATATGGGCACGTCCGGTTGCCGCACCGTCCTTCAGGCGCTTTTTCATCGTGCCGTCGATGCCGACGATGGGCAGGCTGGCGACAAATTCCGGCATCACCGGGCTATGCCAGGCGTCGAGCAGCAGCCGGTTCAGGCTGCCGGCACTGATCCGTTCGCTGCGCGACAGGCCGGAACCGTTGTCGAGCACCAGTTCGTCAAAGCGCAGCCGGCGCCCGGCCAGCCAGTCGGTGACGCGCTGTCGGGCCCGTTCGGGGGTCGCCGGCGCGGTATCGTTGCCGAGCGTCAGGAAAACCTGGCGCGCCATCACATTGTTGCTGAACTTGTTGATGTCGCGCACGGCGTCGGCCAGCGGCGCCGATTCATGCGCGGTCAGCAGGCGGGCCCCCGGCGGCACGCGGCCGGCGCGCACCTGCCCGCCGAGGCTGCCGCCCAGTTCCTTCCACAGCGCGCGGATCAGGCCGCTGGCCTGGGCGTCGGCCGGCAAGGGGGCCAGATTCAGCGTCTTTTCGCCGCACAGCGCGGCATAGGTGCCGGTGAATTCCAGGCGGCTGCCGCCGTGCTCGGGGATCAGGCGGGTCTGGATCAAATCCTTCCAGTTGCTGCTGCACTCGGTGCTGCTGCCTTGCAACTGGTTGTCGATGCGCAACCCCTCGCTCGGCGTTTCCTGCAGGACGCGCGGCTTGCCGTTGTCCGGCAGCAGTGTGAAGCGCAGGGCGCGGAAATTGAGCAGCAGGGCATCCGGGCCGACGTTGTAGGGACGCATCGGCTTGTCGTCGAAGGCGCCGGGGTCGATTGCCGGCACGTTGAAGGCCGTGCGGTCGAGCACGATGTCGCCGTTGATCTGGCGGATGCCGCGTACCCGCATCTGGCGCAACAGGCTCCACAGGTGTTCGATGGCAAAGCGCGGATCGCCGCTGCCGCGCAGATAGACGTTGCCATTCAGGATACCGTCTTCCGGCGCCGCTTCGGTCCAGAGTGTGGTTTTCCAGGTGTAGGCCGGGCCGAGCAGATCGAGCGCGGCATACGTCGTGAGCAGTTTCATCACCGACGCCGGATTGAGCGGCTGGCTGGCATTGTGGGCCAGCAGCGGCGCGGCGGCATCGACCGACTGGACGACGACGGCGACATGGCTGGCGGGAATCTGCGCCGCCTTCAGGGCGCGCAGCACGCCGGAGGGCAGACCGTCGGCCCGGGCCGCCAGCGAAACGGCCAACAGGGCAAGGCAGGGCAGAAAAAAGCGGGAAGCAAGACAGGAAAGGAGCGCGAATCGCATCGAAAAAACGGCAAAGAAAAAGGGAGGCCGCAGCCTCCCCCGATTCTAAGCGCCGACGCCTACTTGCGATACAGCTCGAAGCTGGAAATCAAAGCGGCCAGTTCGTGCGAGGTGTGCAACAGTTCGTCGGCCGCCTGGCGCGCGGCACGGGCCGAGGCGGTGTTCTGCTCGATCAGGTCGGTGATCTGCTGCATGCTCTGGGCGACTTCCTCGCTGGCGATGCCCTGCTGGCGCGAGGCATCGGAAATCTGCGTCGACATCTGTGTCACCACGCTGGCCGATTCGGCAATGCCCTGCAAGCCGGCCACGCTTTCGCGCAGCATGCCGATCCCGGTATCCACCTCGTTGGCGGCCAACGTCATGCTGGAGACGGCCTGGGCAGTGACCGTCTGAATCTCGCTGACCGTGGTGTTGATGTCGGCCGTCGACGCCGTTGTCCGCTCGGCCAGTTTGCGCACCTCGTCGGCCACCACCGCGAAGCCGCGCCCCTGCTCGCCGGCACGCGCCGCCTCGATCGCCGCGTTGAGCGCCAGCAGGTTGGTTTGGCTGGCGATGTCGGCGATGACCCGGGTGATATCGCCAATCTTGGCGATCGACTGGTTGAGTTGGTCGATCGTGCTGTTCGAGGCCTGCACCGCTTCGACGACCCGGGTCGTGGCGAGCATGCTCTGGTTGATGTTGGTATTGCTCTGGCTGACCTTTTCCTGCGAATCACGGGCCGCAGCAGCAGTTTCCTGCACATTGGCCGCCACCTCCTGCACCGACTGGCTGAATTCCTCGGTTGCCGCCGCGACGCCCTCGACGCTCGCCTGCTGCTGCTCGGACTGCTCGGCTACCCGCTGCATCTGCATTTCCAGCTGCTGGCAGCGCTGGTCGATGGCCTGCGAGGCGGTTTTGATGTTGTCGAGCATCGCTTTCAGCGAAGCCTGCATGACCGCCAGATTGCACAGCAAGAGGCCGGTTTCGTCCCGCCCTTCGATGTCGATGTCGTCGGTCAGCTTGCCTTCGGCAATCCGGTCGAAATGGTGGATTGCCCGTTGCAGCGGCCGCGTGATCGAGCGGATCAGGAACCAGCCGCCGATGCCGCCGAGCAGCAGTGCGCCGAGCAGGCTGCCGATGGTCAGGTTGCGGATCGCCGTATAGCGGGCTTCGGCTGCCTGATGGGCATCCGCCGCCGAACGCGACAGTGCTTCGATCAGGGCCTCGCCATCGCGCTTCATTTCGCTGTAGAGCGGGTTGATCTTGAGCAGCAGCAATTCATTGGCTTCAATGAGCTTGCCTTCCTTGAGCAAGCCGCGGGCGACGTTGATGCCTTCGCTGGAGAAGCGTTCGCGGGTGGCGCTGAACTTGTCGAACAGCGCCCGTTCCTGCGGGTTCAGCGGGTGCTTTTTCAGTTCGTCGAGCGCAGCGTTGATTTCGACGCGGTTTTTCAGGGTGTTTTCGATATGCACCTCCAGCGGATGGTCATGCAACCTGGCGGCCGGGTTGCTGGCATCGTGCTGCAGGGCGAGCATGATCTGCGAGCGGTTGTCCGCAAGCAGGAACATCATCTTGTTGGCCAGGTTCGACGGCACCTGCTTGTCCTGATACAGGAACTCCAGCGCCCGGTTGCTCTCGCTGATGCCGCGCAGGCCGATGACACTGACCAGCAGCATGAGTCCGAGGATGGCGGCGGTGGACGCCCACAGGCGGGTCGTAATCGACAGGCTGCGCCGGCCGGTGCGGGGCAGGCTGCCGGTCTGCCCGGCGGCCCGATAGGCTGCTTCCACCGCGCTGCGCCGACCGGCCGGAGCCGGGGTGCGCACCGACTGGTAGCCGATGATGCGGCCCTCCTGCTTGATCGGCGTGACCAGTGCCTCGACCCAGTAGAAGTCCCCGTTCTTGCAGCGATTCTTGACCAGACCACGCCAGGGCAGGCCCTGTTTGATGGTCGCCCACAGGTCGGCAAAGGCCGCTGGCGGCATGTCCGGGTGGCGGACGATGTTGTGGCTGCTCCCGATCAATTCCTCCCGGCTGAAGCCGCTGATCTCAACAAAGGCGTCGTTGGCGTAGGTGATGACACCCTTGAGATCGGTGCGTGACACGAGATAGGCATCGGGCGGGAAAGTCACTTCCCGTTGCGTGACGGGCTGGTTGTTCTTCATGAGCGTGGGGTGGCCTGGATAAGGTGTGCTGCCAATATACAAAAAATAAAAAGTTTGTGCATGGCCTTTGTTTTTTCACATTGTTTCAATTTATTTGTCATATAAGCGCGTGGCGCCCCGCGTGGCGAGCGGGCTGCCGCATGTGCCCGCAGCGGTTTGTCCATGCCCCCGCAGGGCACCGGGGAGGCCAGGAGATTTTTGTCGTTGATCACTTACTTTGAGATCACCCTGCCTTGTGCTGCAAGGCATTGCAGGCTCTCAATTTGGAGTCATTCAGCTGATTTGCTCACTGAACTTGAGATTTTGGGGAATGCAGGCCACTCAAGTTGAGAGTTTTTCGAGGCTGGATTTGACTGTTTGCTACGTAGCAGTCTGGATCGGCTTCTCGTTCGATGCCTTCGCCCTTTTTGCCATCGCGATTCTGAGATTCTGTCCAAGCCCCACAAATCGATCAGCGACGATTGCCTGAATTGATTGGCGCTTCGGTTTGGCTCCAGGAGCAGCCGCCATGAGGAAATCGATCACGAAGGTTAGGGCGCGAGCAAGGAAGAAGCTTGTCCAGTGCCAGTTGTGACGCCTGCTGGCGTTAGATAGGGCTTTTGCGACAGACACAGCCATAAGATCCATCCCCGCGGACCATTTTCTTAAGCGCTCGTATGGGACATGGCATTCTGTGGCGGACATTAACTGCATCTTTGCGGCCAAGTCAGGTAACGAGGCAGTTGTGTATCGTTCTTTCTGTAAATTCCGTTTTGCCCGTGGCCTGCTGGGCGGGGAGCGTAGGCGCATAGCGCCGGAGGTCACCGCCCAGCAGGCGGCACGACGGTGGGTCTGACGCCAT
>JBKBHB010000030.1:0-37630 GCA_046297855.1 Azonexus sp.
CTCCGTTTTGCGTTGCAACACGCAACGTCACAAGTTACGTCTGGCGTCCATAGCCTGCTGGTACCACCCCTTCCCATCCCGAACAGGACCGTGAAACAGCATCGCGCCAATGATAGTGAGCCTCCGCTCGCGAAAGTAGGTCAACGCCAGACACCCAACCCTCTACACCCCTCCTGCCAAAAACAGCGAGGGGTGTATACATTTCAAGAACCAAAAAACAACAACCGAGAGCCGGAACGAAAAGAAACGAAGGCAGGATGCTTTGCATCAGGCGTCGTGGGGGCTGTTAATGAAATCCAGCAAATCCCGTACGAAGCGCTCCCGCTGCCATTGATGAGGGGAATGGTCGGTTCCCTCGTAAATGTGAAGGATGGCACCGGGAATCTGGTTGGCGACAAAATGGGCCGTCTCCCGTCCGTAGAAATTGCTTTCACCCCCGTAGACGAGCATGGACGGGACATCGATTCGCGATAGAACGTCACGGTAGTCGGCCTGTGTGAGGCTTGCCCAACACGCGATCAGCGGGGCTGCCGCCTGCGCCCGCAGTGCGTTGCGGGATTTTTCCCAGCCGGGGGCACCGGTCAGGTATTTTTCCCTGGCTCGCGCATTCAAGCCGAACGCTGTTAGTTTGAGGACGGCTTCGGCAAAGTCTTCCGTTAACCCTGTCATCATTTCGCGCGATTGGGCCGCATCGAAATTGCCGTAAATGCCATAGGGCCAGCTTGAGTCGGTCAAGAGCTTGGGCGACTGATCAATGAAGCACAGTCGGGCGAGGTGCTGCGTGCCAAAGTCGCGAATGTATTGCCACAGCGTCAAAGCGCCCATCGAGTGGCCAACTACGGTAGACTGATCGATCTGGTAGTGGTCGATCAGGTTGGCCAGGTCACGCGCCATCCGCTCGACGGTCGGTGCGGTCTTCCCGGAAATGTCGTGGCCGCCGTGGCCGCGTGCGTCCCAGCGAAAGACCTGATGGTGCGCGGTGAGTTGCGGCAGGAAGGGAAACCATTCCTGATGGCTGGATGTCCAGCCATGCAGCATGATGATGGGCGACCCGTCGCCCGATATCTTGAGGTGAATCTTGGCGCCGTCGTCGGCCAGAAAATGGGTCATGATGATCAGAAGGGCTGGAGACGAGAAAGTATAATCCCTCCAAACAATACGCAGGAGTATGGAATGTTTGATTGGAGAGACTACGGGAACGGCATCATCGCGTTCGATGCGGGGTACGTCCGGCCGATTCTGGCGGCCATTCATTTGGTGGTTGAAAACGGGCGGGGAGCCTTCATCGATACCGGCAGCAATGATGCCCTGCCAAATGCATTGGCTGCACTGGAGCGCGCAGGCCTGGATGGGGCAGCGGTGGATTACATCATCTTGACCCACATCCATCTCGATCATGCCGGGGGGGCCGGCCGTTTGATGCGTGCCTTTCCGAACGCCAAACTGGTGGTGCATCCGCGCGGGGCGCGCCACATGGCCGAGCCGTCGAAGCTGGTTGCCGGTGTCACGGCCGTGTATGGGGCTGCGTATGTCCAACAGGTGTATGGCGAAATCTTGCCGGTTCCCGCTGAGCGCATCATCGAGGCGGGCGACGGCCTGATGATCGATTTGAACGGCCGCCCGCTGCGTTGCCTGGATACGCCGGGGCATGCGCGCCATCACATCTGCATTGTCGACGGGAAGACGAACGGAATTTTCACCGGCGATATGTTTGGCTTGTCTTACCGGGAGCTGGATGTCGAGGGGCGCCAGTTCATTTTTCCGACAACGACACCGACCCAGTTCGAACCGGAGGCCATGCGCGCATCGATCTGGCGCTTGCTGGCCTTGCAGCCGGAAGCGATGTATCTGACGCACTATGGTCAGGTAACGGACGTGCAGCGACAGGGCGGCGAGTTGTTGCGCCATCTCGACCGCCTGGTGGCCATGGCTCTGGCCGAGCGTCAAGCCGGCGAGGCGCGTCACGCCCGCATCAAGCAGAGGATGACCGAGTACCTGCTGGGCGAGATTCGCCAGCATGGCTGTCGCCTGCCGGATGAGCAGCTACAGGCCATCTGGGCTACGGATCTGGAACTGAATGCCCAAGGGCTGGGGGGCTGGCTGGATGGTTTGACGGATTAGCTTAGACGTAGCGCCGGCGCCAAAAAAGCAGCAGCATGATGAGGGCGATGATCATGATCAGCTCGATGGCGTAGGAAAACCCGTGCGGGTCGGCCAGCCAGGGCATTTCCCGAAAGTTCATGCCGAAAATGCCGGCAATCAGGGTGGCCGGCATGAAGATGGTGGCAACGACGGTCAGGGTGCGAACTTCCAGATTGACCTTGTGACTGATGGTCGACAAATAGACGTCGAGCAGACCGGTGGCCAGGTCACGCAAGTCTTCCAGCGATTCGAGGATGTGCACCGTATGGTCGTAGACGTCGCGGATGTAGAGCTGGATATCGGCCCGAAAGAAATCGCCGGCATCGCGATGCAGGGTGCCCAGTACCTCGCGCAGCGGATGCAGGTTACGCCGTAATTGCGAGACGCAGCGCTTCAGCTGGTGGATGCCTTCCAGTACCTCCGCGCCGGGTTGTCCGAGAATCCGGGATTCCAGCGTTTCGGCATGTTCATTCAACTGCTCGATGACCCCGAAGTAGCTGTCGACGACGGTGTCGATCAAGGAATAGGCCAGCATGTCCACCCCGCCGCGCCGCAGCAGGGAGTGATTGGCGCGCAGCCGTTGCCGGATCGGTTCGAAGGTTTTCGAGGGGCGTTCCTGAAAGGTGAGAATGTAGTCCCGCCCGATCACCAAGCTGATCTGATCCTGGCCCAGTTCGAGCGATTCGGGGGCCAGTTCATAGCGGTGCAGGACGATGTAGAGGTTGTTTTCATAAACGTCGAGCTTCTGCCGCTGGGCGTTGTTCAGGATATCTTCCTGGGCCAGCGGATGTAGCGCGAAAATCTGGCCGATCGTCGTCAGGTCGGACGGACTGTGTGCGCCATAGACGTTGGCCCAGCGCGTGGCGAACGGCCGGGGCTGGGTAGAGAGCGCTTCGGGGCTCGGCAGCTGAATTTCCTGCAGGCCGCGTTCGTCGAAGTCGATGACCGAAAAGGCGGCTTGGCTGGTTTTTAATTCGCCGATATGAACCAGTGTGCCCGGTGGCAGACCTGCCTTTTGGGAGCGCAGTTTGCGGGGCTTGTTCATGGGCGGGCGATCAGGTTGATGACCTGACTGGCAGCCGCCATGCCGAACACGGCGGTGACGCAGACCGAGGAACCAAAACCCGCGCAGTTCAGGCCGGCCGGACCAGTGTGGGTGTCGCAGGCCTGGCCCTGTGTCGGATAGCGCAGGGGCTCGGTCGAGAACACGGCCGGGATGCCGAATTTTTTGCCGGCGGACGGGAAGCCGTGGTTGCGCCGCAGCGCGGAGCGTACCTTGGCGAGCAGCGGATCCTGAACGGTCTGGCTAAGATCGGCGACGCGCACCAGGGTTGGGTCGATCTGTCCGCCGGCGGCACCGGCGACGACGATGGGCAGCTTCTGCCGTTTGCAGAAGGCGATCATCGCCACTTTGGCCCGTACCTGGTCAATCGCGTCGATCACGGCGGAAAAATCGTCATCGAGCAAGGTGGCCGCGTTTTCCGGCGTGACGAAATCCTCGATGCGCCTCACCTGGCAATCCGGGTTGATGGCCAGGATGCGCTCGGCCATCGCGTCGACCTTGGCCTTACCGTAGATGTCGCCCAACGCGTGAATCTGCCGGTTGGTATTCGACTCGGCCACCATGTCGAGATCGATCAGGGTGATGCGGCCGATGCCTGTACGGGCTAGTGCTTCGGCGGCCCAGGAGCCAACGCCGCCAATGCCGACGACGCAGACATGGGCGGCGCGCAACGCGGCACTGCCGCCCTGGCCGTAAAGCCGGCCGACTCCTCCGAAACGGCGTTCCTGGTCGGTGTTCATCAGGCTTCGATGGTCTTGCGGATCACCGAATTGAACGGCGCGATCCATTCCGGGGCGAACTGTTTGTCGCAGGCGTTGATCTCGGCAATGGCTCGCAGGACCGAACGATTCCTGCCGCGGTGGCTGTGCTTGAGCATGACGGCTTCGAAGGCGTCGACGATGGCCAGGATCTTGGCCCCGGCACAAATCTGGTCGGCGAGCAGGGCGTTCGGATAGCCGCCACCATCCGGCATTTCGTGATGCTGGGCGACCATTTCGGCGGCGGGCTCCCAGCCCGGCATGCGAAGCAGCAGGCCGGCGGCAAAGCCCGGGTGGTTGCTCAGCGCGATTTTTTCTTCGGACGACAGCTTTCCGACTTTGAGCCAGATCGATTCCGGCAAGAACATCATGCCAACATCGTGCAGATAGACCGCTGCCTCCAGTTGCACGGGGTCGACCGCGTGGTTGCCTGCCTTGTTGGTTTCCTGGGCCAGCCGCAGGATGCGCATGGTGCGACCCTTGAACAACGGGGAGCGGCTTTCGAATTGCAGGGCGAGCGATCGGAAGAATTGCAGGTCGAGGCTGAGGTTTTTTTGTTCGTCCCGGGGCGCCGAATTCTTCGGCGTACGGCCGGCGATGTCGGGGATGACCGGCGGGAAGCCGGTGACGGCCTTGATCAAATCAGCGCTGCTGGCGTCGACCTGGGCCGCGATTTCCTGGGCTATTTCGCCCAGTCCTTCGACCAGGACCGGAAGCTGCAGATTGTCGAGTGGCTTTTGCCGGAGTAGCGCCTCGGTGGCCAGTTCGAGACGGTCGATGGCGAGCAGGATCAATTCTGCCAGGGTGTCGGAAAACGGAATTTCGCCTTCCCGGAAACGGGAGAGCATGGTTTCGATGGGGTGGGCCAGCGCGACACCGAGTTCGAATTTGCACAACGCGGCATCGCCCTTGATGTTGTGCACCGCGCGGAACAGGTCGGCAGTGATTTCCCGGTCTCGCGGGCTTTTGCGCAGTTTGGCGATATCGCGCTCGATTTCCGGGGCGCGGTCGGTGAGGGCTTCGGCAAATTCGTCGAGCAGTTCACGATCCTGAATGACCGGTGTGACGATCGAGCGAATGTCCATGCCCCCTCCTGCTGTTCTGGTTTAATCGAGCAAGTTTATCAAACTGCCCCGGAAACCGTGCGTTTCCTTGATCTGGCTGCCTTGACTGGGCTCCGTGGGCCCCCTAAGATTCCGCGCTTCTCCTAGGAAATACCTGCCGTGACACTGGAACAGCTCTACGCCCTGATCGGGTCTGACATGAAGGCCGTCGACGCGGTCATTCGCGACCGTCTTTACTCCGACGTGGTGCTGGTCAGGCAGGTGGCCGAATACATCATCAACAGCGGCGGCAAGCGCATGCGGCCGGCCCTGGTCCTTCTTGCGGCAGGGGCGCTCGGCTATCAGGGCGTGCGCCACCACGAGATGGCGGCGGTTGTCGAATTTATCCATACCGCGACCTTGTTGCATGATGACGTGGTCGACGAATCGGCCCTGCGCCGTGGTCGCGATACCGCGAATGCCATGTTCGGCAACGCGGCCAGCGTCCTGGTCGGTGATTTCCTCTATTCCCGCGCCTTCCAGATGATGGTGGCGGTCGACAACATGCGGGTCATGCAAGTGCTGTCCGACGCGACCAATATCATCGCCGAGGGCGAAGTGCTGCAGTTGATGAACTGTCATGATGCCGACGTCGACGAGGCGCGCTACATGCAGGTCATTCACTACAAAACCGCCAAGCTGTTCGAGGCGGCCGCCCAGTTGGGGGCCATCCTCGGCCAGGCGACACCCGAGGTCGAGAAGGCGCTGGCTACCTACGGCATGCACCTCGGAACAGCCTTCCAACTGGTCGACGACGTACTCGATTATTCGGGGCAGGAAGCCGATACCGGCAAGCATCTCGGCGACGATCTGGCCGAGGGTAAGCCGACCTTGCCGCTGATCTACGTCATGCAGCACGGTACACCGGAGCAGGCGGCCTGTGTGCGCAAGGCCATCGAGGAAGGCGGGCGCGATGATTTTCCGCTGGTGCTCGACGCGATCCGCTGCAGCGGCGCCCTGGATCACGCCCGAAAGCGGGCTGTGCAGGAAGCAGAATTGGCGAGGGCTTCAATTCAGTGTCTGGGGGATTCACAATACAAAGAAGCTCTGCTACAATTATCTTTCTTTGCAGTTGAGCGAAATCACTAAGTCGCTCGGCATCCATCGGAGTGTAGCTCAGCCTGGTAGAGCACTGCGTTCGGGACGCAGGGGTCGCATGTTCGAATCATGTCACTCCGACCAAGAAACCCTGTTTAAGGCCTTGATTATTCAAGGCCTTTTTCGTTTCTTGCGTTGCATTGGAGCAAAAGCACACTGAGTTTGCTCCAATCCTGCTCCAATTTTCTGAGAATGCCTCGCCAGAAATAAAGTTGACGTTTAACCCCGTCATGACCTTTTGGCACGCCTATACCGTTGTTCCTAACCTTATGGAGCACGCGATATGCGTCAAATGAGCAACATCCTCAACCGTTCCCCCTGGCAAGTCACTGTCCGTGGGGAGCCTGGCCGAAACGCCCAGTTTTCCTTCCCTGAGCGCAAAGCGGCCGAAGCCTACTGCGAAGAACTGAAGGCGTTCGGACTCAAGCCCAAACCGTCCGTTGCTTGCTCACGTTGAGTGTGATCAGCTTGTGATCACGCATAGGCAGTCAAACTACTGGCAGCCCAAATAGCCGAGTTCACCCAACCCTTGCCGGACTGTCCATGCGGGATTGGCAATGCGAAACAACGGCACTTCGCCGGCATGATTCCCGGGGGCAAGCATCTTGCTTGGATTGCCGGACCTCTTTCATGCATACAGCCGGATATGTCCAGACCACCTTTATTCAGAACAGCCTCGAAAGAAGAATTAGCTGATCAGGAGCAGCTACTGATTCGCGAAAGCATCCGCCTGCTCAGCCGGGGGCTACCGCTGGACAAGGCGATCCGCGAAATGCTGCATCTCCTCTCCGAACTGCTCGGCCTGAATCGCGGCCGGGTCGTGCTGCCCGATCCGGCCAGCGGCGAACTGCGCATCCGCATTGCCTACGGCCTGACCAAAGCCGAGATCGAGCGCGGGCGCTACGCCCCGGGAGAGGGCATTACCGGCCGGGTGATCCAGAGCGGCGAGACGCTGATCGTCCAGGACATCGACAACGAGCCGATCTACTTGGCCCGCTCGGTCCGCCGCGAGGCGCTACCCAACGAAACCGTGTCCTTCATCGCATTGCCCATCCTGGTCGACCGCAAGGTGGCCGGGGTGCTCGGCGTGCATCGCCTGCGCTCACGCCAGCGCCAACTTGGTGCAGACCTGCAGGTCTTGAAGACGGTGGCAGAGCTGATTGGGCAGATTTTCAAGATCGACCAGTTGATCGAAAAGCGCACCGCCGACCTGCGCCAGGAAAACCAGAGCCTGCGCGCTGCCATTCAGCAGCGCAAGGTGGCCAAATCGAACTGGGGCATCATCGGCGAGGAACCTCAATTGATTGCCGCCCTCGATCAGCTGGAGCAGGTTTCCGGCAGCGACGCGACGGTGATGCTGCTCGGCGAGTCGGGCACCGGCAAGGAGTTGTTCGCCCGCGCCCTGCACCTGCAAAGCCCGCGCCGCGACCAGCCTTTCATCAAGGTCAATTGCGCCGCCATTCCGGAAACCCTGTTCGAATCCGAGTTGTTCGGCCACGAAAAAGGCGCTTTCACCAATGCCGTGCAGCAACGCCTCGGCCGCTTCGAACAAGCCAACGGCGGCACCCTCTTCCTCGACGAAATCGGCGACCTGCCGCTGCCGGTGCAGGTCAAGCTGTTACGTGTGTTACAGGAGAAGGTCATCGAGCGCCTGGGCGGGCGCAAGGAGATTCCAGTCGATGTGCGCATCGTCGCCGCCACCCACCAGGACATGATGGCGCTGGTCCAGGCCGGGCGTTTCCGCCTCGATCTCTATTACCGGCTGAACGTCATCCCGATCCGCCTGCCGGCGCTGCGCGAGCGACCGGGCGACATCAAGCTGTTGGTGCGCCATTTCGTCTCCCAGCTTAACCAGCGCCACCAGCGCAACATCGCCATCTCGCCCGAAGGTATGTCCAGCCTGGTTTCCTACCCCTGGCCGGGCAATATTCGCCAGCTCTACAACGTGTGCGAGCGCATCGTCCTGCTCGCGCGCAGCGACGAGATTGACGAAGCCACGGTCGATTACGTTCTGGTCACCGAGGCCCAGGGCCAACCGGTCGAAGTGCTGGCGCCCGCCATGCGCACCACCGAGCCGGCCCCGCCAGCGGCACCGGTAACGGACAGCGCCATCCGCAACTATCAGCCGGTGGCGGGCAGCGAAAAGGAGCGCATCGCCGCTGCCCTGCTCGCCCACGGTGGCAACAAGTCGCGCACGGCGCAGGCCCTGAACCTGACGCTGCGCCAGCTGAACTACCGCATCCAGGTACTCGACATCCCGACCCGGCGCTGAACAATTTGTTAACCAATTGTGCACAATTTGTTAACCACGCTTTTCTGACAATTCACCAAGATACTGATTAACAATGATTTTCTGAGCTGGCACAGCGGTTGCAATAAGGAAGACATCCGCCGGAAGCATTCGGCACCGACCTTCCCTCCAGGAGACTGCTTATGTCCATTGCCAGCCAAGCCAGCGCGAATGTGCATCATTCGGCTGCCGCCATCCCGCCGTCCGTTCTCGCCGAAGACGACAGCCTCGCCACCATCCGCAACGTCATCGCCGCGAACCTCGTACCCAAGGTGCTCGACGTCGACCTCAAGGCCGAATACCCCGAAGACTTCCTGCGCGCCCTCGGCCAGGCCGGCGGCTTCCGCGGCGCCGCCCAGCCGGCCTACGGCGGCAACGGCCTGGGCATGAAGCATGTCGTGCAGGTCATGGAAGAAGTGGCCAAGGAGTGCCTGTCGAGTGCCTTCCTGGTCTGGTGCCAGACCGCCTGCGCCCGCTACATCCAGATGTCCGGCAACGAATGGGTGAAGAGCCAGTTCCTGCCACGCATCGTGGCCGGCGAACTGCTGGCCGGCACCGGCCTGTCGAACACGGTCAAATCCTGCGACACCATCGAGGATTTCCGCCTCTCGGCCAAGCGTGTCGACGGCGGCTACATCATCAACGGCGTCCTGCCATGGGTCTCCAACCTCGGCCCGACGCACGTCTTTACCACCGGCTGCCCGGTGGTCGGCGAGGACGGCAAGCTGGTCTTCGTGCTGGTCGATTGCGCCCAGAGCGGTTTCAAGCTGGTCGATTGCGCCCACTTCGTCGGCCTCGACGGCACGCGCACGCTGGCCTGCCAGTTCAAGGAATCCTTCGTGCCGGACAGCATGGTGCTGGCTCATCCGAGCGAATCCGCCGACTACGTCAAGCGCATCAAGCCGGGCATGATCCACGCGCAGATGGGCATGGGCCTCGGCCTGATCGATGCCTGCTGCAAGATGATGCACCAGTCGAACAAGAGCCTCGCCCACGTCAATCAGTACCTCGACGATCAGGTTGAAGACATCGAAAGCGCGCTGATTGCTGCCCGCTCGGCGGTCTACGACATCGCCGACGAACTCAGCGAGGGCCCGGCCAGCGAACGCACACTGGACATCCTGAAACTGCGCCTGGCCGGCGGCGAACTGTCGGTCCGTGCCGCCAACGCCGCCATGCTGCACCAGGGCGCCAAGGGCTACCTGGTGCGCAACCCGGCCCAGCGCCGCCTGCGCGAAGCCTATTTCATCGCCATCGTGACGCCGGCTACCAAGCACCTGCGGCGCGAAATCGCCCGCATCGAGGGCGGCCACGATTGCGGCGCCATGTGATCGGGGAGGAAACGGAAATGAACGCCACCATCACGACGACGCAATGGATCTGCAAGGTTTGCAACTGGGTCTATGACGAGGCGCTCGGCGACCCCGAGCACGGCCTGCCGGCCGGTACCGCCTTTGCCGACATTCCCGACGACTGGTACTGCCCGGAATGCGGGGTCACCAAGGCCGATTTCGAGCCACTGGAGTTCTGAAATGCTGACTCGGGGCCAGTTCATGCACGCAAACGGTGCATCAATGCCAGTGACCGGAAGTTGGGGGTGGAAAAAATCCCCTTTAAACAATGGATTGGCGAAGAACTGGCGACCGGGAACGATTGCTGCAATGCAATAAACGGATCAACCAAAACCCCAGGAGAAAATCATGTCTCTGAATAACCCCTTCGACCCCGATACCGAACTTCATACCTGCAGTTGCGGCCAGCACGCCAGTCAGGCCGAGCACGACCTGGCCGAGGTCGATGCCCTCAACCAGCGGGTGATCCAGACCACGGTGATGCGCGCCCTGTTCCCCAAGGACGAGGAGCGTCGCAAATTTCTCCGCTCGGTTGGCGCCTCGACCGCCTGGGCCGCCATTTCCTCGCTGATTCCTTTTGGTGCGCTGGAAGCGATGGCGCAGGAAAAAGGCTCGCTGGAAAAGAAGGACCTCAAGGTCGGCTTCATCCCCATCACCTGCGCCAGCCCCCTGATCATGGCCGATCCGCTCGGCTTTTATAAAAAGGAAGGCCTCAACGTCACGATGATGAAGACGGCAGGCTGGGCGCTGATCCGCGACAAGGTGATCAACAAGGAATACGACGCCTCGCACATGCTGGCTCCGATGCCGCTGGCGATTTCGATGGGAATCGGCTCAAACGCGTCGCCAACCAATGTGATGACCATCCAGAACATCAACGGTCAGGCCATCGTGCTCGCCAACAAGCACAAGAACAACCGCGACCCGAAGAACTGGAAGGGCTTCAAGTTCGCCATCCCGTTCGAGTTTTCCATCCACAACCTGCTGCTGCGCTACTACCTGGCCGAAAATGGCCTGAATCCGGATACCGACGTGCAACTGCGCGTCGTGCCGCCGCCCGAAATGGTGGCCAACCTGCGTGCCGGCAACATCGACGGCTTCCTCGGCCCCGATCCGGTCAACCAGCGCGCCGTCTATGACGAGCTGGGCTTCATCCACATCCTCTCCAAGGAAATCTGGGACGGCCACCCCTGCTGCTCCTTCGCCATTCCGACCGAGTTCATCCAGCAGAACCCGAACAGCTTCGCCGCGCTCTATCGCGCCATTCTGAAGTCGGCGGCGATGGCGCGCGATCCGAAGAACCGTCCGATCATGGCCGAGGTGCTGGCACCGGCCAACTACCTGAACCAGCCGAAGGCCGTGCTCGAGCAGGTGCTGACCGGCAAGTTTGCCGATGGCCTGGGCAATGTGCGAAACGTACCTGAGCGCGTCGATTACGACCCCTTCCCGTGGTACTCGATGGCCTACTGGATCCTGTCGCAGATGAAGCGCTGGGGCTACGTGAAGGGCGACATCCGCTACAAGGACATCGCCGAGAAGGTCTACCTGCTGACCGACGCCCGCAAGCACATGACCGATCTCGGCCTGAACCCGCCCAAGGAGAACAGCAAGAAGTTCAAGGTCATGGGCAAGGAGTTCGACCCGGCCAAGGTCGACGCCTATGTCGACAGCTTCGCCATCAAGAAGGCCTGAGGAACTCGCCATGTTCAGCAAACAAGCACTCAAGGCGGGCCTGATCTCGCTGCTGCTGTTGCTGGCCTTCCTCGGTGCGTGGTCGCTGGCCACGCACCAGAAGGAAAGCCAAGCAGTTTCCGCAGCCGATGCCGAATACGCCGCGCTGATGGGCAAGAGCGCCGAGAAGACGAGCGGCTTCCCACCGCCGTCCAAGGTCGGCGAGGCCTTCGTCACCTACCTGTCGGACCCGTTCTACGACAAGGGGCCGAACGACAAGGGCATCGGCATCCAGTTGGCCCATTCGCTCGGCCGGGTCGGGCTCGGCTTCCTGCTTGCCGTCATCGTCGCCCTGCCGCTGGGCTTCCTGATCGGCCAGTCGCCGCTGCTCTTTCAGGCCTTCAATCCCTTCATCCAGATTCTCAAGCCGATCTCGCCGCTGGCCTGGATGCCGCTGGCGCTGTACAGCCTGAAGGATTCCGACGTTTCCGGCATCTTCGTGATCTTCATCTGCTCACTGTGGCCGATGCTGATCAATACCGCCTTCGGCGTCGCCGCGGTGCGCCGCGACTGGATCAATGTCGCTGCAACGCTGGAAGTGAAGCCGCTGCGCAAGGCCTTTCAGGTCATCCTGCCGGCTGCTGCGCCGACCATCGTGACCGGCATGCGCATCTCGATGGGCATCGCCTGGCTGGTCATCGTCGCCGCCGAAATGCTGGTCGGCGGCACGGGCATCGGCTACTTCGTGTGGAACGAGTGGAACAACCTGGCGCTGCCCAACGTGATCTTCGCCGTCGTCATGATCGGGCTGGTGGGCATGGCCCTCGACCAACTGTTCGGCCTGCTGCAAAAAGCCGTCACCTACCGGGAATAAGCGCCATGACCACTCATTTTCTCAGCGTCGAAGGCCTCAAGAAAGCCTATCCCGGCGCCACCACCCCGGTCTTCGAGGACATCCACTTCGGTATCGACAAGGGCGAGTTCGTCTGCATCATCGGCCACTCCGGCTGCGGCAAGACAACCATCCTGAACGTGCTCGCCGGTCTGGAAGAAGCCTCCGCCGGCGGTGTCATCATGGACGCCAGGGAGGTCAAGGGACCGAGCCTGGACCGCGGCGTCGTCTTCCAGAGCCATGCCCTGATGCCGTGGATGAGCGTGCTGGCCAACGTCGCCTTCGCCGTCAAGTCGAAGTGGCCGGACATGCCCAAGGCCCAAGTCGAGGCGCACTGCACCAAGTATCTCGAGATGGTCGGCCTCGGCCACGCCATACACAAAAAGCCGGCCGAACTCTCCGGCGGCATGAAGCAGCGCGTCGGCATCGCCCGCGCCTTCGCCATCGAGCCCAAGATGCTGTTGCTCGACGAGCCGTTCGGGGCGCTCGACGCGCTGACCCGCGGCACCATCCAGGACGAGTTGCTGAAGATTGTCCAGGCGACGCACCAGACGGTGTTCATGATCACGCACGACGTCGATGAAGCCATCCTGCTCGCCGACAAGGTGATCCTGATGAGCAACGGCCCGCTCGCCAAGATCGCCGAGATCGTCGAGATCACCATGCCGCGCGACCGCACCCGGGCCGAGATGCACCACGACCCGCAGTTCTACCGCATTCGCAACCACCTGGTCGATTTCCTGGTGAATCGCTCGAAGTCCTACGCCGGCGACAACACCGCCGTGCTGCACGACGCCAAGCATCCACCGGTCGTCCGTCCCGGCCTGAGCGTGGAGGCACCCGACGATGCCGCCCTGCGCCAGCCCCCTTCCTTGAAACAAGTCGTCAATTCGTAATCCCCCAAAGCTCAGGAGAAAACACCATGAACCGTAACGACGTTACCGAACTGATCATCGCCGCCAAGGTGAACAAGGGCATCAAGTGGGCCGATGTGGCCAGCAAGATCGGCCTGTCCAAGGAGTGGGTCACCGCCGGCTGCCTCGGCCAGATGACCTTCACCGCCGAGCAGGCCAAGATCCTCGGCGACACCTTCGGCTTGCCGGAAGAGGCGGTCAAGCTGCTGCAGGTCGTGCCCTACAAGGGTTCGCTGCCGACCGCCGTGCCGACCGATCCGCTGATCTACCGCTTCTACGAGTTGATCAGCGTCTATGGGACGACCTTCAAGGAACTGATCCACGAGGAATTCGGCGACGGCATCATGTCCGCCATCGACTTCAAGATGGACCTGCAGCGCGAACCCAATCCGATGGGCGACCGCGTCAGCATCACCATGTCCGGCAAATTCCTGCCGTACAAGACCTACTGATCTGATCCCGCCCCGCTCCGGCGGGGCCTCCCCAAAACTGCCCGATTTTTGGCCCGATTGGCGGGCCAGGGGCAACTCACGTCCGAATTCAGCGTTTTCAACTTCCCACTGGAGAACACCATGTCCGCAGAAACCACCAAAACCTATCTTCGCCCGATCGACCGTGACGGCCTGCTCAAATTCGCCGCCAGCGGCAAGGAGAACCCGGAGCGCCGCGGCACCAACAAGGTCCATACCGTGATGCAGGGCCAGTTCCGCTCCTGGAGCTTCGTCGGCATCCACAACCCGGTCGTCGTCGATGAGCCGCTCCACCTGTTCGGCGAAAACACCGCCCCGGCCCCGGGTGAAATCGTCCTCTCGGCCCTCGGCGGTTGCCTCGGTGTCGGCATCACCGCCATCGCCACGCATCGCCAGGTCAAGCTGTCGCGCCTCGAAATCTTCCTCGAAGCCGATATCGGCAACACCGCCGCGTGGGGTGCCGGCGGCGCCGAGCGCAAGCCGGAGGAGATGGGCTTCAAGGAAATCCGCGTCAAGGTCATCGTCGAAGGCGACGCCAGCCAGGAAGAACTGGACGACATCGTGCAGAAGGCCAACTATTACTCGCCGGTTGCCAACACCATGCGCAACCCGATTCCCTTCACCATCGCCAAGGTGGACGAGGCCTGACATGAGCAAATCGTTTTCGGTCATCACCGGGGACGTCTCCAAGGCGCTGGGCAAGCTGCGCAGCGCCATTCCGGAGACCATGAAGGGCTTTGGCCAGATGTCGCAGGGGGCGCTGGCTGAAGGCACGCTGTCGGCGCTGCACAAAGAACTGACGGCGCTGGCCATCGGCGTCGCCTCGCGCTGCGACGCCTGCATCGGCTTCCACGTGAAGGCGCTAATCAAGCTCGGCGTCACCCGCGAGCAATTGATGGAGACCTTGGCCATCTGCGTCTACATGGGCGGCGGCCCGACCCTGATGTATGCCGCCGAAGCCGTCCGCGCCTACGAAGAGTTCGAAGGCGCCTGAGGGAATGGGCCGGTGCCCGGCGCCGGCCCACCCTGCTCAAGCACAGGTGAAAGATGCATACGATCATTATTGGCAGCGGAATGGCCGGAATCACCCTGGCCCGCGAACTACGCAAACTGGACAAGACGCGTGAACTGACCATCGTCACGGCCGACGACGGCAGCTATTACGCCAAGCCCAATCTTTCCAATGCCTTTGCCGGCGGCAAGACGGCGGCCAGCCTGGTCATGGCGCCGCCGGAAAAGTTGCGCCAGGAACTGGACATCAACTTTCGTACGCAATGCCCGGTGGCCCGCATCGACGCCGACCGGCACTGCATCGTCACGCCTGCTGGCGAACTGCACTACGACCAGTTGGTCCTCGCCGTCGGCGCCTCGCAAATTCCACTGAACCTGGCCGGCCACAGCAGCGACATCGTTTCGGTCAATAGCCTGGACGACTATGCTGCGTTGCGCTGCCGGCTCGAGGGCAAGCGCCGGGTTGCCATCATTGGCGCCGGCCTGATCGGCTGCGAATTCGCCAACGACCTGCGGCTCGGCCACTTCGAGGTCGATCTTTACGACCTCGCCAGCCGCCCACTCGAACGCCTGCTGCCAACATCCGCGTCAAGCCGACTGCACGCCAAGCTGAGCGAAATCGGCGTCGGCTTCCGCCTGGGCACCGGCCTCGACGCCATCCAGCGCGATGGCGACAGCCTGGTGCTGATCGACAGCCGCGGTCAGACCGAACGCTACGATGTCGTGCTCTCGGCCATCGGCCTGCGTCCCAACGTCAGCCTGGCCAAGACGGCCAAGCTGGCGACGCATCTCGGCATTCTGACCGACGCCACCCTGCAGACTTCCGCCCCCGACATCTACGCGCTGGGCGACTGCATCGAGCTCGACGGGCAATACCTGCCCTATGTGCTGCCCATCATGCATTGCGCCAAGAAGCTGGCCCTGACGCTGACCGGCCGGCCGGAGAAAATCGACCTGCCGGCCATGCCCATCGTGGTCAAGACCCCGGCCTGCCCGACCGTCATCGCGCCGCCTGCGCAGAGCGATGCCGAATGGCAGATGGAGAGCGACGACGACGGCCTGCGTGCCCTGTGCATCGATGTCGCCAGCGGCGAGCTGCAGGGCTTCGTCCTGCAGGGCTGCTACACCCGCGAGCGCATGGCGCTGACCGCGCGCCTTCCCAAGCCGGTTATTTTCAAAAACTGAATGTGTTGCAAAATGTCGCTGCTCAATCGCGCAGCGACTTGACCACCCGCTTCAGTTCGTGGCTGTCCGGGTGGGGAAGGATGGTGAAGCCGAGGCGGGTCATCAGGTTGAGCATTTTCTGGTTGTCGGCGAGGACGTCGCCGACCATGGTGCGGTAGAGCTTTTCACGGGCGCAGTCGATGATGGCGTCCATCAGGCGGCGGCCGAGGCCGCATTTCTGCCAGCGGTCGTCCACCGCCAGGCCGAATTCGACCGATTCGCCATCCGGCGTCTGCACGTAGCGGGCGCTGCCGACCTGCCTTTCCTGACCGTCATCGTCGACCACCGCGATTAGGGCCATTTCCCGGTCGTAATCGACCTGGGTCAGCCGGATCAGCTGGCTGGGCGGGAGTTCCCGGGTCCCGTCCATGAAGCGGAAATAGCGCGATTCATCCGACATGGCACTGACGAAGGCCTGTTCCAGCGGAGCGTCTTCCGGACGGACGGGGCGAACGCGCACGATGCTGCCGTCGCGCATCGGCCAGTTCTGGCAGAGGTGGGCGGGGTAAGGGTGAATCGCCATATGGGCATAGCGCACCTGGCCGGCGCCGCGTAACGGGTCGAGGGCGAGTTGGGCGTCGATTGCCAGGCAGCCGGCTTCGTCGACGAGCAGCGGATTGATCATCAGCCGGTCGAGGGCGGGTAGTGTGCAGACCAGGTTGGAGAGGGCGAGCAGGGCGTCTTCCAGGGCGCTGCGATCGGCGGCGGGTTGTTGGCTGTTGGCGGCGAGGGTGCGGCCAATGCGCGTGGCGTCGATCAGCTTGGTGGTCAGAAAGCGGTTGAGGGGGGGCAGGGCAACGGCGTAGTCGCGCAGCGCCTCGCCCTGGCTGCCGCCGGCGCCGAGGCGGATGACCGGCCCGAAGACCGGGTCGCGGCAGACTTCGACCAGAAATTGCCGGGCGTTGGGCCGTTCGCGGTGTGGGGCCAGGGTGACGCTGTGGAAGCGCCGCTCGGCGGCTGACGGATGCGCCGTTTCGTTCAGGTCGCGCAGGGCGCTGTGCACGGCCTCGATGCTGGTCAACTTGCGGCGGACGCGCTTGTCGTCGAAGGCGTCCGGCAGTTCGGGCGATTCGAGGTGCATGTCGACCGGCAGACCGAGTTGTTCGGCGACGAACATCGCTTCTGTCGCCGTATGGGCGACCAGGCTGGGGCGAACCGGTACGCCATGGCTGTGGAGCAGGGCGTGGGCTTCCATGTGCGACAGCACGCGGCGCCGCTCGGCGATCAGCGCCTCGGCCAGCACCCGGCCACTATCGGTACCGCCTTCCTGAATCGGGCGGCCGGGACTGGGGACTTGCAGCAGCAGTTGCTGGTTCTGGTAATAGGCCGCGATATTGTGGAACAGTTCGATGACGGTGTCCGGCGTGCGGAAGACCGGGATGCCCGCTGCCTCCAGGGTTTGCCGGGCGGCGCCGACCAGGCTGCCGCCCATGAAGCAGCAGCACAGCGTGATGCGGTGCCGGCGGGCGATGTCCACCAGCCCTTCGGCGACGGCTTGCGGCGAAACGACGGCGAGTGGCGAGAGCATGATCAGGATGGCGTCGATCTGGCCGTCAGCGGCGATCAGGCGGGTGGCGGCAAGGTAGCGTTCGCTGTTGGCGTCGCCGCCCAGGTCGATCGGATTGGTGCCGTGCCACTCGCGGGGCAGCAGGGGCTTGAGGGCGGCGACCGTGTCGGCGTCCAGGGGGCCGAGCGGGATGCCGAGGTGGCGGGCACTGTCGGCTGCCATGCGGGCCGGGCCGGTGCCGTTGCTGAGGATGGCCAGCCGGCTGCCGCGCGGATGGAAGCCGGCCGCCAGGGCGCGGGCGGCATGGAAGAGCTGGCCGAGATTACGTACGCGGACGACGCCGGCCCGCCGCACGGCGGCGTCGAAGACCTGATCGGCCAGTTCGGCGGCGTCGGGCGCCAGCGCGTCGTCACCGGCATGTTGGCCCGATTTGAGCAGGATCACGGGCTTGAGGCGGGCGGCTGAGCGCAGGGCGCTGATGAAGCGCCGGGCGTGGCGGATTCTTTCGACGTGCAGCAGGATGTAGCGGGTGCGTTCGTCGTGGGCCAGGTAGTCGAGGACATCGCCGAAATCGACGTTCATGGCTTCGCCGAGCGAGACGGCGAGCGACAGGCCGATGTGGTTGCTCGTCGCCCAGTCGAGCACCGCGGCACACATGGCGCCGGACTGGGCGACCAGGGCGAGGTCGCCGGGCAGGGCGGCGATGTCGGTGAAGGTGGCGTTCAGCGCGGCGTGCGGGCAGACGATGCCGAGCGATTTCGGGCCGAGGAAGCGGATGCCGGCATGGAGCGCCGCCTCGCGGATGCGCCGCTCGATGCTTGGGCTGTTGGCGGCGACGGCGCCCGGATGCGAGACGACGATGGCGTTGCGGATACCAGCCCGGCCGCACTGGGCGATGATCTCGGCGATGGTGCGCGGTGCGGTGGTGATGATCGCCAGGTCGACCGGCGTGCCGGCCGATGCGATGTCCGGCACGCAGGGCTGGCCGAGTAGCGTGGCGTGGCGCGGATTGACGGCCAGCAGTTGGCCGCGGTAGCCGCTGGTCAGCAGGTTGCGGAAGATGACATGCCCGATGCTGCCCTCCTTCTCGGAGGCGCCGATCACGGCGATAGCGCGTGGTTCGAACAATCCGGCGAGGTAGTGGGTGGTGGACATCGGCTTTTCCTGGGGGCGGCAGCCGTCGGCGCGACTGCCGCGGGGCGGGCATTTACATGCCGAGATAGGCGGCGCGCACCTGCTCGTTGCGGATCAGCTCCTGGCCGGTGCCGGTCAGCGTGATGCTGCCGGTTTCCAGCACGTAGCCGCGGTCGGCAATGGCCAGCGCGGCAAAGGCGTTCTGCTCGACGAGGAAGATGGTCATGCCCTGGCTCTTCAGCGTCTTGACGACGTTGAACACCTCCTCGACGAGCAGCGGGGCGAGGCCCATCGACGGTTCGTCGAGCAGCAGCACCTTCGGGCGGCCCATCAGGGCGCGGCCGATGGCCAGCATCTGCTGCTGCCCGCCGGACAGGGTGCCGGCCGGCAGGGTGCGCTTTTCCTTGAGGATGGGGAACATCGCGTAGATCTTCTCCAGATCGCCCTCCACCTGGCCTTTGGGCTGGGTGTAGGCGCCCAGGCGCAGGTTGTCCTCGATCGACAGCGGCCCGAACACCTGGCGGCCTTCCGGGCTTTGGCAGATGCCGCGCCGCATGCGCAGGTCGGCGCGCAGGCTGGAAATGTCCTCGCCGTCGAACAGGATCTGTCCGGCGCTCATCGGCTGTACGCCGGACAGCGTGCGCAGGAAGGTGGTCTTGCCGGCGCCGTTGGCGCCAACGAGCGCAACCAGTTCGCCCTTGCGTACTTCGAGGTCGATGCCCTTGAGCGCCTTGATCCGGCCGTAACAGCTCTCCATGCCCTTGACCGAGAGCAGTACGTCACCGCCGGCGGGGCCAGCCCCCGGTTGCAGTTCACCAGCGCTGTGCGCACCCAGGCCGATGGATTCGGGCGCGAGGCTGGCGATGCGGTGGAACAGTTCGCGGAACTCGGCCTTCGCCTTGCCGCCGAACAGGGGGTCGTCATTGTCAAGGAAGGCGCGGTCGATCTCGGCCCAGTCGTCGGCGGTCAGCGCCGCCCGGGCAAGCGGCATGGCGTCCTTCTCCTCGCTGCGGATGTGACGCTTGATGGCGCCGGTGTAATGGCGCAGCGCGGCGGTGAAGGCGGCATTGCCCTCGCCGCCGCCGGCCGTGGCCGCCAGCCTGGCGCGCAGCTCACGGAGGACTTCCGGGCCGTTGCGGTGCTCGGCCTGCAGGCGGTCGAGGACGGCCGCTGCCTCCGCGGAGCGTTCGCGCAGCAGGCGGAAGAGGAATTCATCCTCCTTGGCGTGGTGGGCACGATCCATGAAGTGTTCGATGTAGTCGAATACCGAGGTGAAGAAAGGGGCTTCGACCTTGCCGCCGGCATCGATTTCGTCGGCAACCAGGTCGAGGGTGGTGGCGATGCGCCAGAGGTTCTGGTGCTCTTCGGTGATGATGCGGAGTGCTTCCATGTGCTTCCCCTCTTTAGGCGTGCGCGCCGAGATAGGCGGCGATGACATCCGGGTTCTTGCGGATTTCCTCGCCGCTGCCTTCGGCCAGTTTCTTGCCGTAGTCGAGGACGAGAATGCGGTCCGACAGGTTCATGACCATCTTCATGTCGTGTTCGACGAGGACGACGGTGACGCCCGAATCAGCGACTTTGCGCACCAGATGGTCCACCTCGATGGTTTCCTTCGGATTGAGGCCGGCCGCCGGTTCGTCGAGGAAGATCAGGCGCGGCTTCATGGCCAGGGCGCGGGCGATTTCCAGGCGCTTCAGGGCGCCGAAGGACATGGCATCGGCGCGCGTTTCGACGTACTGGGCGAGGCCAACGAAGTCCATCAGCCGGGCGGCTTCCTCGCGCAGTTCGCGGTCGCGCTGCTTCAGGCCGGGAAAGCGCAGCGCGGCCTTGATCAGGTTGCGATCCAGCCGCAGGTGAGCGCCGACCATCACGTTTTCGATGGCGCTCATGTTCATGCAGATCTGCAGGTTCTGGAAGGTGCGGGCAACACCCCGCCGGGCCAGTTCGTTGGGCGACTTGCCGTGGATCGCCTCGCCGTCCAGCCGGATTTCGCCAGTGGTGGGTTTGTACACCCCGGTGATCAGGTTGAACAGCGTCGTCTTGCCGGCGCCGTTGGGGCCGATGACCGAATAGACGATGCCGGCATCGATGTTGAACGACACGTTCTGCACGGCCTTGACGCCACCGAAGTGGATGGAGAGGTCTTTGACTTCGAGCAGGCTCATGGTTATTCCCCCTTGCCGAATTTGGTCGCCAGCGTCGGGACGAGACCCTTGGGCAGGAAGATCATGCAGCCCATCAGGATGGCGCCGAAGACCACGGTTTCCCAACCTTCGAAAGTGGCCAGGGCCTGCGGCAGCGCGGTGAGCAGCACGGCACCGACCAGCGAGCCATAGACCGAGGCCATGCCGCCGATGACGACCATGGTGACCAGTTCGATGGAGTGGAAGAAATCGGCGAAATTCGGGCTGACGAAGCCGACGTAATGCGCCGTGACGCTGCCCATCAGGCTGGCGAAAACGGCGGACAGCACGAAGATCGCCACCTTGTAGCGCACGACATCGACGCCGACCACCTGCGAGGCGACTTCCGAGCCGTGCAGCGCACGCAGGGCGCGGCCGAAGGGCGAGTCGATCAGGTTCAGCGAAGCCCACACCGACACCGACAGCAGCAGCGCGACGACCCAGTACCACTGCTTGTCGCTGGTCAGCTCGAAGCCGAGCAAACCCATCGCCGGCACCGGCATGCCGTCCGGTCCGCCGGTCCATTGCGCCTCGTTGCGCAGCGCGATGCTGATGATGATGCCTAGCCCGAGCGTCGCCATCGCCAGGTAGTTGCCCTTGAGCTTGAAGATCGGGCGGGCGACCAGCGCGGCCAGCAAGCCGGTGGCCACGGCGCCGGCGCCCATGGCGAGCAGCGGGTGCCAGCCGAAGTGCGTCGGCAGCACAGCCGAGGCGTAAGCGCCAATGCCGAGGAAGCCGGCATGGCCCAGGCTGATCTGGCCGGCAAAGCCGATCAGGAGATTCAATCCGAGGACGATCACGGCGTTGATCGCCATGCGCACGGCGAGATCGAGATAGAAGCTGTTCGGCAGCACGAAGGGCAGCACCAGCAGGATGGCGATGACCAGATAGAGGCCGTTATAGACACTTTTTTTCATGCTTACACCCGATCCGTGGATTTGCCGCCGAACAGGCCGCGCGGCATGAAGAAGAGGATGAAAAGGATCAACACGAAGGGGATCGCATCCTTGTAGGCCGACGAGATGTAGCCGGCGCCCATCGCTTCCAGGATGCCGACGATCAGACCACCGACCACGGCGCCGAGGCCGTTGCCCAGCCCGCCGAGCACGGCGGCGACGAAGCCCTTGAGGCCGAGCATGATGCCGACGTCGTAGGAGGTCATGGTGATCGGGGTGAGCAGGATGCCGCCGAGCGCGCCGAGCGCCGCTGACATGGCGAAGCTCATGAACAGTACCCAGCTGGTGTTGATGCCGACCAGTTCGGCCGCCAGGCGGTTCACCGAGGTGGCCAGCATGGCCTTGCCCTGTAGGGTCCGGTTGAAGAAATACCACAGCGCCACGACGACCAGCGCGGTGACGCCGAGCACCCACAGGCTCTGCGGCAGCAGGGTGGCGCCTAGGATTTCGATCGGGGCGTCGCCCGAGAAGGGGGGCAGGCTGTGCGTGTTCTTGCCGAGGAAGACGGCGACCAGGCCGCGGATGACCAGCGAGGCACCGATGGTGATGATGATCAGGGTCACCGTTTCGGCGCCCTTGACCGGCTCGATGGCCAGTTTCTCGATCAGCACGCCGACGATGGCCGGCACGATGATGGCGAGCATCAGGGCGACCGGCAGCGGCAGGCCGGCCTGCGTAAATAGCACGGCCAACATGCCGCCGAGCATGATGAATTCGCCCTGGGCGAAGTTGATCACGTTGCTGGCGTTGTAGATCAGCGTGAAGCCGAGCGCGGCCAGCGCATAGGTCGCGCCGACCGTGACGCCGGAAAAGAGGAATTGCAGGAACTGGGCTAGCATGCCGGTCTCCTTCTCTGGGGGGGCAGGGCGTTCATGTCGTCTCCTGGTTTATCGGTCTTGTCGGGGTCACAGTGGCAGCAGGTGGTCGGCGTCGGCGACGACCGGCTGCTGCTGGGCGAAGAAGCCCTCGGTGTGGATCAGCGTGTCCTGGGCGCCGAGTGCCTTGACGGCGGCGACGCTGGCGTCCACGAACGCCGGGCTGCCGGCGACGAAAATCGTGTGCTTGGACAGGTCCGGGAAAAGCTGCGGCAGCACGACATCGACGCGGCCCTTCAGATAGCCTTCCTTTTCCTCGCGGGTGAGCGTGATCTTGTAGTCGAAATTGCGGTGCTTGGTGCGCCACCAGGCCATCATGCCCTTGCTGTACACGTCGTCTTCGGTACGGGCCGAGAAGAGCAGGGTGACGGGCTTTCTGAAGCCGCGGCGCAATGCCGCTTCGGCCAGCGCCAGCACGGGGGCGAGGCCGGTGCCGGCGGCGATGCACAGGACCGGCGTATCGACCGACGGGTCGCCGATGAAGGTGCCGTAGGCGCCGGAAACCTTGATGCTGTCGCCGATCGCCAGTTGGTCGTGGATCCAGTTGCTGGTCACGCCGCCGTCGGCGCGGGCGACTTGCAGCACCAGTTCGCCATCCGGGCGGGGGGCGTTGGAAATCGAATAGGCGCGAGCCGGAATGTCGGTGCGCGGGTTGCCGAGGGTGACATACTGGCCGGGCCAGTAGCGGATCGGCTGGCCGACCGGGCGCAGGCGCAGTTCGACGACGCGGGCGGCGATGGTTCTTTTGTCGGTGACGACGAACAGGGCGTCTTCGCGGGGCGGGAAGAGCTTGGGTTTGGCATCCTCGGTGCCCCACTCGATGGTCAGTTCCTCGGAAATCGGCTTGGCCATGCACATCAGGCCGTAGCCCTGTTTGCGTTCTTCCTGCGACAAGGCCATGTCGAGCACCATGCCCTGGTCGAACTGGCCTTGGGTGACCTTGACCTTGCATTCGCCGCAGGCGCCGGCGCGACAGTTGTTGGGCAGGGCGTAGCCAGCCTTTTCGAGGGCCATCAGTACCGTGTCGCCGTAGGCGCAATCGACGGACTTGCCCGAGGGTTGCATGATGATGCGAGCCATGTTGTCTCCCCCTAATGGGTGTTGGTTTCTCTGTTGCGGCAAGGCCGACGCCCTGGTGGGGGCGCCGGCCGGAGCAATTACTGCAGGCGTTGCGGGTTCATCCGGTGCTTAAAAGACCGGGATGATGTCTTCCATGTCGATGTCGCTGATTTCCTGGCCGGTGATGCCGACTTCCGGAATGGCCGGGAACGGAATGTTGTAGCGGTCGAGCACGCCCTTCAGGTTGATCATCGCGTTCCGCCAGTTCTGCAGTTTCATCTCGTAGGTCGGGATGCCGAAGCCGGCGCCGCGGGCGACTTCCTCGGCCTCGCGCTGGTTGGCGATGAAGTCGGCCGGCAGATCCCAGAATTCCATCGGCGGCTCGAACAGCACGGCGGACAGGAACAGGTAGCCGGCGCGGATCTGCTTGGTGACGATGGCCTTGGTTTCTTCCTTGAGGCCCGGGTAATCACGCTCCATGACGGCCATGCAGATTGCCATGTGGCGGCCTTCGTCGCGGCCGATGTTCTTGAAGCCTTCCTTGAAGACCGGCTCGCGGGAGTTGTCGAACATCTGCTTGAAGATGGTCGCGGCAGCGATCTCGCCCATCAGGAAGGAGCTGAACAGCACGGCCAGGTCGTACTTGGGCACCGCCTGCTTGTAGCCATTCCAGTAGCGCGAACCGTTGAAGTACAGCCACTGCACGTTCTTCTGCAGGCGCTTGCCGAGTTCGGTCTTCGGCTGGTAGGTCAGCGGGTCCGGATGGCCGAGCATCTTGGTGATGGCCAGGCCACACATGATTTCGTGGTTCTGCTCGTCGCGGGTGACGGAGAAGAAGCACTTGCGGACCGGGTCTTCCTCGTGCACTTCATAGGTCTTGATCAGGGCTTCGGCGAAAACCGGGGGGGCGGACGCGTCGAACACCGACAAGAGGCTCCACCAGTAGGCGATCGACTCGCGTTCTTCCCAGGTGTAGCTATCGACGTCCAGGGTGTCCCAGGGCAGCTTCTCCGGGTCCCAGTTCTCACGCAGCGCGGCTTCCCAGACTTCCTGCAGCTTCTTGGTCTTGCTGTTCCACGACAGCGGATAGACGTTGGGCTGCTGAATCGCGGGCGGGAATTCCATCTTGTCGGCAAAACGTTCCTTGGTGCTGGCCATGTCTCACTCCTTGTTTGGGTCTGATGATCAATGTGACTGCCATCCGGCCTGGCCGGTGGCGTGGGGTGAATAGTGATACATAACGAAGCGTTAAGTCAATAAAAAATGTATCGGATCGGAGAAAAATTTTTCCGTAATGAATTTTGCGATTCGGAACATCAAAAAATTTAAGGGGGAATGTTTTTATTAGTTCGTTGATTTTATTGAATTTCAACTGCGATCAGAAACGTATTTTGCTAATCGTAACCTAGTTTTTGGAAAAAATTTACGATACTTTTGATTGACTTGTGTGGTTGTAGTTTGTATCGTGTGTTGCAAGTCGGCGCGCCCAGGCTGCGCTGCCACCAAAGAACAAACACCGCGAAGGAGATATCGATGTCGCACCCCCTGCTCGAGAAACACCGCGCCACGCTGGATGGCGCCCTCAATGCGATTGCCACGCGTGGCTACTGGTCGGCCTATAACGAGATGCCGAGTCCGAAGACTTATGGCGAAACGGCGGCCGAAGACGGTAGGCGGGCATTCGAGGCGCACCTCGGCCGGCAGTTCGGGCTGGAGCAGCCGGGGCAGACGGGTTGGGCGGGCGGCGAGCAGTCGCCCTACGGCATCGAAATGGGCGTCCTTTATCCGGTGTGCGACCACGAGGCGCTGATCGCCGCCGGCCAGCAGGCCATGGCCGGCTGGCAGAAGGCGGGAGTCGCCGGCCGCACCGGCATCTGTCTGGAAATCCTCGATCGCCTGAACAAGCAAAGTTTTGAAATCGCCCATGCCGTGATGATGACGACCGGCCAGGGCTGGATGATGGCCTTCCAGGCCGGTTCGCCGCACGCCCAGGATCGTGGCCTGGAGGCCGTGGCCTACGCCTGGCGCGAGCAGAGCTTCGTGCCGGCCGAAACGGTCTGGGACAAGCCGCAGGGCAAGAACCCGTCGCTGGTCATGAAGAAGCACTTCGAAATCGTCGGCCAGGGGGTCGGCGTGGTAGTCGGTTGCGGCACCTTCCCGACCTGGAATACCTATCCCGGCTTGTTCGCCGCCTTGTCGACCGGCAACGCCGTGATCGTCAAGCCGCACAGCAACGCCATCCTGCCGGCCGCCATCACCGTGCGCACCATCCGCACCGTGCTGGCCGAGAACGGCATCGATCCCAATCTGGTCACGCTGTGCGTGACCGCGGATCGCGCCACGACCCAGAAGCTGGTCACCCATCCGGCTGTCAAGTCGATCGACTTTACCGGGGGCAATGTCTTTGGCCAGTGGCTGATCGACAACTGCCGCCAGGCCCGCGTCTATGCCGAGCTGGCCGGCGTGAACAATATCGTCATCGATTCGACCGACGCCTACCAGGCCATGCTGCGCAACCTGGCCTTCACGTTGTCGCTCTATTCCGGCCAGATGTGCACCACCTCGCAGGCCATCTTCGTTCCGGCCGGCGGCATCGACACCGAAGGCGGCCACAAGTCCTACGACGACGTCTGTGCCGACCTGGCCAAGGCGGTTTCCGGGTTCCTGGCCAAGCCGGAAGTGGCGCTCGCCGTGCTCGGCGCCGTGCAATCCGCCGATACCCTGAAGCGTATCGAGATGGCGGACAGCGGCACGCTGGGCAAGGTCGTGCTGGCCTCGACCCGGCTGGAGAACCCGGATTTCCCGAAGGCCACCGTGCGTACGCCGGTGCTGCTCGCCTGCGACGCGGCTGACGAACATGCCTACATGGAGGAGCGCTTCGGCCCGATCAGCTTCATCGTCAAGGTTGCCGACACCGCCGCCGGCATCGCGCTGTCCGAGCGTCTGGTGGCAACCCATGGTGCGCTGACCGCTGGCATCTACTCGACCAGGCCGGAAGTGATCGACGCGATGACCGCCGCCACCCTGCGTTCCAAGGTCGCCCTGTCGATCAACCTGACCGGCGGCGTCTTCGTGAACCAGTCGGCGGCCTATTCCGACTACCACGGTACCGGCGGCAACCCGGCAGCCAATGCGTCCTACGCCGATGCCGCCTTCGTCGCCAACCGTTTCGTGGTCGTCCAGCGCCGCTACCACATCTGAGAACGCGCCATGAACTTTGAAAACATCACCTTCACCGTCGAGGCCGGCATCGCCCGCCTGACCCTGAACCGTCCGGACAAGCTGAACAGCTTTACCGGTGCCATGCATGCCGAACTGCGCACGGCGCTGGATGCCGTCCAGGCCGACCCGGCGATCCGCGTTCTCGTGTTGACCGGGGCCGGTCGCGCCTTCTGCGCCGGGCAGGATCTGGCCGATCCGGAGATGGCTCCGGTGGACGGCAAGATGCCGGACATCGGCAATGTCGTCGAACGCAATTACAAGCCGCTGGTCCTGCGCCTCGCCAACCTGCGCGTGCCGACCATCGCTGCGGTCAACGGCATCGCCGCGGGGGCCGGCGCCTCGGTGGCGCTGGCCTGCGACCTGGTCGTCGCCACCCGGTCGGCTTCCTTCCTGCAGGCTTTCTCCAAGATCGGCCTGATTCCGGACACCGGTGGCACCTGGTTCCTGCCGCAGCGTGTCGGCATGGCGCGTGCCCTGGGTCTGGCCCTGCTCGCCGACAAGCTGCCGGCCGAAAAGGCCGCCGAATGGGGCCTGATCTGGGAGTGCGTCGAGGATGCCGCATTCGCCGCCCGTATCGATGCGCTGGCCAGGCAGTTGGCGACCCTGCCGACCAAGGCGCTGGTTCGCACCCGTCAGGCCATGCATGCCGCGCCGGGCCACACGCTGGAACAACAGCTCTCCTTCGAAGGCGGCTTCATGCGCGAGCTGGGCTGGAGCCCGGATTACGCCGAGGGCGTCGCCGCCTTCATGGAAAAGCGTGCGCCGAATTTCACCGGAGCGTGAAGCCGTGAGCCAGTCACCCCTATCCCAACAGGCGGTCGTCGCCGTCGTCGGCACCGGTGCCATGGGCGCCGGTATCGCCCAGGTGGCGGCGCAGGCCGGGCATGTCGTCAAGCTGCTCGACAACCGTCCGGGCGCTGCCGCCAAGGCGGTTGACGGCATCCGTGCCCAGTTCGCCCGGCTGGCCGAAAAAGGCAAGATGAGCGCCGAGGCGGCCCTGGCCGCCGGCGATCGCCTGATCGCGGTCGAGCAGCTGGCCGATCTGGCCGATGCCGCGCTGGTCGTCGAAGCCATTGTCGAAAACCTCGAAGCCAAGCAAAGGCTGTATGCCGACCTCGAGGGTATCGTGTCGGCCGACTGCCTCTTCGGCACCAACACCTCGTCCATCTCGGTGACGGCCATTGGTGCGGCGTTGCAACGGCCGGAGCGCCTGGCCGGCCTGCACTTCTTCAACCCGGCGCCGCTGATGGCCCTGGTCGAGATCGTCTCCGGCCTGGCCACCGACCCGGCGGTGGCCGAAACGCTGTTCGCCACCGCCGCTGCCTGGGGCAAGACGCCGGTACATGCCAAGTCGACGCCCGGCTTCATCGTCAATCGGGTCGCCCGGCCGTACTACGCCGAGGCGCTGCGCCTTGCCCAGGAGGGGGCCGCCGACTACGCCACCATCGACGCCTGTTGCCGCGAGGCCGGCGGCTTCCGCATGGGGCCGTTCGAGCTGATGGACATGATCGGCCACGACGTCAATTTCGCCGTGACCCACTCGGTGTGGCGGGCGTTCTACCACGATCCGCGTTTTCTGCCGTCGCTGATCCAGCAGGAACTGGTCGATGCCGGCTTTTACGGCCGCAAGAGCGGGCGCGGCTTCTACGATTATCGCGAGGGCGCCGTGCAGCCCGCGCCGCAGACCGAGGCGCCGCAAACGCCGGCCGGCAAGATCACGGTGTTCGGCGAATCCGATCTCGCCGAAGCCCTGGTCGAGCGCCTGCAGCACAGTGGCCTGTCGTTCGGGCGCGCCCCGGCTACCGACGCCCCGAAGGGAGCCCCCTTGGGGGGCGGCCGCATCGCTGAAATCGGCCTCGCCAAGCTCTACGTCACCGATGGCCGCAGTGCCACGCAGCGCGCTGCCGAGACCGGCGTTGCCAACACCGTGGTGATCGACCTGGCGCTCGACTACAGCAAGGCCACCCGTCTCGCGGTTGCGGCTGCCGAGCAGTGCGAGCCGGCCGCTGTTGCGTCCGCCATCGGCCTGTTGCAGGCGGCCGGCTTTGCCGTGTCGCGTTTCCTCGATGTGCCGGGACTGGTCGTCATGCGCACGGTTGCCATGCTGGCCAACGAAGCGGCCGACGCGGTCAACCAGGGCGTGTGCACCGAAAAGGGCGCCGACCAGGCCATGCGCCTGGGCGTCAACTATCCGCAGGGGCCGCTGGCCTGGGCCGATCAGGTCGGCGTCGCCGTCATCCGCGATGTGCTGGCCCACCTCGGTGCCAGCTACGGCGAAGACCGTTACCGCATCTCGCCGCTGATCCAGCGCGCCGTGTTTGCCGGAAGGAAGATTCATGACTGAACCGAAACTCAGCCCGGCCGAGGCACAAGCCCTGGCCGATGCCACCGCCGAGGCGATGTACGCGCGTGACCGCGCCGCGCAGGCGCTGGGCATCCAGATCGTTCGCGTCCAGCCGGGCGCTTCGCTGCTCACCATGACGGTTCGCTCCGACATGGTGAACGGCCACCACATCTGCCACGGCGGCATGATCTTCAGCCTGGCCGATACGGCTTTTGCCTACGCCTGCAACAGCTACAACAAGAACACCGTCGCGTCGGCCTGCCATATCGACTTCCTGGCCCCGGCCAGGGAGGGCGAGACGTTGGAAGCGGAAGCCGTCGAGCAGTCGGCAGCCGGCCGGACCGGCGTGTACGACATTACCGTGCGCAACAGCCACGGCAAGACCATCGCCCTGTTCCGGGGCAAGAGCTATCGCATCAATGGTGAAGTGATCGCCGGACTGGAAAGCGGTTGTTCGTTGTGAGCAGGGCCGCAGACGACTCCAGCCACCAATTACCCGCCGCCAACCCAACAAAACCCCACGGAGGAGACAAACATGACATCCAAAATGCCATTGCCCGGTGAACTCGATCCGATCGAAACCGCCAGCCGCGACGAAATTTCGGCGCTGCAACTTGAGCGCCTGAAGTGGTCGGTTCGCCATACCTACGACAACGTCGAGCCCTATCGCCAGAAGTGCCTGGCCAAGGGCGTCCACCCGGACGACCTGAAGTGCCTGGCCGACCTCGGCCAATTCCCGTTCATGACCAAGGCGGATTTGCGCGACCATTACCCGTTCGGCCTGTTCGCGGTGCCGCGCCACAAGCTGGCCCGCCTGCACGCATCCTCCGGCACGACCGGCAAGCCGGTGGTGGTTGGCTACACCCGGAACGACCTCGACAACTGGGCCGCCGTCGTTGCCCGCTCGATCCGCGCTGCGGGCGGCCGGGCCGGTGACATGGTGCATGTCGCCTACGGCTACGGCATGTTTACGGGTGGCCTGGGCGCCCACTACGGTGTCGAGCGCCTCGGTGCCTGCGTCGTGCCGATGTCCGGCGGGCAGACCGAGAAGCAGGTCCAGCAGATCATGGATTTCAAGCCGGACATCATCATGGTCACGCCGTCCTACTCGCTGGTCATCGCCGAGGAGTTCGAGCGCCTCGGCATCCAGCCGGAAGAGATTTCGCTCAAGGTCGGCATCTTCGGCGCCGAGCCGTGGGGCGAGGGCATGCGTAGCGAGATCGAGCGCAAGCTGGGTATCGATGCCATCGACATCTATGGCCTGACCGAAGTGATGGGGCCGGGGGTGGCCTGCGAATGCATCGAGGCCAAGGACGGTCCGGTGATCTGGGAAGACCACTTCTACCCTGAAATCATCGACCCGGAAACCGGCGAGGTGCTGCCCGATGGCGAAGAGGGGGAGCTGGTGTTCACCTCGCTGACCAAGGAAGCCTTCCCGGTCATCCGTTACCGGACCCGTGACCTGACCCGCCTGCTGCCGCCGACCGCCCGCTCCTTCCGCCGCATTGGCAAGATCACCGGCCGGTCGGACGACATGCTGATCATCCGCGGCGTCAATGTCTTTCCGACCCAGATCGAGGAGCAGATCCTGCGCGACCCGCGCCTGTCCGGCAATTACCAGGTCGTTGTCACCCGCGAGGGCCATCTGGACAACCTGGAGGTGCGTTGCGAAGTCCAGCGCGAGCTGTCGGGGAAGCTGCCGCCGGCCGATATCCAGTCCATCGCCAAGGAACTGCAGCATCGCATCAAGACCATCATCGGTGTGTCGACCCAGATCACCGTCATGGAATTCGACGCCATTCCGCGCACGCTGGTCGGTAAGGCCAAACGCGTGCTGGACGAGCGCCCGAAGCAGAATTGAGGAAATGACGATGACTGAAGCTTATATTTGCGACGCCATCCGTACCCCCATCGGCCGCTACGGCGGCGCGCTGGCTGCCGTGCGCGCCGACGACCTCGGTGCCATTCCGCTCAAGGCCTTGATGGAGCGCAATCCGCAGGTCGACTGGACGGCGGTCGACGACATCATCTACGGCTGCGCCAACCAGGCCGGCGAGGACAATCGTAACGTCGCTCGCATGGCCGGCCTGCTCGCCGGCCTGCCCATCGAGGTGCCGGGTACCACGGTGAATCGGCTGTGCGGTTCCGGCATGGACGCGGTCGGTCTTGCCGCCCGCTCGATCAAATCGGGCGAAACCGCGCTGATGATCGCCGGCGGGGTGGAAAGCATGTCGCGCGCGCCTTTCGTGATGGGCAAGGCGGAAACCGCTTTTTCGCGCCAGGCAACGATCTACGACACCACCATCGGCTGGCGCTTCCCCAATCCGCTGATGAAAAAGCTCTACGACACGCACTCCATGCCGCAGACGGCGGATAACGTCGCCGAGGAGTTCAACATCAGCCGGGCCGACCAGGATGCCTTTGCCCTGCGCTCGCAACAGCGCTGGGCCGCTGCCCATGCCGCCGGCCGCTTCGCCGACGAACTGGTGCCGGTGGTGATCCCGCAGAAAAAGGGTGATCCCAAGGTGTTCGATACCGACGAGCATCCACGTCCGGATACCACGCTCGAGATGCTGGCCAAGCTGAAGGGCGTCAACGGTCCCGATTTGTCGGTGACGGCCGGCAACGCCTCCGGCGTCAACGACGGCGCCTGCGCCTTGCTGCTCGCCTCGGAAGCCGCTGCCGGGCGCTACGGCCTCCAGCCGCTGGCCCGCGTCGTCGGTATGGCCACCGCCGGCGTGCCGCCACGCATCATGGGTTTCGGCCCAGCCCCGGCCGTGCGCAAGGTGCTGGCCCAGACCGGTCTGACGCTCGACCGGATGGACGTCATCGAACTGAACGAAGCCTTTGCGGCGCAAGGGCTGGCAGTCCTGCGCGATCTCGGCCTGGCCGATGACGAAGCGCGCGTCAATCCCAACGGCGGCGCCATCGCCATGGGCCATCCGCTCGGCATGAGCGGTGCCCGCCTGGTGACCACCGCCGCCTACGAACTCAAGCGCCGTGGCGGCCGCTACGCCTTGTGCACCATGTGTATCGGTGTCGGGCAGGGCATTGCCATGGTGATCGAGCGTGTCTGATCAGCCGGCCGTCGTGCGTGATTAGTCGTTAGCAACAGCAACCCCAGAGGAGACAAACCCATGAAGCAAACCATCAAGCAACTCGCTGCCGGTGCCGTTCTGGTGCTCGGCGCCTTTGCCGCCCAGGCGGCCGATCCGATCAAGATCGGTTCCGTGCTCTCCGTCACCGGTCCGGCTGCCTTCCTTGGCGATCCGGAACTGAAGACGCTGCAGTTGTACGTTGATGACCTCAACAAGAAGGGGGGCGTGCTCGGCCGCCCGCTGCAACTCGTCCATTACGACGACGGCAGCGATGCCAACAAGGCCAACGGCTTCACCAAGCGCCTGATCGAAGACGACAAGGTTGACGTGCTGGTCGGCGGCACCACCACCGGTTCCACCATGTCCTCCGTGCCGCTGGCCGAAAAGGCGGGGATCCCCTTCATCTCGCTGGCCGGCGCCGTGGTCATCATCGAGCCGGTCAAGAAGTGGGTTTTCAAGACGCCGCACACCGACCGCATGGCGGCGGAAAAGGTCTTCGAGGACATGAAAAAGCGCGGCCTGACCAAGGTGGCCCTGCTCTCCGAAACCTCCGGCTTCGGCGCCTCCGGCAAGAAGGAAACCGAGGCGGTCGCCGGCAAGTACGGCATCACGCTGGTTGCCAACGAGACCTACGGTCCGAAGGACACGGACATGAGCCCGCAGCTGACCAAAATCAAGACCACGCCAGGCGTTCAGGCCGTGTTCGTGTTCGGTCTGGGGCAGGGGCCGGCCATCGTCACCAAGAACTACAAGCAACTGGGCATCACGCTGCCGCTCTATCAGTCGCATGGTGTCGCGTCCGACGAATTCCTGAAGCTGGCCGGCCCGGCCGCCGAAGGCGTCCGTTTGCCGTCGCCGGCACAGCTGATCCCGGAAAAGCTGCCGGCCAACGATCCGCAGAAGCCGGTGGTCAGCGCCTATGAGAAAGCCTACAAGGCCGCCTACAAGACCGATGTGTCCACCTTCGGCGGTTACGCTTACGACGGCCTGATGCTGGCGGTCGATGCCATCAAGCGCGCCGGCTCCACCGACAAGGCCAAGGTGCGCGATGCGCTGGAAGCCACCAAGGGCTTCGTGGGCACCAGCGGCACCTACAACATGTCGCCGACCGATCACATGGGCCTCGACCTCTCGGCCTTCCGCCTGCTCGAAGTGAAGGGCGGCGACTGGACCATCGTTCAGTAAGCCCTGCCGCGGCGATGGCGGCCAGCCGCCGTCGCCGCAGGCAACACCCCGTCCAGGGATTCCCCCCCCAACAGGAGAACGTCATGTACACCCAATCATTCAATGTGCCAGACAACGCCGGCAGCAAGACCGTGCCGCTGGCACCGTCGACCGAGGATCCCGTCCGGCAGGCCGCTTTCGATGCCCGCATCGACGCCGACGGCCGTATCGAGCCGCAGGACTGGATGCCCGAGGCCTATCGCAAGACCCTGATTCGCCAGATCAGCCAGCACGCGCACAGCGAGATCGTCGGCATGTTGCCCGAGGGCAACTGGATCTCGCGCGCCCCGAGCCTGAAGCGCAAGGCCATCCTGATCGCCAAGGTGCAGGACGAGGGCGGCCACGGCCTTTACCTCTATTCCGCCGCCGAGACACTCGGCACCAGCCGCGACGAGATGCTCGAAGGCCTGCACAGCGGCCGCGCCAAGTACAGCTCGATTTTCAACTACCCGACCCTGACCTGGGCCGACGTCGGCGTCATCGGCTGGCTGGTGGACGGCGCCGCGATCATGAACCAGGTGCCGCTCTGCCGCTGCTCCTACGGTCCCTACGCCCGCGCCATGGTGCGCGTCTGCAAGGAAGAGTCCTTCCACCAGCGCCAGGGCTTCGAGGCGCTGCTGGTCATGATGCAGGGCACGGCCGAACAGCGCGAGATGGTGCAGGATGCGGTCAACCGCTGGTGGTGGAAATGCCTGGCCATGTTCGGGCCACCCGATGCCGACAGCCCGAACAGCGCGCTCGGCATGCGCTGGGGCATCAAGCGCGTCTCCAACGACGACCTGCGCCAGAAGTTCGTGGACGCCACCGTGCCGCAGGCCAAGGTGCTCGGCGTCACCCTGCCCGACCCCGACCTCAAGTGGAACGAGGAACGCCAGCATTACGACTATGGCCAGATCGACTGGGCCGAATTCTGGGAGACCGTCAATGGCAACGGCCCCTGCAACAAGGAGCGTCTGGCCACCCGCGTCAAGGCGCACAACGACGGGCAATGGGTGCGCGATGCCGCACTGGCCCATGCCGCCAAGCAACAAGCGCGTGACATGAGGGATGCAGCATGACCACCGCACTGAAAGAATGGCCGCTCTGGGAGGTTTTCGTTCGCAGCAAGCAGGGGCTCGAACACAAGCACTGCGGCAGCCTGCACGCCGCCGATGCCCGCCAGGCGCTGGAAATGGCGCGTGACGTCTACACCCGTCGCCAGGAGGGTGTCAGCATCTGGGTGGTGCAGTCGAAGGACATCACCGCCAGCAATCCCGACGAGAAGGGCGAACTGTTCGACCCGGCGGCCGACAAGATCTACCGCCACCCGACCTTCTACGAAATCCCGGAAGAAGTGGGGCACATGTAATGAGCGCCGCCATCGATTACCTGCTGCACCTCGCCGACAATGCCCTGATCCTCGGCCAGCGCAATGCCGAGTGGTGCGGGCATGGCCCGATCCTCGAAGAAGACATCGCGCTGTCCAACGTCAGCCTCGACCTGATCGGCCAGGCCCGGCTGCTCTACCAACTGGTCGCCACGCTCAAGGGCGGCGACTGCACCGAAGACAAGCTCGCCTACTTCCGCGACACGCACGAATTCCGCAACTACACGCTGCTCGAACTGCCCCATCATGGCCCGCTGTCCGGCTACGCCCACAGCAGCCTCGACTACGGCACGACCATCGTCCGCAACTTCCTGTACAGCGCGCTGATGGCCTTGCTCTGGGAAGCGCTGGAAAAATCGGCCCATGCCGATCTCGCCGCCATTGCCGCCAAGTCGGTCAAGGAAGTGCGCTACCACCTGCGCCATGCCCGCGACTGGCTGGTTCGCCTCGGCGACGGCACCGACGAATCGCATGCCCGCGTTCAGGCGTCGCTCGACCACCTGTTTCCCTATACCCAGGAATTCTGGGTGCAGAGCCCGGCCGAAGCCGCTGCCATCGCGGCCGGCATCGGCGTCGACGTGGCGACGCTCAAGGCCGACTGGGATGCCATCGTCGATGCGGCACTGGCCGAAGCCACCTTGCAGCGGCCGGCGGTCGGCGGCTACGTCACCGAGGGCAAGAAGGGCATCCATTCCGAGCATCTCGGCTTCCTGCTGGCCGAAATGCAAAGTCTGGCCCGCGCCCATCCGAACGCCGTCTGGTAAGCCATGCGCACGAGCGTCGAAGCGGCCTGGGCCGTGCTGGAGGAACTGACCGATCCGGAAATTCCGGTCATTTCCCTGCGCGAACTGGGCATCCTGCGCGACGTCCGGCAGGCGGCCGATGGCCTGGAGGTGATCATCACACCGACCTACAGCGGCTGCCCGGCAATGGGCCAGATCGAGGACGATGTCAGGGCGACGCTGGCCCGCGCCGGCATCGCTGCCCGCGTCGTCACGCAACTGGCCCCGGCCTGGAGCACCGACTGGATGACCGAGGCCGGCAAGGAAAAGCTGCGCGCCTACGGCATCGCCCCGCCGCACCGGACGCCCGCCGGTCGCAACGTCGTGCGCTTCATCAGCAAGCCGGCCGCCGCGGAAACCGTGCCCTGTCCGCATTGCGGCTCGGCGCGCACGGTCGAATCCTCACATTTCGGGTCGACAGCCTGCAAGGCGCTCTACAAGTGCCTCGATTGCCAGGAGCCGTTCGACTACTTCAAGCCTTATTAGCGAGGCAAGCCTTATGTCAGCTCCCCGTTTCCACGAACTCACCATCAAGCGCGTCACCCCCGAAGCCGCCGGCTCGGTGGCCATCACCTTCGACATTCCCGCCGCCGCGCGCGACACCTTTGCCTTCCAGCCCGGCCAGTTCCTGACCCTGCGCGCCCGGGTCGCGGGTCAGGAGGTGCGTCGCAACTACTCGATCAGCAGCCCGCGAAGCCGCCTGGCCAAGGCCGGCGAACTCGAAATCGGCATCCGCCCGGTCGAGGGCGGTCTGTTTTCCAACTGGGCGGCGCAGACCCTGAGCGCCGGCGCCAAGCTCGACGTGATGCCGCCGGAGGGGCGCTTCACGATCAAAAAGCCGCGCGCCCTCCACCGCGTCGGCTTTGCCGCCGGTTCGGGCATCACCCCCATCCTGTCGATTGCCGCGACGACGCTGGAAGAGCAGCCGGAGTCCAAATTCACGCTGGTGTACGGCAACCGCCGCATGTCCAGCGTGATGTTCAACGAAGCGCTGCAGGATCTGAAGGACCGCTACCCGGACCGCCTGACGCTGATCCACATCCTGTCGCGCCAGGCGCAGGAGGTCGATCTGCTGCAGGGGCGCATCGACGGCGCCAAGGTGCAGGCCATCATCGACACCCTGCTGCCGGTGGCCAGCATGGACGAGGTTTTCATCTGCGGCCCCGAGGCGATGATCGAGGCGACCGAGCGGGCCTTGCTCGTTGCCGGCGTGCCGCAAAACCGGGTGCATACCGAGCGCTTCACTTCCGGCCCGGCGCAGGCCGCCAAGGTCCAGGCCGATACCGATGCCGCCCCGCACAAGCAGGCCGCGGCCAAGGATATCGCCCTGACCATCGTGCTCGACGGCAAGGCGCATGAATTGGCCATCGGCCCCGACGAGCACGTCCTCGACGCCGCGCTCGACGCCGGCCTGGACCTGCCGTTTTCCTGCAAGGCCGGTGTCTGCTGCACCTGTCGCGCCAAGGTGCTGTGCGGCGAGGTGGTGATGGACAAGAACTTCACGCTGGAGGCCGACGAAGTCAAGCAGGGCTTCGTCCTCAGCTGCCAGGCTCGCGCCACCAGCCAGAACCTGACGGTCAGCTTCGACGAACGCTGATCGTCCCCTTTCAACTGCACTTGGGCCGCCCTCTTGTCCCCTCGGGGGCGGCCGTTTTTTGGGGAGACATCCATGTCCCACGTCGTACTCAGCGAGATCGTCGGCAAGGTCGGCCTGATCCGCATCAACCGCCCGGAGGCGATGAACGCCCTGAACAACGAGGTCGTCGACGGTATCGGCGCCGCGATCGACGCCTTCGAAGCCGACGAGGCCATCGGCTGCATCGTCCTCACCGGGAACGAGAAAGCCTTTGCCGCCGGCGCCGATATCGGCTTCATGAAGGACTTCGATTACC
>JBKBHB010000031.1:0-31929 GCA_046297855.1 Azonexus sp.
ATGGCGTCAGACCCACCGTCGTGCCGCCTGCTGGGCGGTGACCTCCGGCGCTACGCGCCTACGCTCCCCGCCCAGCAGGCCACGGGCAAAACGGAATTTACAGAAAGAACGATACACAACTACATGTTTTTCCTTATTCTTTTTAAGATCAGTCAAAGATTTTACATTGGTAAATCCATTGCAAACCATGGGGTTGTGTGATTTCTCGGGGATGGCCTGGCCCGGCGCCTGCCGAATGCGCCGGATTAGGGAGGGGCGTTGGTTTCGGGTAAAATTCCCTTTTTTATCAAGCGGCATCCGCCGCGCCTGCCTCCAAACCGATCATGACCCCAAATACCCCTCTTTCCTACCGTGATGCCGGCGTCGATATCGATGCGGGCGATGCTCTCGTCGATCGCATCAAGCCGCTCGCCAGGAAAACCCTGCGCGATGGCGTGCTGGGCGGCATCGGCGGCTTCGGCGCGCTGTTCGAAGTGCCCAAGCGCTACAAGGAGCCGGTGCTGGTCTCCGGGACCGACGGCGTTGGCACCAAGCTGAAGCTGGCCTTCGAACTGAACCGCCACGACACGGTCGGCCAGGATCTGGTCGCCATGAGCGTTAATGACATTCTGGTGCTGGGCGCCGAGTCGCTGTTCTTCCTCGACTACTTCGCCTGCGGCAAGCTCGATGTGGATACCGCTGCGGCGGTCGTCCGCGGCATTGCCAAGGGTTGCGAACTGGCCGGTTGCGCGCTGATCGGTGGCGAAACCGCCGAAATGCCGGGCATGTACCCGGCGGGCGAATACGACCTGGCCGGCTTTGCCGTCGGCGTGGTCGAGAAGTCGAAGGCCATCGACGGCAAGAGCATCCAGCCGGGCGACGTGGTCCTCGGCCTGGCTTCTTCCGGCGCCCATTCCAACGGCTACTCGCTGGTGCGCAAGATCATCGAGCGTTCCAAGCCGGACATGAACGCCCCGTTCGACGGCGACCGTTCGCTGGCCGACGTGGTCATGGCCCCGACCCGCATCTACGTCAAGCCGGTGCTGGCGACCCTGGAGAAGGTCACGATCAAGGGTATGGCCCACATCACCGGCGGCGGCCTGCTGGAAAACGTGCCGCGCGTGCTGCCGGAAAACACCGTGGCCGAAATTCAAAAGTCGGCCTGGCAGCGTCCGAAGCTGTTCGACTGGATGCAGCAGGAAGGTAATGTCGCCGAGAACGAAATGCACCGGACCTTCAATTGCGGCATCGGTCTGGTCATCATCGTGGCGGCAGCCGATGCGGATGCCGCCATGGCCGAACTAAAGGCGCAGGGCGAAACGGTCTATAACATCGGCGTCATTCGGGCCCGCCAGGGTGACGAAGCGCAGACGGTGGTGGTCTGATATCGCCCGGTGGGCCGTGGCGTTCTGCTGCGGCCTGCTGCTGTGCCACGCCCCGTCGACTGCTCGGGCAGCGGGTAAGCCGGCCGCGCCCCGGACGGCCAAAACGGTGGTGCGCAAACCGGCACCGGTTGCCTTGCCGGTCAGCGACTTCGGTCCGGCCGACATTCTCGATGACGCCGGGCCAGGCCGGCACGGCCTGGCCAGTTTTTATGGCAAGGGCTTCCATGGTCGGCGGACGTCGACCGGCGAGCGCTTCGACGCCCGTCAATTCACCGGCGCCAGTAATCACTTTCCGCTCGGTGCCCTGGTCGCCGTGCGGCGCGTTGACAACGACCGTTGTGCCGTCGTCAGGATCAACGACCGGATGCATGCCCGCCATCGGCGGCGCGTCATCGATGTCTCGCTGGCGACGGCCGAATATCTCGGCATGTTGCGCGCCGGTGTCGTCTTCGTCCGCGTCGCGCCATTGAAGGCGGATGGCGCATGCCAGGCGGCGTTCGAGCCGGACCTGCCGTGCCTGTCCTGTGGCGACACACCGAACCGCCTGCCGGGGATTCTCTCCGGCAGCCATGACTGATCCTCTTCTCCCGCCAGTCTTTGCAAAGGTGTAGGCTATGCCTGTGGGTTGTACCGGACTGCCCGGTGTTTTGTATATCGGGTGGATGCGTCGATACATCAACGATTTCCGGGGATAGCGATGGAAAACAAGCTGCGTGTTTTTGCCGTTGATGATGAGCCGATCATTCTGGATCTGCTGCAGGCCATCCTGGCGGCAGACTGGGAACTGCACACCTTTGCCTCCGCCGAGGCCTGCCTGCGTGCCGTGGCCGAGCGCAATCCGGATTTGCTGCTGGTCGATGTGTCGATGCCCGGGATGGATGGTTATGCGCTCTGCCGGCATCTCAAGGATGATTGGCAGACGCAGGACATTCCGGTCATCTTCATTTCCGCCCATGACAACAGCGACACCCGCCTGCTCTGTTACGAGGCGGGCGGGGATGATTTCATCCAGAAGCCTTTCGAGCCGGCCGAGCTGCTCAGCAAGCTGAGCGTCGCGGCACGCAGCCTGGCCGAGAAGAAGGCGCTGCGCGAGCAGGCGGGCTACGCCCAGAAAACGGCGATGGCGGCGATGGTCAGCATGGGGGAGCTGGGCGTCGTCCTGCAGTTCCTGAGCAAATCCTTTGCCTGCAACACGATGGACGAACTGGCGGCGGCCCTGCTCGATGCGATGCAACAATACGACCTGCAGGCCGCGGTGCAGATGCGCATGGGTAGCGAGGTGCTGACGATCAGCCACAACGGGCGCAATGTGCCGCTCGAGGTGTCGGTCCTCAACCATGTCCGGGAAAGCGGCCGCATCTTCCAGTTCAAGTCGCGCTGCGTCTTCAACTATGGCCAGGTCACCCTACTGGTGAACAACATGCCGCTGGATGATGCCGAGCGCTGCGGGCGCATTCGCGACAACGGGGCCCTGCTGGCCGAAGGGGCGGATGCCCGTTTGCGCGCCATTGAGGCGGAAATGCTGGCAGCCCGCCGGCGGGCCGGCATCGAGAACGCGTTGCCGCGCCTGTATGCGACGCTGGACGGGGTACAGGCCAATTACCGGCGCAACTGTTTCGAGCTGACGCAGGTGATGATCGATTTTCAGGAGCAGCTGGCCAAGGCTTTCGTCACCCTGGGCTTGATGGAGCGTCAGGAGGAACAGTTGAGCAGCATGGCCAATGATTTCGTCAACCGCCTGGTCGGGACACAGGACGCTTCGCTCGAACTCGTCGGCCAACTGGAAGCACTGGCCGAGGATCTCAAGGTGCTGCTCAAATCCTGAGAAAGGCGCCGGTGCGGGCGGCCACCTTGTCGACCAGGGCGCCGTCGAGGCAGTCGTAGGTGTGATCGGCCGGAAAGCCGTTGCCCAGCCAGGTGATCTGCCGCTTGGCCAGCTGGCGGGTGGCGAAGACACCCCGGTCGCGCATTTCCCGGCGCGGGATCAGGCCGTCCTGCGCTTCCCAGACCTGGCGGTAACCGACGCAGCGCATGGACGGCAGACCGAGATGCAGCGCGTATTTGCTGCGCAGCGCACGCACCTCGTCGTCCAGGCCGGCCAGCAGCATTTCATCGAAACGGCGGGCGATGCGCGCATGCAGCACACTGCGGTCGGAGGGCAAGAGGCCGACGGACAGGAAATCGTAGGGCGGCCTCGTGCTTTCGCTTTCGGCCAGCAGTTCGGACATGGCGCGGCCGCTCGACAGGCAGATTTCCAGCGCGCGTTGCAGGCGCTGGCTGTCGGTCGGGTGCAGGCGGGCTGCCGTGGCCGGATCAAGCTTGGCCAGCCGGGCGTGGATCGCCGGCCAGCCCCGGATGGCCGCCTCGGCGTCGATTTCGGCGCGCAGGGCCGGGTCGGCTGGCGGCAACTCGGCCAGGCCCTGCAGCAGGGCGCGGAAATACAGGATGGTTCCCCCGACCAGTAGTGGCACCTTGCCGGCTGCGGTGATTTCGGCCATGGCACTCAGCGCGTCGGCGCGGAAGCGGGCGGCGGAGTAGCTCTGCTCCGGCGTGATGAGATCGATCAGCCGGTGCGGGTAGCGGGCCAGTGTGGCGCGGTCGGGCTTGGCGGTGCCGACATTCATGTCGGTGAACACCTGCGCCGAGTCGACGCTGATCAATTCAACCGGGAAGCGGTCGGCCAAGGCCATGGCCACCGCCGTCTTGCCCGAGGCGGTGGGGCCCATGAGCAGGATGGCGGGAGGGTGGCGGGGTGGCGTCATGGCGGCGAATGCTAACACGCAGCGGCCGGTTACCGTTCGGCGAGCAGCCAGTTGGCCGTGCCGGCGGCAACGATCAGCCAGAAGGTGACAATGAAGACAGCCGCGGCGCGGCTGACCGGCCTTTCGGTCGCTTGTGCCGCCCGGTCGCGGGCGGCGGCCATCACCTCCGGGGGCGTCAGGCGAACGACCAGCGCGATGCCCAGCGGCAGGAGCAGCAGGTCGTCGAGGTAGCCGATCAGCGGAATGAAATCCGGAATCAGGTCGATCGGGCTCAGGGCATAGGCCGCCACCAGCAGCGCAAGCAGTCGGACCAGCCAGGGCGTGCGCGGATCGCGGGCGGCGAAATAGACGGTCAGCGTGTGCTGTTTGAGTTGCCGGGCCCAGCAGCGGAGGGAGGGAACTGCCATGGCGATGCGGTAGTCCTCACTGGCCGCGCAGGAAGAGTTTGTCGAGCTGGTCCAGCGTCAGCGCCGTCCACGTCGGGCGGCCGTGGTTGCATTGGCCGGCGCGCTCGGTTTCTTCCATCTGGCGGAGCAGGGCGTTCATTTCCGGGACCGTGAGCTGGCGGCGGGCGCGCACTGCGCCGTGGCAGGCCATGGTGGCCAGCAGTTCGTTGCGCCGGGCGGTGGCCAGTTGCGTGATGCCATGCTCGCGCAGCTCACCAATCAAGGCACGGGCCAGCGCGGCCGGGTCGCCGCCTTGGAGCAGGGCCGGCACACCGCGCACGCCAAGCTGGTTGGGGCCGAGCGGCGCGATGTCGAAACCCAGTTCGCGCAGGGCTTCGGCATGTTCCTCGACGGCGGCGATGTCGAGCGCGTCGGCCGGGAAAACGGCCGGAATGAGCAGGGTCTGTGTGGCGATCTGCCGGTTGTCGAAAGCCGTCTTCAGCTTCTCGTAGAGGATCCGCTCATGCGCGGCGTGCATGTCGACCAGGACCAGGCCGCTGGCGTTCTGGGCCAGGACGTAGATGCCATGCAACTGGGCCAGCGCATAGCCCAGCGGTGGCGCTTCGTTCGGCGCGGATTCCCCGGGCTGGAACTGCGGTGCTGCTTCTGAACGCATAACGGCGGGCTGGCCGATTCCCCGGGCGGCGCGGGCGAAGGCGAGGTAGGCGGCAGCGGCCGGTTCGGCGACGCCCAGGCTGGCCTGGCGCAATGGCTCCGGCGGACGGTAGGGGATGGCTGGCGCCGCGGGGGGCGAGGTGGTCGCGGGCGGGGCCGACGCCAGCGGCAGGGCTGCCGCAGCCTGCACCGGTACGGCCAGGGTGCGCTGCACGGCATGAAAAACGAACTGATGCACCGCCCGCGCATCGCGGAAGCGCACCTCGGTCTTGGCCGGATGGACATTGACATCGACCAGCGCCGGGTCAATGTTGAGGAACAGGCAGACCGCCGGCTGCCGGCTGCCGTGCAGTACGTCGCGATAGGCCTCGCGCAGGGCGTGGCCGATCACCTTGTCGCGCACGAAACGGCCGTTGACGAAGACATACTGGCCATCCTTGGCGTCGGTGGCGCGCGTCGGATCGATGGCGAAACCGGACAGTGACAGCGGGCCGGAGACGGCCTCGATCGGGCGGGCTGAGCCGATGAACGTCTCGCCGAGAATGTCGGCAATGCGCCGGCCGGCATCGGCCGGGGCGAGCTGAAACAGGCTGCGCCCATTGTGGGTGAGGCTGATCGCCACGTCCGGCCGGGTCAGGGCCAGGCGGCGCACGGCGTCGGCGCAGTGGGCGAATTCGGTGCTTTCCGACTTGAGGAATTTGCGGCGGGCCGGCGTGTTGTAGTACAGGTCCCGCATCTCGACCACCGTGCCGGCCATCAGGGCAGCCGGTTCCGGTTCGGCGCCGGGTTCGCCGCGCAGCTTCCAGGCATGGCTGGCGCCGCGCTCGCGGCTGGTCAGCGTCAGGCGGGCGACGGAAGCCACCGAGGCCAGCGCCTCGCCGCGAAAACCGAGGGTCCCGACGCGCTCCAGATCGTCCAGCGTACTGATCTTGGACGTGGCATGGCGGGTCAGCGCGAGCGCCAGTTCGTCCTTGGCAATGCCGCAACCGTCGTCGGTGATGCGGATCAGCTTGACGCCCCCTTCTTCCAGATGGAGCTGGATTGCCCGGCTGCCGGCATCGAGGCTGTTTTCGAGCAGTTCCTTGAGGACGGAGGCAGGACGCTCGACCACCTCGCCGGCGGCGATCTGGCTGATCAGGAGGTCGGGGAGGCGGGCGATGGTCGGCATGGCGGCCGATTATCCCAGATTGCCGGCCGCCCTGCCGAGTCGACTTCAGCGGCCGGTGCCGGCGGCGAGTTCCTGGATCGCCTCGACGACACGCAGGGCGCCGCCATGCATTTTCTGGATTGCTTCGCCGGCATCGCTGGCCAGCGCGACACCTTCATTGACCGCCCGCAATCCACTCTCCATGCTGGCCGTGACCGAGGCCGTTTCGGCCTGGATGTCCGCGATCATCCGGCTGATCTCGCCCGTCGATTTGCCGGTGCGCTCGGCCAGTTTGCGGACTTCGTCGGCGACGACGGCGAAACCCCGGCCGCTTTCGCCGGCCCGGGCAGCCTCGATGGCAGCGTTCAGCGCGAGCAGGTTGGTCTGGTCGGCGATTTCCTTGATCGTGTTGACAATGGAGGTGATGCCTGCCGTTTGTTGGCCCAGTGTGTTCACCAGCCCGGCCGATTGTTCGACGAGGGCGGCGATGGACTGCATCTTGTCGACGGTCTGCAGGATGATCGCCTTGCTGTCATGGGCGATGTCGCGTGTCGACTGGGCGACTTCGTAGGCGGTTGCCGTCCCCTGCTGTTCGGCTTGCAGGCGCTGGACCTGGGGCGTCACGTCGGTGGCGAACTTGACCACCTTGAGAACCCGGCCCTCCGGATCGAACACCGGGTTGTAGCTTGCCTCCAGCCAGATTTCCCGGCCTTGCCGGTCGAGCCGGGGGAAGCGGCCGGTGATGAATTCGCCGCGCCCGAGGCGTTCCCAGAAAGTGGCGTATTCCGCGCTGTTGACGACGTCCGGCGCGCAGAACAGGCGGTGATGGCGGCCAACGATCTCGTCGGCGCGATAGCCGACCGCACGCAGGAAATTGTCGTTGGCGCGCAGGATGGTGCCGTCGACATTGAACTCGATGACGGCCGTCGACCGTTCGATGGCATCGATCATCGCCTTTTGGCCAGCCGCTTCGTTGACCTGCGCCGTCACGTCGCTGGCAAACTTGACTACCTTGGTGACCTGGCCAAGGCTATCCAGGATGGGGTTGTAGGTTGCCTGCAACCAGATGTCGCGGCCACTCCGCTGCCGGCGCTTGATCAGTCCCTGATGGAACTCGCCCCGCCGCAGCTGATTCCAGAACGCTGCATACGCAGGACTGGCGGCGAAGGCAGGATCGCAGAGCAGGCGATGTTCGCGGCCGACCAGCTCGTCGGCGGTATAGCCCACCGTCTGGCAAAAGTTGTCATTGACCGCCAGAATCCGGCCATCCGGACTCAGTTCGATGACTGCCAGCGAACGATCCAGCGCGGCCAGCACCGATTGGCTGGTGGCGAGCCGGTTTTCCAGCTGGGCGATCCGTTCCCGGTAAGGCTTGCAGAACATGGCGAGGAACCCTTGCGATTTGAGTGAATTTGATGATTATATGGTTTTTGTGGGCCGCCCGCCGGATTCTCCCGCGGCGCTGGCCGCTTTCCGGGAGGCAGGCTGCCGAGTGGGGTAAAATTCCCGGGTTTTCAGCCCCTTAGGCGCACATGGAACTGCTTGCCCAATTCATCGACCTCGTCCTCCACCTCGACAAGCATCTGGCGATCCTCGTCCAGCAGTACGGCTTGTGGATTTACGGCATCCTGTTTTTCATCATTTTTGCCGAGACGGGTTTCGTGATCTTTCCTTTCCTGCCGGGCGATTCGCTGCTCTTTGTGGCCGGTGCGCTGGCTGCGCTGGGCGAGGGCGGCATGCACATCGGGACATTGATCGGCGTGCTGCTCGCCGCCGCGGTGCTCGGCAACATGGTTAATTACCAGGTCGGCCGTCTGCTTGGGCCCAAGGTTTTCCATTGGGAAAATTCCCGCTTCTTCAACAAGGCGGCGCTGCAAAAGACGCATGCCTTTTATGAAAAGCACGGTGGCAAAACACTGGTCATCTCGCGTTTCCTGCCCTTGTTCCGTACCTTCGCCCCCTTCGTGGCCGGCATCGGCGCCATGTCCTATGCCAAGTTCCTGCTCTTCAACCTGACCGGCGCTGCCGCCTGGGTCGTTTCGCTGTGCCTGGCCGGTTTCTGGCTCGGCAACATGCCCTGGGTCAAGCAAAACCTGTCGCTGCTCATCGTTGGCATCATCGTCGTTTCGCTGATTCCGGTCGCCGTCGGCTACCTCAAGCACAAGGCGGCCGCCTGATGCGCGGCCTGGCCATCCTCCTCGCCCTGATCCTGGCGGCGGCCTGCTCCACGAGGCTGGGCAAGGATGGTCAAACCGACACGACGGTGGACGTCAAATACCTGGCCAAAACCGAGGTTGACCGCATTGCCGACACCAATCGCGCCGAGGTGGTCGATGGCCTGCTGCTGATTGCCGACAAGCTGTACAAGCGCAACCCGAAGGAATGGAAGAAGGCCGGCCTGGGCAGCCGTGAAGCCGCCGTCGAGCGCCTGCGCAATCGGCACTACCAGCGCTGGCCGGAGATGAACGGTTTGCGCGAAGGGCCGGCAGCGGCGCTGGCGTTCAACGAGGCCTATGCCGGCGATCGCGTGGCGGCCCTGGTCTTCGGCTTGCTGACCATGGTCGATGCGGCGTTCGAGCACAAGCAGGAGTTCTATGTGCTCGACAGCCTGAGCGAGGTCAAGCTGTTCAATTCGGCGCGCAACATGGATGTGGCGATCTGGAAGCTCGGCCACGACCGGAATGCCGCCGGCGAGTTGTTCCTGCTCTCCAACGAGCTCGACCCGGCCAACCGCAACCTTTCCTTCGAGCGCGAATTCGGCCGCGTCATGGGCCTGCTCGATTTCATGGCCAAGATCGTTGCCGATCGCAATGGCCGCAGTCTTTCCCGGCTGACCCAGACGGTCGCCAGCACCCTCTTTTTACCGGTGAGTTTTTTGAAATGAAGAATATCGTCATCCTGATTTCCGGCCGTGGCAGCAACATGGAGGCACTGATTGCCGCCCGCGATGCCGGCAATCTGCCTGTCAACATCGCTGCCGTGATCAGCAACCGGCCCGATGCAGCGGGGCTGGCGACAGCCGCCAAGGCCGGTATCGTCACGCATTACATCGATCACAAGGCCTTTGCCGGGCGCGAAGCCTTCGATGCTGCCCTGGCCGAGTGCATCGACGGCTTTGTGCCGGATCTGGTCGTCCTCGCCGGCTTCATGCGCATCCTCAGCGAAGGTTTCGTTCGCCATTACGAAGGCCGCCTGATGAACATCCACCCCTCGCTGCTGCCTGCCTTTCCCGGCCTGCACACGCATCAGCGGGCACTCGACGAAGGCGTGCGCATCCACGGCTGCACCGTGCATTTTGTCACGCCGACCCTCGATCATGGGCCGGTCATCATCCAGGCTGCCGTGCCGGTGCTCGACAGCGACGACGAAGCCAGTCTGGCAGCCCGTGTCTTGCGCCAGGAGCACCGGATCTATCCCCAGGCCGTCCGCTGGTTTGCCGAGGGCAAGCTGCGCCTGGACAAGGGCCGGGTCCGGCTGGCTGCCGATCCAGCGTCTGACGGCGCCTTGATCGCTCCGGCCCTGCGCTGAGCGCCGATGCCCATCGCCATCGTCCTGGCGCTGGCGGCTTCGCTGGGCATCCATGCGGTGGCCTTGTTCGGCCCCGATGTCGCGCTGTTCGGCGGTGGGAGCGAGGAACCGGTCATGCTGCGCGCCGAGTTGCAACCACCGCCCGCCGCACCGCCGGCTGAACCGCCCCGGCCCCTCGTGCGCGATGCCGCCAAGGCCGGGCCGCCTGCGAGGAGCGGGAGCCGGCCGCGCCGCCCGGCCGCCAGCGCGTCGGAACGGTCGTCCTCGTCCATGCCGGCGCTCGCCGAGGACGGTCCTTCGGGGCTGGCGGACGCCCCGGTCGCCGCGGCCCCGCCGGTGCCGCCGGAGCCGGCCACGCCCCGCCTGCCAGCTAGCGGTGTCATCCGCTTTGCCATTTTGATGGGCACCCAGGGCTTCCAGATCGGACGCGCCGAGCATCGCTGGGAATTCACCGAGGAGGGTCGCTACCACCTCTACGGCATGACCGAAACGAGCGGCCTGGTGGCCCTTTTCAAGTCCGTTCGTTTCGAAAACGAAAGCAGCGGACGCCTGGTCGCCGGCGGCCTGCAGCCCGAGTATTACCGGACGCGCAAGAATGGCCGGGATGCCAACGAAAATGCCGAATTCGACTGGCTGGCCACGCAGGTCAGGCTGTCGCGCGACGGACAGGTACGAGCGATCGCGCCGGGCACGCAGGATGTCCTGTCGCTCAATTACCAACTCGCCTATTTGTCCAGGCCGGAGGAGGGCGCCTCGATCGGCGTCGTCACCGGCAAAAAGTACGAGCGCTATGCCCTCGATTCACTGGGGGAAGAGGAAATCGACACGCCGGCCGGCCATTTCCGCACCCTGCACTTGCGGGCGATGACCGACAGCGTGACCGAAATCTGGCTTGCCCTCGATCATCATCGCCTGCCGGTTAAAATACGGTTTACCGACAAGAAAGGCGACATTTTCGAGCAGATCGCCAGCGAATTAGGAATCCCATGAAAGCCCGTTTCACCCCCGCCCTGTTTGCCCATGCCGAGGCCGTTCTTGGCTTGTTGCTGCGTTTCGATCACCCGGCCGACGCCGTTGTGTCCCGCTATTTCCGCGAGCATCGCCAGTTGGGGCACGCCGACCGGGCCTTTGTTGCCGAAACGGTATTCGCCGTGCTGCGGCGCGGGCGCAGCATCGAAGCCCGCTGCGCCGGGCAGTTGTCCAACCGCCGCCGCCTGCTCGTCGCCCTGGCCGTCGTCCGGGGCTGGAGCCTGCGCGAGCTGGCTCCCGTCGTCAAGGCGAGCGAGGAAGCCTGGCTGGCCGAGGTCAAGGCCATGTCGGATGCCGACTGGCCACCCGCCGTACGCTGTGACCTGCCGGACTGGTTGTATGAACGGCTGGCCGGGCAACTCGGTGCCGACGAGGTGCCGGCGCTGGCCCAGGCAATGAACCAGGCGGCCCCCCTCGACCTGCGCGTCAATACCCTGAAAACCAACCGCGAAGCCGTGCTCGCCAGGCTCGCCGCCGACGCGATCGCGGCTCAACCGGGCGCCTTGTCGCCGCTCGCCGTTCGGCTGCGCGACAAGCCGGCGCTGGCCAAGCACCCGCTTTTCCTCGACGGCGCTTTCGAAGTACAGGACGAGGGCAGCCAGTTGCTCGGCTTCCTGCTCGAACCGAAGCGCGGCGAGATGGTTGTCGATTTCTGCGCCGGCGCCGGTGGCAAGACGCTGTTGCTCGGCGCCCTGATGCGCAATACCGGCCGCCTCTACGCCTTCGACGTGTCCGACAAGCGCCTGGCCAACCTGAAGCCGCGCCTGGCGCGTTCCGGTCTGTCCAACGTTCATCCGGCCCGCATCGAACACGAGCGCGACCAGAAGATCAAGCGCCTGGCCGGCAAGGCCGACCGCGTGCTGGTCGACGCCCCGTGCTCGGGCCTTGGCACGCTGCGCCGCAATCCCGACCTCAAATGGCGGCAGGATGAGCAGTCGATTGCCGAGCTGACCGTCAAGCAGGCGTCCATCCTCGAGGCGGCGTCGACGCTGGTGCGGCCCGGTGGCCGCCTGGTCTACGCCACCTGCAGCCTGCTGGCCGAAGAAAACGACGCCATCGTGGCCGCCTTCCTCGAAAAACATCCCGATTTCACGCTGTTGCCGGCCAGCGGCATTCTCGGCAAGCAGGGCATCGCCTGCGAGGGAGACGTATTGCGCCTGCTCCCGCATCGGCACCACACCGACGGCTTCTTCGCCACCGCCCTGGAGCGCAAGGCATGAGCGAGAAAAGCCAGGCCCTGCGCCTGATCAACAATCTGCTGGCCGACATTCGCGAGCCGGATTTCATCTGGCAGGTGGCTGCCCTGACCATCTGCATCGGCACGGCCCTGCTCATCGCCCGCTGGTGGCGCAGCCGCCATGTCGAAGGCTCCGGACGCCTGAACGATGCCAGTGCCCGCCTGGCCTTTCCGCTGACCGGCATGGTGCTGACGGGGGTGGCCATCACCGTGCTCGACAACTTCCAGCACACCCACCTGCTCAAGTTGGCCATGCCGCTACTCGGCTCGATGGCGCTGGTGCGCGGCGTCATCTTCGTGCTGCGCCAGGCATTCCCGCAAGCCACTTGGCTGACCGCCTGGGAACGCATCATCGCTACCCTCGTCTGGGGCTGGCTGGCGCTCTACCTCACCGACCTGGCGCCTTACGTCATCGACGCCATGGAGAGGGTGCAGTTCCACATCGGCAAGCAGCACATCGACCTGTGGACAGTGTTGCGCGGCATCGTCACCGTCTTCCTGACCGTCGTCTTCGCGCTGTGGATCGCCGGCGTGGTCGAAGCCAGGCTGATGCGCATCCAGACCCTCGATGCCAATTTGCGCATCGTCGGTGTGCGCGTTGCCAAGGCGGTATTGACTGTCGTCGCCATCCTGACCAGCCTCGGGCTGGTCGGGATCGACATGACGGCGCTGTCGGTGTTTACCGGCGCCCTCGGTGTCGGCCTCGGCTTCGGTCTGCAGAAAATTGCCAGCAACTACGTTTCCGGCTTCATCATCCTGCTCGACCGTTCGATCCGCATCGGCAACATCGTCCAGGTTGGCAGCGAAGTAGGCGAGGTGACGCAGATCACGACCCGCTACACCGTCCTCCGGCACCCCGGCGGCACCGAGTTCATCGTGCCCAACGAAACCCTGATCGGCACGACGGTGCAGAACCAGACCTATTCCAACTCGCAGGTCCGTCTGGCGACCAGCGTTGGTGTCGCCTACGACAGCGATCTCGAACTCGCCGGCCGCTTGATGGTCGAGGCGGCCAAAGCCCATCCGCGCGTGCTTGCCGAACCCGCCCCCAAGTTTTTCCTGACCCAGTTCGCCGACAGTGCGATCAATCTCGAGCTCGGTTTCTGGATCAACGATCCGGAGGCGGGCAAGGGCAACATTGTCTCCGACATCAATTTCGCCATCTGGCGCGCCTTCAAGGAAAACGGCATTGCGATTCCCTTCCCGCAACGGGAAGTGCGTGTGTTGAACAGTCCATAGCATTGTCATTTTTGCTATTGACCTCGTTTTTGCCCTAGTTTTCCGGGGGGCAAATCTTGTTAAGATCGGGCCCCGCCGCTGAGCAATGTTTCGTGTGACTTCAGGAGGACTGGAGTCTGCGTAGTGCCGCACTGACGGATGGATGCCGTGAAAACCAAGAATCACCCTGTTTCCCGATTGCCCCTGCACCTGTCCCTGCTCGCCCTGGGGGCCCTGACCGCTTTGTCGACCGCGGCTGAAGAGCGCATTTTTTTTTCCAGCCTGCCGCTTGTCGCCTCGGTGAGTCGCCTACCGCAGCAGCTATCCGAAACACCCGCCTCGGTCACCATCATCGATCAGGAAATGATACGGACTTCCGGCATGCGGACAGTCGAGGATCTGTTGCGCCTGGTGCCGGGTTTCCAGGTCACTTCGCACAACCAGGATCCGGCCATCGTGGCCTACCATGGCCTGAATTACGGCTTGTCCAACGAGGAATACGGCCCGCGCGTACAAGTGCTGGTCGATGGCCGTTCGCAATACTCCCCACTGTTCAAATCCGGTGTTAACTGGAACCTTTTGCCGGTGGCGCTCGAAAATATCGAGCGCATTGAGGTCATTCGCGGGGCGAATACGGTTTCCTATGGCTCCAATGCCTTCATGGGGGTCATTAACATCATTACGATGGATCCGGCGCTGACCAAGGGCTGGATGGTTTCGGCGAATCATGGCAATAACGGCATTCGCGATGAAGTCCTGCGCTGGGGGGGCAGTATCGGCGATGCCAATCTCCGCTTCACGGCCCGCTCCTTTCAGGATGACGGCTTTCAATATGGTTATTACAGCGGTCGCTGGACCTATGCGCCGGACAATCGGCAATCCCAGCTGTTCGACCTGCGGGCGGATATCCCGTTATCCGATCGTGACGAGTTGCAACTGACCGGTACGTTTGCGCGTGACATGTCGCAATATGGCCGGCCGGGTAGCCCGGTTAACGATCCCTTGCGCAATCTCGAACAGTCATCGGCTGCCATGAGCATCCTGTGGCGTCGGACCCTCTCCGCGACCGAAGAAACCAAACTGCGTTATGGCTATACCGATGATCGGGCGCAAGGGCCGTATCGCACCCGGGTCAGCTTCACGACCAACCTGCCCGTTCCCGCGTCGGTGACTTTTTTCCCGGGGGTGGATCCGGGCGGGCGATCGCAACAGCATGAACTTGAGTTCGAGCACCTGCTCACCCCGCGCAAGAATGTGCGATTCATGTGGGGGCTTGGCCTCAAATCCACGGCGGTACAGTCCTACGAGCAATTCTCATCGACCGCGTGGAAGAGCCGTTTCGCCTATCGTGCATTTGGCAACCTCGAATACCGGCCGATGCATTCCCTGCTGTTCAATCTGGGGGCAAGCTACGAACACGACAACATCAGCGGCGACATGTTCGACCCCAGGGCAAGTGTCAGCTTGCACGTGATGCCAGGGCATACCATTCGTTTGGTTGCCTCGCGTGCCCATCGCAATCCCAGCTTGTACGAGGTGGCAGGACGCGCGGAGCGGCGCGATATCGGTGGGAGCGGCCTGGTCGATATTCTCTATTTGGCCCAAGGCGTGAAGCCTGAACAGATCGATACCCTGGAACTGGGCTATCTGGCCGAAGTGAAGGAATACCGGGCCAGTGCGGATCTCCGGGTGTTCAGCGAGAGGATTCCCAACTATATCCAGATATTGCCGCTGCCCCTGCCGGCCACTGTGCCCGACGACAGGGAGAGCACGAGTTTGCGGATGAATGCGGTCAATTACGCCGTTTATCCCTATGGACGCGCCGATAGTGCGGTCAATCTGGAAAACGTTCGTATCCAAGGCTACGAATACCAGTTGAACTGGCGCCCGTTCGAAACCACCCGCTTGATGTATGGCAACTCGCTGATTTGTGTGGCGGCCGATTTCACGGATATTTCAAGAGTGGCCGATGACTTCAATAATGGCCCCAAAATCATTCGCCAGACCCGTGATTCGGCGCCCACGCATGCGCAGACGGCGATGCTGGTGCAGAGGCTGCCTTATGATGTCACAGCGTCTGTCCTGTATTTCCGGGCTTCACCGATGCGTTGGCGTCGTAACGACGATTATCCCATCGCGGCCAGCGAGCGGATCGACTGGCGTCTAGCCAAGGCTTTCCGGCTGGGGCCGATGGGGGGAGAACTCGCCTATATCTCGCAGATGGTCAATGAACAGCAGCAGGGGCGGACGATCAACCGTCTGGCCGACCGTGTGCACTGGTTGTCGCTGCGCGTGAATTTCTGACGCCGTTCTGAGCGGCGCTCCCTCAAAAAAAACCCCGCCACGCGGGCGGGGGAACAGGGAGGTCTCGAATCGGGGGAAATTCGAGAGGAGGGTAAGCGGTTCAGTCCTTCTTGCGGTGCTTCAACAAGGCGCGGGCGATGGCGATGATGCCGCCGGCGGCGACTGCGGCGATGGCTGCCTTGAGCGGTTCGGCCTGGCCTTCGGCGAGCCAGTCGTAACCGGTGATTCCGACGAAGACGCCAATCGACTCGCTGATCGGCAGGTTGTCCGCAAAGGCCATCAGCGATCCTGACGGACGGGGAGGGTGGCCAGGGCGGGTTGGACGGGGGCCAGTCCGAACAGGTACAGGCGGGCGGCTTCGATAAATTGCTTGATGTTCATCGTGATCATTGCCTCGTCATCGTCTTGATGGGCCTTGCTATCTGACATGCCACGCATTGTACGGAGGCGATTCCGGGGCGTCTGTTGCGGCCGCGTTGCGCAGCGGTAACGGGTTTTGATCTTGTGTGACGCCGTGTAACCGGCGCAGAGGCCCTATTGGTGGGCTTTCCAGCTCAGCGTGAGGCGGGCTCCGCCGAGCGGCGAGGTGTCGGCTGTTGCTGTGCCGCCATGCAGTTCGAGGACGCGCCGGGCAATTGCCAGGCCGAGTCCATAGCCGCCGGTCGAGCGGTCACGCGAGCGGTCGAGGCGGGTGAAGGCCGAGAAGATGTGCTCGCGTTCCTCGGGCGGGATGCCGATACCGTCATCATCGACATGCACCTGGATGTCATTGCCGACCAGTTCGGCGTTGACCGAGATGCGCTGGCTCGCGTACTTGAAGGCGTTGCGCAGCAGGTTGCGCAGGGCGTAGGGCATGGCCTTGCGGTCGAGATCGATACAGATGTTTTCCGGCAGCCGGCTGGTGTCCACCGTCACTTCCAGCCGGCGGCTGAGCAGGCGGACGGAATCGACTTCGTCGGCCAGCCATTCGGCGAATTTGACACTGGAGAAATGGGCCTCCGGTGCCTCGCGCTCGAAGCGGGCGTAGGTCAGGCTGGTGTCGATCAACTGGTCGAGTTCGTCGAGATCGTCTTCCATCATCGCCCACAGCCGCTCGCGTTCTGCCTGCTCGTCGGTTTCCGTCAGCATTTCGAGCGCGAAACGCATGCGGGCGATCGGGGTGCGCAGCTCGTGCGAGATGCCACAGGAGAGTTCGCGATGGGTCGCCAGCAGCTGCCGGATGCGTTCGGCCATGCTGTTCATCGTGTCTGACAGCGGGGCGAACAACTGGGTTCGGGCGCTCGGCGTGTGGGTGTCGAAATGGCCGTCGCCCAGGTCGCGGGCGGTTTGCCGCAGGGCCTCCAGGTCGCGCCAGATCGGGCGGATCCAGAACCACAGGGCGATGGCGAAAATGACGCCGATCAGGCTCCAGGTGAGCAGCCGCAGGCGCAGTTCGAGCGGCATGCGGTCGGTCAGCTCCGGGTTGCGGTGAGAGGCCAGCGGGCCGACGACGAGAACCTGGCTGGAGGTGCCGAGACGGTGGTACATGATGTCGCCATCGTGGTCGATGGCGATGTCGCCGGCGTCCAGCTTGGTCACCTGGGAGGGGGTCAGGGTGCGGTCGAGGGTGATGCGTTCGACGATGCCCAGCTTGTAGGAGAATTTTTCGTCAATCTCCTTGATCCGCTTCGGCCATTCGCGGCGGGGGTGACGGAACAGTTCGTCCTCGATCAGGGTGATCGTGCCCCGCATGAAGCGGCGTGCATAGTCGTCCGTGATGCCGCGCTGGGCGGTCGAAATGACGAAGTCGGCCGTGAAGGCGATGGCCACGAAGGAGCCCATGGCCAGCAGATAGAAGTTGAAGAACAGCCGTGACAGGCTGTAGCGGCTACCCCGCCAGCGCGGAAGCGAAACCCGGAACAGAGAGCGGGCCAGGCCCTGGTTCTGTTCCTTCGGCCGGCTCGGGTTGGCTGGCGGTTCAGTTCCAGTCATGCTTGCTGAACAGATAGCCCTTGCCGCGCACGGTCTTGATCCGGGTCGGGTTCTCCGGGTCGTCGTTCAGCTTTTTGCGCAGGCGCGAAATCCGGGCGTCGATCGAGCGGTCAAGGCCGTCGAAGCCGATGCCGCGCAATGCCTGCAGCAGGTCGTCGCGCGACAGCACGTTGCCGGCGTGCGAGGCGAGCAGCCAGAGCAGGTCGAATTCGGCGGTCGTCAGGTCGATGCTCTGGCTGCCGAGGGTGGCGGTGCGCGTGGCCTGGCTGATCCGGAACTGGCCGAAGACCATGGTGTCGGTTTCGCCGGCCGGGGTGTCGCCGGGAGCGGGCAGGCGGCGGAGCAGCGCCTTGATGCGGGCGAGCAGGACGCGCGGCTGCACCGGTTTGGCGATGTAGTCGTCAGCGCCCATTTCGAGGCCGAGAATCTGGTCAAAATCCTCATCGCGGGCGGTCAGCATCAGGATCACGCCGCGGTACTGGGGGCGTATGGCGCGGCAGACCTCGAAACCGTCCTTGCCGGGCAACATCACGTCGAGGATGACCAGATCCGGCTGTTCGGCCAGGATGCGGGTCTCGGCCACATCGCCGCGCGGCTCGACGGAAACCTGCAGGTCGTTCTTGGAGAGATATTCGGCGGTCAGTTCGGCCAGCCGTTCGTCGTCTTCGACAAGGAGGATGCGTGTGTTCATCTGGTAATCTTAACGATCGGCCGAACGACGGTCCAGCCTGGCGTTGCCGTAAAATGCAGGCTGCTCAATTTTCCGGAAGTTGCCGATGATTTGGTCGAATGTTCCCGTCCGGGCCTGGTTTGTCACGCTGGGCGCGGGTTGCTTCGGACTGGTTGCCTTGGGTATGGAATTGCAGCACTTGCTGCGCCTGTCGCCTTGTCCGTTGTGCATTTTCCAGCGCTTGCTTTATGTCCTGATCGGCTGTGTCGGGCTGCTGGGCTTCGCGATGCCTGCCGGCCGCCGGTTGTGGTGTGCCTTGTCCGTTGCGCTGGGGGGGCTGGGCGTCGGTGTCGCGGCCTACCAGACCTGGATGCAGGCCTATCCCCATCTGGCCCCCGAGTGCAGCTTTACCGACCCCAACCTGTTCGAGCGCGTTGTCGACTGGCTGGGCATGCAGATGCCGTCGCTGTTCCTCGCCACCGGCTTCTGCACCAGCCGGGAGTGGGAATTTCTCGGCCTGTCGATGGCCAACTGGTCGCTGGTGATCTTCGCCGGCATTGTCGTTTACGCCGTTTTGCTCTACCGGCGCAGGGGTATGGCCTGAGGGCCGGAGCAGGGGCCGGAAAAAACAAAACCCGCCGGAAGGCGGGTTTGTCGAATGCCGGAGTGAGCTGAATTACTTCAGCTTGACTTCCTTGTAAGCGACGTGCTTGCGGGCCTTCGGATCATACTTCATGAATTCCAGCTTCTCGGGCGTCGTGCGCTTGTTTTTGGAAGTGGTGTAGAAGTGTCCGGTACCAGCCGTGGATTCCAGCTTGATCTTTTCGCGACCGCCTTTAGCCATTTTTCGTATCCTTCCCTATTAGACTTCGCCGCGGGCACGCAGATCGGCCAGAACGGCTTCGATGCCCTTCTTGTCGATGATGCGCAGACCGGCGTTGGAAACGCGCAGACGCACGAAGCGGTTTTCAGTTTCAACCCAGAAACGACGATACTGCAGGTTCGGCAGGAAGCGGCGCTTCGTTTTGTTGTTGGCGTGGGAAACGTTGTTCCCAACCATCGGGGCTTTACCCGTGACTTGGCAGACTCGCGCCATGATGGTGCTCCAGAATTCGCTAGAAGAAAGCCCGTGAGTATAACCAAAAGTCCTGAATGGGATCAAGGGGTTTCTGCATTTTCACAGCAGTCCGCGCTCGGCGAAGGAAAGCGGCAAGGCGGTGCCGGCGACGATGAAGTGATCCAGCACCTTGACGTCGACCAGGGCCAGCGCTTCCTTCAGGGAATGGGTCAGCAACTCGTCGGCGCGCGATGGTTCGGCCAGGCCGCTCGGGTGGTTGTGTGCCAGGATGACAGCGGCCGCATTGTGAGCGAGTGCCGACTTGACCACTTCGCGCGGGTAGACGGCAGTCTGGGTCAGGCTGCCGGTGAAGAGTTCCTCGGCCTTGAGCAATTGGTTTTGCGCATCCAGCCAGAGCGCCATGAATACTTCCTGCGGTCGATGGGCCAGTTTGAGCCGCAGCCAGTCGCGTACCTTGCCGGGCGAGGTGAAGTTGTCGCGGGTGGCCATGTCCTGGCTGAGGGCACGGCGGGCCAGTTCGAAGCTGGCCTTCAGCTGGGCCGCCTTGGCGAGGCCGATGCCGGATACGCTGGCCATGTCCTCGAGTGAGGCTTCCACCAGCTGGCCGAGGCGGCCATCGAACCGCTGCAGCAGATCACGGGCGAGATCGACGGCGCTCTTGCCCCGGACGCCCACTCTCAAATAGATGGCCAGCAATTCGGCATCGGAGAGGGCGGCCGGGCCGTGGGCCAGCAGTCGTTCACGGGGTCTTTCGCCTGTCGGCCAGTCGGTGATCGCCATTTTCGTGCCAAGCGTGGATAGAATGTGCGAGATCCAATTCTACATTTAAGACAATGGAATTAAAGGGGAGGCGTATCGTCCTCGGTGTCACGGGCGGCATTGCGGCGTACAAGGCGGCCGAACTGGTTCGTCTGCTTGGCAAACAGGGGGCCGACGTGCAGGTGGCGATGACCGAAGGGGCAACGCATTTCGTCACACCGACGACCTTTCAGGCGCTGTCCGGGCAGCCGGTCTATCTCGACCAGTGGGACACGCGGATGCCGAACGCCATGGCACATATCGACCTTAGCCGGCAGGCCGACGCGATCCTCGTCGCCCCGGCATCGGCCGATTTTCTGGCGCGCATCGCGCACGGCATGGCCGATGACCTGCTGGCGACCATGGTGCTGGCCCGCGATTGTCCCTTGCTGTTGGCGCCGGCGATGAATCGCCAGATGTGGGAGAACCCGGCAACCCGGCGCAATGTGGCGCAGCTGTCCGCCGACGGGGTGGGCCTGCTCGGTCCGGCAGCCGGCGAACAGGCCTGCGGTGAAGTGGGTGAAGGCCGCATGCTGGAGCCGGAGGAGATCGTCGAGGCGGTGATCGCTTTCTTCACGCCCAAGGTGCTGGCCGGCCGCAAGGTGCTGATGACGGCCGGCCCGACCTTCGAGGCCATCGATCCGGTGCGGGGCATTACCAACCTGTCGTCCGGTCGCATGGGCTATGCCGTGGCCCGGGCGGCCCAACAGGCCGGTGCCGAGGTGACGCTGGTTTCCGGGCCGGTCGGTTTGGCCGCGCCGCAGGGAGTCGAGCGGATCAAGGTACGGAGCGCCCTGGACATGCACGCGGCTGTGATGGCGCGCGCGGCCAAGGCCGACATTTTCATCGGTGTGGCGGCGGTGGCGGATTACCGTGTCGCCAACGCGGCTGGGCACAAGCTGAAGAAGGATGATGGCGGCATCCCGCCCCTCGAACTGGTCGAGAACCCCGACATCCTGGCCGAGGTCGCGGCCTTGCCGAATGGCCCGTTCTGCGTCGGCTTCGCCGCCGAGAGCCGGAATCTTGAAGCCTACGCCCAGACCAAGCGGCGCAAGAAAAACATTCCGCTGATCGCCGGCAACCTGATCCAGGACGGCTTCGGTGGCGACGACAACCGTCTGGTGCTGTTCGACGATGCGGGAACGCATCCCTTGGCGCCAGCGCCCAAATCCGTGCTCGCCCGGCAACTGGTCGAGCACATTGCTCAATTGCTGACAGGAAAAGACTGATGCACCAGATCGACGTCAAGATTCTCGACAACCGCCTGCGCGAAAGCCCACCGCACTATGCCACCCCCGGGTCGGCCGGTCTCGATCTGCGGGCTTGTGTCACTGCGCCGCTCCATGTCGGGCCGGGCCAGACCGCGCTGGTGCCGACGGGCATGGCCATCCACCTGGCCGATCCCGGCCTGGCGGCGATGATCCTGCCCCGTTCCGGCCTGGGGCACAAGCATGGCATCGTGCTCGGCAACCTGGTCGGCCTGATCGATAGCGATTACCAGGGCGAGTTGATGGTGTCGGTGTGGAACCGCAGCCAGGCGGCGTTCACGATCAATCCGCTTGACCGGATCGCGCAGCTGGTCATCGTGCCGGTGCTGCAGGTCGGCTTCAACATCGTCGACGATTTTGACGCCAGCCATCGGGGTGACGGCGGTTTTGGCAGTACGGGCAAGGCTTGATGCATCGCCCGCTGGCCGGCCCGATCGACGGGGCGCGTGCCGTTTTTTCGTAGCGGCGCGGCCTGCGATCAGGGGCGGGCGTCTGGCGGATTGAGCGGCGTGCTCGACGGCGGCTGACCCCGTTCGGGATGGTCGATCAGACGGTCGGTCAGGCCGGCGCCCAGCCACATGCCGATCAGGGAGAGCCAGGCGGTCAGCGCGAAGATGGCGGCACCTGAAACGCCCGCCCCGACCGCGCAGCCGCCGGCCAGCATGCCGCCGAAGCCCATGCAGATCGCGCCGGCAATGTAGCGGCGCATGCTGTGGCCGTCCCGGAAGCCTTCCAGCTTCAGTTCCCGGCCCCACAGCGCGGCGACGAAGGAGCCCAGGACGACGCCGGGCACCAGGCCGATATCGAAATCCCAGGGGCGGTCCGGGGCGGATAGTACCCACATCAGCACGTCGGCGGAGGGGCCGGTAAAACTCAGGCTTTGCACCGGCACGATGGTGTCGAAGGCTTCGCGACCGATGCGGTAGGTGACCAGCCAGGCGAGGGCGATCATCAGGCCGGTGGCGATGCCGCTCAGCCATTCGCGACAGGGCAGACGGCTGCGTCGCGTGAAATGAAGGGCAGCGGCCAGCCAAAGCAGGCCAAAGAGCAGGCCGCCGAAATGGCCGAGATGGGCGGTGGCCAGCAGGTCGCGGCCGGAACCGCCCGCGATGGTCCATAGCCCGGAAAGCCATTGCCGTAGCGGGGCCAGCGATCCACTCAGCGAGGCCTGGGCGGTGACGGCAAAAATCAGCCCGGTGAGCAGGGCGCGCAGATTGCCGTTGGCGGCCAGCACGAGCATGCGCGACGAGCAGCCGCGCGCCAGGATCATGCCGATGCCGAAAAGCACACCGCCGAGCAGGGCGCCCGACAGGCTGCCGGTGGCTGCCAGTTGCCGGGCCTGCGAAACGTCGAGCCAGCCGAGGGCAATGAAGCTCTGGGTCGCCGTCAGGGCGGCGGCAAAGGCGCAAAGCCAGATGGCCTGGCGGGCGGTGCCCTGCCGGTTCCAGAACTCGACGACGGCCGAACGCAGGCAGAAGCGGGAACGCTGGGCAAAGAAGCCGAACAGGGTGCCGATCAGCAGTCCGGCAAGGGTGATCGTGGCATTTTCGCCGAGCAGTTCGAGCAGTGTGTTGAGATCCATTTTGGTGAGCGAGCGGTCAGAACAGCTCGATTTCCCCATCGCTGGCGGCCTTGGCGTTGCTCGCCGCATTGCTGGCTTGGATGGCATCGCTCTTGACGTGCGAGTTGACCAGCAGCTCGACGAGTTTCTGGCTGCGTTTCTTGAAGCGCTGCAGGCCATCGGCCTCATCGTCATGGTGCAGGGCCAGGAAGGCGTTCAGGTATTCGCCGACATTGTTGGCGCGCCGACTGATGCGATCCATCATCTGTGTCACGATGTCCTCGAACTGTATCGCCATCACGCCTTCCTGCGTCAGGCTGTGCATCTGCTCGGTGACGGCGGTGATGTGGCGGGAATGTTCGCGGGCCTTGCCGGTCAGTTCGATCAGTTCGCTGCCCAGCTCATGCAGCGTGGCCCGTGATTTTTCGGCGATGCTCATGTCGATGCTGGTCGCTTGGGCAATGCGCCCGCCGACTTCCTGCAGGGAGTTCAGGATGTCGCTCAGGGCATTGCGGATGTCCACGTTGAATTCGCCGGTACGGGCCGCCAGGTTGCGTACTTCGTCGGCAACGACGGCGAACCCGCGGCCGGCTTCGCCTGCCCGGGCAGCTTCGATGGCGGCATTGAGGGCGAGCAGGTCGGTTTGCTTGGTGATGCCGGCGATATCGTTGAGGGTCCCGGTGATGCGCGTCACCTGGTCCTGCATCTGCTCGAAACTGCTGGCGATGCCCTGGCTGGTCGATTGCAGCTGCGTCATCTTGGCGACGAACTCGCCGATCAGCGCGTTGGTTTCGTCGAAGAAACGTTGCAGGCTGATTTGCTCCTGATCGGCGCTGTCGCCGGATTCGGTCATTTGCAGCATCTGATCGATCAATGAGGCAAGCACCTGGCGCTGATTGGATGATTGTGATTCGAGGCCGGTCAGACTGCCGGAGATGCGATTGACCGAGGCGCGGATGATGTCCTGGGCCTCCTGCATTTCCTTTTCCAGCGAGGCAAACTGGAGCTGGGCATGGGCCATCGCATCGTCGGAAAGTACGTGGTACTCGGACATCACGGCATTGAGGTTGTTGACGTACTCCGCCTGGCGGGCTTTCCAGCGGCGGCGCTCACGCACCGATAGCAGCGTGGCGGCAAGCAGCAGGGCGGATATCCCCAGGAAGGCGTGGGGCGTTACCGGTCCTGCGGTGATGGACCAGAGCCAAAAGCCCAGGCTGGTGGCTGCGGTCAACCAGATCAGCAGATCATCGATGCGTTTCATGCCGGGGTTCCGTTCAGGATAAACCCCGGCATTGTACCGGCATTGGTATTTCTGTCGAATATGACAGGGACGGGTCAACCCATCGTCTTCAGGTGCTGGATGATCTCGCCCGTCATCGGCTGTGCATCGCCATACAGCATGCGGCAGTTGTCGGTGTAGAACAGGGCGTTCTCGACGCCGGAATAGCCGGTGCCTTTGCCACGTTTGATGACAATGACGTTTTGTGCCTGATCGGCATTGAGAATGGGCATGCCGTAGATCGGGCTGGCCTTGTCGGTCCGCGCCGACGGATTGACGACGTCGTTGGCGCCGATGATCAGGGCCACATCGGCCTGGCCGAACTCACCATTGATTTCCTCCAGATCGAAAATCTTGTCGTACGGTACGCCAGCCTCGGCGAGCAGCACGTTCATGTGGCCCGGCATGCGTCCGGCGACCGGATGGATGGCGAATTTGACCTCGACCCCGGCTTCTTCAAGCAGGGCCGACATTTCCCAGACCTTGTGCTGGGCGTGGGCGACGGCCATGCCGTAACCCGGCACGATGATGACCTTCGAGGCGTAACGCATCATCGCTGCCGCGTCGATGGCGCCGACTTCCTTCATCGTGCCGCTGATCGCCTCGCCGCCGCCGCTGGCGACCAACGGGGTGAACAGGATGTTGGACAGCGGCCGGTTCATGGCCTTGGCCATCAACTGGGTGAGCAGCGTGCCGGCCGCGCCGACCACGATGCCGGCGATGATCAGTGCCGGATTCCCCAGCACGTAGCCCTCGAAGCCGACGGCCAGGCCGGTGAAGGCATTGAACAGCGAGATGACCACCGGCATGTCGGCACCGCCAATGGGCAGCGTGACGATCAGGCCGAGCATCAGCGAGACAGCAAAAAAGAACAGGATCAGCTCCGGTCGGGCCGGGGCCATGACCACCATCGCCGTGCCGAGGCCGACCGCATTGAGGGCCAGCAGCACGTTGACGGTGTTCTGTGCGGGCAGCCGGATGGCCTTTTTCATCACCCCCTGCAATTTGGCCCAGGCGACGCAGGAGCCGGTGAAGGATACGGCGCCGATCAGCGCGCCCAGCACTGCCAGGAGGGTGGTTACGGTGCCGTGCGCATCGCCCCGGGCAAACTCGATGGCGGCAATCGCCGCCGCTGCGCCGCCGCCCATGCCGTTGTAGATGGCGACCATCTGCGGCATGTCGGTCATCTTGACCTTCTGGCCGGAGATCCAGGCTGCTGCGCCGCCCACGGCAAGGGCCACGGCCATCAGGGCGAGGTTTTTCAGGCCGGGAATCAGGAAGGTGGCGGCGATGGCGATCAGCATGCCGTAGCCGGCGATGACGATGCCCTTGCGGGCGCTGGCCGGCGAACTCATGCCCTTCAGGCCGAAGATGAAGAGTGCGGCCCCGGCAAACCAGGCGCCTTGAACGTAAATGGGGAGCGTCATGTTCAACCCTCCTTCTTTTTGAACATGCCGAGCATGCGCTCGGTCACGACGTAGCCGCCGGCCGCGTTGGCGGCACCCAGCGCCACGGCGAAGAAGCCGATGGCCTGTTCGAGCGCGGTGTCGGCGTTGCCCAGCGCGATCATGGCGCCGACCACGACGACGCCGTGGATGAAGTTGGAACCCGACATCAGCGGGGTGTGCAGGATGACCGGTACCTTGGCGATGATCTCGTAGCCGGTGAAGGCGGCGAGCATGAAGATGTATAACGCGAGCAGGCCGTCCATCAGGCTTCTCCCAGAACGTGTTTGACCGTGGCATGAACCGTTGCGCCGTCCTTGCACAGCACGGTGCCGGCCAGCACGTCGTCGGTCCAGTCGAAATGCAGCCGGCCGTCCTGGATCCAGGGCGACAGGAAGTTGTAGATGTTCTTGGCGTACAACTCCGAAGCGTGAGTCGGCATGCGCGACGGCAGGTTGAGCGGACCGTGGATGTTCACGTCGTTGGCGATCACGTGTTCGCCCGGTTGCGTCAGCTCGCAGTTGCCGCCGGATTCGGCAGCCATGTCGACGATGATGGCGCCATACTTCATGCGCCCGACCATCTCGCGGGTGATGATCAGCGGCGCCTTCTTGCCGGGGATGGCGGCGGTGGTGATCACCACGTCGGCGGCGGCGACGGCCTTGGCCAGCTTCTCGGCCTGGGCAGCCTTTTCCTCGGTGGTCAGTTCGCGGGCGTAGCCCCCGGCACCGTCGGCCGAAACGCCGGTATCGACGAACTTGGCGCCGAGTGATTCGATTTGTTCTCGCGCTGCGGCACGAACGTCGTAGGCCTCGACCATGGCGCCCAGGCGCTTGCACGTGGCGATGGCTTGCAGACCGGCGACGCCGGCGCCGATGACCAGCACGCGGGCCGGACGGATCGTGCCGGCGGCGGTGGTCAGCATCGGGAAGAACTTGGTGCAGCGGGCCGCGGCGATCAGGCCGCACTGGTAGCCGGCGCAGGCCCCCTGGCTGGACAGGGCGTCCATGCTTTGGGCGCGCGAGATGCGCGGCAGCAGTTCGAGCGCGAAGGCGGTGATCCGGCGGGCATTGAGGGCGGCCAGGCGTTCGCGGCTCTCGTAGGGCTTGAGTAGGCCGATCAATACCGATTCTTCGGGCAGGGCGGCAATTTCGGCCAGCGTCGGCGGGGTGACGCGCAGGATCAGGTCGGCGCCGGCATAGGCCGTCGTCAGGCCGGGTACGAATTCGACGCCAGTGTAATCGGGGTCGAGAAAGTGACTGCGGATGCCGGCGCTCTGCTCCATGCGGAGCCGGATACCGAGCGCGGCAAATTTCTTGGCTGTCTCCGGCGAGAGGGCGGTTCGGTTTTCACCGTCCGCGCTCTCCCGGGCAACCGCCAGGGTGAGCGACATGGGGTTCTCCTTGAGGTTTCGAAAAGCGGATCCCCGGTGCATTGATGATGCCTGTGCTGCACGCATCGGTCATCGTTGAATTCATGTTGTGGCACCAGGGGCAAAGGGCTTGCGTGACGGGAGTCCTTTCCGTTGTCAGGGGCGTGGTCTTGCCTCATGGGCCGGGCGGCGGCATGTTCACGAAGCGCAGCTCCTGCGGGTAGGGGAAGAAATCCTCGACGTGGCCGCTGCGGATTTTCTCCTGAGCCTCCTGCCAGAACGTCGGGGACAGCAGATCCTTGTGGTGCTTGAGGAAGAGTTTGCGGACCATGGGCGAGCCGAGCAGGAAAGTGGCGAATTCCTCGGGAAAGACGTCGCCGCGCTGGACCGGGTACCAGACCTCGCCTGACATTTCCGTTTCAAAATCCGGTGCCGGCGGGATTTTCCGGAAGTGGATGTCGGTCATGTATTCGATTTCGTCGTAATCGTAGAAAACGACGCGGCCAAAACGGGTGATCCCGAAGTTCTTCCACAGCATGTCGCCCGGGAAGATGTTGGCCTGCGCCAGCTCGCGAATGGCATTGCCGTACTCCTGAATGGCGTGTTCTAGGCCTTCGACATTGTGGCTCTTGTCCATGCGCTCGATATGGATATTGAGTGGCTCCATGCGCCGTTCGATGTAGAGATGCTTGATGATCAGTTGGTCGCCGTCGATTTCGAACTTGGACGGCGCGAGCCGGCGCAGTTCGTCGAGCACCTCGTCGTCGAAGCGTTTCAACGGGAACATCACGTTGGAAAACTCCAGCGTGTCGGCCATGCGCCCGACGCGGTCAACCTGCTTGACCATCATGAACTTGCGCTTGACCGTCGCCTGATCCATTTCCTTGGAACTGCCGAAAACGTCCTTGATGATCTTGAAGACGTAGGGATAGGAAGGCAGCGTGAAGACCAGCATGACCAGGCCGCGGATGCCGGGCGCCATGATGAACTGGTCTTCGGAATGGTGCAGGTGGTAGATGAAGTCGCGGAAAAACATCGTTTTGCCCTGCTTGCCGAGGCCGAGCATGATGTAGATTTCGGAGCGCGGCTTGGCCGGCATGATTGAGCGCAGGAACTGCACGTAGCCGGAGGGGACTTCCATGTCCACCATGAAATAGGCGCGTGACAGCGAGAAAAGCAGGCCGATCCGCCAGGCATCGAGCAGGATGGTGTCGACGTACAGTTTGCCGGCATCGTCGTGCAGCACGGGGATGGCGAAGGGGTATTCGTTGGCGCCATTGATCGCCTTGCCGATGATGTAGGCTGCCTTGTTCCGGTAGAACGCCGAGGCCAGTACCTGGATCTGGAAATTGACCTCGCGGCGCGGCATGCCGTTCAGGAAGCGGTGCACCGCGTGGTAGATGTACTCGATGTCGCGGGCCAGATCGGCGAAGGGGCGCTGCCAGGCGAAGTCGGCAATGATTTCCTGGATGGCGCCGCGCAGGCCCGCTTCCTTGGCGTAATAGCTGCGGTAAGTCGGGGTCTCGTCACCTTCGAGGTTTTCGGTCGAAATGGTCGGACGGACGAAAATGAAATCGTTGTGGAAATAATTGCGGTGCAGGATCTTGGTCGTCACCGAATTGAAAAAGGTCTCGGCCAGTTCCGGTTGCTTGTGGTTGAGCAGCAGCCCGATGTAGAGCAGCTTGATCTGTTGCCAGGTGGCGTCATCGATCGAGGCGGCATCGAATTCGTGGCGCAGACGCTCGACACATTCGTCGACCCGGTCATCGTAGAAACGGATGCGCTCCCTGACCGCCTTGTGCACCCCCAGCCAGTCGGCCGCCTCGAAGCGGGTTTTGGCTTCGCGGCTGGTCTGCCGGAACAGCGTGTAGTGCTTGTTGAACCCCTGGATCATGGCCAGGGCGATCTGGTGGGCATTGGTGCCGTAGAGGCCGACGGATATTTTCATGGTGGATAGGGGAAGGGCGCTGCGCCGGATATTAGCACCCGGTCGACGGTCGGATGTGTATGAATTTGCAGCGAAATCGCAATGTGAAAAGGCATTTCGTTGACTGAGATGCGGCAGCGGCCGATACTTCCAATGTTTTGCTGCTGCAAACCGGTTTACAAAGGGTCGAGCGTAGCCCTCGGCCCCAAAAACTCAATCCAACGCAAGGGGATATTCATGGCTGGTGGAAAGTCAAAAATCATTTACACGCTGACCGACGAAGCGCCGCTGTTGGCGACGTGTTCGTTCTTGCCGATCATCCGTACCTTTACTGACCCGGCCGGCATCGAGATCGAGAAAGCCGACATTTCCGTGTCTGCCCGTGTGATTGCCGAATTCTCGGACTTGCTGCCGGAAGCGCAGCGCATGCCGAACACCCTGGCCGAGCTGGGCAAGAAATGCCTGCTGCCGGAAACCAACATCATCAAGCTGCCGAACATTTCGGCATCCGTTGCCCAGCTGAAGGCCTGCATCAAGGAATTGCAGGAAAAGGGCTACGCCATCCCCGATTACCCCGAAAATCCGACCACTGACGAAGAAAAGGCCATCAAGGCCCGTTATGGCAAGTGTCTCGGTTCCGCCGTTAACCCGGTGTTGCGCGAAGGCAACTCCGACCGCCGCGCGCCGATGGCCGTCAAGAACTACGCCAGGAAGCACCCGCATGCCATGGGCGAGTGGAAGCAGTGGTCGCAGACCCACGTCTCCCACATGCATCACGGGGATTTCTACCACGGCGAAAAATCGATGACCCTGGACAAGGCGCGCCGCGTCCGCATGGAACTGATCGCCAAGGGCGGCAAGATCACCGTCCTGAAGCCGGAAGTGAAGCTGCAGGAAGGCGAGATCATCGATTCCATGTTCATGAGCAAGAAGGCGCTGTGCGACTTCTACGAGAAGGAGCTGGAAGACTGCCGCGAGGCTGGCATCCTGTTCTCGCTGCACGTCAAGGCGACGATGATGAAGGTCTCGCACCCCATCGTCTTCGGCCATTGCGTGAAGATCTACTACAAGGATGCTTTCGAGAAGCATGCCAAGACCTTCGATGAACTCGGCGTCAACGTCAATAACGGCATGGTCGACCTCTACGAGAAGATCAAGCAGTTGCCGGAATCGAAGCGCGACGAGATCATCCGCGACCTGCACGCCTGCCAGGAACACCGTCCGGCGCTGGCCATGGTGGATTCTGCCAAGGGTATTACCAATTTCCACTCGCCCAACGACGTCATCGTCGATGCCTCGATGCCGGCGATGATCCGCGCTGGCGGCAAGATGTGGGGCGCCGACGGCAAGCAATACGACTGCAAGGCGGTCATGCCGGAATCGACCTTTGCCCGCATCTATCAGGAGATGATCAACTTCTGCAAGTGGCACGGCAATTTCGACCCGCGCACCATGGGCACCGTGCCCAACGTCGGCCTGATGGCCCAGCAGGCCGAAGAATACGGCTCGCACGACAAGACCTTCGAAATCGCCGAGGACGGCATCGCCAACATCGTCGACATCGACACCGGCGAAGTGCTGCTGACGCAGAACGTCGAAGCCGGTGACATCTGGCGCATGTGCCAGGTCAAGGATGCGCCGATCCGCGACTGGGTCAAGCTCGCCGTCACCCGCGCCCGCAACTCCGGCATGCCGGCCGTCTTCTGGCTGGACCCGTACCGTCCGCACGAGAACGAGCTGATCAAGAAGGTCCAGAAATACCTGAAGGATCACGACACCACGGGCCTCGAAATCCACATCATGAGCCAGGTTCGCGCCATGCGCTTCACGCTGGAGCGCGTTGCGCGCGGCCTCGACACCATCTCGGTGACCGGCAACATCCTGCGCGACTACCTGACCGATCTGTTCCCGATCATGGAACTGGGCACTTCGGCCAAGATGCTGTCCATCGTCCCGCTGATGAACGGCGGCGGCATGTACGAAACCGGTGCCGGCGGCTCCGCCCCCAAGCATGTCCAGCAGCTGGTTCAGGAAAACCACCTGCGCTGGGATTCGCTCGGCGAGTTCCTGGCTCTCGCCGTGTCGCTGGAAGAGCTGGGCATCAAGGAAAACAACGCCCGCGCCAAGCTGCTTGCCAAGACGCTGGATGCCGCGACCGGCCGGCTCCTCGACAACAACAAGTCGCCCTCGCCGAAGACCGGCGAACTCGATAACCGGGGTTCGCAGTTCTATCTGGCGATGTACTGGGCCCAGGAACTTGCGGCGCAGAAGGAAGATGCCGAACTGGCCGCCCATTTTGCCAAGCTGGCCAAGACGCTGACCGACAACGAGGCGCAAATCGTCGCCGAGTTGAAGACGGTGCAGGGCAAGCCGGTCGACATCGGCGGCTACTACAAGGCCGATTCCGAGAAGTGCAAGGCCGTAATGCGTCCGAGCCCGACGCTGAACGCTGCGCTGAAGGCAATGCGCGCCTGATTGGGCCGAAACCGCCGGTTTTCGGGCCGGCCGCCCCTTGAAGAGCGAAGGTCGCCCGACCTTCGCTTTTTTTTCGGGTGCGCCCGGCATGGCGCGTAGCGCCGTGACTGGCGCTGTCTGCCTCGCTGTGGTGGTGGGGAAGATGACTTGGAGGTGGAAGTCCTCTACACACCCGGCAAGGGGAAGTGTTAGCTGAACGGCAAGGGTGTCCGTCGCAAGGCGGAATCTGAAGGAAGCCGCAGGCAAAGTGCTGGCCTGACGAACAGGAAGCGGATAGGGGCGGTGTAGCGGGGTGAGCAGGCCCATATCTGTAACAGGCCGTTGAAAAATCCCGTCCCAGCGGGCGAGGGGATAGAATTTGATCATAGCCAACCCTAACACGCTGATTCCGATGCGAGGCAAGACGATTCATCAAGGCGCGATGTTCTCCTACGT
>JBKBHB010000032.1:0-24811 GCA_046297855.1 Azonexus sp.
GCCGTCTTCGGCTGGACGGCCCGTGTCACGGTTAACGGCGAGACGCTGAACGGCTGCGCCTGGCAGCGCTGAAATGTTGTCGGGCTGCCGGTCGAACCCGGCAGCCCACCCCGGCGTTCACTGGCTGGCGAAGCTGAAGGCGTCGGCGAAATAGGCGTCTTCCGGCAGGCCGTGCGCCATGAAATCCCGCTTCGCCGCCTCGATCATGGCCGGAGCGCCGCAGGCATAGACCTGGTATCCCGACAGATCGGGGAAGTCGGCCAGCACAGCCTGATGCACGAGGCCGGTGCGGCCGGACCAGCCATCGTCGGCAGCCGGTTCGGAAAGGACGGGCACGTAGCGGATATGGCTGTGCGCCGTAGCCCATTGCGCCGGCAGACGATCCATGTAGAGGTCGACTTTTGCCCGGGCACCCCAGTAGATGAACATCGGCCGCAGGCACTTTTCGGCCAGGGCGTGTTCGACGATGGCCTTGATCGGCGCGAAACCGGTGCCCCCGGCGAGCAGGATCATGGGTTGTGTCGCATCCTCGCGCAGATAGAAGCTGCCGTGCGGGCCGTTGATGCGCAGAATGTCCCGCACCTTCATGGTCGAGAAGACCTGGTCGGTGAACACGCCACCCGGCACGTGACGGATATGCAGTTGCAGCAACGCGTCGTCGTGCGGTGCATTGGCCAGCGAGAAGCTGCGTTTCCTGCCATCCTTGAGCAGGATGTCGATATATTGCCCGGCCAGAAACTGCAGGCGTTCGCTCGCCGGCAGGCGCAGTTGCAGTTCGATGACATCCGGTGCCAGGCGTTCCAGTTTCTCGATTCGGGCGGGGAGTGTCTTGACGGGGATCTGGCTGCCCGAGGTGATCTGCTTGCATTCGATGACCAGGTCGGTTTGCGGCTTGGCGCAGCAATACAGCGTCATCCCGGCCGCCTTTTCATCATCCTTCAAGGCATGGGGCTGGGCTTTGCCATGATCGACGCGGCCAGACTGGACACGCCCCTTGCAGGCGCCGCAGGCGCCGTCCTTGCAGCCGTAGGGCAGGGTCAGGCCCTGGCGCAGCGCGGCGTCGAGTATGGTTTCATCGGCCTCGGCCACAAACTGGCGGCCGCTTGGCTGGACGGTGATTTGGTAGCTCATCGGTTCCCCTTCGTGCTCGGCTACAATGCCGGCGTGCAAAAAATCCTGATTGTCGGCAGCGGGGACGTCGCCCGCCGCACGCTCCCCTACCTGTTGCCGCATGCCCGCGTCTTCGCCTTGTTGCGCGATGCCGGGCGCGCTGCCCGCTGGCGTGCCGCCGGTGCGACGCCGCTGATGGCCGATCTCGATAACCGGCACAGTCTCGATCGCCTGGCCGGGCTGGCCGACGTCGTCCTGCATCTGGCTCCGCCGCCGGGCGACGGGCAGCGCGACATGCGCACCCGGCATCTGCTGGCCGCGCTGGGCAAGGGCAAAAGTCTACCACGCAGGCTGATTTACGTAAGCACGACAGGGGTTTACGGGGATTGTGCCGGTGCCGTGATCGATGAAACCCGCCGGCTGAACCCGGAGAGCGACCGCGCCGGCCGACGGGTCGATGCCGAGCGTGTGTTACGTGCCTGGGGGGCACGTAACGGTGTCGCCGTCAGCCTCCTGCGCGCGCCCGGCATCTATGCCGCCGACCGCTTGCCGATCGAGCGCTTGCGGCGCGGTATGCCGGTGCTGATCGAGGCCGATGATGTGTTCACCAACCACATCCACGCCGACGATCTTGCCGCTGCCTGCCTGGCTGCCATCCGTTACGGACGGGCCAATCGCGCCTACAATGTGGTCGACGATTCCGACCTGAAGATGGCCGACTATTTCGATCGGGTTGCCGATGCCTTCGGACTGCCAAGAGCGCCGCGCCTGAGCCGGAGCGAGGCCGGGAAAGCCCTCTCGCCGGTACAGATGTCGTTCATGCGCGAGTCGCGGCGTATCGGCAATCGTCGCCTGAAAAACGAATTAAAACTGACACTCGCTTATCCGACCGTGATCGAGGGGATGGCGAGTGCAAGGAGAAACGCATGCTCGTCGTAAAGACGCTCCACATCTGGATGGTCATATCCTGGTTCGCCGGCTTGTTCTATCTGCCGCGCATCTTCGTCAACCTCGCCATGGTGCCGGCCGACAGCCATGCCGAGCGCGACCGCCTGCTGCTGATGGCAGGCAAGCTGTACAAGTTCATGACGCCGCTCGGTTTCCTCGCCGTCGTACTCGGCTTGTGGCTGTGGTTCGGCTATGGGTTTGCCGGTGGCTGGCTGCATGCCAAGACGGCGCTGGTCGCCCTGCTGGTCGTTTATCACTGGCATTGCGGGCGCCTGCTGCAACAGTTCCGGACTGGCAGCAATGTTCGTAGCCACGTCTGGTTCCGTTTCTACAACGAACTGCCGGTCGTCATCCTGTTGATTGTCCTTTTCCTCGTCGTCCTCAAGCCCTTCTGACATGAATACCTACTTTGCCATTTGCCCGCGCGGGCTGGAGGAACTGCTCGCTGACGAACTCCGGGGTATCGGCGGCGCAGAGATCAAGGCGGTGCACGGCGGCGTCTTTTTCACCGGCGACTGGGGCACCTGTTACCGCGCCAACCTCGAATCACGTATTGCAACCCGTGTCCTGTGGCACATCGTCAAGGGGCCGTACGCCAGGGAAGATGACATTTACCGCCTGGCCGTCCGCCAGTTGTGGCCCAATCATTTTGCCGTGAGCGCCACCATGCGGGTCGTGACGACGGCGATCAAGTGCCCCCTCAAGTCGCTCGACTACGTCACCCTGCGCGTCAAGGATGCCATCTGCGACCGTTTTCGTGAGGATCTGGGCGAGCGGCCGAATGTTGATACCCGCCATCCCGATGTCAGCGTGCATGTCTTCCTGACCGAGAACGAATGCACCCTGTATCTCGATACCTCCGGCCAACCCTTGTGGCAGCGGGGTTTCCGGAAAGCGAGCGTTGATGCGCCGGTGAAGGAAAACCTGGCAGCCGGCATCCTGAAAATGACCGGCTGGCAACCCCGCATGCCGTTGATCGACCCGATGTGCGGCAGCGGCACCTTCCTGCTCGAAGCCGTGCAGGTGGCGCTGGATCGCGCGCCCGGGCTGGATCGTACCTTTGCCTTTGAACGGCTGAAACATTTCGAGGCGCTGAACTGGGCCGGCATCCGGGCTGCCGCCGAAGCCCGCGTCAAACCCGCCGAGCCGCTGGATATCCGCGGTTACGATGTCGATGAGCGCGCCGTACGGGCAACCCGGCGCAACCTGCAGGAAGCGGGTTTCGGTGGCATTGTCACGGTCGACCGCGGCGATGTGCTGGACATCCAGCCGCTGACCAACCACGGCATTCTGCTTGCCAACCCGCCCTACGGCGAGCGCATCGGTGAACAGGATGAACTGGCCGTCTTCTACCCCCGACTCGGCACGGCCCTGAAGCGCCATTGGGCGGGTTGGACCTGTTTCTTTTTCACTGCCGACCTGCGCCTGCCCAAACTGGTCGGTCTGAAACCCAGTCGCAAGACCCCCTTGTTCAACGGGCCGCTGGAGTGCCGCCTGTTCGAAATTCGCGTGGTGGCGGGGAGTAATCGCAAAGGGGCGAATGTTGCGCCGCAATAAGCATCCGGATTTGATATGGGTCAGCATTTTGGTCTGACCACTGTGTAAGTATCGATTTTCCATAAAAACAGAGGAGAGAAGCGCATGTCAGTTCAGGCCTTATACCAACAAAAACGCATGTCTGCGGCCGATGCCATTCGTGTCGTCAAGAACGGTGACACCATCGTCGTGCCTACCGCTGTCGGCGAGCCGCCCAGCCTGCTGACGGCGTTGTCCGACGCCCGTCGCGATTTTCACAACGTGACGGTGTCGCAGATTCTGGCCGTGCGCAAATACGGCTATCTGGATCCCGAAACAGCCGAGCATGTTCGCCATACCGCGTATTTCTACAGCGGTGCCACCCGCCCGGGGGGCAAGGAAGGCTGGGTCGATTTCATCCCCTCCTACTTCTCCGAAATGCCGCAATTGATCGAGCGTGGCCTGATGCCGGTCGATGTGGTGTTCAGCATGGCTTCGCCGATGGACGAGCACGGCTTCTTCTCGCTCTCCCTGGCCGCCGACTACACCATGGCCGCCATCGAAAAGGCCCGCGTCGTCGTCCTTGAGGTCAATCCGAACGTGCCCTTTGCCAACGGGGACTGCCACATCCATATTTCGCAGGTTGCTGCCCTGTGCGAAAGCGAAGAACCGATTCTCGAAGTCGGGCTGCCCAAGATCGGCCCGGTGCAGGAAGCCATCGGCAAATACGTCGCCGAGATGATTCCCGATGGTGCCACGCTGCAGATCGGCTATGGCGGCATTCCGGATGCGGTAGTCATGCAGTTGACCGACAAGCATGATCTGGGCATCCATACCGAAATGGTCGGCGACGGCATCATGACCCTGGTTGAGGCGGGCGTGGTGACCAATCGCAAGAAAAACTATCACCACGGCAAAATGCTGGCCACCTTTGCCCTGGGCTCGAAGAAACTGTACCAGTTCATGCACCGCAACCCGGCGCTGGAGATGCACCCGGTCGATTTCACGAATGACCCCTATCTGGCCGGCCAGAACGACAACCTGCACGCCATCAACGCCACCATGCAAATTGACTTCCTTGGCCAGTGCGGCTCGGAAAGCCTGGGGCCGATTCCGTACTCCGGTACCGGGGGGCAGTCCGATTTCGTGCGTGCCGCCAATCGCTCCAAGGGGGGCAAGGCCTTTATCGTATTGCCGTCGACGGCCAAGGACGACACGATTTCCCGCATCGTGCCGACCCTGTCGCCGGGAACCCATGTGTCGACCAGCAAGAACGACATCAACTACGTGGTCACCGAATACGGTGTCGCCCAGTTGCGCGGCAAAACAGCCAAGCAGCGTTGCGAGGCCCTGATCGGCATCGCCCATCCGGATTTCCGCGGTGAATTGCGCGAGGCGGCCAGGAAACTCAAGCTGATCTGATCGCCGCTTACAAACTGTAGCAATTTAGTTTTTCCCGACGGGGCATTTATTCGCTATCGTTTAAGCGAGTAAATGCCCCGTTTGGCGATCGCACTATGAACTATCGAAACCTTTTCGCATTGCTGTTGGCCCTGTTGATGACCGGCATGGGTTCCAGTGCCTGGGCGCATGGCGGACGTGTGCGCCTCGGCGTTCACGTCGGGGTTGGCGCTCCCGTATGGGGGCCTGTCTGGGGGCCGGTTTGGTATCCTCCCCCCTACTACTATCCGCCGCAGGTCATCGTTGTCCCGCCGGCGCAGCCGCCAGTTTATGTCGAACAGGCCGATCCGGCAGCGCAGCCTGTCCAGCAATACTGGTACTACTGCAAGAGTGGGAAGGGCTACTATCCTTACGTCAAGGAATGCCCAGAGGGCTGGCAGAAGGTTTTGCCGCAACCGGAGCAATGAAATGAGCGAGAAAAGATACCTGCCGAAACTGGGCCTGCTTGGTACGGCCCTGTTGCTGGGGGCCTGTACGGTGATGCCGACCGGGCCCAGTGTCATGGTCTTGCCCGGGACGGGCCTTTCTTTCGAACGTTTCCGGGCCGACGACATGGAGTGCCGTCAGTATGCGCAGTACCAGATCGGCGGCAAGACGGCCGGTGACGCCGCGAAGGAATCCGCCGTCACCAGTGCGGCGGTAGGAACGGCGGTGGGAGCACTGGCGGGGGCGGCGATTGGGGGCGACAGCAAAGGTGCCGCGATTGGCGCCGGCGCCGGGCTGCTCATGGGCAGCGCCACGGGTACCGATGCCTCGCGCGCTTCGACTGTCGGTACCCAGCGGCAGTACGACAATGCCTACATTCAGTGCATGTATGCCAAGGGGCACCGTGTGCCGGTGCCCGCCAACATGAGCTACTCCGCTCCGCTTCGTTCGTCGGTGCAAAGCCAGCCGCGGGATCCCAGCATCCCGCCTCCGCCTCCCGGGGTGCCTCCGCCGGGGCCCAATCATTGATGGGGTGTCAAGAGAGAGTTTGGAGAATTGAGAGTTTGGAGAATTTTGTTGTCATGAAATGCAAGGGCGGCCTCAGGCCGCCCTTGCAGGTCTGATTATAGGGAAATCCTATTTTGTTTGGCGCTGACGGCGACGAGAGATTCCGAGGCCTGCCAAGGCTAGAGTAACCAGACTGAGACTCAAAGGTTCGGGAACGTTGGTAACAGGGCGATTGCCCCCAAATCCATCCAGATAGACATACATGGCGTGAGCGCTGGGCGTGCAGTCACGGGCAATGGCTTCCAGGGTCAGGCTCTCGCCGACCATAACGCCGAGTGCGTCCAGATCCAGTCCGACGACATTCCAGCCCGTAGGGTCGGTGGTGCTACTGTTGGTGCTGTACTTCCAAGCGTCGTTGGAAGCTGTGGTCCAAGCACCACCGTCAGTTTCGTAGTGCGACACATTATAGATGCTCGAACCGTCCCTTTTCTTGACGCTAACCTGGAAAAATGGTGTCGAGGTCGTGGAGTGGCCTGAAATTTCCTCAACGGCCGCCCAGGCAAAGTAAAGAAAACCTGCGCTACCGTTGGATTCTGCCGTGACGATTGCAGTTTGAGAGATGCGATTGTAGATTGTGCCGCCACCGGTATAACCCCAGGCAAGTTGATCGCCTACTCGAACGCCATAGGAGCCACCATAGGTGGTGTTGATGCCGGTATTGGGGTCAATGCCCGGCGAAACGAGCAGCGACGAGAGGCCGCCGTTGGAGCTTGATGCGTACTGAGTTGCTCCGGCAGCTAACGCAACATAGTTTGCCGTGCCACTGTCGCTGGAGAACATCCAGCCGTCCAAATTACCGTTTTCAAAGCCGCCATTGTTGAATGCGGCTCCAGCCATGGCGCTACTGGAAATAAGCGCGGTAATAGCTATAGCAAGTGCCTTTTTCATGATGTACCCCCAAAAATTTAAAATCCCTAGCCAGGGATGGTTGTGTTTTAAGCATGACTTATGCCATTGGCCGGTGGGTAGGGGTCATCTGCATGAATTTAAATGGCTTTGTTGTTTCTTTTTGGCTTCACGGTTGAGGGTGGACTACTGGGTGTAAATAAAGCTGACACTGACGATATGGGGTGTCGAAGGCCGTCAGGCGACACCTGCTAAATGCGCTTGATGGTCCGCCCAGTAGCTCGAGCGGACCATCGGCGCACAGGCGGCGCCGGAGAACCCCATTTTTCTGGCTGCTTCTTCGTACATCTTGAAGATATCCGGATGCACGTAGCGGCTGACCGGCAGGTGGTGGCCGGAGGGGGCGAGGTACTGGCCGATGGTCAGCATGTCGACATCGTTGGCGCGCAAATCCCGCATGACCTCGAGGATTTCCTCGTCGGTTTCGCCGAGGCCGACCATCAGGCCGGATTTGGTCTTGACCTGCGGATAGCGCGCCTTGAATTGCTTCATCAGGGCCAGCGAATGGACGTAGTCGGCCCCCGGGCGGGCCTGCTTGTAGAGGCGGGGAACGGTTTCCATGTTGTGGTTGAGGACGTCGGGCAGGGCTTGGCCGAGAATGTCGAGGGCGATGTCCATGCGGCCGCGGAAATCGGGGACCAGGATTTCGATGGTGGTCTTCGGCGAGGCTTCGCGCACGGCGCGGACGACCTCGACGAAGTGCTGGGCGCCGCCGTCGCGCAGGTCGTCGCGGTCGACGCTGGTGATCACCACGTAGTTCAGCTTGAGTGTTGACACGGATGCCGCCAGTTCGGCCGGTTCGTTCGGGTTGGGGGGCAGTGGCTGGCCGTGGCCAACGTCGCAGAAGGGGCAGCGCCGGGTGCAGATGTCACCGAGGATCATGAAGGTGGCCGTTCCGCGGCCAAAGCATTCGCCGATGTTCGGACAGGCGGCCTCCTCGCAGACGGTGTGAAGCTTCTTTTCGCGCAGCATCGATTTGATTTCGCCGAAGCGTCCGGCGCTGTTGCCCGCCTTGACGCGAATCCATTCCGGCTTGCGCAGTGGTTCGTCAACCGGGACGATCTTGATCGGGATGCGGGCGGTCTTCAGTTCGCCTTTTTGCTTGACGCCCTTTTGCTTTGCGCCGCTCGGGTTTTCGGTATCAGCCATGCGATTTGTCCAGTTGCTGTAGCAAGTGTTGCGAAAGTTGCTCGCCGGCCTCGTGAGCGGTGAGCGGGATGTTCAGGTCTTTGGTCTGGGTTACCCGCAGGCCGGCATAGCCGCAGGGGTTGATCGCGTCGAAAGGGGAAAGATCCATATCGACGTTGAGCGAGACGCCGTGGTAGGAGCAGCCGTTGCGGATGCGCAGTCCGAGGGCCGCGATTTTGGCATCGCCGACATAGACGCCGGGGGCGCCCTCGCGCCGCGCGGCGGTGACGCCGTAGCCGGCCAGCAGGTCGATGACGGCCTGCTCGATGGCGCTGACCAGTTCGCGCACCTTGATTTTCAAACGCGGCAGGTCGAGCAGCAGGTAGATCACCACCTGGCCGGGGCCGTGGTAGGTGACTTGGCCGCCGCGATCGATCCGGACCAGCGGAATGCCGACATCGCGCAGGATGTGCTCCGGCTTGCCGGCTTGTCCCAGCGTGTAGACCGGCGGGTGCTCGACGATCCACAGTTCGTCGGGCGTTTCGGCCGTGCGGTTGGCCGTGAAAGCCTGCATGGCCTGGAAGGTCGGTTGGTAGTCAACCCGGCCCAGGTGTTTGATGACGGGTTTCAGACTGCAGCCTCCGCGACCTTGTGGCATTGGTCCAACGCCAGCGCCGGGCAGCATGGGCCGTCTTTCGTGGCGGCATGCGCGGAAGACGAGGGCCCGCCGTGGAAATTCACAACACGACCTTGACGAGCGGGTGGGCGGTTAATTCCATGTACAGCGCATCCAGTTGCGGCTTGGAGGTAGCGACGACCGTGCAGGTCAGGCTCAGGTAATTGCCGCCTGAACTGGTGCGCATTTCCATCGTCGCACCATCGAAATCGGGCGCGTGCTTGGTGACAATCGTGAGCACCGCCTGGGCGAGTTCGTCGTGCGCCTTGCCCATGATCTTGAGCGGGAAGTCGCAGGGGAATTCGAGCAGGGTGTCCTTGTACGAAGCCATGTCAGCCTTTGCGCATTACGGTGTTTTTGAAGTCCTGATACCACTGCCACATCCGCGCCGCGCAGGGGCCGGGTTTGCCCGTGCCCACCGGCTTGCCGTCGAGGGTGGTGATGGCCAGGATTTCCTTGGTCGAAGAGGTCATCCAGACCTCGTCGGCGGCCCGAAGTTCCGCTTCGCCGATCTCCCGCACGGCGAACGGCTGCTGGTGCTGCTCGGCCAGTTCGAGGATCACGTCGTAGGTGATGCCGGGCAGCATCAGGTGGGTTTTGGGCGGGGCGATCAGCACGCCGTTCTGGACGATGAAGATGTTGGAAGCAGCACCTTCTTTCAGGAAGCCATCACGGATCAGCAGGGCCTCGGCGCAGCCCTGCGCGACCGCCTGCTGGCGGGCCAAAACGTTGGCGAGCAGCGAAACGACCTTGAGGTCGCAGCGGGACCAGCGCAGGTCGGGCACGGTGATCGCGGCGACGCCGCTGGCCCGAGTCTCGGCTGGCGGGGTGACCAAGGGAGAGGCGAAAGCGAAGGCCGTCGGCGGTACGCTGGCTGGCGGGAAGGCATGGTCACGCTTGTCGTCGGCGCCCCGCGTGACCTGCAGGTAGATGGACTGGTCGTCCCAGGGGGCGGTTTCGATCAGTTTGAGAACAACGGTTTTCCATTCGGCGGCCGTCAGAGGATTAGCCAGCTGGATGCCCTCCAGCGTTGCCTGCAGGCGCTTCAGATGCTCGTCGATGCGGAAAGGTGTGCGTGAATAGACCGGAATGACTTCATAGACGCCATCGCCGTACAGAAAACCCCGGTCAAGCGGCGAGATGGCCGCGTCTGCCAGCGGCAGGAAACGGCCATTCAAATAAACCGGGTCGGCGACGTAGGAGGTCATGCTCTCAGGCGAACCACAGGCGGATGGTGTCGATGATGCGAATGAAGATATTGCCGAGTTCGATTTTTTCAAGCGCCGTGACCGGGTATTCGCCATAGGGCTTGTCCTCGATACTGACCTTGATGACCCCCAGCTTCTGGCCGGCTTCGATCGGTGCGATGAGACGGGGTTCGGGGACGAATTCGGATTTCACCTTGTCGGCATAGCCCTTGGGTACGGAAACGTTCAGGTCGTCCGGCAAGCGGGCGGTGATTTCGCTCCGGGCCCCCTTCCAGACGCGCAGGGTGGCGATGGCCTGGTCCTTCGCGAAAAGGGCTACGGCGTCATAGGAAATGAAGCCCCAGTTGAGCAGCTTCTGCGATTCGGTGGCGCGGGCGTTGTCAGAGGCGGTGCCGAGCACGACGGAGAGCAGGCGGCGCTGGTTGCGCAGGGCAGAGGAGATCAGGCAATAGCCAGCAGCTTCGGTGTGGCCGGTTTTGACACCGTCGACCGTGGGGTCGAGGAAGAGCAGGCGGTTTCGGTTTGGCTGGGTGATGTTGTTGTAGCGGAATTCCTTCATCGAGTAGTACTTCTTGTACTCCTCGGGAAAGTCGCGGATCAGCGCTGCGGCGAGCAGCGACAGGTCGCGCGCGGTGGTGTAGAGGTTGGGGTCGGGCAGGCCGGTGGCGTTGGTGAAATGGCTGTTCTTCATGCCCAGGCGCTGGGCCTCGCGATTCATCATCTGCGCGAAATTTTCCTCGCTGCCGGCGATGCCTTCGGCCAGCGTGACACAGGCGTCGTTGCCGGACTGAACGATCATGCCCTTGATCAGGTCTTCAACGGCAACCTGCGTGTCGACACGGACGAACATCTTGGAGCCGCCGGTGCGCCAGGCTTTTTCGGATACCGGCAACAACTGGTCGAGTGCCAGCGTATTTTTGTGGATGGCGGCGAAGGTCAGGTAGGCCGTCATCAGCTTGGTCAGCGAGGCCGGTTCGATCCGCTCGTCCGGCTTTTCGGTGTTGAGCACCTGGTTCGAGCTCATGTCGAGGAGCAGCCAGGATTTGGCGGCGAGTGACGGAGGGACGGGCAGTTGTTGCGCCAGCGCCTGGCCGCCGAGGGCAATGCTGACCAGGAGGAGTAGCGTCGTGCGGAACAGTGACATGGGGGGGCTTTGTTTTGTGTTGGGGGCCGAAATTATACCCCCGGCTCGGCGGCGGCCTGCGGTGCTGCGGCACACAGGGCCTCGACAGCCGGATGGCGGATGCGCCGCTCGCTGGAGATGGCGTAGATTTGCTCGCTGACACCGGGCATGGCGCCGATGGGGGTGGCGTCGAGCTGGCTGGCGATCTGCTCGGCGAGGGCGAGCGGCGCCGGGAAAATGCCCAGGCCGCCGCGTCCGAAGGTCGTCAGCAGCGCGCTGTCCTCGAATTCGCCAACGATTTTCGGGCGAATGCCGGTCTGTTCCAGCCAGCGGTCGATGCGGCCGCGCAAGGCGTTGTGCCGGGTGGGCAGCAGCAGCGGCGCGTCATGCAGGCTCTGCGGGAAGTCATGGCGATAACGCTCGGCCAGTGGTTGAATGGCGAACAGACCGGTGGCGAATTCGCCGAGCCGTGTGCTGAACACTTTCAGGTTGCCGCCAACCGGTGCGGCGCGGTCGGTCAGCACGACGTCAAGGCGGTGCAGGGCAAGCTCGGCCAGCAGGCTTTCGAATTCGCCCTCGTCGCAGATGAGGCGGACATCGGCCGGCATTTCGGTGACCGTCGACAGCAGGCGGTAGGCCAGCAATTTCGGGATGCCGTCGGAAATGCCGGCGCGCAGTCGAAGGGTGGCGCCGCTGTCGCTATGTTGGACAGCGTCGACCAGCGCATCGCCGAGCTGGAAGATCTGGTCGGCGTAGCCGAGTGCGATCCGGCCGGCATCGCTCAACACCAGACCCCGCCCCTGGCTGTTGAACAGGGCCTTCCCCAGTTGCCGTTCGAGCAGGGAGAGCTGCCCGGAAATGGTCTGGATGGCGACCCCGAGACGTTCGGCGGCCCGGGTAATGCTGCCTTCCTGGGCAACGACCCAGAAGTAGTGCAGATGTTTATAGTTGAGTTGGGTCATGGTGTTCGGCAGGAAAAATCGAAGTAATGCTCAATTTTGCTCCCATTTTTATGGGTGTTGCAATCGACTAGCATGCAGAGCGTTTCCCTCAGGAGGATAGATCCATGAAACGTATCGTTTTGTTTCTGCTGACCAACCTGGCCGTGATGCTGGTGCTCAGCGTCGTGACCAGCCTGCTCGGCGTCAACAGGTTCCTGACGGCCAATGGTCTGAACGTCGGCATGTTGTTGGTCTTTGCGGCGATCATCGGCTTTGGTGGCGCGTTCATTTCCCTGCTGATGTCCAAGACCATGGCCAAGTGGAGTACGGGGGCGCGAGTCATCGAGCAGCCGAGTACGTCCACCGAAGTCTGGCTGGTCGATACCGTTGCCAAGCTGGCCAAACGCGCCAACCTGCCGATGCCGGAAGTGGCAATCTACGAGGGCGAGCCGAATGCCTTCGCGACCGGTGCCACCCGGAACGCTTCACTGGTTGCCGTGTCGACCGGCCTCTTGCAAAGCATGACGCGCGAGGAGGCTGAGGCGGTGCTGGCGCACGAGGTGGCGCACATCGCGAACGGCGACATGGTGACGCTGACGCTGATCCAGGGGGTGGTGAACACCTTCGTGGTCTTCTTGTCGCGCATTGTCGGCTATGTCGTCGACAGCTTCCTGCGGCGCAATGACGAGGAAAGCAGCGCTCCGGGCATCGGCTACCTGGTGACCAGCCTGATCTGCGAAGTCGTCTTCGGTGTTTTGGCCAGCATCATCGTGGCCTGGTTCTCGCGGCAGCGCGAGTTCCGTGCCGATGCCGGTGCCGCCAGCCTGATGGGCTCCGCCGTGCCGATGCAGAATGCCTTGCGTCGGTTGGCGACGCTCCATACCGAACCCCTGCCGCAGAACATGGCGGCCTCCGGGATCGCGGGCGGCAACGGGGGAATCATGGCGCTGTTCGCGACCCATCCGCCCCTCGAGGCTCGTATTGCTGCGCTGGCGCATCGCTAATCTGACCAAATACTGACAAAATACTGACGCGAAACTGACAAGCTGTTATAGTGTGGTCTGGTGCGTTGCACAAAATGAGGGCATCCCTCATGCAACGCCCAGGCTTATGGCGGACTGGATGGCGTGCGGTATTTTCTGGGGCGCAAGCCGCCTTTCCTTGCTACAAGGCCGTCTGCGGAGCCAAACCTGGTATTGGTGGATGGCGCTGCCAGCCTCGGTGGCACATCGTTTGCTAGAAAAATGTCATGTTGCGACGCAGTCAATTTGTCACCCTTCTGAGCGGGCTGCTGCTGGCAGCAGCTGTTCCGGCAACGGGTCGGGATTACACGCTGGCCGACCTGGAACGGCTGGCGCTCGATTCCAGCCGCAGCGTGATGGCAGTGCGCGAACAGGCCGTTGCGGCGCGTCATGCGGTGCGTAGCGCCTGGGCCTTTCCCAATCCGGAAATCGAATATCTCGCCGGGACTCAGCGTTCTCGCGCCGCGGGCGGTAGCTCGGGCGATGCGCGGAGTGCTTCGCTGACCCAGCCCATTGACCTGCCCTGGGTGCGCAATGCGCGCATCGGTGCGGCGGAGGCCGGTGCACAGGCGAGCGAAGCGACGGTCAGATCCTTCGAGGCCGATACGGTGGCGCATGTGCGTCTCCGCTACTTCGAGGTGTTGCGGCGGAATGCCGAATTGCGCAATGCCCGGGAAGACGTCAGCCTGCTGGAGAGTGCCCGTTCGCGCATTGCGCTGCGCGTCGAGACCGGCGAGGCGGCCCGCTTCGAACTGGTCAAGGCCGATGCGGAACTGCTCAACGCCCAGAAGGTCGTGCAGGCCGCCGGGTTTCGTGCCGAGCAGGCGCGTTCGTTGTTGCGGCAGAGCGTCGGCGCCGATCTGCCCGCCGATTACGGCTTGACCGGCTCGCTGCGTGACGTGCCGGAGGTGGCGCCGATTGACGCTGTCCGTCAGTCGATGCCGGAGAGCAATCCGCTGCTGGCCCGGGCGCGCGCCGAAGTGGCGCGGGCCGAACATCAGCTCGACCTGGAGCGCCGTCAGCGCTGGCCGCGTCTGGCACTCAAGGGAGGCTACGATGAGGATCCGGACATGCGGACGTCCCGCCTCGGCGTGGTGGTCAGCGTGCCGCTCTGGGATCGCCGTGCCGGTCCGGTCGGGGAGGCTGCGGCCAATCTGGCCCGCTCCCGTCATGAGTTGGCGGCCCAGGAATTTGCCCTGGAGCAGCAATTGGCGGTGGCTTACAAACAGTATGACATTGCCGCCGCTCAGGTGACGGCACTCGAGTCGGGCATCGTCCACCAGGCTGAACATGCCCTGAAAATTGCTCAGGCGGCCTACCGTTTCGGGGAGCGAGGTTTTCTGGAAGTGCTCGATGCGCAGCGTGTTTTCCGGGCTGCCCGGGCCGAATTGATCGCTGCCCGTTTTGAATTGGCAGCTGCCTGGGTGGACATCGAGCGCCTGCGGGCCAGTACGGGAGGAGGTCGGGAATGAAGGATGGAGGAATGCGGAAGGCCCGGGTGCTTGCCCTGCTTGGCGTGCTGTTGTTGGGCTGCAACAAGGAGAGTACCGAGGTCGGGGCGCAGCAGGTACAGGACCCCATGGTGGTTGCCCCGTCCCCCGACCTGCTCGCCCAGCTGACGCTCGACGAGGTGCGCTCCCGGCCGCTGGTCGAAAACCTGCGGGTCGCCGGCCAGATCGATTTCGACGAACAGCGCCTGGCGCGCATCGGGGCAACGATCACCGGACGCGTGACGGAAATCGATGCCTGGTTGGGGCAGGAGGTCAGAAAGGGCGATGTGCTGGCCCGCCTGAACAGCAGCGAGCTCTCCGAACAGCAACTGGCCTATCTGAAGGCACGCGCCCAGCTTGAATTGAACCGCCGCAATGCCGAGCGGGCGAGGGCCTTGTTCGACGCCGATGTCATCGGGGCGGCCGAATTGCAACGCCGGGAGAGCGAGTACAAGATTTCGCAGGCCGAGACACGGGCTGCCGCAGACCAGTTGCAGTTGCTCGGTGTCAGCCCGGAGGCCATCGAGCGGCTGGGCAGGCAGGGCGAGGTCAATTCGGTGACGCCCGTGGTGGCCACGATGAGCGGCGTCGTCGTCGAGCGCAAACTGGCCCAGGGCCAGGTCGTGCAACCGGCCGACAGCCTGTTCGTGGTGGCTGACCTCTCCCGTCTGTGGGCGGTTGCCCAGGTTCCGGAACAGCAGGTCGGTCTGGTCAAGGTCGGGCAGACGGTCAATATCGAAGTGCCGGCCCTGGGTAACGAAAAACTGACCGGCAAGCTGATCTTTGTCGGCCAGACCATCGATCCGGAAACCCGCACAGTACTTGTCCGTACCGAGCTGGACAATCGGGACGGCCGCCTGAAACCGGCCATGCTCGCCACCATGCTGATCGAAGCCAGGCCGGTCGAATCCGTTGTCGTGCCGGCCAGCGCCGTGGTCCGCCAGAATGACGAAGATCATGTCTTCGTGGCCGAGGGGAATGGGACTTTCCGGCTGGTCAGGGTTCGGCTCGGCCCCGAGCAGGGGGGCGTGCGCGCGGCGTTGAGCGGTCTGAAGGGCGGCGAAAGGATCGTCGTCGACGGGGCTTTCCATCTGAACAACGAGCGTAATCGCAAGGAAATGGAGGGGTCGTGATCGAGTCCCTCGTCCGTGCCGCGCTCAAGCAGCGCCTCGTCGTTGCGGTGGTTGCCGCGGTTCTGTTCTTCTTCGGCCTGAATGCTGCGCAGAGATTGTCGGTCGATGCTTTCCCGGATGTCACCAACGTTCAGGTCCAGATCGCGACCGAGGCGCCGGGCCGTTCGCCGGAAGAGGTCGAGCGGTTCGCCACCGTGCCGCTGGAGGTGGCAATGACCGGCTTGCCCGGTCTGGAAGAAATGCGCTCGCTGAACAAGCCGGGCCTGTCATTGATCACCTTGGTGTTTAGCGACAAGACCAATGTCTATTTTGCCCGCCAACTGGTCATGGAGCGTCTGCTGGAGGTCGGTCCCCGCTTGCCGGAGGGCATCACCCCGGTGCTGGGCCCGGTGTCGACCGGACTGGGCGAGGTCTATCAATACACCCTGGAGCGTCCCGATGATGGCGATCGCCCCCTCAGCGAAGCGGAGCTGATGAGCCGTCGCGTGGCGCAGGACTGGGTGGTCCGCCCCCTGCTGCGCTCGATTCCGGGGGTGGCCGAAATCAATTCGCAGGGCGGCTTCGCCAAGCAGTACCAGGTGCTGGTCAATCCGGACAAATTGCGTCATTTCGGGCTGACGGTGGGTGACGTTTATCAGGCGGTCGGCCGCAACAATGCCAACGCCGGGGGCGGCGTGCTGCCGCAGTATGCCGAACAGTACCTGATTCGCGGCATCGGCCTGGTGCGCGATGTCGAGGACATCCGCGCCATCGTGCTCAAGGAGAAGGATGGTGTGCCGGTCTACGTGCGCGACGTGGCCGACGTCCAGATCGGCCATGAGGTCCGGCAGGGGGCGGTGATCAAGAACGGCGTCACGGAAGCGGTAGGTGGTGTGGTCATGATGATCGCCGGCGGCAACGCCAAGGAGGTAGTCAGCCGGATCAAGGAGCGGGTGGAGGAAATCAACCGCAAGGGGATGCTGCCCGACGGCCTGAAGATCGTGCCCTACTACGATCGTTCGGAACTGGTCGATGCCGCGCTTTGGACCGTCACCAAGGTGCTGCTCGAGGGTGTCGTGCTGGTCATCGTCGTCCTCTTTCTCTTCCTTGGCGATGTGCGTTCGTCGCTGATCGTGGTCGGTACGCTGGTCCTGACGCCGCTGCTGACCTTCATGGCAATGAACCATCTTGGCATCTCGGCCAACCTGATGTCGCTGGGGGGGCTGGCGATTGCCATTGGCCTGATGGTCGATGGCTCGGTGGTGGTGGTCGAGAACGCCTTCCTGCAATTGGGCCGGACGGCGAAGTCCGGCGAGAGCCAGACGCGGGTTATCCTGCGTGCCGTGGTCGAAGTGGCGACGCCGGTGATCTTCGGCGTCGGCATCATCATCCTGGTTTTCCTGCCCCTGATGACCCTGCAGGGCATGGAAGGCAAGATGTTCGCGCCGCTCGCCTACACCATCGCCATCGCGCTCGGCATTTCGCTGATCCTCTCGTTGTCGCTGACGCCGGTGATGTCAACCTACCTGCTCAAGCCGCCCGCGCATGATGGCGATCACGACACCCGGCTGATTGCGGCGATGAAGGTGCGCTACCTGAAGATGCTGCACTGGGCCCTCGCGAATGAAAAAAAGACCGTTGCCCTGTCAGTCGGCGCCTTTGCATTGGCCATCGGCATGGTTCCCCTGCTCGGTACGGCCTTCATTCCCGAGATGAAGGAAGGGGCGGTGGTCCCCGGCATCAACCGGGTGCCGAATATTTCCCTCGACGAATCGATCAAGATGGAGATGGAGGCCATGCGCCTCGTCATGCAGGTGCCGGGGGTCAAATCGGCGGTTTCCGGCGTCGGGCGTGGCGAGTCGCCGGCCGACCCGCAGGGGCCGAACGAATCGACGCCCATCGTCAGCCTGAAGCCGCGCAGCGAATGGCCATCCGGCTGGACGCAGGACGACATTCAGGAGGCCATGCGCGACAAGCTGAAGGTCTTGCCCGGTGTGCAGATCGTAATGGCCCAGCCGATCTCGGACCGGGTCGACGAAATGGTGACGGGGGTTCGGTCCGACATCGCGGTCAAGGTGTTTGGCGATGATCTCGAACAATTGCGCAGGCTGGCCAGCCAGATCGGCAAAGTCGCCCAATCGCTGCAGGGGGCCCAGGATTTGCGCATCGAGCGGATCAGCGGCCAGCAATACCTGTCGATTGAAATCGACCGGCAGGCGATCGCCCGTCTGGGAATCAACGTCGCCGATGTGAACGACCTGCTGGAAACGGCGGTGGGCGGCAAGGTGGCAACCGAGATCTTTGAGGGAGAACGCCGCTTTCCGGGCGTCGTCCGCTTGCCGGAGCGCTTCCGCAACAACATCGAGGCCATTTCCAACATCCTGATCACCTCGCCGGATGGCGCCCAGGCCCGTCTGGCGGATGTCGCAAAAATCGCCGTCCTCGACGGCCCGGCGCAAATCTCCCGGGAATTCGGCAAGCGGCGCATCGTGATCGGCGTCAACGTCAAGAACCGCGATTTGGGCGGCTTTGTCGCCGAACTGCAGAAGAAGGTCGAGGCCCAGGTCAAGCTGCCGGAAGGCTACTACCTGGAATGGGGCGGACAGTTCCAGAACATGGAGCGGGCCTTGGGGCACCTGAAGATCATCATCCCGATCACCATCGCGGCGATCTTCTTCCTGCTCTTTCTACTCTTCAACTCGCTGCGCTTTGCGACCCTGATCATCACCGTCCTGCCCTTTGCCTCCATCGGCGGGGTGGTCGGCCTGTTCGTCACCGGCGAATACCTGTCGGTTCCTGCGTCGGTCGGCTTCATTGCCCTGTGGGGGATCGCCGTGCTGAACGGCGTGGTGCTGGTGTCGTACATCCGCGGCCTGCGCGAAGAGGGGCTCAGCGTGCGGGAAGCCGTCGTCGAAGGGGCAACCCTGCGCTTCCGCCCGGTGATGATGACTGCCACCGTCGCCATGCTCGGCCTGATCCCCTTCCTGTTCTCGACCGGGCCGGGGTCCGAGGTGCAGAGGCCGTTGGCCATCGTGGTCATCGGCGGCCTGATCACCTCGACCTTGCTGACGCTGGTGATGCTGCCCACCATCTATCGCTGGTTCGACGAAGAGGGAGTTGAAGCATGAAGGAAATCAAGGCCATCATCCGTCCCAACAAGCTGCCCGTCCTGCGCGATGCCTTGATGGCCATGCCCGGCTTTCCCGGCATGACGGTGAGCCGGGTCGAGGGGTGTAGCGCACCGACCCGCCACATCCCGGCCAAGGTCAAGATCAAGGATGAGCTGACTGACTACACCCCGAAGGTGCGTGTCGAAATCGTTGCGCCCGACGATGTGGCGGAAGCCATCTTCCAGCGCATCACGGATGTCGCCCAGACCGGTCATTATGGCGACGGTCTGGTGTGGGTCACAGACATCGAGAAGGCTGCCTTCGTTTTCAAGACGACGCCCGGTCCGGAGTGATCCGGGAATACGCCGCAGCGTTGTGCTGCCGGCGGGCGGAGTAGCCCCTGTTCTAGATGACGAGCGCGGCGATGCCGATCTCCAGGCCACGCAGCTGCTCCGCGAGTTCGTCACGGATTGCCGGCAGGTCGAGTTCGCTGCCGTGCCGGGCAACACAGTCCGCCAGTTGCCGGGCCTGATGCATGATGCCCCAGATCTCGAGGGTCTCGGCCTGCTGCGCCAGCTTGAGGGCTTCCGTCGTCAGGACGTAGGCATCCGGCGGCAGGGCGGCCAGCGCGTCGCGCAGCAATTCCAGCTGTTCGCATGCCTCGTCCACAAACAGCTGGTCCAGCACGGTCGAACGTTCGCTGCTTTCACCCGCGGCTGCCGCGCTCTCCAGTCGGGCGGCAAAATGGCGCGCCCGTTCGCCAAACGCGTCATGTTCCAGACCGGCCGGCTCGCGCAGGGTTTCAATGGTCGCGCTGAGTGCCGCGATCAGGCGGGTCGGCGGCATTTCGTCTTCCAGACGGTCGGCGGCAGTGGCCAAGGCTTCGCCGAGGCGCAGGCAATCCGCATCGGCGGTTTCCAGCGCGATGGCGTAGAGCCGGAAGATGGCCGGTCGCACGTGGCCGGCGTGGCCATGACGTGCCTGCCAGGCTTCATGAAGTTGCTGGCAGGCCGCGATCCAGCGCGCATTGAGGCCGGGGGCAAAGCGGGGCGGCTTCGGCCGGGCCAGCCAGGGAAGGATGGCGGCGGTCGCCTCCAGTAACGGAGCGAACGCCGCCCGGGATTCCGCGAGGTCGTCCTCCGGCAGATCGGCCATCGTTGCCTAGCTGGCTGCCAGCTTGGCGAAGGCCTCCACCACTTCCTTCGGCGCCTGTACCAGCTCGATCAGCACCCCTTCGCCGCCAATCGGGAATTCCTCATTGCCCTTGGGGTGCAGGAAGGTGATGTCGAAACCGGCGGCGCCCTTGCGAATGCCGCCCGGCGCAAAACGCACGCCGTTGGCCGACAGCCATTCGACGGCCTTCGGCAGGTCGTCGATCCACAGGCCCACGTGATTGAGCGGGGTGGCATGCACCGCCGGCTTCTTTTCCGGATCGAGCGGCTGCATCAGGTCGACCTCGACCTTGAACGGGCCGCTGCCCATGGCGCAGATGTCCTCATCGACGTTTTCGCGCTCGGAAACAAAGGTGCTGGTCACTTCCAGGCCGAACATGTCGACCCACAGGGTGCGCAGCTTTTCCTTGGAAGGACCGCCAATGGCAATTTGCTGGATACCGAGAACCTTGAACGGACGCGTCATGAGTGTATTCCTGTAGGAAGTTGAACGTAATCCATAATTATAGAGGCTTCTTCCGGTAGGCCAAGACGACGATGGCGATGCCAATCACGATCATCGGCAGCGATAGCCACTGTCCCATGCTGATCGTGTAAGACTGGCCGAAAATGCCGGCATCCGGTTCGCGGAAATACTCGGTGATGAAACGGAAGGCGCCATAGCCAATCAGGAATACGCCCGATACCGCGGCCCGGGGCCGGGGGCGCCGGCTGTAAAACCACAGGATGGCAAACAGTGCCAGACCTTCCAGCCCCACATGGTAGAGCTGCGAGGGGTGGCGCGGCTGCATGTCGCCGGATTGCGGAAAGATCATGGCCCACGGCAACCCGGGGTCGGCGGCCCGGCCCCACAGCTCGCCGTTGATGAAATTGCCGATCCGACCGGCAGCCAGCCCCAGCGGCACCAGCGGTGCGATGAAATCCATCACGTCGAACCAGTGCTTGCCGTGTTGGCGCGTCCATAGTCCCATGGCGATCAGTACGCCGAGGAAACCGCCGTGAAAACTCATGCCGCCCTTCCAGACCGCCAGGATTTCCAGCGGGTTGCCGAGGTAATACGCCGGTTCGTAGAACAAAACCTGCCCCAGTCGTCCGCCCAGGATCACCCCCAGCATGCCGTAGAACAGCAGGTCGTCGAGTTGCTCGACGGTGAGCAGGCCGGGCCGGCGCCGGATGCGGAAACGGCCGAGCCAAACGAATTGAACGAAGGCAACCAGATACATCAAGCCATACCAGCGAACCGCCAGCGGGCCGATGGAGAAGGCAACGGGATCGAACTGCGGGTGGAGGAGCATCGCAAGCGCAGAGTGGGCTAAAATTAACCGATTATAGTTCGCGCCCCGTGACACCACCGAGGCGTCCAGTTTCAGACGGAGAGAAAGTCATGCCGCAATACCGTTCCCGCACCTCCACCCACGGTCGCAACATGGCCGGCGCCCGAGCCCTGTGGCGCGCCACCGGCATGAAGGATGGCGACTTCGGCAAGCCGATCATCGCGGTGGTCAACAGCTTCACGCAGTTCGTTCCGGGCCACGTGCACCTCAAGGACATGGGGCAGCTGGTGGCGCGCGAGATCGAGGCAGCCGGTGGCGTCGCCAAGGAATTCAACACCATCGCCATTGACGACGGCATTGCCATGGGCCACAGCGGCATGCTCTATTCGCTGCCCAGCCGCGACCTGATCGCCGACTCGGTCGAGTACATGGTGAATGCCCACTGTGCCGACGCGATGGTCTGCATCTCGAACTGCGACAAGATCACCCCGGGCATGCTGATGGCCGCCATGCGCCTGAATATTCCGGTAGTGTTCGTCTCCGGCGGTCCGATGGAGGCCGGCAAGGTGAAATGGCAGGATCAGACGATCAAGGTCGACCTGATCGACGCCATGATCAAGGCGGGCGACAAGACGGTTTCCGATGCCGAGGTGGAAAGCTTCGAGCGTTCTGCCTGTCCGACCTGCGGTTCGTGCTCCGGCATGTTCACCGCCAATTCGATGAATTGCCTGACCGAGGCGCTGGGCTTGTCGCTGCCGGGCAATGGCACCATCGTCGCCACCCACGCCAGCCGGAAGGAACTGTTCCTGCGCGCGGCCCGCCTGTCGGTCGAGCTGTGCCGGCGCTACTACGAGCAGGACGACGCCTCGGTGCTGCCGCGCGCCATCGCCAGCAAGGCGGCCTTCGAAAATGCCATGGCTCTCGATGTGTCGATGGGCGGCTCGACCAATACCGTGCTGCACCTGCTGGCCACTGCCCAGGAGGCCGGTGTCGATTTCACGATGGCCGATATCGACCGCATTTCGCGCAAGGTGCCCTGCCTGGCGAAAGTGGCGCCGGCTACCCAGCAATACCACATCGAGGACGTCCATCGGGCCGGCGGCATCATGGCCATCCTGGGCGAACTCGACCGGGCCGGCCTGATTGCCCGCGATGTGCCGACCGTGCATAGCCGGACCCTCGGCGAAGCCATCGACCGCTGGGATGTCGTGCGTGAGCACGACATCAAGGTCCACGATTTCTACAAGGCTGCTCCGGGCGGGGTGCCGACGCAAACCGCTTTTTCCCAGAGCCGCCAGTATCCGGAACTCGATCTCGATCGCACCCACGGCTGTATTCGCAACAAGGCCAATGCCTACTCCCAGGACGGCGGCCTGGCCGTGCTCTATGGCAACATCGCGCGCGACGGCTGCATCGTCAAAACCGCCGGTGTCGATGAATCGATCTGGAAATTCACCGGTCGTGCCCGTGTGTTCGAAAGTCAGGAAACGGCGGTGGAGGGGATTCTCAGCGGGCAGATTGTTGCGGGCGACGTCGTCGTGATCCGTTACGAGGGGCCGAAGGGAGGGCCGGGCATGCAGGAAATGCTTTACCCGACCTCCTATCTGAAGTCCATGGGGCTCGGCAAGGTATGCGCGCTACTCACCGATGGGCGTTTTTCGGGAGGGACTTCCGGATTGTCGATTGGCCACGCCTCGCCGGAGGCCGCGGACGGCGGCGCGATCGGCCTGGTGGAGGAGGGGGATCGTATCGACATCGATATCCCGAATCGCCGCATCCATCTCGCCGTTTCGGACGAGGAGCTCGACCGCCGGCGCGCCGCGATGGAGGCCAAAGGCGATGCCGCCTGGAAGCCGGCCAGTCGTGAGCGCGTCGTTTCGGCAGCGCTGCAGGCCTATGCCCTGATGGCCACCTCGGCTGACAAAGGCGCGGTGCGCGACGTCAAGCAGATTCAGCGCCGGAAATGACCCTCGCAGGTTGGCTCGGCTTCCTGGTGGCCGCGATCCTCATCGCGGTCACACCAGGGCCGGGTGCCGTGATCAGCATGAGCACCGGCATGCGGCACGGCTATTGGGCGGCGCTGATGGCCATTCTGGGGCTGCAAACGGCGATCCTGATCCAGTTGGCGATCGTCGGCATGGGGCTGGGGGCTTTGCTTGCCACGTCGGAGACGGCCTTTCTCGCCGTCAAGTTTGCCGGCGCCGCCTACCTGGTCTGGCTGGGGGTCCAGAAATGGCGCACCCCGGCTGTGTCGCTGGATGTCGATGCGCCGCAGGTTCGCCGCAAAGGGCTGTTCATCCAGGGGGTGCTGGTGAACCTGACCAATCCCAAGGCGATCATTTTCATCGGCGCCCTTGTGCCCCAATTCGTCAATCCCGGCGCCGAGCAACTGCCGCAATATCTCCTGATTGCCATCACCTTGTGTGGAACCGATGTGGCCGTGATGTCCTGTTATGCCCTGGCCGCCTCCCGCCTGGGGCGATGGCTGAGGGATCCCGCGGCCATGCGCAGGCAGAACCGCCTGTTCGGCAGCGTGTTCGTTTCAGCGGGCGCCCTGCTGGCACTGTCGTCCCGGCCAGTGTAGTGAATGGCCGTCAACCACGGACCCGGCTTGCGCGTTATCCGCTCACGGATGCAACAAACAGCCCGGCTGGCCGCCTCGGTTTGCAAGGGATGGAAAAGGGTTTTATCATCCGGAGACGTACTTATTACCAACCCGACAAACGGAGCGAGAGAATGAAAGCTGTTTATGTTGCCATGATGGCTGCTGCAGGTATCGTCATGACCGGTCAGGCGCAGGCTGATGAAGCCCTGGCCAAGGCCAAGAACTGCATGTCCTGCCACGCCGTCGACAAGAAGCTGGTTGGCCCGGCTTACAAGGAAGTTGCCGCCAAGTACAAGGGCGACAAGAACGCGCCGGCCATGCTGGCGGCCAAGGTCAAGGCGGGTGGTAAGGGTACCTGGGGCCAGATCCCGATGCCGCCGAACAACGTCACCGATGAAGAAGCCAAGAAGCTGGTTGCCTGGGTTCTGTCCCAGAAGTAATTCTGTTCGCTTCTGTACAAAAAGCCGGCGATATGCCGGCTTTTGTGTTTTGGGGTGTTGACAGGGTGTGGTGTCGTCCGGATAATCTCGGGTTCTTCCGGAGGGATACCCAAGCGGTCAACGGGAACAGACTGTAAATCTGTCGGCTCAGCCTTCGAAGGTTCGAATCCTTCTCCCTCCACCAGATTAGATGCTGTAGCGGCCAGTGCTGCGGGCGTAGGGTTTTGCGGGTGTAGCTCAATGGTAGAGCTGAAGCCTTCCAAGCTTAAGACGAGGGTTCGATTCCCTTCACCCGCTCCACGACACGGTACGGCTGGAGTTTTAAGGTAGGCCCATGTGGCTCAGTGGTAGAGCACTCCCTTGGTAAGGGAGAGGTCGGCAGTTCGATCCTGCCCATGGGCACCACCGATTAGCTTGGATTCTGGATTTTTATTGATCTGATTATTGAGGAACTGGAATGGCTAAGGAAAAATTCGAGCGTACGAAACCGCACGTAAACGTTGGCACGATTGGGCACGTTGACCACGGCAAGACGACGCTGACCGCTGCGATCACCACGGTGCTGGCTGCCAAGTTT
>JBKBHB010000033.1:0-16048 GCA_046297855.1 Azonexus sp.
GTCCAGGAGGGCGATCGATCCCGAAGAGAGGCCGGCCCGGCCCAATTCCAGTCCGGGCCCGTATCCGCTTTCGACGTAGGCCCCGAGGCCCTTGGCGTACCCTTCGGCGGCGGCCGCCGCCTGTGCCAGCGACTCGATCTCGTGCAGCTTCGCGCTGTCCCGCGCGGCCTTGTAGGCCTGAGCGAGCCGGGCAGAAGCCCCCTCGCTGTCGCCGGTTATCCTGGAAAGGACGGAACCCTGGGCCCAAGAAAGCTGCTTGGCGTCGTCGCCGGCCAACCGCACAAGTCCGAACATGGCGCGGTCCCGGTTGGAAAGCGGCCTCGGGTCGGCGATCCGGTCGCATACGAGTTCCCACGCCGGCTCGAGCGTAGCGTCGACGGTAAGGCGTACCGTGAGCACGGGCTCGTCGTCGCCTTCGGGCTCGTCCCGCAATTCTCCGGCGGCCGTCCATCCGCGGACGTACAAACCGAAGCGCTCGTCGGATTTGAGCGCCTTGGAGAGCTCGCCGACCGTGGCCTCAATCCTGATCGTCGCCGAAGTGTCGCACTTGGGGAAATCCGACTCGGAAAAGGCGAACCACCTCGATGAGAGTGCGGCTTCTGCCGCGTCGAGGACGGTCGATTTCCCGGAGTCGCCGGGCCCGATGACGCAGCAGAACGGATGGTTCGGTTTCCAGTCCAAGGAGGCGATTCCCCGGAAATTTTCGATGGCGAGTTGGCGTATCTGCATGCGATTGGTTGCGGAATGGGGCGCGAGGCCGCGACGTGAAAACCCAGAGGCATATTATGGCAGCAGGTAAGGATTTCCTAATTCTCGTGGCGGTATGCCAGCCGAATTCGCTTGGTTTTGGCGGAATTCAAATTGTCATGGGCGCAGCGTATTCGTTCTGAAAGGAGGTGCGCGCCATGGACGTTTTCAATTGGAGTATGGACTAGCTCCGGGCGGCGGCCGCGACTTCGATTCTGTAAGAACGGGCCGCAGCCTACTGAGCTGATGAGGTCTCCGGAGCGTTCGTCGTTTCCCAAATCGCCTAATGCGGGCTCGGTATTTCCGTTCAACTATCCGCCGTTAAACCTTCGGCTCGGTAAACGGCAGGTAGGGAACCGATTGCAGCCCAATTCTGACTTCGGTCCGCCGGCAGGAATGACCGAATAAGGGGGGCAAAAGTGTGGTGTCTCTTGCTCTGCCGCCTGCCAAATTGGCAGATGGGCTCTCAAGTTGAGCGATCATTCCTCTCAAGTTGAATGGTCAACGACAATTTTTGCGCACCTGCCTCTTGAAAAGGCCGAAAGCCGCCCCTATTATTAGCACTCACCGAAGACGAGTGCTAACAGAATGCCCGTCCGGCTCCCGCGTCCGTGCCCCGCACGGCCGGCCCCTTTCCGTTTTGTCGCAACTCATTTTGAGGAGTCTGTTCTATGAATATCCGTCCTTTGCACGACCGTGTGATCGTCAAGCGCGTTGAAGCCGAGCGCACCACCGCCTCCGGTATCGTCATTCCTGATTCCGCGGGTGAGAAGCCGGACCAGGGTGAAGTCCTGGCCGTCGGTCCGGGCAAGCGTGACGACAACGGCAAATACATCGCGCTGGACGTCAAGGTTGGCGACCGCGTCCTGTTTGGCAAGTATGCCGGTCAGACCGTCAAGGTCGATGGCCAGGAAGTCCTGGTCATGCGCGAAGAAGACATCATGGGTGTCCTGCAGAAGTAATTTCTGCGGCCGACGTTCTCAACAGATAAATTTCAGGAGCTATTAAATGGCAGCCAAAGAAGTCAAATTCGGTGATTCCGCCCGCGCCCGCATGGTCGAAGGCATCAACATCCTGGCCGACGCCGTCAAGGTCACCCTCGGTCCCAAGGGCCGCAACGTCGTGCTCGAGCGTTCCTTCGGCGGCCCGACCGTCACCAAGGACGGCGTTTCCGTTGCCAAGGAAATCGAACTGAAGGACAAGTTCGCCAACATGGGCGCCCAGATGGTCAAGGAAGTCGCCTCCAAGACCTCCGACATCGCCGGTGACGGCACTACCACCGCCACCGTGCTGGCCCAGGCCATCGTCCGCGAAGGCATGAAGTACGTCGCCGCCGGCATGAACCCGATGGACCTCAAGCGCGGCATCGACAAGGCCGTGGCCGCCACCATCGAAGAGCTGAAGCAGATTTCCAAGCCGTGCACCACGACCAAGGAAATCGCCCAGGTCGGTTCCATCTCCGCCAACTCCGACGCCTCCATTGGTAACATCATCGCCGAAGCCATGGAAAAGGTCGGCAAGGAAGGCGTCATCACCGTTGAAGACGGCAAGTCCCTGAACAACGAACTCGACGTCGTCGAAGGCATGCAGTTCGACCGCGGCTACCTGTCTCCGTACTTCATCAACAACCCGGACAAGCAGATCGCCCTGCTCGACAACCCGTTCGTGCTGCTCTTCGACAAGAAGATCTCGAACATCCGTGACCTGCTGCCGATCCTCGAGCAAGTCGCCAAGGCTTCCCGTCCGCTGCTGATCATCGCCGAAGACGTCGATGGCGAAGCACTGGCCACCTTGGTCGTGAACAACATCCGCGGCATCCTGAAGACCGTCGCTGTCAAGGCTCCGGGCTTCGGCGACCGTCGCAAGGCCATGCTGGAAGACATCGCTATCCTGACCGGCGGTACCGTCATCTCCGAGGAGACCGGTCTGTCCCTGGAAAAGGCCACCCTGAAGGATCTGGGCCAGGCCAAGCGTGTCGAAATCGCCAAGGAAAACACCACCATCATCGACGGTGCTGGCGATGCTGCTTCGATCGAAGCCCGCGTCAAGCAGATCCGCGTCCAGATCGAGGAAGCGACCTCCGATTACGACCGCGAAAAGCTGCAGGAGCGTGTTGCCAAGCTGGCTGGCGGCGTGGCCGTCATCAAGGTTGGCGCTGCCACCGAAGTCGAAATGAAGGAAAAGAAGGCCCGCGTCGAAGACGCCCTGCACGCTACCCGTGCTGCCGTTGAAGAAGGCATCGTTGCCGGTGGCGGCGTCGCCCTGCTGCGTGCCCGTGCCAACATCGCCAAGCTCAAGGGCGACAACCATGACCAGGACGCCGGCATCAAGCTGATCCTGAAGGCCATGGAAGCCCCGCTGCGCGAAATCGTTTCCAACGCCGGCGACGAGCCGTCCGTCGTGGTCGACAAGGTGGTTCGCGGCAAGGGCAACTACGGTTACAACGCTGCGACCGGCGAATACGGCGACATGGTTGAAATGGGTGTTCTGGACCCGACCAAGGTCACCCGTACCGCCCTGCAAAACGCTGCTTCCGTGGCCGGCCTGATGCTGACGACCGAGTGCATGGTAGCCGAACTGGCCGAAGACAAGCCGGCCATGCCCCCGATGGGCGGCATGGGGGGCATGGGCGACATGGGCATGGGCATGTAAGACCCGCCCAAGCCGCTCTGGCCAACGAAAGCCCCGCCCTGTGCGGGGCTTTTTGTTGAACGGGGCGGGCTGGCTGCCTGAATGATGAACGGGTTGAATCAAATAGGGTGCAACCCGTTTACTGCTGTAAGTTAGTTGTAAGAAGGCTCCCCTACATTAGGCTCCGCAGCAATGCCTCTATAAACAAAATCTGAGGAGCAAATCAATGCAAGACGTACTTGATCGGATTACCAAGAATCCGAAATTCCACGAGTTCATTGCCATGCGCAGTCGATACTCGATCATCATGGCCATCCTGAGCGCCGCCATTTATTACGGCTTCATCCTGCTGGTCGCCTTCGACAAGGAACTGCTGGCCCAGAAGATTGGTTCAGGGGTTACCAGTCTAGGGGTTCCGATGGGGGTGGGCGTCATCGTCCTCACCATCGCTCTGACCTGGATCTACGTCCGTCGCGCCAACACCGAGTTCGACGCGACCAACGAAGCCATCATCAAGGAGGCGCAGAAGTAACATGTCCATCAAGCACATTCTTTCCGCTGTTGCTGCGCTGGCTGTTGCCGGCGCGGCCTTCGCAGCCGGCGCCGACCTCGGCGAAACCCAGAAGCAGTCCACCAACTGGACGGCCATCGTCATGTTCGGCCTGTTCGTTGCCTTTACGCTGTACATCACCAAGGTAGCGGCAGCCAAAACCAAGTCCGCTGCCGACTTCTACACCGGCGGTGGCGGCATCACCGGCTTCCAGAACGGCCTGGCCATCGCCGGCGACTACATGTCTGCTGCCTCCTTCCTGGGTATTTCCGGCCTGGTGTTCGCCAACGGCTTCGACGGCCTGATTTTCTCGATCGGCTGGCTGGTCGGCTGGCCCGTCATCACCTTCCTGATGGCCGAACGCCTGCGGAACCTGGGCAAGTTCACGTTCGCGGACGTGGCTTCCTACCGCTTCTCGCAGACCCCGGTTCGCGTTTTCGCGGCATCCGCCTCCCTGGTCATCGTCGCCTTCTACATGATTGCGCAGATGGTCGGCGCCGGTCAGCTGATCAAGGTGCTCTTCGGTCTCGAATACATGTACGCCGAAATCCTCGTCGGCATCATCATGCTGATGTACGTGCTGTTCGGTGGCATGACCGCAACGACCTGGGTGCAGATCATCAAGGCCGTCATGCTGCTGGGCGGGGCGACCTTCATGGCCGTTGCCGTTCTGCTGCAATTCGGCTTCTCGCCGGAAGCCCTGTTCGCCAAGGCGGTTGACGTGCATGCCAAGAAGGATGCCATCATGGCACCGGGCGCCCTGATCAAGGATCCGATTTCCGCCATTTCCGTCGGCATGGCCCTGATGTTCGGTACCGCCGGCCTGCCGCACATCCTGATGCGCTTCTTCACCGTGCCGAACGCCAAGGAGGCTCGCAAGTCGGTTGCCTGGGCAACCACCTGGATCGGCTACTTCTACATCCTGACCTTCATCATCGGTTTCGGCGCGATCACCAACCTGATCCAGAATCCGGGCGAGTTCTACGTCGGCGGCGAAATCGCCAAGGGCCTGAAGGGCGGTGGCAACATGGCGGCCGTGCATCTGGCCAAGGCAGTTGGCGGCGACCTGTTCCTCGGCTTCATCTCGGCCGTGGCCTTCGCCACCATCCTGGCGGTGGTTGCGGGTCTGACCCTGTCCGGTGCGTCCGCCGTGTCGCACGACCTCTACGCTTCCGTGTTCAACAAGGGCTGCTCGTCCGAGCAGGAACTGCGCGTTTCCAAGCTGGCCACCATCGCCCTCGGCGTTCTGGCTATTGTGCTCGGGATCGCCTTCGAGAAGGAAAACGTCGCCTACATGGTGATGCTGGCCTTCACCGTCGCCTGTTCCTCCAACTTCCCGGTTCTCTTCATGTCCGTGCTGTGGAAGAACTGCACGACGCGGGGTGCCGTGGTCGGTGGCTTCGTCGGCCTGGTTCTGGCCGCCGTCCTGACCATCGGCTCGGCCAGCGTCTGGGAAGCCGTGCTGCACAATCCGAAGGGCTCGGCCTGGTTCCCGTACAACTCGGCTGCCATCTTCTCGATGAGCGCCGCCTTCTTCACGATCTGGCTGGTGTCCATCCTGGACAACTCGGCTCAGGCCCAGAAGGAGCGCGAGCTGTATCCGGCCCAGCAGCTGCGTTCGGAAACCGGTCTGGGTGCCTCTTCGGCGGCTGCCCACTGATCGGTCAAGCGCCACCAAGCAAAAAGCCCGGGTTATCCCGGGCTTTTTTTGTTCATGATGGCCGAGAAACGTGGCATCGGGCGGGGGGCAAAAAATGCGGACGTGCTTGTGCGCTACGGAAAAACAACCGCAGTTTATTTGTTAGACTGTGCGGGTTTGCTGGGCAAAAAAACGGTAGGGGGTTGCCCAGTGCAGGATCGGGCGACCCCCTGAGCAGCGGCGTGCCGCATGCTCCGAAGACCATAAAAGGAGAACAGCCCAGTCAGGTTAAGCGGGCTGCCTTACAGAAATCTTACGCCGTGACAGGCGAATATCGAATCAATGCGCATACTTATCGCTGAAGACGACATGATCATCGCCGATGGCTTGTCGCGTTCCCTGCGCCAGGCGGGCTATGCCGTCGATTGGGCGCCCAATGGCGTCGAGGCGGACACGGCCCTCGCCACGGTGACCTATGATTTGCTGATTCTGGATCTCGGCCTGCCGAAAATGCCCGGCCTTGAAGTGCTCAAGCGTCTGCGGGCCCGCAATTCGCAAGTGCCGGTTCTGATCCTGACGGCGCTCGACGGGACGGGTGACCGCGTCAAGGGACTCGATCTGGGGGCCGACGACTATATGGTCAAGCCGTTCGAGCTGGCCGAACTGGAAGCGCGGGTCAGGGCGCTGACCCGCCGTTCGGCCGGTACGACGCCGACCATCCAATGTGGTGCCCTGACGTACGATCAGGTCGGTCGGGTCGCCACGATCAATGGGCAAGCGCTGGAACTGTCGGCGCGCGAGGTGGGCTTGCTGGAGGTGTTGCTCAGCCGGATGGGGCGCCTGGTCAGCAAGGACCAGCTGGTGGACCACTTGTGCGGTTGGGGCGAGGAAGTCAGCCACAACGCCATCGAGGTCTACGTGCATCGCCTGCGCAAGAAAATCGAGCCGGGCGGCGTGAAGATTGCCACCGTGCGTGGCCTGGGTTATTGCCTTGAGCGACCCCAGGGCGAGTAATTCCCCGTCCGCGGTATCGGAAACCGAGCGCTCGCTGTTTGGCGAGATCCTCGACTGGATGCTGGCGCCCCTGCTGTTTGTCTGGCCGCTTAGCATCGCCTTCACCCATTACTTCGCCAATAACGTCGCCAACTATCCATACGACCAAGCCTTGCGCGAGCACGTTGCCGCCATCGCTCGGCAGGTCAAGCTGGTCAATGGCAAGCCGCTGCTGTCACTGCCCGCTTCGACGCGCGCGCTCCTGCGGGCCGATGAAACCGATAGCGTCTATTTCCGGGTCGTGTCGATGGATGGCAGGCTCCTGGCTGGCGACAAGGATCTGCCGGTCATTCCGGCGCCGGTTGACGAGGAAATGGTGGCGGGCGAGATCTATCTGCGCGATGCAGAATACAAGGGACAGGATCTCCGGCTGGCCTATACCTACCTCTTCGAGCCAGGCATGGCCAAGGGACAGTGGGTGATCATCGAGGTCGGCGAAACGACCGAAAAGCGCAGCCAGCTGGCCAACAAGATTGTCGCCAGCGTGATCCTGCCGCAGTTCATCATCATTCCGCTCGCCGTCATGCTCGTCTGGTTCGGGCTGTCGCGCGGCCTGCGGCCGCTTACCCGCCTGCGCAAGACGATCGATGCGCGGCAGCCGGATGATCTGTCGCCGATTGCCACCCGTCGGGTCCCGGAGGAGTTGGAGCCCTTGGTCGAGGCATTCAACGAAATGCTCGCCCGCATGAAACGCAACGTCGAGGCGCAGCAGCGTTTCGTCGCCGATGCCGCCCACCAGATGCGTACGCCGCTGACCGGCCTGAAGACCCAGGCCCAGTTCGCCATCCGCGAAACCGACCCGGAAGCGTTACGCCATGCCTTGCGCCAGATCGCCACCGGGGTCGATCGGGCCGGTCGCCTGGTCAATCAACTCCTCACCCTGGCGCGCACCGAGGGAGGGGAACTGGCCCAGCGCCGGCATGAGGTGCTCGATCTCTCGGCCCTGATCCGCGATGTCGTCGCCGACTGGGTGATGATCGCCATCGAGAAGGAGATCGACCTCGGCTTCGAGAGTGCCGGGCCGGCGATGATCATGGGGAATCCTTTCCTGCTGCGGGAACTCGCGAAGAACCTGATCGACAATGCCCTGCGTTATACCGGCCGCGGCGGGCATGTCACGTGCCGTATCGTCGCCAATCCCGATACGGTCCTGTTTGAAGTCGAGGATGACGGAATCGGCATTAGTGAGGAACAGGCGGAACTCGTCTTCGAGCGGTTTTATCGGGTAGACGATGCCAGTACCGAAGGGAGTGGTCTGGGCCTGGCCATCGTTCAGGAAATCGCCATGCAACACGACTCCAGGGCCAGCCTGCGCCCCAATCCGGCCGGCAAAGGGGCCATTGCGCGGGTCGCCTTCGCGGCCTGGCACCCGCCAACGCCGCCGACCCTGCCGGACGATTTTTCCGAACTGTACCGCCAATCCCCGCCGATCGGGGCCTGAGCGAACAGCAGGAATGCGAAAATCTTCGCCAAAGTCTTGCGCCGATAGCGGCCTCCCGCTATAATGCGGCCTCTCTTGGCCTGGTAGCTCAGTTGGTAGAGCAGCGGATTGAAAATCCGCGTGTCGGTGGTTCGATTCCGCCCCAGGCCACCAATTCCAAAAGCCCGAACCCGTTTCGGGCTTTTTCACGTCTGCCCTCAGCGCCAGTTCTGGCGGGTCTTCGCGGGTTGGCCTCGCGAGCGTCACCCCTCCATTTCCGCGTTTTTGGCCCTTTTCGGCCTCTCTGTTCCCGGTTTTTATCTGGTCGCCTCGCGAGCGTGCGCGAGGTCGCATCTCCTAACCATGCGGGTTTCCGGGCAGCAGGTTGTGGTTGGCAACTGCTAGGTTAGTGCGACTGAGCGCAATGCTTTCGACCCTTTAGAGACATCAATTATTCGCTGACAGCCTGTAATCAGCTTGCAAGGTACTAGGGTGTGTTCGCAATCAAGCCAACCAGACGAAGGCACAAGCCAGATGGACGAACGACAGGAAGGATTTTGCGAGTTTGTCGTAGCGCGTGGCGATACGTCTGAATTGCTTGATGTGGCCGAAGAAACGCTCGATCAGATTGCGGCTCTTGTAGATATGCCGGTCGAACGAGCGCGGGTTGAGTCGATTGGAACGTGGCGGGATGACTGCCTGGCAGCCCTGCGCGGTAATTGTTTCGACAAGGGCATCCGAGTCGTAGCCCTTGTCGGCGGCGACGAAATCGGCGGGTTGATCCTGAATCAGTGCGGCGGCCTGCTCGATGTCGGCGACCTGCCCGGCGGAGAGAATGACCCGCAGCGGATTCCCCAGGGCATCCACCGCGACATGCAATTGGGTCGTCAGTCCGCCCCGCGAACGGCCGATTTCCTGTTGGCCGGCTTTTTTTGGGCGCCGGCAGAGTGCGGGTGGGCACGGACAATCGTCGAGTCGATGAACAGATGCTCCAGGTCGGCATCCCCTTGCAGTGCGGTTGCCATGCGCTCCCAGACACCTTTCTCGCGCCAGCGCGAGAAGCGCACATACGTGCGGTGCCAATGGCCGAGTTCTTCCGGCAAATCGCGCCATGGACTGCCGGTGCGCATGATCCACAGCACGGCTTCGACAAAGCGCCGGTTGTCCTTGGCGGTGCGGCCTGGGTCACTCTTCTTGCCCGGCAACAGTTGCTCAATGCGTGCCCACTGGTCATCTCGTAACATCGTCCGGTCCATCCTGACTCCTGCGCAAAAGTCAGGATATGACCATAATTCACCGACTGTGAACAGCCCCTCGCCATGTCATTGATTGTGAACGATTTATTCGGCATCGCTTCCACTTGGCATATCGCTATTCGCACGATTGAGAACAGATCCTAGGTGCGTGCGATTCGGATACTGTGGGTGATAACGAGTTGTGCGTGTGTCGATTTTTCGAATTCGACGACCTGCCGTATTTCAGGTGTGGCCAGCTTCGTAGGCGGCGAGCGTCACGCCGGCATGGGCCAGCAGCTCACGGATCGCCTTGATGTCGTTCCTGCTGCAGGTGCTGCTGTTGTGCGGGTGGTGCAGGAAGGCTTCGACCTTGTTCAGGGTGATCTTGAAGCGTGCGCCATGCGAGGGCTCGATTTCGGCTCCGAGGTGATGGAGCAGGGATTCGATTTCCCGCCAGTGGATGTTGGCCGACGGTGGGTCCTGGAAGATGCTGCGCATCAGGTGGGCGTGCTTGTGACTCATCGGGAAGCTCCAAGCTGTGATAGCGCCCCCATTTTATGCGTTCGGCACGCCGGTGTCAGGCGAGGATGGTCTTCAGCAGGGCCAATGCGAGCAAAGTGTATCCGGCCGCAACAAGATCGTCGGCCATGACACCAAAGCCGTTCTTGACCCGCTCGTCGAAATAACGCGCGGGTTGCGGCTTGGTGATGTCGAAAAAGCGAAAGAGGGTAAAGGCGGCGAGTTGCCACAGGAAGCTGTCCGGCGTCATCAGCAGGACGAGCCAGAAGGGCACGATCTCGTCCCAGACGATGCTGCCGTGATCCGGGTTGCCCAGCGCCTGGCCGGTGATCTCGATGAACCAGATGCCGCCCAGGTAGGCGGCGACGAGCAGGCCGAGCAGCGGCAATTCCGCAAAGAAGGGGCGGAAGCACACGAAGCTGAGCCAGGCGAACAGGGTGCCCACGGTGCCCGGCGCTTTCGGGGCCAGCCCGCTGCCGCAACCGAGCGCGAAGAAATGCGCCGGGTGGGCGAGCAGGAAGGGAACAGTCGGCTTACGCGGCAAAGTGGTCGTATCCCTTGCGCGCAAAGCTGACCGGCTTGCCGTCCGGATCGTAGACCGTGACGTCGCCGGCCTGGCCCGCGACGATTTCGCCGATGTGCCAGAGCGGCAGTTCCAGGCGCGCGGCGATCTGCGCGATGCTCAGGCTGAGTGGGCCGGGGGCCGTGAAACACAGTTCGTAGTCGTCACCGCCGGCCAGCTGGCATTCGACGGCGAAGCGGCGCAGGTCAGCATCGTAGCGTTCGCCGCTGCCTGCCACGTCCCGCAGGTGGGGTAGTTGCACCAGCTGGATGGCGGCAGCGCAGGAGGAGCGTTCGCAGATATGGCCGAGGTCGGCCAGCAGGCCGTCCGAGATGTCGATGGCCGCCGTCGCGATGCCGATCAGCGCCTGGCCGAGCGCGACGCGTGGGCGTGGTTTTTCCAGAGCGGCGACGCACAGGCGCGGCCAGGGGTCGGGCAATTTGACCTTGCCCCGCAGGTGGGCGAGGCCCAGCGCGGCCAGGCCGGGCCGGCCGGAAACCCAGATCTGGTCGCCGACCCGGGCGCCATCGCGGCGCAGGGCCCGGCCGGGTTCGACTTCGCCCATGGCGGTGATGCAGAGGTTGAGCGGTCCCCGGGTGGTGTCGCCGCCGATGACGTCAACGCCGTATTCGTTGGCGCAGGCGAAAAAGCCGTCGGCAAAGGCCGCGAGCCACGCTTCATCGATCACCGGCAGGGCGCCGGCCAGGGTCACCCAGCGCGGCAGGGCACCCATCGCGGCGAGGTCGGACAGATTGACGGCGAGTGCTTTCCAGCCGAGGTTTTTGGGATCGGTGTCGGGCAGGAAATGGGTGCCGGCGACCAGCATGTCGGTAGTCACCGCCAGCTGCTTGCCTAGCGTCGGCTGAACCAGCGCGCAGTCGTCGCCGGGGCCGAGAACGGCCGACGGGGCGGGCCGGGCAAAGTAGCGGTCGATCAGGGCAAACTCGCCGGCCATCGCCTTATTTCTTGGCTTGCTTGCGGGCCGCGACTTCGTCCGGGCGCAGGACCGCCGCCACCTTGTCGAGCACGCCATTGACGTACTTGTGACCGTCCGTGCCGCCGAAGGTCTTGGCCAGTTCGATCGCCTCGTTGATGATCACGCGGTAGGGCGTTTCGGGATGGTTTTGCATCTCGAAGGTGCCGAGCATCATCACGCAGGCTTCGATGGGCGACAGTTCGCTGAACGGCCGGTCGATGTGGGCGGCGATGCGCTCGGTGAGCGCGGCCTGCTGGCCGATCACGCCGCGCAGGGTGCCGACGAAGAACTCACGGTCAGCCTTGGCGAAGTCTTCCATTTCGGGAGCATAGGCTTCGATGGCGGCCTCGTCGGCGCCGCCGACACGCCATTGGTAGAGGCCCTGCAGCACGAATTCGCGCGCCCGGCGGCGGGCCGATTTCGGCGGTGCCTTGACCTCGTGGGGGTGCTCGCTATCGCTCATAAAGGTAGTCATTGGTTCAGCGCCTTTTGCAGGTTGGCCATTTCGACGGCAGCCCGGGCGCAATCGGCTCCCTTCGGCTGCATGCGGACTTCGGCCTGTTCGTCGGTGTCGCAGGTCAGGATGCCATTGGCGATGGGGACGCCGGTATCCAGTTGCACTTCCATGATGGCGCGGCAGGAATCGTTGGAAACCACTTCGAAGTGGTAGGTGTCGCCGCGGATGACTGCGCCGAGCGCGACCAGCGCGTCGAAGCGGCCGCTCTGCGCCATGGTTTGCAGCACCAGCGGGGCTTCCAGCGCGCCAGGTACGGTGGCGATGGTCATGTCGGCATCGGCCACGCCCAACCGCTTCAATTCGGCGATGCAGGAGGAAAGCAGGCCTTCGCAGACCGGCAGGTTGAAGCGGCACATCACGACGCCGACCTTGAGGCCGGCGCCGTTCAGGTTGCTGTCGTATTCGAAAACGTTGTCGAAGCGGGACATGATTCAGAGCTCCGCAGGAGAGGAAACAAAGCCAGTGACCTCAAGATCGAAGCCGGCCATGGAGGGCATCTTGCGCGGGCTGGAGAGCAGGCGCATCTTGGTGACGCCGAGGTCGCGCAGGATCTGGGCGCCGATGCCGTAGCTGCGCGGGTCCCACTTGGCCGGCGTCTGCGGGGCGGTGCCGGTCAGGCGGGTGAGGAGGGCCTCGCCGTCTTCCGGACGATGCATCAGCACGATGACACCATGGCCGTGCTTGGCCAGCGCGGCCTGCGCCTGGTCGATCGAGAAGGCCTGGCGCTTGCTGGCCGGGTCGAGGAAGTCGAGGACCGAGAGCGGCTCATGAACCCGCACCAGGGTCTCGCTGCCGGCCGGGATCGTGCCCTTGACCAGGGCGAGATGGGTGGCGCCGCTGGCCTGGTCGACGAATGCGTGCAGCGTGAATTCGCCGTGTGCAGTATCGATGGTCTTGCTGGTGACGCGCTTGATCAGGGTTTCCGAGGAGGCACGGTAGTGGATCAGGTCGGCGATGGTGCCGATCTTCAGGTTGTGCGTCCGGGCGAACTCGATCAGTTCGGGCAGGCGGGCCATCGTGCCGTCGTCGTTCATGATTTCGCAGATGACCGACGCCGGTTCCAGGCCGGCCATGCCGGCCAGGTCGCAGCCGGCTTCGGTATGTCCGGCGCGAACCAGCACACCGCCCTCGCGGGCAGTGATCGGGAAGACGTGGCCGGGCTGCACGATGTCGTCGGCGGTGGCGTGCTTGGCGACGGCTACCTGGATGGTCCGGGCGCGGTCGGCGGCGGATATACCGGTGGTGACGCCTTCGGCGGCTTCGATCGAGACGGTGAAGGCGGTGCCATAGACGGTGCCGTTGTTGCGCGCCATCTGGGTCAGACCGAGGCGCTTGCAGCGCTCGGCGGTCAGGGTCAGGCAGATGAGGCCACGGCCGTATTTGGCCATGAAGTTGATGGCTTCCGGCGTGATGTGTTCGGCGGCCATGACGAGGTCGCCCTCGTTTTCGCGGTCTTCTTCATCGACCAGCACGACCATGCGGCCGGCTTTGAGCTCGGCGACGATTTCGGCAGTGCTGGCAATGGCGGGATGGGGGGGCATGGGGGGATCCGGGAACAGCAAAGGGGGTGCTATTTTCGCAGAAACAGCGCGTTAGCACATGACTTTAGTGTCGGTGGCGGTTGTTTGCTATGGCAGATAGGCTTCGACCTGAATGCGCAGCCGCACCTCGTCGCCAATGAAGGGTAGGCCATTGGTCAAGCCGAAATCCGAACGCTTCAGACTGGCCACGGCATCGGCGCCGCAGCCCCGTTTGCGGTTGGCGAGGTTGAGGCCGCACTTGAAGCGCGTCACCTCGAGGCGCAGCGGTCGCATTTCGCCCCGCAGGACGAGGGTGCCATCGACGCCGATCAGCTGGTCGCCGCGAAAGATCAGCCGGTCGCTACGGAACAGGATGTCGGGAAAAGAACGGGTATCAAACCAGGATTCGCCCCGCAGCACGTCGTCACGCAGGGCGAAGCCGGTATCGAGCGAGGCCGCATCGATGCGGATATCGATCCGGCCGGTTTGCTGCTCCGGGTCGAATTCGATGCGGCCGCTGCTGCGGTTGAACTGGCCGCGCTGGGTGGAAAAGCCGAGGTGGTCGATTTCGAAGCTGGCGTAGGTGTGTGTCGGGTCGATGAGATACTCGGTGGCCTGAGCGCCGGGCAGCCAGCAGATCAGCAGGGCAATCAGCAAACGGAACATGGCGGTGTACGTGGCGGGGCGATGCCGGTCGGACAACAGTGCCACTGCGCTGTTCCCGGCATTTCGGGGTAGCATCGCTGCCCATGCGTCATGCCCTCCTTTTTTCCGTCTTTGTCATCGCTTCCTGCGGCCTGGCTTACGAATTGATTGCCGGAGCGCTGTCGTCCTACCTGCTGGGCGATTCGGTGATGCAGTTTTCGACGGTGATCGGAACCTACCTGTTTGCGATGGGCGCCGGGTCGTGGCTCTCGAAATACATCACGCGCGACCTGATCGGCCGGTTCGTCCAGATCGAGCTGATGGTCGGCCTGCTCGGCGGTTTTTCGGCCGTCGGGCTGTTCATGGTGTTCATCTGGTTGTCGGCGCCGTTCAAGCTGGTGCTCTATCTGGTGGTGTTCGGCGTGGGCATGCTGGTCGGCCTGGAAATCCCCCTCGTCATGCGCATCCTGAAGCGCGAACTGGCCTTCAGGGATCTGGTGTCGCAAGTGCTGACCTTCGACTATCTCGGCGCACTGGCTGTTTCCATCCTCTTTCCGTTGATCCTGGCCCCCTATCTTGGCATGGTGCGCACCGGCCTGTTGTTCGGCTTGCTCAATGTCGCGGTCGCGCTGTGGGCCGTTCATTTGTTTCGCGAACAACTGCCGGCCCGGCGCAGCCTGTTGCTGCGAAGTTGGACCGTTTTCGGGGTGCTTGCTGCCGGTTTTGCCGGGGCCGGCCAACTGACGACTCTGGCCGAAACGCAGCTCTATGCGGACGAGATCGTTCATGCCGAAAACACGCCCTACCAGCGCATTGTCGTCACCCGCTGGCGTGACGATTTACGCCTCTTCCTCAACGGCAACCTGCAGTTTTCATCGCATGACGAATACCGCTACCACGAGGCCCTGGTGCATCCCGGCCTGGCCGCGCTGCCCGGGGCCCGGCGCGTACTGGTGCTGGGGGGCGGCGACGGGCTGGCGGTCCGGGAAATCCTCAAGTATCCGCAGGTCGAATCGATCACGCTGGTCGATCTCGATCCGGCGATGACGCACTTGTTCTCGACGGCGCCGGCCCTGGTCGCGCTGAACCAAGGGGCGCTTGGCTCGGACCGGGTCCGGGTGGTCAATGCCGATGCGCTGCAATGGCTGGAGGAAAGCCGGGATTATTTCGACTTCATCGTCATCGACTTTCCCGACCCCTCCAACTTTGCCCTGGGCAAACTGTACAGCGCGGCGTTCTACCGCCTGGTCGAAAAGCGGCTATCGGCCAACGGCCTGCTCGTCGTGCAATCGACTTCGCCGCTCTACGCCCGGCAATCGTTCTGGTGCGTCGTGACGACGCTGGAGAGTGTCGGCTTCAGGACGGCGCCCTACCATGCGCAGGTGCCGTCCTTCGGCGAATGGGGCTACATCATCGCCGGCCGCCAGACGTTCACGCCAGCCACCGTCGACGCGACGAAAACCCGCTACCTGACGCCGGAAACGCTTCCCGGCCTGTTCGCCTTCCCGGCCGACATGGGGCGCATACCGGCCGAGATCAATCAGCTGAACAACCAGGTACTGGTGCGCTATTTCGAAAGCGAATGGCGCAAGGTCATCCGCTAGCCCTGAAATTTCACAAAGAGGTCGGCGGAACCGCCGGAAAGGCGCTCTAATACAGGTGTCAAAGCCGTATGGAGAGGAGTTCCGCCGATGCCAAATTGTACCGCTGGGTTGATGTCGTTTGGGCGCCTGGGTCGCTGTCATATCGAAGCGAATTTTGAAGGGGGCGCGCTGAGTTCGGACGGTGGTCTGATGCTGCTGCGGCAGGTGGATCGCCACCTGGGCTCTCGAAAGCAGTGGCCGATGCGCTGCACGATCCGCGCAATCAGGACAGGATCGTGCATGAAATGCGATTGTGCAACCTCTTTTCTTTAAATTTCCGGATTGGCGGTCATGACATTCGGGTTACGGGTTGAAGTTGAGATAGACCTTGCCGGTCATCCACTCGTCGTCGAGTTCGGCGAGCAGTGCGGAGACAAGGCGCAGGCAGGAA
>JBKBHB010000034.1:0-15681 GCA_046297855.1 Azonexus sp.
AAACTTGGCAGCCAGCACCGTGGTGATCGCAGCGGTCAGCGTCGTCTTGCCGTGGTCAACGTGCCCAATCGTGCCAACGTTTACGTGCGGTTTCGTACGCTCGAATTTTTCCTTAGCCATTATCGGTTCTCCAATAAACGGTTACTTCTTGTTGATGACAGCCTCGGCGACGTTCTTCGGCGCTTCGGAGTAGTGCTTGAATTCCATCGTGTAGGTCGCGCGCCCCTGGGTCAGCGAACGCAACGAGGTGGCATAGCCGAACATCTCGGACAACGGCACTTCGGCACGCACCTCCTTGGTACCGCCCGGCAGATCATCCATACCCTGAACAATACCGCGGCGGGACGACAGGTCGCCCATGACGTTGCCCATGTAGTCTTCCGGCGTTTCGACCACCACCGCCATCATCGGCTCCAGCAGGGCCGGCGAGGCCTTCTTCATGCCTTCCTTGAACGCCATCGAGGCCGCCATGCGGAACGCGTTTTCGTTGGAGTCAACGTCGTGGTACGAACCGTCAAACAGCGTGAACTTGATGTCAACGACCGGGAAGCCGGCCAGCACACCGCTGGTGATCGCATCCTGCAAGCCCTTGTCGACTGCCGGAATATATTCACGCGGCACCACACCGCCCTTGATGGCGTCAACGAAGGCGTAACCGGCACCCGGCTCGTTCGGCTCGATCTTGAGCCACACGTGACCGAACTGACCACGACCACCGGATTGCTTGACGAACTTGCCTTCCTGCTCGACAGCCTTTTTGATGCACTCGCGGTAAGCCACCTGCGGCGCACCGACATTGGCCTCCACATTGAACTCGCGCTTCATGCGATCAACGATGATTTCGAGGTGCAGCTCACCCATCCCCGAGATGATGGTCTGACCGGACTCTTCATCGGTACGTACGCGGAACGAGGGGTCTTCGGCTGCCAGGCGGCTCAGCGCGATACCCATCTTTTCCTGATCGCCCTTGGTTTTCGGCTCGACCGCAACGTGGATCACCGGATCCGGGAACACCATACGCTCGAGAATGATCGGCGCATCCGGATCGCACAGGGTTTCACCGGTCGTCACTTCCTTCAAGCCGACGCAGGCAGCAATGTCACCCGCCAGAACTTCCTTGATTTCTTCGCGGTTGTTGGCGTGCATCTGCAGAATACGACCAATGCGCTCCTTCTTGTTCTTGACGGAGTTGAGCACCGTCGCGCCGGAGGTCAGCACACCCGAATAGACACGAATAAAAGTCAGCTGACCGACAAATGGGTCCGTCATCAGCTTGAACGCCAGTGCCGAGAATTTTTCGGCATCGTCCGCCTTGCGGGAAGCCGGCTGATCGCGATCATCAACCCCCTGGACCGGCGGAATATCGACCGGCGAGGGCAGCAGTTCGATGACGGCATCCAGCATGCGCTGCACACCCTTGTTCTTGAAGGCCGTACCGCACAGCATCGGCTGGATTTCGCAAGCCAGGGTACGCATGCGCAGACCCTGCTTGATCTTTTCTTCGGACAGATCGCCGTTTTCCAGGTACTCGTTCATCAAGTCTTCGGACGCCTCGGCGGCGGCCTCGACCATCTGTTCGCGCCAGGTCTGTGCGGTCTCAACCAGATCAGCCGGAATGTCCTGGTACTCGAACTTCATCCCCTGGGAGGCTTCATCCCAGATGATGGACTTCATCTTGATCAGGTCAACAACGCCGGCAAAGGTGTCTTCGGCACCGATGGGGATGACGATGGGGACCGGATTCGCCTTCAGGCGTGTCTTCATCTGGTCAACGACCTTGAAGAAGTTGGCACCGGAACGATCCATCTTGTTCACGAAGGCCAGACGCGGCACGTTGTATTTGGTTGCCTGGCGCCAGACGGTTTCGGACTGCGGTTGCACCCCGCCGACTGCGCAGTAGACCATGCAGGCACCGTCGAGAACGCGCATCGAGCGCTCGACTTCGATCGTGAAGTCAACGTGCCCCGGGGTATCGATGATGTTGAAGCGATGCTCCTGGAACTGCATGTCCATGCCCTTCCAGAAACAGGTGGTCGCAGCCGAGGTGATGGTGATGCCGCGCTCCTGCTCCTGCTCCATCCAGTCCATGGTAGCGGCGCCATCGTGCACCTCACCGATCTTATGATTGACCCCGGTGTAGTACAGGATGCGCTCGGTCGTGGTGGTCTTGCCGGCGTCGATGTGGGCGCTGATACCGATATTGCGGTAGCGCTCGATGGGAGTTTTACGTGCCACGTTAAAGCCCTTTGAAAATTAGAAGCGGAAGTGAGCGAAGGCCTTGTTGGCTTCGGCCATGCGGTGAACCTCGTCACGCTTCTTGACCGCACCGCCCCGATTCTCGGCAGCTTCCAGCATTTCAGCCGCCAGACGCTGACCCATCGATTTTTCAGAGCGCTTGCGAGCCGACTCACGCAACCAGCGCATGGCCAGCGCAGCACGACGGGCAGGGCGAACTTCTACCGGAACCTGGTAGTTGGCACCACCAACGCGGCGCGACTTCACTTCGACCATCGGCTTGACGTTGCCCATGGCTGCACCGAACACTTCCAGCGGATCCTTGCCGGACTTGCTGGCGATGATATCGAAAGCACCATAAACGATGCGCTCGGCTACCGACTTCTTGCCGCTTTGCATGATGGCGTTGATGAACTTGGAAACTTCGACATTGCCGAACTTGGGATCCGGCAGAATGTCACGCTTGGGTACTTCGCGACGACGGGGCATATTAACCTCTATTAAACACGATTCAGTTGAAAAGCCGGGAAGGGGCTTTCACCCCCCCGGCTCTCTCGGCCGCCCAACAGAACGACCACTTACTCAAGCCACTTGATGAATCAAGCAGCCTTCGGACGCTTGGCACCGTACTTGGAACGGGCCTGCTTACGATCTTTGACACCTTGCGTATCCAGGGAGCCGCGCACCGTGTGGTAACGAACACCCGGCAAGTCCTTGACACGACCACCGCGAATCAGGACAACAGAGTGCTCCTGCAGGTTATGGCCTTCACCGCCGATGTACGAAATGACCTCGAAGCCATTGGTCAGGCGCACCTTGCAAACCTTACGGAGCGCGGAGTTCGGCTTTTTCGGGGTGGTAGTGTAGACGCGGGTACAGACGCCACGCTTCTGCGGGCACTTTTCCAGCGCAGGAACCTTGCTCTTGGCCTTTTCGGCAACGCGCGGCTTGCGCACGAGCTGGTTGATGGTCGGCATATCAAACTTCCTTCAACAACCGGGCACCCAAACGGTGCACGACGGCGATTTTGTTATCCAAAGCGGAGACAATGATTAGCCTCCGCCGACAAAGACCATAGATTCTATGGTTGATCAACCCCCATGTCAACGAGACACGGGGGTCGGGGTACGGCATCAGAGACCCTGACCGGCCTCCTGGGTGGCGCTTTCGCCGGCGACCTCCTCAATCACCCGATCGGCCGCCTGGTCTTCGCCTGCCGCCTGGGCCTTGCGGCTACGGTGGTAGGCCAGACCGGTACCGGCCGGGATGAGGCGACCGACGATGACGTTTTCCTTCAGACCACGCAGCTCGTCGCGCTTGCCCATGATGGCAGCCTCGGTCAGCACGCGGGTGGTTTCCTGGAAGGAAGCGGCGGAGATGAACGAATCGGTCGACAGCGATGCCTTGGTGATACCGAGCAGCATGTGCTCGAACGTCGCCGGAATCTTGCCTTCGGCGATGACGCGGTCGTTCTCGGCCAACAGTTCGGCACGCTCGACCTGTTCGGACTTGATGAACTTGGTATCACCCGGTTCGACGATGGTCACGCGGCGCAGCATCTGGCGGACGATCACTTCAATGTGCTTGTCGTTGATCTTCACGCCCTGCAGACGGTAGACGTCCTGCACTTCATCGGTGATGTAACGGGCCAGCGCTTCGACGCCCTGCAGGCGCAGGATATCGTGCGGATCCGGTTCGCCTTCGACGATCTTCTCACCCTTGTTGACGACCTGGCCATCGTGCACGAGGACATGTTTGTCCTTGGAGATCAGGAATTCGTGGGCATTGCCGTCGAGATCGGTGATGATCAGGCGCTGTTTACCCTTGGTATCCTTACCGAAGCTGATCGTACCGGTGGTTTCCGCCAGCACGGAAGCATCCTTCGGGGTACGGGCTTCGAACAGCTCGGCCACACGCGGCAGACCGCCCGTAATGTCGCGGGTCTTGGCCGATTCCTGCGGCATGCGGGCCAGCACATCACCGACCCCGACCTGCTGGCCATCAACCACCGAAATGATCGATCCCACCTGGAAGGCGATGGACACGGGGTGATCGCTGCCGTGAATGCGGACCTCCTGACCATTTTCGTCGAGCAGCTTGACAACCGGGCGCACGCCCTTGGTTGCCGCCTTGCCGCCGCGCTTGTGGTCGATGACGACCAGCGTGGACAGGCCGGTTACGTCGTCGACCTGCTTGGCAACGGTGACACCTTCCTCGACGTTCTCGAACTTCACCGTACCGGCGTACTCGGTGATGATCGGACGGGTGTGCGGGTCCCACGAAGCCAGCTTGGTGCCCGCCTTGACCGCCTTGCCCTCGTCCACTGCGAGGATGGCGCCGTACGGCACCTTGTGACGTTCGCGCTCGCGCCCGTGATCGTCGGTAATCAGCACTTCGCCGGACCGGGAGATAACGACCTTCTCTCCCTTGGCGCTGGTCACGAAGCGCATGTTCGAGGTGTAGCGGACGATACCGGCCGACTTGCCTTCGATCTTGTCAGCCACGGCCGCACGGGACGCCGCACCGCCGACGTGGAAGGTACGCATGGTCAGCTGGGTACCCGGTTCGCCAATCGACTGGGCGGCAATGACGCCCACCGATTCACCGGTGTTGACCATCGAACCACGCCCCAGGTCACGTCCGTAACACTTGGCGCACAGACCGTAGCGGGTATCACAGGTAAGCGGGGTGCGAACCTTGACTTCGTCGATGCCCAGCTTGTCGATCAGGTCGACCAGATCCTCGTCGAGCATGGTGCCGGCAAAAATGACGGTTTCCTGGGTTTCCGGGTCAACCAGATCGTCGACCGTCACGCGGCCAAGGATACGCTCACGCAAGGGCTCGATGACCTCACCGCCTTCGACCAGCGCCTTGACGGCGAAGCCGTTCTTGGTACCGCAGTCGTCTTCGGTGATCACCAGATCCTGGGTGACGTCCACCAGACGGCGGGTCAGATAGCCGGAGTTCGCCGTCTTCAACGCGGTATCGGCCAGACCCTTGCGGGCACCGTGGGTCGAAATGAAGTACTGGAGAACGTTCAGGCCTTCACGGAAGTTGGTGGTAATGGGGGTTTCGATAATGGAGCCATCCGGCTTCGCCATCAGACCCCGCATACCGGCCAGCTGACGGATCTGGGCAGCAGAGCCCCGCGCCCCCGAGTCGGCCATCATGTAGATGGAGTTGAAGGAGTCCTGCTTGACCTTCTTGCCATGACGGTCGATGACTTCCTCGTGACCCAGTTCGTCCATCATCACCTTGGCAACCTGATCGCCGGTGCGGCCCCAGATATCGACGACCTTGTTGTAGCGTTCGCCCTGGGTAACCAGACCGTTGGTGTACTGGGTTTCGATCTCCTTCACCTCGGCTTCGGCCTCGGCGATGATTTCGTATTTTTTGGCCGGGACGCGCATGTCGTCGGAGCAGAAGGAAATGCCAGCGCGCGTCGCCAGGGCATAGCCGTTCTGCATCAGCTTGTCGGCGAAAACGACGGTTTTCTTCAGACCGCAGCGACGGAAGGACTCGTCGATCAGCTTGGAGATTTCCTTCTTCTTCAGGGCCTTGTCGATCGCCTTGAAAGGCAGCCCCTTGGGCAGGATCTGGGACAGGATGGCACGGCCGGCCGTGGTTTCCACACGCACCAGCTTCTCGGTCCACTCGCCATCGACGGCGGCCGGCTCGTACTGTTTCAGGCGCACGGAAATACGGGCGTGAATATCCAGTTCCTTGGCCGCCATGGCGCGCTCGACTTCGGCAACATCCGCGAAGTACATGCCCTCTCCCTTGGCATTGATGCGCTCGCGGGTCGCATAGTACAGACCGAGAACGATATCCTGCGACGGCACGATGATCGGCTGGCCGTTGGCCGGCGACAGCACGTTGTTCGAGGCCAGCATCAGGGTGCGGGCTTCCATCTGCGCTTCCAGCGACAGCGGCACGTGGACAGCCATCTGGTCACCGTCGAAGTCGGCGTTGAACGCGGCACAGACCAGCGGGTGCAGCTGGATGGCCTTGCCTTCGATCAGGGTCGGCTCGAACGCCTGAATACCGAGACGGTGCAGGGTCGGCGCGCGGTTCAGCATGACCGGATGTTCACGGATGACGTCTTCCAGGATGTCCCAGACGACCGGCTCCTGGCCTTCGACCATCTTCTTGGCTTGCTTGATGGTGGTGGCATAACCTAGCACTTCCAGCTTGTGGAAAATGAAGGGCTTGAACAGCTCCAACGCCATCAGCTTGGGCAGGCCGCACTGGTGCAGCTTGAGCTGCGGACCGACCACGATGACCGAACGGCCGGAGTAGTCGACGCGCTTCCCGAGCAGGTTCTGACGGAAACGACCGCCCTTGCCCTTGATCATGTCGGCCAGGGACTTCAGCGGACGCTTGTTGGCACCCGTCATGGCCTTGCCGCGACGGCCGTTGTCGAGCAGCGAGTCGACGGCCTCCTGCAGCATGCGCTTTTCATTGCGCACGATGATTTCCGGGGCCTTCAGCTCGAGCAGGCGCTTCAGACGGTTGTTGCGGTTGATGACGCGACGGTACAGATCGTTCAGGTCGGAGGTCGCGAAGCGGCCACCGTCCAGCGGGACCAGCGGGCGCAGGTCCGGCGGCAGGACCGGCAGCACTTCGAGGATCATCCAGTCGGGCTTGATGCCCGACTTCTGGAAACCTTCGAGAATCTTCAGGCGCTTGGCGAGTTTCTTGTTCTTGGCTTCGGAACCGGTGACATCGAGTTCGGCGCGCAGGTTCTCAACCTCGGAGTTCAGTTCGAGATTGCGCAGCATCTCGCGAATGCCCTCGGCGCCCATCAGCGCCTGGAACTCGTCGCCATGCTCCTCGACCATTTCGAGATACTGGTCTTCGGTCAACAACTGGCCACGCTGCAGATTGGAAACCATCCCCGGATCGGTCACGACATAGGCTTCGAAGTACAGGACGCGTTCGATGTCGCGCAAGGTCATGTCGAGCACCATGCCGAGACGGGACGGCAGGGACTTCAGGAACCAGATGTGGGCCACCGGCGAAGCCAGTTCGATGTGACCCATGCGGTCCCGACGGACCTTGGCCAGCGTCACTTCGACACCGCACTTCTCGCAGATCACGCCGCGGTGCTTGAGGCGTTTGTACTTGCCGCACAAGCACTCGTAGTCCTTGATCGGACCGAAGATCTTGGCGCAGAACAGGCCATCCCGCTCCGGTTTGAAGGTGCGGTAGTTGATGGTTTCCGGCTTCTTGACTTCACCGTAGGACCAGGAACGGATCTTTTCGGGCGAGGCGAGGCCAATGGTAATCGCGTCGAATTCCTCCTCGGCGGTTACCTGCTTGAACAGATCGAGCAATGCTTTCATCGTTTTACTCCTAAGCCCTGAATCAGTAACGTTCCAGATCGATGTCGATCGCCAGCGAACGGATTTCCTTGACCAGCACATTGAAGGATTCCGGCATGCCGGCATCAATCTTGTGCTCGCCCTTGACGATGTTTTCGTAGACCTTGGTCCGGCCGTTCACGTCGTCCGACTTGACGGTCAGCATTTCCTGCAGCACGTAGGAAGCGCCGTAGGCTTCCAGGGCCCAGACTTCCATTTCACCGAAGCGCTGACCACCGAACTGGGCCTTGCCGCCCAGCGGCTGCTGGGTGACCAGCGAGTACGGGCCGGTCGAACGGGCGTGCATCTTGTCATCAACCAGGTGATGCAGCTTCAGGTAATGCATGTAGCCAACCGTCACCTGGCGCTCGAAAGCGTCCCCGGTCCGACCGTCGAACAGCGTCATCTGGCCGGAGGACGGCATGCCGGCCAGTTCCAGCATGGCCTTGATTTCCTCTTCCTTGGCGCCGTCGAACACCGGCGTGGCAAACGGCACACCGGACGTCAGGTTGCCGGCCATTTCCATGATTTCGCTGTCGCTCAGCTCATCGAGGTTCTCCGGTTTGCCACTGGCGTTGTAGATCTGGTCGAGGAAAGCGCGCACCTCCTTGGCCGTGGCCTGGGCCCGCAGCATGTCGCCAATCTTGTAGCCCAGGCCCTTGGCAGCCAGGCCGAGGTGAACTTCGAGAATCTGGCCGACGTTCATCCGGGACGGCACGCCCAGCGGGTTCAACACGATGTCAACCGGAGTGCCATCGGCCATGTACGGCATGTCTTCGACCGGCAGAATGCGCGAAACGACACCCTTGTTACCGTGACGGCCAGCCATCTTGTCACCCGGCTGCAGGCGACGCTTGACCGCCACATAGACCTTAACCATCTTCTGTACGCCCGGCGGCAGCTCATCGCCCTGGGTCAGCTTCTTGCGCTTGGCTTCGAACGCCACGTCGAAGTCCTTGCGCGCCTGCTCCAGGCCTTCCTTGACTTGCTCCAGTTGCTGGGCGATTTCGTCGTCGGCCAGGCGGATGTCGAACCAGTGGTGCGGATCCATGCTGTCCAGGTAGGCCTGCTCGATCACGGAACCCTTGGCCAGCTTCTTCGGGCCACCGTTGGCCTTTTTGCCGAGGATGAGGCGACCAACACGCTCGAAGGCGTCGCGCTCGACGATACGCATCTGGTCGGCCAAGTCCAGCTTGTAGTGGCGCAGGTGCTCGTCAATGATCGACTGGGCGCGCTTGTCGCGCTCGATGCCTTCGCGGGTGAATACCTGGACGTCGATGACGGTACCGGCGATGCCGGACGGCACACGCAGGGAGGTATCCTTCACATCGGAAGCCTTTTCCCCGAAGATGGCGCGCAGCAGCTTCTCTTCCGGCGTCAACTGGGTTTCGCCCTTCGGCGTCACCTTGCCGACCAGCACGTCGCCCGCTTCGACTTCGGCACCGATATACACGATGCCGGAATCATCCAGACGCGACAATTGGGCTTCGCCCAGCGAAGCGATGTCGCGGGTGATTTCCTCCGGTCCGAGCTTGGTATCGCGAGCAACCACCGTCAGTTCCTCGATGTGGATCGAGGTATAGCGGTCTTCGGCAACGACGCGCTCGGAAATCAGGATCGAGTCCTCGAAGTTGTAGCCGTTCCACGGCATGAACGCGATCAGCATGTTCTGGCCGAGCGCGAGCTCACCCTTGTCGGTGGAGGCGCCATCAGCCACTACATCGCCCTTGGCGATCACGTCACCCACCTTGACCATCGGCCGCTGGTTGATATTGGTGTTCTGGTTGGAACGGGTGTACTTGACCAGATTGTAGATATCGACACCGACTTCGCCAGCCATGGTTTCGTCGTCATTGACACGGACCACGACCCGACCGGCATCGACATAATCGACCTTGCCGCCGCGCCGAGCAACAACGGCCGTACCCGAGTCGACCGCGACGGTGCGTTCGATGCCGGTACCGACCAACGGCTTCTCCGGACGCAGACAGGGCACGGCCTGGCGCTGCATGTTGGCCCCCATCAAGGCGCGGTTCGCGTCGTCGTGCTCCAGGAAGGGAATCAGCGAGGCAGCGACGGAAACGATCTGGCCCGGCGCCACGTCCATATACTGGACGCGCGACGGCTCGGCCAAGATGGTTTCGCCTTTTTCACGGCAGGTGACGAGATCGTCGGACAGACGGCCCTCGGCGTCGAGCGCGGCGTTGGCCTGGGCGACGACGTAGTTGCCTTCCTCGATCGCCGACAGGTATTCGATGTCATTGGTCACCTTGCCGTCAACGACCTTGCGGTAGGCGGTCTCGATGAATCCATAGCTGTTGACGCGGGCATACAGCGCCAGCGAGTTGATCAGGCCGATGTTCGGACCTTCCGGGGTTTCGATCGGGCAGACGCGGCCGTAGTGGGTCGGATGCACGTCACGCACTTCGAAGCCAGCCCGTTCGCGGGTCAGACCGCCCGGGCCAAGTGCCGAAACGCGCCGCTTGTGGGTAATTTCCGACAACGGGTTGGTCTGGTCCATGAACTGCGACAGCTGGCTGGAACCAAAGAACTCCTTGATTGCGGCACTGATCGGCTTGGCGTTGATCAGGTCATGCGGCATCAGATTGTCGGACTCGGCCTGCGACAAGCGCTCCTTGACTGCGCGCTCGACGCGCACCAGACCGGCGCGGAACTGGTTTTCGGCCAATTCGCCCACCGAACGGACACGGCGGTTGCCGAGGTGGTCGATGTCGTCGATATCACCACGGCCGTTACGCAATTCGACCAGGATACGGATCACATCGACGATATCGCGCGGCGACAGGGTCAATTGTTCGCGGACTTCAACATTTGCGCCCAGCGGACGGAGTTTCGCGGCAAGCGCCTCGGCATCCGCCAGCGTGGCGTTTTCGATCATCGCCCGCGGACCGAAGGGGAGCAGGCTGACCATGTCCTGAATCGCGGCCAGCGGCTGACCGGCAGCTTCGGCCAGGTTTTTCAGCGCGGCTTCGGCCTTGGATGCCAGCCCCTTCACCATCACCTTGTATTCGATGACATCCTGACGGGACAGGCGGCGGTTGAACTTCATGCGGCCGACGGCGGACAGATCGTAACGCTCGTCGGAGTAGAACAGCCCGTTAAACAGGATTTCCACCGCCTCTTCGGTCGGCGGCTCACCGGGGCGCATCATGCGGTAAATGGCAATGCGGGCCGCCTGGCGGGAAGCGGTCTCGTCGGCACGCAGGGTGTTCGAGATAAAGGCCCCCCGATCGAGCTCGTTGGTGTACAAGGTCTCGACGGTGGAAATACCAGCCTCGCGCAACTGGGCCAGCAAGGTCTCGGTAATTTCGTCGTTGGCGTTGGCGACGACTTCGCCGGTTGCCTTGTCGATGATGTTCCTGGCCACCACGCGGCCAAGCAGGAATTCGTCCGGCACGGCGATTTGCTTGATGCCCGCAGTTGCGATGTCGCGAATGTGTTTGGCGGTGATGCGCTTGTCCTTGGCGACGATCAGCTTGCCATCCGGCGCGACGAAATCAAAGCGGGCCACTTCACCCCGCAGACGCTCCGGCACCAGCGCAAACTCCAGCTTATCCTTGCCGAGCAGGAAGGTGTCGAATTCAAAGAACTGCTCCAGAATCTGCTCCGGCGTCATGCCAATAGCCTTGAGCAGCGTAGTGACCGGCATCTTGCGCCGGCGGTCTACCCGGAAGAACAGCGTGTCCTTCGGATCGAATTCGAAATCGAGCCACGAGCCGCGGTAGGGAATGACACGGGCCGAGAACAGCAGCTTGCCCGAACTGTGGGTCTTGCCCCGATCATGCTCGAAGAAGACACCGGGAGAGCGATGCAACTGCGAAACGATCACCCGCTCGGTACCATTGATCACGAAGGACCCATTGGTCGTCATCAGGGGAATTTCACCCATGTAGACTTCCTGCTCCTTGACTTCCTTCACGGTATCCGGCGCATCGCGGTCCATGATCACCAGGCGTACCTTGGCACGCAGGGAAGAGGCGAAGGTCAGGCCGCGCTGGTGGCATTCCGTCACGTCGAAGGCGGGCTCACCGAGCATGTAGCTGACAAATTCGAGGCGGGCGTTGCCGGAATGCGAAACGATCGGGAAAATCGAGGTGAACGCGGCCTGCAGACCTTCGTTTTTCCGCTTCTCGGGGGGGACTTCATCCTGCAGGAAGTCCTTGAAGGACTGCAGTTGGGTCGCCAACAAGTAGGGAACGTCCAGCACGCTGGCGCGCTTGGCGAAGCTCTTGCGGATGCGTTTCTTCTCGGTGAAGGAGTAAGTCATGGTAACTCCGTGAGGATGAAATCAAGCAGGGAACCTGCGGAAACAGGCAAACGCAAACGGACTTCCCTCCCTTGCGCGGGAGAGAAAAGGTCGGTTTGCGTTTGCCGGCTGGCGGTCGTCAATTGGCTCGCGTGCTGTCGGGCAACCTGTTTTACAAAGCACAAAAGGGCTGGTGGCGAAACACCACCAGCCCATTGGGCAGGACTCGATTACTTGAGTTCGACCTTGGCGCCAGCGTCCTCGAGCTGCTTCTTGAGGGCTTCGGCATCAGCCTTCGGCAGGCCTTCCTTGACCGGCTTCGGCGCACCGTCGACCAGATCCTTGGCTTCCTTCAGGCCCAGGCCGGTCGCGGCACGAACGACCTTGATGACTTCCACCTTCTTGTCGCCGGCAGCAGCCAGAACGACGGTGAAGTCGGTCTTTTCTTCTGCAGCCGGAGCGGCAGCGCCAGCCGGGCCGGCAACGGCGACGGCAGCAGCGGAAACGCCGAACTTCTCTTCGAATGCCTTGACCAGGTCATTCAGTTCCATAACGGTCAGGGAGCCAACGGCTTCCAGGATGTCTTCTTTGCTAATTGCCATTTCAAACTACTCCTAATTCAGTTCGTATGCGGTAGGGATCAAGCAGCGGTTGCTTCTTCTTCGCGCTTCTTTGCCAGTGCATCCACGGCGCGGACGAAGCCGGCGACCGGAGCCTGCATGACGTACAGCAGCTTGGAGAGCAGCTCTTCGCGGCTCGGGATAGAGGCAAGCGCCTGCACACCGGCTTTGTCGAGCACCTTGCCGGCGTAAGAACCGGCCTTCAGTACCAGCTTGTCGTTGGTTTTTGCGAAGTCATTGAGAACCTTCGCGGCTGCCACGGGATCGGCGGAGATGCTGTAAATCAGCGGACCGACCATCTGGTCAGCCAGAGCGGCAAACGGAGTGCCAGCCACCGCGCGACGCACCAGGGTGTTTTTCAGCACGCGCAGATAAACGCCAGACTCGCGCGCCTTCTTGCGCAGCACGGTGAGATCACCCACCTCGATGCCACGATATTCGGCAACGGCGATCGTCTGGGCATTCGCCACTTGTGCGGACACCTCGGCTACGACAGCTTTTTTGTCGTTCAGATTGAGACCCACAGGTCTTTCCTCCTTTCAAGTCATAACACGATGAAATGATTTCATCGCACCTACGGCGACCTGAACCAGAAGCCATGCTGCCTGTTGCCAGTCAGCAGAAAATCTTGTTCGGGGACACCGTCTGCGCCGGCCGCTTTCGCGATTAAGCTTCGTCACCGAAGCACCTGCGGTCTTTGACGATCCATGGTGCATGCCGAAACATGCACCATGGCCCAAAGTACTTTTAGCCAGCCAGTGTGGCCTGATCGATGCGAACGCCCGGACCCATCGTGGCCGACACGGCAACCTTCTTCAGGTACTGCCCCTTGGAAGAAGCCGGCTTGGCCTTTTGCAGCGCTTCGATCAGCGCCTTCAGGTTGGTTTCCAGGCTCTCGACCGAGAAGGAAGCGCGACCGATCGTGGCGTGAATGATACCGGCCTTGTCCGTGCGGTACTGAACCTGACCGGCCTTGGCGTTCTTGACGGCCGTAGCGACATCCATGGTCACGGTACCGACTTTCGGGTTCGGCATCAGGCCACGCGGACCGAGCACCTGACCGAGCTGACCAACGACCTTCATGGCGTCCGGCGTGGCGATCACCACATCAAAGTTCAGATTACCGGCCTTGATATCGGCCGCCAGATCATCGAAACCAACGATGTCGGCGCCGGCCGCCTTGGCAGCCTCTGCCTTTTCGCCCTGAGCGAACACGGCAACGCGAACCGACTTGCCGGTACCAGCCGGCAGCACGACGGAACCGCGAACAACCTGGTCGGATTTGCGCGCATCAACGCCCAGGTTGACGGCGACATCGATCGACTCGTCAAACTTGGCCGTGGCGGTTTCCTTGGCCAGTGCCAGGGCTTCCTGAACCGGATAGAGCTTCTGGGCGACAACCTTATCGGCCAGGGCTTTTTGTTTTTTCGTGAGCTTAGCCATGTTTACAGACCCTCCACCGTGATACCCATCGAGCGGGCGGAGCCGGCGATGGTACGAACTGCTGCTTCCATATCGGCTGCGGTCAGATCGGGCATTTTGGTCTTGGCAATTTCCTCGCACTGGGCTCGGGTGATCTTGCCCACCTTGTCGGTATGCGGCTTGGCCGAGCCCGACTTGATACCAGCAGCCTTCTTGATCAGGATGGTTGCCGGCGGGGTCTTCATCACGAAGGTGAAGGACTTGTCCGCGAAGGCGGTAATCACCACCGGAATCGGCAGACCCGGCTCGACGCCTTGGGTCTGGGCGTTGAACGCCTTGCAGAATTCCATGATGTTCAGACCGCGCTGACCCAGTGCGGGACCGATCGGAGGCGACGGGTTCGCCTTGCCGGCCGGCACTTGCAGCTTGATATAGCCGATGATTTTCTTGGCCATGTATTGCTCCTAGATGATGAGTGGTAGCGCGCCCTGATCGGTCAATCACCGACTACCGACGCTCCTCTTGCCGAATTCAGGGCTTCGGCTGGCCCACAAACCGGGGTCAGGACTTTTCGACCTGGCCAAATTCGAGTTCGACCGGCGTTGCTCGGCCAAAGATCGTCACCGAAACACGCAAACGATTCTTTTCGTAATTCACATCTTCGACGGAACCATGGAAATCGGTGAACGGGCCTTCCTTGACACGAACCACCTCGCCCACCTCGAACAGCACCTTGGGACGGGGCTTTTCCACCCCCTCCTGCATCTGCTGCATGATCTTGTCGACTTCCTTCTGGGAAATCGGGGTCGGCTTCGTCGCGGTCCCCCCCACAAAGCCGGTCACTTTGGGCGTGTTCTTGACCAGGTGCCAGGTGTCATCATCCATCTCCATCTCGCACAGCACATAGCCCGGGAAGAACTTGCGCTCCGAAATGGCCTTCTGGCCACCTTTCATTTCAACCACTTCTTCGACCGGCACGAGGATGCGACCGAATTTTTCCTGCATGCCCAAACGGTTGATGCGCTCCTGAATGGCGCGCATCACACTTTTTTCAAAGCCGGAGTAGGCGTGTACGACGTACCAGCGTTTGCTCATGATTTCTTCCAGCCCAGCACCCATTCGTACAGGACTACTTCGAGGCTCTTGTCAGTCAGATACAGGAAGACCGCCATCACCACAACAAAAGCGAAGACGGCCGCCGTTGTCTGCAATGTTTCCTTGCGGGTCGGCCAGACAACCTTTTTAGCCTCGACCACCGCCTCATTGCCAAAGACAAAGAAGCGCTGACCCGGCTCGGTTTTCCACGCAACAGCAACTGCCAGCGCTAACCCAACGAGAACCGCCAGGACGCGCAAAATCATTGCCTGCTCGGAAAGCAGGTAGAAACCAGCCACGCCAGCAGCCAGAATAACCAGCGCCAGCGCAAACTTGATCTTGTCAGCCATGACGTTCGCGATCTTAAAAGAGAGTGGCAGGGGCGGAGGGAATCGAACCCCCGACCTTCGGTTTTGGAAACCGGCGCTCTACCAATTGAGCTACACCCCTGCTGCAGAGACACTGAAGCGCTCCGGTCACCCGGAGCGCTTTTGATGCTTTACGGCGATCGATTACTCGATGATCTTGGCGACGACGCCGGCGCCGACGGTACGACCACCTTCGCGGATGGCGAAGCGCAGGCCTTCTTCCATGGCGATCGGGGCGATCAGCTTGACGGTCATCTGGACGTTGTCGCCCGGCATGACCATTTCAACACCTTCCGGCAGCGAGATGGCGC
>JBKBHB010000035.1:0-14462 GCA_046297855.1 Azonexus sp.
ACAGGCCGAAACCGCTCTTGGCGACGACGTCACGCTGGTCGATCAGGTAAACGCGCTCCTGCGCGACGGCGGAGAAACCGATACCGGCCAGCAGGGCCAGCACCAGGGACTTCTTGGCGATGTTTTTGATCATTGTTTTCCCTCATTGAAGAAAATTTCGGAAATCTCTTAACCCGTACCAAGGCCCAGTCACTGCCTGTGGCGGAATTCCAGAACATTCTGCCATAGCGCCAAGGCAGATTCCAAGTCATTTTGGTTGTCGATTTGCAAGGTTTTGTTGTCTACGCAACACTTTCCGGCCACCCAGACGTGGGTGACGTTTTCCCGGCCGGCAACGTTGACGAGGTGGGCGAGCGGGTCGAAGCAGGGGCGGCTTTCCGGGTCGCCGAGGCTGACGGCGCAGAGGTCGGCCTGCTTGCCTGGGGCGAGTGAGCCGATCTCGCCGGCCAGGCCCAGCGCGCTGGCGGCGCCGAGGGTGGCCATGTGCAGTACTTCGCTGGCTGGCAGGGCACTGGCGTCTCCGCTCGTTCCCTTGGCGAGCAGGGCGGCGAGGCGCATTTCGCCGAACAGGTCGAGGCGGTTGTTGCTCGCCGCGCCATCGGTGCCGAGGCCGATAGGGATGCCCGCCTGTCGCATTTGCGCCACAGGCGCAAAGCCGCTGGCCAGCTTCAGGTTTGACGTGGGGCAATGGGCGATGTGGCTGCCGGTGCTGGCGAGCAGTTCGATTTCGGCTGGTTCGAGATGTACGGCGTGTACGCCGATGAAGTTGGGACCCAGCAAGCCGAGGTCGTGCAGACGGGCCAGCGGGCGCTGCCCATGTTGTTTCAGGCTGTCGGCGATCTCCTGGCGCGTCTCGTGGATGTGGCAGTGGATCGGGAGGTTGAGCTGTTCCGAGAGCGTCAGGATGTGCTCGAAAGTGTCGTCGGAGACGGTGTAAGGGGCGTGGGGGGCCAGGCAGAATCGAATCAGGTTGTGGTCGTGCCATTGCTCGCGGACAGCGAGGCCTTTGGTTAGGTAATCCTCGGCGTCGCTGGCGAACGGCGTCGGGAATTCCAGGGCCGTGATGCCCAGTGTGGCGCGCATGCCCATCTCCGAAGCGGCACGGGCGGCGGCGTCGGGATAGAAATACATGTCATTGAAGCAGGTGATGCCGCCCTTCAGCATTTCGGCGCAGGCCAGGCGGGTGCCGTCATAAACGAATTGGGTCGACAGGTGGGTGCTTTCGGTCGGCCAGATGTGCCTTTGCAGCCATTCCATCAGCGGCAGGTCGTCGGCAATGCCGCGTGCCAGGCTCATCGCGGCGTGGGTGTGCAGGTTGATCAGACCGGGAATCAGGATGTGGTCCGGCAGGACGTGCAGGGTACGCGGCGAGTAACGGGGGCGGGCTTCGCCGGCTGGCAGGATGGCCTTGATCCGGCCCTTGTCGATGGCGACGGCATGGTTTTTGAGCACCGTGTCGGATTCGACCGTGGCAACCCAGCGGGCTTCGATCAGGAGGTCGATCACTTCGGGTGTGTTTGTCATGGAAATCGGCATCTGTCCGTTGAATGCGGCATGTTAAAATAACAAATTACGCTCGATTCAACCAATAAAGCGCCGTCACGGCGGCGCGGATGTGAGACATGGACCAATTCGCCAAAGAAACATTGCCGATCAGCCTCGAAGACGAGATGCGGCGTTCCTACCTCGATTACGCGATGAGCGTGATCGTTGGCCGGGCCCTGCCGGATGCGCGTGACGGCCTGAAGCCGGTGCATCGTCGCGTCCTGTACGCGATGCACGAGACGAACAACGTCTGGAACCGTCCCTTCGTCAAGTGTGCCCGCGTCGTCGGTGAGGTCATGGGTAAGTACCATCCGCATGGTGATTCGGCGATTTACGACACGTTGGTCCGCATGGCGCAGGATTTCTCGCTGCGCTACACGCTGGTCGATGGTCAGGGCAACTTCGGCTCGATCGACGGCGATAATGCCGCCGCGATGCGTTACACCGAGTGCCGCCTGGAACGTATCGCGTCCGACCTGACGGCCGATATCGACAAGGAAACGGTCGATTTCGAACCGAACTACGACGGCAAGGAGCTTGAGCCCTCCGTTCTGCCAACCCGCATTCCGAACCTGCTGATCAACGGTTCAGCCGGTATCGCGGTGGGTATGGCGACCAATATTCCGCCGCACAACTTGAACGAGGTGGTCGCCGGCTGTCTGGCGCTGCTGGAAAATCCGGCGATCTCGATCGACGAGCTGATTGAGCTGATCCCGGCGCCGGACTTTCCGACGGCCGGTCTGATCTACGGTGTGATGGGCGTGCGCGAAGGCTACAAGACCGGCCGCGGTCGCGTCGTCATGCGGGCCCGGACCCACTTCGAGGATATTGGCAAGGGTGACCGCCAGGCGCTGATCGTCGACGAGATTCCGTATCAGGTGAACAAGAAGTCGCTGATCGAGAAGATCGCCGAGCTGGTCAATGAGAAGAAGATCGAGGGCATTTCCGATATTCGCGACGAGTCCGACAAATCGGGCATGCGCATCGTCATCGAGCTCAAGCGCGGTGAAGTCGGCGAGGTCATCCTCAACAACCTGTACAAGCAGACGCAGCTGCAGGATACCTTTGGTATGAACATGGTGGCGCTGGTCGATGGCCAGCCGCGTTTGCTCAACCTCAAGCAGGCGCTGGAGTGCTTCCTGTCGCACCGCCGCGAGGTCGTCACCCGCCGTACCGTTTTCGAACTACGTAAGGCGCGCGAACGTGGCCACATCCTGGAAGGTCTGGCCGTCGCGCTGTCCAACGTCGATGAAATCATCGCCCTGATCAAGGCCGCGCCGACGCCGGCCGACGCCAAGGTCGGGCTGATGGGGCGCACCTGGCGCAGTCCGGTGGTCGAGGAGATGCTGGCCCGGGCGGCCTCCGATGCGTCGCGGCCGGATGGCTTGCTGCCGGAGTTCGGCCTGTCGGCGCAGGGTTATCGCCTGTCCGACGTCCAGGCCCAGGCCATCCTGGAGCTGCGCCTGCAGCGCCTGACCGGTCTGGAGCAGGACAAGATCGTCGGCGAGTACAAGGAAGTCATGGACAAGATCGTCGACCTGCTCGACATCCTCGCCAGGCCGGAGCGCATTACGGCGATCATTGCCGATGAGCTGAACGCCGTGCGCGAGCAATACGGTGATGCACGCAAGTCCGAGATCGTGCTGCATACGCAGGAACTGGGCATCGAAGACCTGATCACGCCGACCGACATGGTGGTCACGCTGTCGCACGGCGGTTACATCAAGGCGCAGCCGCTCGCCGACTATCGTGCCCAGAAGCGTGGCGGGCGCGGCAAGCAGGCAGCGGCGATCAAGGATGAGGATTTCATCGACCATCTCTTCGTTGCCAATACGCATGACTACATCCTGTGCTTCTCGAATCGTGGCCGCTGTTACTGGCTCAAGGTTTACGAAGCGCCGCAGGGCAGCCGGGCCAGCCGTGGCAAGCCGATCGTCAATCTTTTCCCGCTCGAAGAGGGCGAGAAGATCAATGCGGTGCTGCCGGTCAAGGAATTTGCTGACGACAAGTTCATCTTCATGGCCACCCGCGACGGTACGGTCAAGAAAACACCGCTGTCCGATTTCTCCAACCCACGCAAGGCCGGCATCATCGCCGTCGACCTGCTGGACGATGACTACCTGATCGGTGTCGAGCTGACCACCGGGCGGAGCGATATCGTGCTCGTCTCGGATGCCGGCAAGGCGGTCTGGTTCGATGAGGAGGATGTCCGTCCGATGGGCCGGGGGGCACGCGGCGTACGCGGCATGAAGCTGCAGGAAGGCCAGAAGGTGATCTCGCTGCTGGTTGCCGAGAGCGACCAGCAGACGGTGCTGGTCGCCACCGAAAACGGTTACGGCAAGCGCACGGTGCTCGCGGATTTCCGCCATTCCGGACGGGGCACCCAGGGCGTCAAGGCGATTGCCGATTCCGAGCGTAATGGCGCGGTGATCGGCGCCAAGCTGGTCGACGACAACGACGAGGTGATGCTGATCACCACCGGCGGCGTGCTGATTCGCACCCGTGTCTCGGAAATCCGGGGCATGGGACGGGCAACGCAGGGCGTCACGCTGATTTCGCTGGACGAGGGCGAGAAGCTGGCCGGTCTGGAAAAGGTGGCCGAGTCGGTCGCCGAGAACGACAATGAAGGCGAGGCGCCGCCCGCCGCGGACAACCCGGCGGACGGGGCGGGCGCCGACAACGAAGGCGGAGAGGCTTGAATGACCCGTATCCATAATTTCAGCGCCGGCCCGGCGGCCTTGCCGGAAGAGGTTCTCAAGCAGGCTCAGGAAGAATTGCTCGACTGGCATGGCGCTGGTTGCAGCGTGATGGAGATGAGCCATCGCGGCAAGGAGTTCACCAGCATCATCGAACAGGCCGAAACTGACCTGCGCGACTTGATGGGGATCCCCGAACCGTACAAGGTGCTCTTCCTGCAGGGCGGGGCAACACAGCAGTTCGCGCAGATTCCGATGAACCTGCTGGCCGGCCGCTCGGCCGACTACATCGTGACCGGCTCGTGGTCGAAGAAGGCCTTCAAGGAAGCGCAGCGCATCGGCAACGTCCGTTGTGCCGCGACGACCGAAGCGAGCAACTTCACCCGCCTGCCGGTGGCCGAGGAGATCCAGCTCGATCCCTTTGCCGCTTACCTGCATGTGTGTACCAACGAGACGATCCACGGCGTCGAGATTCCGGCCGAGCGCATCGCCGATACCGGCGTACCTCTGGTCGCCGACATGTCCTCGCACATCCTGTCGCGTCCGGTGCCGGTCGAGAAATTCGGCCTGATCTATGCCGGGGCGCAAAAGAATATCGGCCCCTCCGGTGTCACGCTGGTCATCATTCATCGCGACCTGCTGGGCATGGCGCCGCTGACCATTCCGACCGTGATGGATTACGCGGTGATGGCCGAAAACGGTTCGATGCTCAATACGCCGCCGACTTACGGCATCTACATCGCCGGCCTGGTGTTCCAGTGGCTGAAGCGGCAGGGCGGCCTGGAGGGCATGGCCCGGGTCAATGCCGAAAAGGCGCGCCTCCTGTACGCATGCATCGACCAGTCCGGCGGTTTTTACCGGAACCCGGTCGATCCGGACTGTCGTTCGACGATGAACGTGCCTTTCGTCCTGGCTGACCCTGATCTGGAGGCCAAGTTCCTGACCGAATCCAGGGCGGCCGGCCTCGCTTCCCTGAAGGGGCATAAATCGGTCGGCGGCATGCGCGCCTCGATCTACAACGCGGTCTCCCTGGAGTCGGTGCAGGCGCTGGTCGACTTCATGAACGAGTTCGCCAGACGCTACGGATAAAACGATGAGTGACGATCTGCAAAAGGCCCTGGCGGGTGTCCGTGCCGACATTGATCGCATCGATGGCGAGCTGCTCAAGCTGCTCAACGAACGGGCCCGATGTGCCCAGCGCGTCGGTGCGATCAAGGCGCAACATGGCGATGCAGGTTACATCTACCGTCCCGAGCGCGAGGCACAGGTCCTGCGCCGCTTGCAGGAAAGCAATCCCGGACCGCTGGCGAACGAGAACATCACCTTCTTTTTCCGCGAAGTGATGTCGGCCTGTCTGTCGCTCGAAGAGCCGCTCGGCATTGCCTTCCTCGGCCCGCTCGGGACTTTTTCCGAATCAGCGGCGACCAAGCATTTCGGCCACGCCGCCCGCCTGCTGCCGCAAGCTTCGATTGACGATGTTTTCCGCGAAGTCGAGGCGGGGCACGCTCATTACGCCGTGGTGCCGGTCGAGAATTCGACCGAGGGGGCGGTTGGCCGGACGATGGATCTGCTGCTCTCCACCCCGCTCAGGATTTGCGGCGAGGTCGTACTGCGTATCCACCAGAACCTGTTGTCCCGCGAAACCGATTTCAGCCGGATCACCAAGGTCTACTCGCACGCCCAGTCGCTGGCCCAGTGCCACGAATGGCTGAACCGGATGCTGCCCAACGCCCAGCGCATCTCGGTCGGCAGCAACGCCCAGGCCGCCCAGAAAGCCGCCGAGGAGCCCGGTACGGCCGCCATTGCCGGCGAGGCCGCCGCTGCCCGCTACGAGTTGCCCAGGTTGGTCGAGAACATCGAGGACGAGCCGAACAACACCACGCGCTTCCTCGTCCTCGGCAAGCACGATGCCGGCCCCTCGGGGCGTGACAAGACCTCGCTGATCATGTCCGCGCCCAACCGCACCGGCGCCCTGCATGAACTGTTGCAGCCGCTGTCTGCCGCCGGTGTTTCGATGTGCCGCCTGGAGTCCCGGCCGGCCCGCAACGCATTGTGGGAATACGTGTTCTATGTCGATATCGAAGGCCATCGGGATGAACCGGCGATCAAGGCTGCACTCGACAAGCTGGCTGCCTCCGCTGCCTACCTGAAAATTCTCGGCTCCTACCCGGTCGCCGTTTACTGAGGATTGTCCATGAGTCTTGCCGCGCAAGCCCTTTCCTACGTTCGTGCCATTTCCCCCTATCAGCCGGGCAAGCCGATCACCGAACTGGCCCGTGAGATGGGAATTCCCGTTGACCGCATCGTCAAGCTGGCTTCCAACGAAAACCCCTTGGGCATGAGCCCGAAGGCCCGTCAGGCAGTTGAGCAGGCAATCGGCGGTGTCGAGCGCTACCCGGACCAGTTCGACCTCATCGCCAAGCTTGCCGAACGGTGTGGCGTTGCCCCGCATCAGGTCGTGCTGGGTAACGGCTCGAATGACGTCCTCGATCTGGTGGCCCGGGTTTTCCTGGCGCCCGGCCGTTCCGCCGTGTTCTCCCAGCATGCCTTCGCCGTCTACCCCTTGGCCACGCTGTCCACCGGTGCCGAACTGATCGCCACGCCGGCCAAGAACTATGGCCATGACCTTGCCGCTATGCGCGCGGCCATACGCCCGGACACGCGCATCGTCTGGATCGCCAATCCGAACAATCCGACCGGTAATTTCCTGCCGTATGCCGAGGTGCGCGCCTTCCTCGAAAGTGTCCCCAAGGATGTCGTCGTCGTCCTCGACGAGGCCTACAACGAGTACATCCCGGCTGACGAGCGCATCGATACGGCAACCTGGCTCGCCGACTTCCCGAACCTGCTCATCTGCCGGACCTTCTCCAAGATCTACGGCCTGGCCGGCTTGCGTGTCGGCTACGGCCTGGCTTCGCCCGAGGTGGCCGATCTGATGAACCGCGTACGTCAGCCGTTCAACGTCAACAACCTGGCCTTGGCGGGAGCCCTGGCTGCCCTCGATGACCATGACTTCCTCGCTGCCAGCCATGAATTGAATCGCCGCGGCATGGCGCAACTGGTTGCTGCCTTCGAGCGTCTGGGGCTGGAATACATTCCTTCCTGCGGCAATTTCGTCACCTTCCGCGCGGGCGATGCTGCGGCGGTCAACCAGAAACTGCTCCAGCAAGGCGTCATCGTCCGCCCGATTGCCGGCTATGGATTGCCGGAGTGGTTGCGCGTCACCATCGGTACCGAGACCGAGAATGCCCGCTTCATCGAGGCACTGGAAAAGGCCCGCTAAATGGACGCCGGTTTGCCCGAGTTCGGCAAGATCGTCATCTTCGGCACCGGCCTGATCGGCGGTTCGTTTGCCCTTGCCCTGAAGGAAGCAGGAGCCGTCGAGGAAGTCGTCGGTTTCGGCCGGACACCGGCAACCCTGCGCAAGGCCCAGAAGCTCGGCGTAATCGACCGGGCGGGCATCAACCCGGCGCATGAGATCGGCGATGCCGACATTGTGCTGGTTGCCACTCCGGTGGCGCAGATGCCGGAAATTTTCGAACGCATCGCACCCTATCTCGGCCCGAATACCATCGTCACCGATGGCGGTTCAACCAAGGGCGATGTCGTTGCAGCCGCGCGGGCAGCCTTCAAGGGGCATATCGGCAAATTCGTTCCGGCCCACCCGATCGCCGGTGCCGAGCATAGCGGGCCGGCAGCCGCGCGCTGGGATTTGTACCAAGGCAAGAAGGTCGTCGTCACGCCGCTGCCGGAAAACAAAGACGAACGTCTCGACCGCATCAAGCGCGCCTGGTCGCTCTGTGGTGCCGACATCTATGAACTGACGCCGGAAATGCACGATCGCGTCTTCGCCGCCGTCAGCCATTTGCCCCATTTGCTGTCGTTCGCCCTGGTCCACGATCTTGCCGTACGCGATGACGCCGATCTGTTCTTCACCTTCGCCGCCTCCGGTTTCCGTGATTTCACACGGATCGCGGCCAGTCATCCCGAAATGTGGCGGGATATCTGTTTGGCTAATCGTGAGGCGTTGCTCGGTGAGCTGGACAGTTATCGCACACAGCTCGACAACCTGCGCGCAGCACTGGCCCAGAACGATGGAGAGCGACTGGAGAAAATCTTCGATATCGCCCGGCTGGCAAGGAGGAACTGGGCAGGCGAAAGCTGAGCATGGCGGGGTGTTTCCGGGAGTGCTCTGGTAAATCGGAAAAATGGGCGTGATTTCAGACGTTTGGGAGTTTTTTGGATGACAATCCTTGTGACCGGCGGCGCCGGCTTTATTGGCAGCAATTTTGTACTCGACTGGCTGGCATGTTCGGATGAGCCGGTGGTCAATCTCGATGCGCTGACCTATGCCGGCAACCTCGAGAACCTCGCCGCACTGGCAGGTAATAACCGCCACACCTTCGTCAAAGGTGATATTGGCGATTTCGATCTCGTCAGCCGTCTGCTTGCTGAACACCAGCCGCGGGCGGTGATCAACTTTGCTGCCGAGTCACACGTCGACCGCAGCATTCATGGCCCGGAGGACTTCATCCAGACCAACATCGTCGGCACCTTCCGTCTGCTTGAAGCCGCGCGTGCCTACTACGGTGAACTCGGAAATGAAGCGAAAAAAGGCTTCCGCTTCCTCCATGTTTCCACTGACGAAGTCTACGGCTCCCTTGCCAAGGACGACCCCGCCTTCACCGAAACCCACCGCTACGAACCCAATAGTCCGTATTCCGCCAGCAAGGCTGCCTCGGATCATCTGGTTCGCGCCTACCATCACACCTACGGCCTGCCGGTGCTCACCACCAACTGCTCCAACAACTACGGCCCCTACCACTTCCCGGAAAAACTCATTCCGCTCGTCATCCACAATGCGCTGGCCGGCAAGTCTCTGCCCATTTACGGTGATGGCCAGCAAATCCGCGATTGGCTCTACGTCAAGGATCACTGCAGTGCCATCCGCCGCGTGCTTGAAGCTGGACGGATTGGGGAGGTCTACAATGTCGGCGGTTGGAACGAAAAACCCAATCTTGAAGTCGTCCATACCCTCTGCACCATCCTCGACGAACTCAGCCCGCGGGCTGACGGCAAGTCCTACAAGGAACAGATTGCCTTTGTTCAGGACCGCCCCGGCCACGACCGCCGTTATGCCATCGACGCCAGCAAACTCGAACGCCAACTCGGCTGGAAACCGGCCGAAACCTTCGAGACCGGGATCAGGAAGACCGTTCAGTGGTATCTCGACAATAAGGCTTGGGTGGCCAATGTGACCAGCGGAGCCTACAAACAGTGGGTCGGCAAGCAGTACGGGGTCTGAGATGAAAATCCTGCTTACCGGCAAGAATGGCCAGGTCGGTTTCGAACTCCAGCGTAGCCTCGCGCCCCTGGGGGAGATCATTGCCGTGGATCATGCCGACTGTGACCTTTCCAATCCGGAAGCCATACGCAGCCTGGTGCGCCAAACCCGCCCCGACATCATCGTCAATCCTGCCGCCTACACCGCGGTCGACAAAGCGGAAGCAGAACCTGAACTGGCGGCAGCCGTTAACGCCACTGCCCCCGGCATCCTCGCCGAAGAAGCTGCGCGCCTCGGCGCCTTGCTCGTCCATTACTCGACCGACTACGTTTTTGACGGTACCACGTCAGAAGCCTACCGGGAAACCAATGCTACCAACCCGCAAAGCGTCTATGGTCGTACCAAGTGCGACGGCGAAGTCGCTGTGCGTCATGCCAATGCACGCCACCTCATCCTGCGTACCAGCTGGGTGGTCAGTGCCCATGGGGGCAATTTTGCCAAGACGATGCTCAAGCTCGCTGCCGAACGCGACAGCCTCAATGTGGTCGCTGACCAGTGGGGGGCGCCAACGTCAGCGGCGCTTCTAGCCGACATTACCGCGCATCTTGTTCGTCAGTGCCACTACGCGCGGGAGGACTTTCCTTATGGCACCTATCACTGCGTCGCCGGCGGTGAAACCAACTGGTGCGATTACGCCCGCTTCGTTATCGGCGAAGCCATCCGTGCCGGCAGGACGATGAAGGTCACCCCCGAGAGCGTTCGTGCCATCACCACCGCCGACTACCCGACCCCGGCGCGTCGTCCGGCTAACTCGCGCCTCGACACCATGCACCTCAAAACCACCTTCGGTTTGGAACTGCCCCACTGGCAGCAAGGCGTCCGTCACATTCTTGAGCAGATCCTGTAAATCATGAACCAACGCAAAGGCATCATCCTCGCCGGTGGCTCCGGCACCCGTCTCTACCCGGTTACGCTCGCGGTTTCCAAGCAGTTGCTGCCCATCCACGACAAGCCGATGATCTATTACCCTCTAACCACGCTCATGCTGGCCGGTATAAGGGATATCCTGATCATTTCCACACCTCAGGATACCCCACGCTTCCAGCAACTTCTTGGTGATGGCGGTCAATGGGGGCTGAACCTGCAGTACGCCATCCAGCCCAGCCCGGATGGCCTGGCGCAAGCCTTCATCATCGGTCGTGACTTCATTGGCAATGGTGACAGCGCGCTCGTGCTTGGGGACAACATCTTCTACGGACACGAATTCGCCAATGATCTCGGTGCGGCCGGTCAACAAACCAGTGGTGCCACCGTCTTCGCCTACCACGTTCATGACCCGGAACGCTACGGCGTCGTCGAATTCGATGCTCAAGGCAAAGCCATCAGCCTTGAGGAGAAGCCCAAGGTTCCCAAGTCCAACTACGCCGTCACCGGCCTTTATTTTTACGACAATCAGGTACTGGATATCGCCCGTAACCTCAAACCGTCTTCGCGGGGCGAACTCGAAATTACAGACGTCAACCGGATCTACCTCGAACGCGATCAGCTGAATGTTCAGGTCATGGGCCGCGGTCATGCCTGGCTCGATACAGGTACCCACGAAAGTCTGCTCGATGCCAGCCAGTTCATCGCTACGATTGAGAGGCGCCAAGGACTCAAGATTGCCTGCCCTGAGGAAATTGCTTACAGAAAGGGCTGGGTCAGCGCCACTCAACTTGAAGCACTAGCTCAGCCCATGCTGAAAAACCCGTATGGACAATACCTGATGAGTATCCTCAAGGAACGGGTGTTCTGATGAAAGTTACACCTACAAAAATACCCGACGTGCTGATCGTTGAACCCAAGGTTTTTGGTGATGATCGCGGCTTTTTCTTTGAAAGTTTTAACCAGAAAGCCTTTAACGAAGCCACCGGGCTGAATGTCATCTTCGTGCAGGACAACCACTCAAAATCCGCGAAGAATGTCCTGCGTGGACTGCATTACCAAGTCCAGCAACCACAGGGCAAGCTTGTTCGGGTTATTCAGGGTGAAGTGTTCGATGTGGCGGTTGATATCCGTCAGGGCAGCCCGACCTTCGGGCAATGGGTGGGTGAGATTCTGAGTGCCGAGAACAAGCGGCAGTTGTGGATACCCGAAGGCTTTGCGCATGGTTTCCTCACCTTGAGTGATACGGCAGAATTTCTCTACAAGACGACCGATTATTATGCGCCCGCACATGAACGCTGCATCTTGTGGAATGACCCGGATCTTGGCGTCGCGTGGCCATTAAGCGAGCCACCGGTCTTGTCAAGTAAAGACAAGTTCGGGACAACAATAGCTGAATGGTCTCCTGCGTAAGGGTAGCCGCCTGTCAGTTTGACGGGCGAAGGTATTTTGCTCACGCGAACAGCGTGCGAGGTTGTGGGTGGTTGGGATATTAAGGAGAGCATCTGATGCGCAAAGATATTTACGTAACACAACCAAGTTTGCCACCGCTCGCGGAATTCATTCCTTACCTGGAAAAAATTTGGGAAAACAAGATCCTGACCAATAATGGTCCGTTTCATAAAGAGTTTGAATCTGCCTTGTGCAGTTTTTTAGGTGTTGAGCATTTGAGTCTTTTTAGCAATGGGACCATAGCTCTAGTGACCGCCCTCCAAGCCTTGCGGGTGAGTGGTGAGGTAATCACCACCCCCTATTCCTTTGTGGCAACGGCGCACTCGCTGCTTTGGAATAACCTCAAGCCAGTCTTTGTCGACGTCGATCCGGATACATACAACCTTGATCCATCGAAAATCGAAGCTGCCATTACGCCGAATACCTCAGCAATCCTTCCTGTTCACTGCTATGGGAATCCTTGTGACGTAGAGGCTATCAAAGAGATTGCGGATACCTATGGGTTGAAAGTGATCTACGATGCCGCTCATGCATTTGGCGTGAGATATAAAGGGCAGAGTCTGCTTCGCTTTGGAGATTTGTCTGTTCTCAGTTTTCACGCCACTAAAGTATTCAATACTTTCGAAGGAGGTGCAATAATTTCACCTGACCCAAAGACGAAGCAGCGTATTGATTATTTGAAAAACTTCGGGTTTGCTGACGAAGTCACGGTAACTGCGCCGGGTATCAATGGCAAGATGAGCGAAGTCAATGCGGCCTTTGGTTTGTTGCAGTTAAAGTATGTGGCGACTGCAATTTCCCGCAGAAGAGAGATTGAGTCTTGGTATCGAGTCGGCCTCTCGGAAATTCCCGGGATATCCTGTCCCCCATGTTTTACAGATTTTGAGGGAAATGGGTCGTATTTTCCTGTAATGGTGACAAATGCTTATCCGTTGAGCCGTGATCAACTCTACGATCGCTTAAAGAGCCAAGGTTTTTTTAGTCGTCGTTATTTCTATCCGCTGATCAGTAATATGCCGATGTATCAGGAAATGGCTTCTGCGCAAATGGATAATTTGAAAGTGGCCAATCAACTGGCTGGTCAGGTACTTTGCCTCCCGATTTATCCTGATCTTGATCACGCAAGCGTTGATGAAATATGCGAACTCGTAAGAAGCGCTGGTTAGATAAATGGCTAAAGTATTATTAGTTGATACAAATCTGTCTTCCTCTCCAATTTATAAATTTCTGGTGAGTGAGGGGTATTCGGTTGCGGTAATCGGAGGGAATCCGAATGATTATCTTGCTCGTAGCGCTCCTTGGTATATAGAAGGTGATTATTCCGACAATAAATTCTTGGAGTCTGTCGTTGATGAGCACCTGTTCGATTATATCGTACCTGGTTGCAATGATCGATCGTATCATGCTTGCGCAGAACTGAATTGTCACAAGAATTTTCCTGGGGTTGATTCCCTTAAAGTGACAGAAATCATCAACAATAAAAGAAAATTCCGTGCTTTCGCCGAAGTAAATGGTTTGCCAGTGCCAAAAGTTTACGAACCGGACGCATGCCCGCTAAATCGCCCATTGATTGTCAAACCAGTTGACGCGTTTAGCGGACGGGGTGTGACCATTTTAAAAATGCCAACGGAATCGAATATTTATGATGCCATAAATTACGCAAATCAGGCGTCGGTTACCTCGTCTTGTGTTATCGAAGATTATGTGAGCGGCCAACTCTTTAGTCATTCTTGTTTTATTTCTAGTCAAAAGATTTTATTTGATTTTGTGGTGGAAGAACATGGTACTGCGAATCCGTTTGTGGTTGATACGAGTAGGGTTATTTGGAATTTTCCATCAGAGGTTTTGCAGCGGATTCGCTCCTCTATTCAATTAATGGCCGGTGTACTAGGGCTCGTCGATGGGTTGGTGCATACTCAGTTCATGTTTGATGGGGGGAGTTTTTGGCTTATTGAAGTGACACGCCGTTGTCCGGGGGATCTGTATAGTCAGTTGATAGAAATGGCGACAGGATTTCCTTATGCGGAATATTATGCAAGAAAGTTCGTCGATTTGGATTATCCGCGCATTGATCAGAATGCTCGGTGCAAATTTGTGATGCGGCATACCATGTCTTTGCCGCATGAGGCGAATCTTGAGCATCTCCGTTTCAATGTGCCGATTTTATTTGATCGAATCTATCCTATGGCGAAGATCGGTGAGGAAATTAAAAGGAGTCCGGATAGTCGTATCGGACTAATATTTGTGAGTGCTGAGAATGGTGAGGATTTTGATGGCTTGTTTCAGCGTACTCTTAAAAGAGAGCTCTACTCCGTAGAGGATTTGGGTGGTTGAATATATGTTAGCTAACAGGCCGTTGAAAAACCTATGTTCAACCTCCCCAACCCATTCTTGAATGGTCGTTTTTCGGTGTCATCGCCTCAATACGACCCTGTTCAGCCCTGGTTGAGGGCCAATTTGGCCGGTTTTCCAGCCGTTTTTCCGCCTTTGGGCGGAATCCGGGCGGATTTCGCCCTACACATGCTGCGCATCCCACCAGCCGGACAGGCTGCCGATGCGAA
>JBKBHB010000036.1:0-11820 GCA_046297855.1 Azonexus sp.
ACGTAGGAGAACATCGCGCCTTGATGAATCGTCTTGCCTCGCATCGGAATCAGCGTGTCAGGGTTGGCTATGATCAAATTTTATCCCCTCGCCCGCTTGGGCAGGGTTTTTCAACGGCCTGCTAATGGCGTTGTGGTCGCAAGCGACGGCTGGCATGATCGCCGCTTCGACTGAAAGGAAACGGGACATGAGCGATATTTCGGCCCTCACCGCTGCCGTGCAGGCCTTCCGCGACGCGCGCGACTGGCGCCAGTTTCACTCGCTGCGCAACCTGATCGTCTCGCTCAATCTGGAGGCAGCGGAGTTGCTGGAACTGACGCAGTGGCGCAGCGATGCCGAAATCGACGCGCTGCCCGATGATCCGCAGGCAGCCGAGGCATTGCGCGACGAATGTGCCGACATCCTGTTGTTGCTGTTGCTGGTGGCCGACAAGGCCGGCATCGACCTGACCGCGGCGGCCTACGCCAAACTGCGCAAGAACGAGCAGAAATACCCGGTCGAAAAAGCCTATGGCTCGCGCGCCAAATACACCCAGTTAGGCTGACTCGCTTTCCAGCGCGTATTTCGCCCCGTTGCCCTGGGCCAGCAATTCGGTCAGGCTGGGCAGGGTTTCGTGCAGCTTTTTTTCCAGCGTCCAGGGCGGATTGATGATGAACATCCCGCTGCCGTTCATGCCAAAACCATCCTTGGCCGGGGCCTTCACTTCCAGCGTCGCATGCAGCCAGTTTTTCGCCCCCAGTGATTTCAGGCGGTCCGGCAACTGGCGCGATTCGAGCTTGGCCAGCATCGGGTACCACACGGCATAGGTGCCGGTGGCAAAGCGCTTCAGCGCTTCCTGCAGCGCCTTGATGACGGCCGCGTAGTCGCCCTTGGTTTCGTAGGACGGGTCGATCAGCACGAGGCCGCGCCGGGTGGGGGGCGGCAGCAGGGCCTTGAGGCCGGCGAAGCCGTCGCCTTCGGAAACGGTGACGGCCCGCCCGGCGCCCTTAAAGCATTCCTGCAGCAGCTTGATGTCGGTGCTGTGCATTTCGAATACCCGCAGGCGGTCGCCTTCGCGCAGCAGCTGGCGGGTCAGCCACGGCGAGCCGGGGTAGTGCTTCAGCAGGCCGTCCGGGTTGAGCTGGCGCACCAGGTCGACATAATCGGTGACGGCCGGCGGCAGGCCCTTGGCCTCCCACAGGCGGCCGATACCGTCCCTGTATTCCCCGAGTTTGGTGGCGTGCGGCGATTCCAGCGCGTAGCGGCCGGCTCCGGCGTGGGTGTCGATGATCCAGAACGGGGCGGGCTTCTCGCCCATGTACGTGGCGATCTGGATCAGAATCAGGTGTTTCAGCACGTCGGCGTGATTGCCGGCGTGATAGGCATGGCGGTAGCTGAGCATCGGGGGCCTGTGTCGGAGAAGTCATGCCCGCCGCGAGGCGGGTGGGGCGGCAATCGCGTAGTGTAGCGAGGGCGGCCGGCAAGCCGCAACGGCCGGGGAACCGGGCTAATCCGGGATGTGTTCCAGGGTGAAGAACTCCAGCCCGTCGTTGGCCTCCAGGCAGGTGCCGAGCTGGCGATGCAAGGCCCGGCCGGGTAGCTGGATGACGATGCGTTCACCGGCCCGATAGATACGCGGCGGGATGATCAGGCCGGCGAACTTGCCGTAGGCGGGCAGGCTGTGCAGGAAAATGGCACGGCTCTCCTGCGCATCGGCACCGACGACCTCGACCACGCTGACCTGCGGCGACATCAGTTGCAGGCCGATCTCCAGCCGGACCTGCGACGACGCGATGCGGCGCACCAGGCAGACGTGGATTTTGCTCGATTCGCGCGGCTGCAGCGCGACGATATCGCCGGCCCCGAGCGTTTTTTTCTCGCCCTTGATGAAGCGCAGACGAAAACCGTCCGGGCTCTCGTCGACCAGTGCCCATTCGCTGGAGGTGAATTCGCGGCCGTCGTAACGGCTGGCAGCATCGAGCGCCCGCCGCGAAAAGGCGTTGCCGCCGACAAAACTGATGACGGCAGGAAGGCCGGCGACGAGATCGCCGCGCGGCCGGAAATGGGTTCGGCTGAAGCGCCGCGAACTCTTGCCGCCGATCGCAATGCGCAAGGATTGCAAGAGGGCCGGCGCAGCCGAGAGGTCCGGTTCGACGGCCTTGCCGGGGCGCCGTGTCAGGTTGCGGTCGAGGGCAGCCAGCACCTGCGAGCAATCGACCAGCAGGCCGCCGAAGGTTGAGACGTTGGCCGGCAGGCGCGACAAGGGGTAGCCGGGGGCGGCATCGTCGGGGCGGACCAGAAAGCAGGCTTCGGGATGCCTGACCGACGCCGGGTCGGCTGGGGCATCGCCGATGGTGGCGTAGGCAGCCAGTTGGCGCGAGCAGGCGTGGATGGTGTCGAGTTCGCTGCGCGGCAGCTTGCTCGGTTCGAGGTAGGCGAAGAGCAGGGCGCCGAGATATTCGTGCTCGATCGGCGCCGTTTCGCCGTTGAGCGGGGTGTTCAGCGGCCCGCGCACGAACTGGTAGAGGTCATGCAGGCTTAGCCAGGAGGTGGCCGAGGGCGCAGCATAGGCGCGGTAAGCCAGCAGCTGGCGCCGGGCGATCATCGCCATGGCGCGATGGACGTTGCGATGGAAGAGATGGCTCAAGCCGGTTTCCATCTGGTTCTTGAGCATCCCCCGGGCGATGCCGGCATAGGCGATGGCCAGGCCCTTCAGCAGGTTGTCGGCTTGCAATGCGGTCCCGGTCACGTCGTAGGGCAGCGGCAGGACAGCCTGGGTGACTTCCTTTTCCAGAGGGGGCAGGGCCTGCTCCGCCTCATGCCGGATGTCTTCCAGCAGCTTGAAACGCATGTGCAGGTTGGGCTGCCGGTTGGCCGCCGGGAGGACGCTGGCCGCCAGCTTGGCGATGGTTTCCTGGGGCGACAGGCCGGCCACCGTGTCGAGCATGCCGCGGACTGCAGCGCTGCTCTTCAGTGCGGCGCTGCTCGGGCCGAACGGAAGCAAGTCGCGAAATATCTGCAGCGGCGAGTCCATGGTATGTGGGTAATTTTTGACGGACGAATTATCAATGAAAAATGATTTATTTTCTGTGGAGAATTTCCGTCTTTCGTATACTTGCACGATGAACTGGTTCGAATTGGTCCTTCTCTGCGCCCTGGGCGCAGCCCTGTGGTTCTGGCTGGACAGCCTGCGGGCACGCGAAATCGGCATTGCCGCGGCACGCCAGGCGTGTGCCGACGAGGGCCTGCAGTTTCTTGACGAAACGGTTTTCGGCCGTTCCCTGAAGCTGGTTCGCGACGAGGATGGCGTCCTCCGCTGGCAGCGGGTTTTCGTCTTCGAGTACAGCGATACCGGCAATAACCGTCGTTCCGGCAGCGTGACCCTGCTCGGCCATCAGGTCGCCTTGCTCCACGTCCGCCCCCACCTTTACGTTGTACCGAATACCCATGACCCCCACCATTGAAGACATCGAATTCCACGGTATTTCTGCCCTGCGCCTGAATGGCCCGCAGGGCGCCAGCGCCGTCGTCAGCAAGCTGGGCGCGCAAGTGCTTTCCTGGATCACGCCGGATGGCCGCGAGCGCCTGTATCTGTCCGACAAGGCCGTATTCGATGGCAGCGTCGCCATCCGGGGCGGCATTCCGGTCTGCTGGCCGCAGTTTGCCGGGCTGGGCGATCTGCCCAGGCACGGTTTCGTGCGGACCCGCGAATGGCAGGTCAGTCCCCGGCGTTGTGGCGACGACTATGCGCTGCTCACCCTCGAACTGGCCGATGATGAGGCGACCCGCGCCCTGTGGCCGCATCCCTTCCGCCTCGAGCTGACGGTGATGATCGAGGCCGACCGCATCGACCTCGAACTGTGTGTCGCCAATACCGGTGCGGCCGCGTTCGCTTTCACCGGTGCACTGCACACCTATCTGCGCGTCGTCCAGGTCGAGGATGTGACGCTGGAAGGGCTTTACGGCCACGATTATCGCGACGCCGCCCGGGGCGATGTCGTCGTCCGCGATAGCGGCACGCATATCGCAGTCGAGGCCGAGATGGATCGCGTCTATCGTCGGGTCAAGCGGCCGCAGCTGCTGCAGGCCGGTCATCTCAGCCTGGCCGTGCAGGGTCAGGGGTTTCCCGACGTCGTGGTCTGGAATCCCTGGGTCGAGAAGTGCGCGACGCTGACCGACATGCCGGCCGATGGCTGGCGGCACATGCTGTGCGTCGAGGCGGCGGCCGAGCAACCGGTTGTCGTCCCGGCCGGCGACGAGTGGTACGGGCGGCAGACGCTGGTCGCCGTTTGAACCACTGGTCGTTTTGATCTGCATTACGGCGGCCGCCTGCGGAACGGGCTAGGCTACCTGCCGGTAGCGGCCCGGCTGGCCGCTTTTTTTCCGGACGTGCCATGAAAACCCAAGCCCTCAGCCTCGATTGCCTGTTCGATGCCCTGGCCGAAGGCTGGCGGGTCGCCCATGCTACCCGGGGCATCAGCATGGTCTACAGCGCGCTGTTTGTCGCCGGTGGCGGGCTGATCATGGGCGGGCTGCTGGCCCATGGCTGGACGCCTTTCATCATCGCCGCCGCCGGAGCCTTCCTGCTGCTCGGGCCGGCGGTGCTCGCCGGTTATTTCGGCATTGCCGGGGCGCTGGCGGCCGGGCGGCACCCCGGCCTGGGCGACATCGCGGCCGGCTTTGCCGGAGCGAGCCGGAGCTTGTGGGCGCTGGCACTGGTTTGCGGCCTGTTGTTCATGATTTTCGTGACCGATGCTGCGATCCTCTATGCCTACATGATCGGCGAGGTCCCGGTCTGGCTGGGCGAGTTGCTGCCGGTTGCAGAGGGCGTTTCGCGCTTCGTGCTGTGGTCGTCGGTGTCGGGCGCGGTCGTCGCCTTCCTGCTGTTCACCGTGTCGGCCTTTGCCGTGCCGCTGCTTTGCGAGCGTCGGGCGACGCTGGTCGGGGCGGTGGTGAGCAGCGTGCGGCTCGTCTTTGGCAATTTCTTCATCGCCATGCTCTGGGCGCTCCTGCTGTCGGCGACCGTCATCGCCAGTATCCTGTTGCTGCCCCTGCTGCTGCTCACCTTGCCCTGGCTGGCCTACGCCAGCCGGGCGCTCTACCGCATCGCGCTGCCGGTCTGAGGGGGCGGGCTTCGCGGGTATAATCTCCGGTTTCCCCGATTTTCCCTGCCTGCCGTGTCCGCTCTCGACCAAGAAATCTCCCGCCGCCGCACTTTTGCAATCATCTCCCACCCCGACGCGGGTAAAACCACGCTGACCGAAAAGTTGCTGTGGTTTGGCGGCGCCATTCAGGTGGCTGGTGAAGTGCGCGCCCGCAAGGCCTCGCGCCACGCGACTTCGGACTGGATGGAGCTGGAAAAGCAGCGCGGCATCTCGGTGACTTCGTCGGTCATGCAGTTCCCTTACCGGGAATGCATGATCAACCTGCTCGATACCCCGGGCCATGAGGATTTTTCGGAAGACACCTACCGCACGCTGACCGCCGTCGATTCGGCGGTCATGGTCATCGACTCGGTGAACGGTGTCGAGGCGCAGACGATCAAGCTGTTGAACGTCTGCCGGATGCGCGACACGCCGATCCTGACCTTCATCAACAAACTCGACCGCGAAGGCAAGGAGCCGATCGACCTGCTCGACGAGATCGAGTCGGTGCTGGGCATGCAGTGCGCCCCGATCACCTGGCCGATCGGCATGGGCAAGCGCTTCCGCGGCGTCTATCACCTGTACGACGACACCATCGCTTTTTTCGACCCGCAGGCCGAGAAGGGCACCGCCGAGATCATCCAGGGCCTCGGCAATCCCCGCTTGGACGAGCTGATCGGCAGTCAGGCCGACGAGCTGCGCAGCGATATCGAACTGGTGCGCGGCGCCTCGCATCCCTTTGACGCCGAGGCTTACCTCGCAGGAAAGCAAACGCCGGTTTTCTTCGGTTCGGCGGTCAACAACTTCGGTGTGCAGAGTCTGCTCGACGCCGTCGTCGAACTGTCACCGGCGCCCAAACCGCGCCATGCCGTGGTCAAGGGCGAGGCGCGCGAAGTGGCGCCGAACGAGGCCAGGTTCTCCGGCTTCGTGTTCAAGATCCAGGCCAACATGGATCCCAAGCACCGCGACCGCATCGCCTTCCTGCGCGTCTGTTCCGGCCGCTTCGACCGGGGCATGAAGGTCAAGCAGGTGGCGACCGGCAAGACCCTGTCGATCAACAACGCCATCACCTTCATGGCGCGCGACCGGTCGACGGCCGACGAAGCGTGGTCGGGCGACATCATCGGTATCCCGAACCACGGCACCATCCGCCTCGGCGAAACCTTCTCGGAAGGCGAAGACCTGCGCTTCACCGGCATTCCGTCCTTTGCGCCGGAAATGTTCCGTTTGGCCCGTATCGCCAACCCGCTGAAGATCAAGCAGCTGCAGAAGGGCCTGCAGCAGTTGGCGGAAGAGGGGGCGACCCAGTTGTTCCGGCCGGTTTCCGGTTCCGACATGATCCTCGGTGCGGTGGGCGCACTGCAGTTCGATGTGGTGGCGCACCGTCTGGAGCATGAATATGGTGTGCAGGTCATCTTCGAAAACTACAATTGTTCGACGGCGCGCTGGATCGTCGGCGACCCGGGCGAACTGCGCCAGCTTTCCGAACGCTATAGCGCCAACGTGGCGCTCGACGGGGCGGACGATCCGGTCTACCTGGCGCCGAACAATGTCTATCTGAACATGGTCAAGGAAAAATACCCCAATCTGCGCTTTCTCGAAGCGCGCGAGGTCGCCTGATCATGGCGGTCCGGGTGCAGGAGGCGGATTTCGACGTCGGTGCCGAACTGGCGGCCCTGCGTGCGCAGGATGCCCGGGTCGGCGCCCTGGCCAGCTTTCTCGGGCTGGTGCGTGATATCAACGATGGTGCCCGGGTGGCCGGCATGACGCTGGAGCATTATCCGGGCATGACGGAAAAAGCGCTGGAGGCCATCGTTGCCGAGGCCAAGGGCCGTTGGGACATTTATGAAGCCCTCGTCATCCATCGTGTCGGGCCGCTCAGGCCGTGCGACCAGATCGTGCTGGTTGCCGTGACCAGCGCCCACCGCGGCGAAGCCTTTGCCGCCTGCGAGTTCATCATGGATTACCTGAAGACCCGCGCCCCCTTCTGGAAGAAAGAGGAAACGCCCGAGGGCGGCCGCTGGGTGGATGCCCGCGAGACTGACGACAGAGCCGCAGCCCGCTGGCAAGCTTGAAAAAGGGGAGCCTCGGCTCCCCTGGTTGTTTCCGGTGCGCTCCGGATCAGGTGCGGAATTGTGCAACCGCCTGGTGCAGCGAAGCGGATAGCGACTGCAGGTGGCGGGCGGCATCGGCGGTGTGGCGAACGGCGACGGCGCTTTCTTCCGACATCTGGGCGATGGTTTCCAGCTGTTGGGCGATTTCGTTACTGGCGATACTCTGCTCGGCGATCGAGTCGGAAATGCCATTGACCACGACGGTGACGCGCAGGGCGCCGTCGCGAATGCGGTTGATCGAATCGCCCGCCTGATTGGCCAGTTCGACGCCCTTGCTGACCTGTTCGACCCCCGCCTGCATGCTGTTGACAGCATTGCGCGTGCCAATCTGGATTTTGGACACCATGTCGGTGATTTCGGTGGTGGACAGGCTGGTTCGTTCGGCCAGCTTGCGCACTTCGTCGGCGACGACGGCGAAACCGCGCCCTTGCTCGCCGGCCCGGGCGGCCTCGATGGCGGCGTTGAGGGCAAGCAGGTTGGTCTGGTCGGCGATTTCCTTGATGGTATTGACGATGGTGGTGATGCGATCCGACTGGCGGCCAAGTTCTTCGACGATTTCGGAAGAGGACTGCACGGCCAGGGAAATGTTGCGCATTTCGTTGGCGGCGCTATGGATGACGGCCGCGCCTTCTTCCGAAATTTGCCCGGATTCCTGCGAAATGCCATGCGCCTCGCTGGCGTTTTCCTTGACCTGATCGATGCTCACCGCCATTTCCTCGACCGAGGCGGCCATCGACGAGGCGGCATCGCTCTGCTGGCTGGCGCGTTGCGACACTTCCTCCGAGGCGTGCAGCAACTGGTCGGCGGCGCTGGCGACCTGTTCGGCATTGTTGACGATGGTGCTGATGATGCTGCGTAACGTTTCCTGCATGGTGCGGATATTGGCCAGCAGGCTGTCCTTGTCGTCGGCCGGGCAGTCGACCGGGGTGGCCAGGTCGCCGCTGGCGATCCGGCGGGTAATGGCTGAGGCGAGGCTCGGGTCGCCCCCCAGGGTGCGGATGATGTTGCGCGACAGGAGGAGCAGGGAAATGGCGATGAAACCGCCGATGCCCAGCCCCCAGAGCAGCAGCTTGAACGCATCGGCACGGAACTTGGCGTCGACATCGTCAATGTAGATGCCCGAGCCGATCACCCAGCCCCAAGGTTCGAAACCCATGACATAGGAAATCTTCGGTACGCCTTCCTCGGAGCCCGGCTTCGGCCACAGGTAGTCGACGAATCCGGCGCCCTGGGCCTTGACCACCCGGTTGAATTCGAGGAACAGCAGCTTGCCGTTCTTGTCTTTCAACTGGTCGAGCTTCCGGCCTTCGAGCTCCGGCTTGATCGGGTGCATGACCATTCGGTCCTGTAGGTCGTTGATCCAGAAATATTCGACTTTGTCATAGCGCATGTTGCGCAGGGCGGCAGCCGCTTTCTGCTGGGCTTCCTCGACCGGCATCTGGCCATCGCGGGCGGCCTTCTCGAAATAGGCCACGGTGGCATGGGCCACTTCGACGAGGTTGCGAACCTTGGCTTCGCGGTCTTCCAGCATCTGGCTCTTGCTGTTGAGCAGCAGCACGACGAAAAGCCCGGCCAGCGCGATGACGGTGGTCGCCGTCATCGCGAAAAGTTTGCCGCGCAGGGTCAATCCCGAGTTAGACATGGGTTCTGTACTCCACTGAATTTATAATAAAAATAGCAAATTTGTTTCTGTTTTTCGGGCAATGTAGCACGCCATGGCCGGTATCGGAAATCGCCTCCGGAAAAGCTGCGTGCCGGGTGTTGAAAATCGAATTTACGTCCTCATGTAGGAGGCATCCAACATTTCGCAAAGGGAGAGCAGCGATGCGCCTTGACAAGTTCACGACCAAATTCCAGCAGGCTTTAGCCGACGCGCAAAGCCTGGCCATCGGCAACGACCAGCAGTTCATCGAGCCACAGCACCTGTTGCTGGCGTTGCTCAATCAGGATGACGGCGGCACGACATCGCTGTTGTCGCGCGCCGGTGTCAATGTGCCCGGCCTGAAGCGCGACCTCGAACAGGCGTTGACGCGCTTGCCCAAGGTCGAAGGCCATGGCGGCGACGTGCAGGTCGGGCGCGATCTGGCCAACTTGCTGAACCTGACCGACAAGGAAGCGCAAAGGCGCGGCGACCAGTACATCGCCAGCGAGATGTTCCTGTTGGCGTTGACCGACGACAAGGGCGAAACCGGGCGTCTGGCCAAGCAGGCCGGCTTGCAGAAAAAAGCGCTGGAGGCCGCGATCATGGCCGTGCGCGGCGGGCAGGGCGTCGATAGCCAGGAAGCCGAAGGCCAGCGCGAATCGCTGAAGAAATACTGCATCGACCTGACCGAACGCGCCGCTCAGGGCAAGCTCGACCCGGTGATCGGCCGCGATGACGAGATTCGCCGTGCCATCCAGATCCTGCAGCGCCGCACCAAGAACAACCCGGTGCTGATAGGCGAGCCGGGCGTCGGCAAGACGGCCATCGTCGAAGGTCTGGCGCAGCGCATCGTCAATGACGAAGTGCCGGAAACCCTGAAGGGCAAGAAGGTGCTGGTGCTCGACATGGCCGGTCTGTTGGCCGGGGCCAAGTATCGCGGCGAGTTCGAGGAGCGCCTGAAGGCAGTGTTGAAGGAAGTGGCACAGGACGAAGGCCGCATCATCCTGTTCATCGACGAAATCCACACCATGGTCGGTGCCGGCAAAGCCGAAGGCGCGATCGACGCCGGCAACATGCTCAAGCCGGCGCTGGCGCGTGGTGAGTTGCACTGCATCGGCGCGACGACGCTGGATGAATACCGCAAATACATCGAGAAGGATGCTGCGCTGGAGCGTCGCTTCCAGAAGGTTTTGGTCGATGAGCCGAGCGTCGAATCGACGATCGCCATCCTGCGTGGTTTGCAGGAAAAATACGAGCTGCATCATGGCGTGGATATCACCGACCCGGCCATTGTCGCTGCGGCGGAGCTGTCGCACCGTTACATCACGGACCGCTTCCTGCCGGACAAGGCCATTGACCTGATCGACGAGGCGGCAGCGCGCATCAAGATGGAAATCGACTCCAAGCCGGAAGCGATGGACAAGCTCGACCGTCGCATCATCCAGCTCAAGATCGAGCGCGAGGCGGTGAAGAAAGAGAAGGACGAGGCTTCGCAGAAGCGTCTCGGCCTGATCGAGGACGAAATCGCCCGTCTGACCAAGGAATATTCCGATCTGGAAGAAATCTGGAAGGCGGAGAAATCGGCCGTGCTCGGTTCCGCCCAGATCAAGGAGGAAATCGACAAGCTGAAGGCTGAAATTGCCAGACTGCAACGCGAGGGCAAGCTGGAGAAGGTGGCCGAATTGCAATACGGCAAGCTGCCGCAACTCGAAGCTCAGCTGAAGACGGCCGAAGCGGCCGGCGACGGCGGCCAGCAGAAGAACAAGCTGCTGCGTACCCAGGTCGGCGCCGAGGAAATCGCCGAAGTGGTGTCACGCGCGACCGGCATCCCGGTCAGCAAGATGATGCAGGGCGAGCGCGACAAGCTCCTGAACATGGAAGAGCGCCTGCACAACCGCGTGGTTGGGCAGGACGAGGCCGTGCGTTTGGTGGCCGATGCCATCCGCCGCTCGCGTGCCGGGCTGTCCGACCCGAACCGCCCGTATGGCTCCTTCCTCTTCCTCGGCCCGACGGGCGTGGGCAAGACCGAGCTGTGCAAGGCGCTGGCCGAGTTCATGTTCGACAGCGAGGAACACCTGATCCGCATCGACATGAGCGAATTCATGGAGAAGCACTCGGTCGCCCGCCTGATCGGTGCGCCCCCGGGTTACGTGGGCTACGAGGAAGGCGGCTATCTGACCGAGGCCGTGCGGCGCAAGCCATACAGCGTGATCCTGCTCGACGAGGTCGAGAAGGCACACCCGGATGTCTTCAACGTGCTGTTGCAGGTGCTGGACGATGGCCGCATGACCGACGGCCAGGGACGCACCGTGGATTTCAAGAACACGGTGATCGTGATGACCTCCAACCTGGGCAGCCAGATGATCCAGCAGATGGCGGGCGACGATTACGGTGTGATCAAGGTGGCCGTGATGGCCGAGGTGAAAACCTACTTCCGGCCGGAGTTCATCAACCGGATCGATGAAGTGGTTGTCTTCCACAGCCTCGATGAGCAGCATATCGCCGGCATCGCGAAGATTCAGCTCGGCTATCTCGAAAAGCGGCTGGCCCAGCTGGAGATGGCGATCGTCGTCGAAGACAGTGCCCTGTCCGAACTGGCCAAGGCCGGCTTCGATCCGGTGTTCGGTGCGCGTCCCTTGAAGCGCGCCATCCAGCAGCAAATCGAGAACCCGCTGGCCAAAGCCATCCTGGAAGGTCGTTTTGCCGCCAAGGACACGATCCGCGTGCTCTGCGAAAACGGCATCATGCGCTTCACCAAGGGGTAATCGGCAGCCGGTTGAAACGAGCAGGGCGATGCCAGGTGGCATCGCCCTTTGCATTGGTGCGCCAGGCATGGCGCGTAGCGCCGTGACTGGCGCTGTCTGCCTCGCTGTGGTGGTGGGGAAGATGACTTGGAGGTGGAAGTCCTCTACACACCCGGCAAGGGGAAGTGTTGGCTGAA
>JBKBHB010000037.1:0-11522 GCA_046297855.1 Azonexus sp.
CGGATTCGGCCAGCGTCGCAAAGGAGATCTGCTTCATGCGTGTCAGTGAATTCGTGTTTCGGCTATGCCAACAATTTTACCCGGCTCGGCATATGCGCTTGCCTTAATCAGAGGTTCCCTAGGGAGGGTATCGAGGTAGTCGGAGAAGTGCCAGCAGAGCGCTTTTTCGATTTGATGCGGTTGGCTGATATTGTAACGATGCCTTCTTACGACGAGCCGTTCGGCCTTATCGCACAGGAGGCCATGCTGTTGCGGAGGCTTCTGGTGGTATCAGGGAGCGGTGGATTGATGGAATTCACTGGAGACGACTGTGCGGTCGTCATTGAGCCGAAGAGTGTGTCTTCCCTGCAGAAGGGCTTAATGCGCGCAATTACCTTGATGGAGGAAAAAGAAGCCGCGATTCGGATCTCGATGCTTGATCGTGCTCAGGCACGTGTCGATACCTTCCATCCGGCCAGAGTCGCTTGCCACTTGGAAGACATTTACGACAAGGCGTGTGGCATGGGAGTGGGGGTGTGAGCGGTTTGCTGAAGTATTGGCGTCAATCCTATGTAATGTGGGCTTGTGGGCCACTTGGCAAAATAGATCGAGTTCTGTTGTTAGCCCGGATGGCGATTCTGCTTTTCGTTGTTGCCCTCCCTTTCCCGCATAACGCAGTCTGGAAAAATATGGCATTGCTTGGCATGCTGTTTGCGGCCATCGCACTGTTTCGGCAGCATCGCCTTCTGGCTGATCTGCGCTCTCCGCTTTGGTGGATACTAGGAGTGTTGCTTGGCGTCCTGTGCCTTACAGCTGCGCTGGGTAGTGACCCGCTTGATAGCTTCCATGAGTTACGCAAACATTTCCTTCCCGGCCTCCTTCTATTGTTGCTGGTGCCCGTGGTTTTTGCCGACCTCCGTCTAGGACGATTGCTACTGGCTATTTGCGCCGCGGCGTTCGTTCTACGGGCTGGCATGGCATTGGTGGAGTTGGTTCGATATCTGCCCGATCTCGATGCAGGTCGGGCCGAGGGAAGTTCTATCAAGGGTTTTGCCCTCGATGCAGGCTTTTATATTCCTATCTTGCTGGGGCTCTTTCTGCTTGCCGGTGCTTCGCGCTGGTTGGCAGTGCTGGGCTTGCCGCTGATCCTCATCGTGATGCTGCTCGTGCAGAGCAGGACGCCAATTATCGCCGCAGCAATCGCTACTGTGCTGATGCTTGTTTTCCTGCGGCGGTGGCGCACCTTGGCGACTGTCGTAGTGGCTGGACTTGCCGTGGTCGGCTATGTTGCGGTAACCCAACCAGTGATTGCCGTGCGTCTGGCATCAGCTTTCGATACGCAGACCTATCGCAAAGCGTTCGAAATTGCCAATTACAGCAAGCCGGGCGATGGTCTGAGTGCGCGTACAGCTATTTGGATGGGCGTTCTGGAAATAACCGCAACCCGTTGCTGGTTGGGATATGGCTTCGGTTGGAAGAAACTCGGACGAACGGCAGTCGAAAATGGTTATGTCGCCAAATGGCAGGCTCGCAAGGGCGATCCGTTAGCGGAAGAGCAGGCGTGGTATTTCGCATTACCGAGTGACAAGGTAAACCCGCATAGTCTCTATTTGCAGATTTATTTCGAGAGTGGCCTGCTTGGGATATCGGCCTATCTGTTAAGCGTGGGCATGCTGCTTTGGTTGTCGGGGCGCCTCGCGTGGCGTTCGCAGGGGGATGTCCAGATTATAGGGGCGGTTGTTCTGGCTTATCTGGTCGACCACCTGATTCTCGGTTTTGCAAATGGTCTATGGATCGGTTTGGGACCGTCCTTCGTCTTGCTTGGCATGCTCGAGACAGTTCGTCGTCGTGAGAAAACTATATGAAAATCCTGATCATCCGCCGCGACAACATTGGCGATCTGATCTGTACCACCCCCTTGTTTGAGGCGATTCGTCGCAGGTATCCGAATGCCTACATCGCCGCCTTGGTCAATAGCTATAATGCGCCGGCCATTCAGGGTAATCCGTATCTCGATGCCATTTTTTCGTACACCAAAGGGAAGCACGTAGAGAAAGAATCCGTGTGGCGGGCGTATGTTCGGCGTCTTGCGCTGCTGTGGAAACTGCGTCGTATGCATTTCGATTATGTTTTCCTGGCCGCCGGTGGTTTTGCCGTTCGCTCACTGAAACTTGCCCGTTTATTGGCGCCGCGTCATATCGTCGGATTTACGACAGACGAAGAAACATCACAGACGATTGATCTGGCCATACCTCATGACGGGGGGGCGTACTTACATGAGACCGAGGATATATTCCGCCTGTTGGCGCCCCTTGATATCAGAGGGGAGATTCCTGGTCTGACAGTCGTTCCCGATGCAGCTCTCGCCAGCCGCTTGTGCGCAGACCTTCCTGCTGCAGTCCTCAACGCCCAGGGGCCTTTGGTCGCCCTGCACATTAGCGCCCGTAAGGAAAAGCAGCGCTGGCCTGTGGAGTCTTTTGCTGCACTTGCTCACCGCCTGTTTGAAGTATATCGCGCACGTTTCTTGGTCTTTTGGTCGCCGGGCGACGAAAATAACCCCTTCCATCCCGGGGATGATGGCAAGGCAGCAAGATTGCTTTCGCTGCTGTCAGATTTGCCGGCAGCGCCGGTCCATACCGGTCAGCTTTCGGAATTGATGGCCGGCTTGTCATTGTGTGACGCTGCAATCTTGTCTGATGGGGGAGCGATGCACGTTGCGGCCGGTTTAGGTAAACCTGTCGTTTGTTTTTTTGGAAACTCTCCGGCCGAACGCTGGCGCCCGTGGGGGGTTCCCTATCAGTTGCTACAGAAACCGTCGCGTGACGTTTCTGATATTACTGTGGATGAGGCTGTCGAGGCTTTCGGGCGCTTGCCTCTGTGTGCCTAATGCGCCGCTTCCCAGTTCGGACCAACGCCCACCTCGACGACCAGGGGAACCTTCAGGTCGGCTACCTGGCTCATCAGCATGGGCAGGTGGGTACGGATGGTCATCAGCTCGGCATCGGGCACTTCCAGCAGCAGTTCGTCGTGCACCTGCAGCACCAGTTTTGACTGCATGCCTTGGGCGCTCAGCCAATTCTGCACGGCAACCATCGCCAGCTTGATCAGGTCGGCAGCCGTACCCTGCATCGGGGCGTTGATCGCGGCGCGTTCCGCGGCCTGGCGGCGCATGGCCTGGCTGGAGCGGATTTCCGGGAACCAGAGTCGGCGGCCGAAGGCGGTTTCGACGTAGCCCTTGTCGCGGGCGGTCTGGCGGGCTTCTTCCATGTAGCGGGCGACGCCGGGGTAGCGGGCGAAGTAACGGTCGATGTAGGTCTGCGCGGCGCTGCGCTCCAGTCCCAGTTGGCGGGCGAGACCGAAGGCGCTCATGCCGTAGATCAGGCCGAAGTTGATGCTCTTGGCAACGCGACGCTGGTCGGGTCCGACTTCGAGCGGCGTGACGCCGAAGATTTCGGCGGCGGTTGCCTTGTGCACATCCTCGCCGTGCGCGAAGGCGTCGCGCAGGCGTTCATCGTTTGAGAGGTGGGCCATGATGCGCAGTTCGACCTGCGAATAGTCGGCCGAAACGATGCTGCTGCCTTCCGGCGCGATGAAGGCGGTGCGGATCTTCCGGCCTTCCTCGCTGCGCACCGGGATGTTTTGCAGGTTGGGGTCGCTGGACGCGAGGCGCCCGGTAACGACCGCCGCCTGGGAGAAGTGAGTATGCACTCTCCCGGTCTGCGGGTTGATCATGCGCGGCAGCTTGTCGGTATAGGTGCCCTTGAGCTTCGACAGGCTGCGGTGTTCGAGCAGCAGCTGGGGGAGCGGGTAATCGAGGGCCAGTTCGCTCAGCACTTCCTCGTCGGTCGACGGGCCGCCGGAGGCGGTTTTTTTCTTGACCGGCAAGCCGAGCTTGTTGAACAGGATGTCGCCCAGCTGTTTCGGCGAGGCGAGGTTGAAGGGTTGGCCCGCCAGTTCGTAGGCGCGGGTTTCGAGGGCCATGATTTTTTGGCCCATTTCATGACTCTGCCGGGCGAGCACGTCGGCGTCGACCAGGATGCCGTTGCGTTCGATCTGCCAGATCACCTGCCGGGCCGGCATCTCGATGTCGTGATAGACGCGGCTCAGGCCCGGTTCGCTGGCGAAGCGCGGGTGCAGCGCGGCATGGATGCGCAGCGTCACGTCGGCGTCCTCGGCAGCGTAGGTGGCGGCGCGGTCGATATCGACCTGGTCGAAGGTGATCTGCTTGGCGCCTTTGCCGCACAGGTCTTCGTAGGCAATGGTTTCCAGCCCGAGGTGGCGGCTGCACAACTGGCCGAGGTCATGGCCCTTGTCGGACTCGATGACGTAACTCTGCAGCATGGTGTCGTGCGCGATGCCGGCCAGCGCGATGCCGTGGTTGGCAAACACATGCTGGTCGTACTTGGCGTTTTGCAGCACTTTTTTCCGGTTGGCGGCTTCCAGCCAGGGCTTGAGCTTGGCCAGCACGTCCTCGCGCGGCAACTGCGCGACTGCCCCGGGGGCGGTATGGGCGAGCGGGATGTAGCAGGCCTCGCCCGCCTTGACCGACAGCGACAGGCCGACAATGCGGGCTTCGAAGGCATCGAGGCTGGTCGTTTCAGTGTCGAGCGCCGTCAACTCGGCGGCGTCGATTCGGGCCAGCCAGGCGTCGAATTGCGGCCAGGTCAGCACGGTTTCATAATGCACCGCCAGCTTCGGGGGCGGCGGCGCGTCCCTGGCGACGCCGACCGTTTGTGCCGGCATGCCGGCAGCGGCGTCCGGGCCGTCGAGTTCGTTGAGCCAGGAGCGGAACTGGTAGCGCGTGTACAATTCGCGCAGGGTCGGGATGTCCGGCGGCGTGGCGGTGAGCGCCGTTGGTGGCGGCAGGCCGGGCAGGTCGCGGACGACGGTGACGAGCTTTTTGCCCAGCGGCAGGAAGCCCAGATGGTTGCGCAGGTTCTGGCCGACCACGCCGCTCACCGCGTCGGCATTGGCGACCAGATTGTCCAGCGTGCCGTACTGGGTCAGCCATTTGACGGCTGTCTTCGGGCCGCATTTGGGGACGCCCGGCACGCCGTCGACCGCATCCCCGACCAACGTCAGGTAATCGACGATGCGTTCGGGCGGCACGCCAAATTTGGCGGTGACGCCGGCCTCGTCGAGCAATTCGTTGCTCATCGTGTTGAACCAGCGGATCTTGGGGCCGACCAGCTGGGTCAAATCCTTGTCGCCGGTCGAGATCAGCGTGTCGATGTCGGCCGCTGCGGCTTGCGTGGCCAGCGTGCCGATCACGTCGTCGGCTTCGACGCCGTCGATCATGATCACCGGCCAGCCGGCCGCCTTGATCGCGGCGTGGATGGGCTCGATCTGGCGGGCCAGGTCGTCCGGCATCGGTGGCCGGTGCGCCTTGTACTCGGGATACCAGTCGTCGCGGAAGGTCTTGCCGCGAGGGTCGAAGACGACGGCCTTGTAGTCTGCCTTGTAGTCGCTCTGCAGACGACGTAGCATGTTCAGCACGCCGTACAGCGCGCCGGTGGGCTCGCCGGCCTGGTTGCGCAGGTCGGGCAGGGCATGGAAGGCGCGGTAGAGATAGGACGAACCGTCCACCAACAACAAGAGAGGCATAACGTGACGGAAAGCGAAAAACTGGTGATGGGTGTCGAGACCGAGGCCCTGCTGAAGAACACGACGGCCCGCGAGTCGTGGCGGATTTTCGGCATTATGTCAGAGTTCGTCGAGGCGACCGAACGCCTGGCGGCGATCAAGCCGGCGGTCACGCTCTTCGGTTCGGCCCGCGTGCCGCCCGACTCGAAGTACTACACCCTGACCGAACAAATCGCCCGTCTGCTGTCCGATTCCGGCTTCTCGGTCATTTCCGGTGGCGGCCCGGGCATCATGGAGGCGGCCAACAAGGGAGCGTTTTTCGGCAAATCGCCATCGGTCGGCCTGAACATCCAGTTGCCGCACGAGCAGAAGTCCAACCCCTACCAGGACATTTCTCAGACCTTCCGCCACTTCTTCGCCCGCAAGTACATGTTCGTCCGCTTTGCCAGCGCCTATGTCGTACTGCCCGGCGGTTTTGGCACGCTGGATGAGCTGATGGAGGCGCTCACCCTGATCCAGACCGGCAAGGCGCGCAAGATTCCGCTCATTCTCGTCTGCTCCGATTTCTGGCGGGGCATGATCGACTGGTTCAAGGAAAAGCTGGTCGGCGAGGGCATGGTCGATCCCGAGGATATCGACCTGATCCAGGTCATCGATGAACCGGCCAAAGTCGTCGAGGCCATCTTCAAACACTACGAAGGCAGGCCGTTCGGGCCGCTGCCCAACGAACACGAGATGCTCCTCAACCTGTAAAATTGGCCTGTCGATTTCGAGGATTCCATCATGCGCCGCCTTCTTCCCCTCCTGCTCCTTGCCGCATTGCCCGCCTGGGCGCAGCAGAAAGGCGATCTTCAGCCGTTGCCGGCCGTGCCGCCTCCGCCGCCGGGCATGGAAGCCTTCGATGAAAACCTGGAGCCGCAGGTCACCATCGTCAAGACCGAGAAGGAAACCCGCGAGGAATTCCGGGTCAAGGGCAAGCTCTATATGGTCAAGGTCACGCCGGCCGTCGGCAAGCCCTATTACCTGGTCGATCGCCAGGGCGACGGCATCCTCGTCGATGTCGGCCCGGACCAGCATCCGACCAAGCCCCCGATGTGGGTTATCCACAGCTGGTAAGTGTCCGTCTATACGCCCGTCGGGCGGGATGAACTCGCCGCCTGGCTCAAGCCGCTGCGGCTCGGTGAGCTGATCGACCATGCCGGCATCGCCGCCGGCATGCAGAACTCCAATTACTTCGTCACGACCGCGGCCGGCCGTTTCGTGCTGACCCTGTTCGAAAACATCGACCCGGCGGCTCTCGATTTCTACCTTGCCTTGCAGGATCGCCTGGCCCGGGCCGGCCTGCCCTGTCCCCAGCCGCTGGCCGACGATGCCGGCCGGCGCTGGCGCCTGCTCGCCGGTAAGCCGGCCGCGCTTCTCACCTGCCTGCCCGGCGCGGCGCTGGAGCAGCCGGAGGTCCACCACCTGCGCACGCTTGGTGAGATGCTGGCCCGCCTGCACCTGGCCGCGGCCGGCATGCCCGACCCCTTGCCCAATCCCTGCGGTAGCGCCTGGCGGCAGCGGGTCGGCCAGGCGCTGCTGCCGCTGGTCGCCGCCGACGAGCGGGAACTGCTCGCCGACGAACTCGCCTTCCAGGCCACCCAGGACTGGTCGGACCTGCCGCGTGGCGTGATCCACGCCGACCTCTTTCGCGACAACGTGCTGTGGCTGGCCGACGGCCGCTTGTCCGGGTTGCTCGATTTCTACTTTGCCGGCGAGGATGCCTGGCTGCTCGATCTGGCCGTGGTTGCCAACGACTGGTGTGCCGATGCGCGCGGGCTGGCAGCCCTGCTCGCCGGCTATGCTGCGGTGCGCCCGCTGCTGCCGGCCGAAAGACAGGCCTGGCCGGCGGTGCGGCGGGCGGCAGCCCTCCGCTTCTGGCTGCTGCGCCTGGAAGTCCGCCATCAGCCGCGGCCGGGCGAAGTGGTAACAATCAAGAATCCTGATGACTTTCGTCGGCTTTTGGTTGCCCTGCGCCTTGCCGGCACGGAGCTCCCCCGTTAGCATCCGCGCATGAACGAAACTCCCGCATTTCCGATGGCGCCAGCCCCGTTCTCCGGCGACAGCCGCGAGGTCGATGCCGGCGCCTGCTTCGACTGGCTGCGCCAGGGGTGGGCCATGTTCCTGGTCAATCCCGGTATCTGGATCGGCGTCACGGTCCTGCTGCTGGTCATCCTGATGGCCATCTCCATCGTGCCGCTGTTCGGCCAGATTGCCGCCCACCTGTTGGTACCGCTGTTCGGTGCCGGCATGTTCCGCGTCTGCCGGCGCATCAGTGACAATGAAGAGCCGGCCATCGCCGATCTCTTTGCCGGCTTCCATCACCAGGCCGGACAACTGGTCATGGTCGGCGTGTTCTTCGCATTGGGCATCTTCGGCATTGCCTTCCTCGCTTTCCTGCTGGTCAGCGGCGGCGTGCTCGGCGGCGTGGTGACCGGCAAGATCGGGGGCTTCGGCATCGCGCTCGGCGGCGTCATGCTGGCCGGCCTGCTCGTGCTCGTGTTGTCGGTGCCGGTCATCATGGCGACCTGGTTTGCGCCGGCGCTTGTCTATTTTCACGACATGAAGCCGCTCGACGCGATGAAGGCGAGCTTCACGGCCGGCGCCCGCAACTGGCTGGCGATGTGCATCTTCGGCGTTTTTCTGGTCGTCGCGCTGTTCTTCGCCATGCTGCCTGTCGGCTTGGGCTTGCTGCTCCTGCTGCCGGTCTTCTCCGGTGCGGTTTACGCCTCTTACCGCGACATCTTCATGGGTAGCTGACGATGCGGGCACAAACCCTGCCGCCAGCCGCGGGCTGGCAATGGATCATCGGCGGTTTCGCCATCTTCCGGCGTAATCCGGTCATGCTCGGCATGCTGGTCGTCGCCTACTGGTTCACCGTGTTTTTTCTCAACATCGTGCCGGTCCTGGGCATTCTGATCGCGTCGCTGGCCATTCCCGGCCTGTCGGTCGGGCTCATGCAGGCGGTGCGCAATGTCGAGCGGGGCCAGCCGGTCGGCTTGCAGACCCTCTATGGCAGCCTGCGGGAAAACGGCCGTACGCTGGCTATCCTGGGCGCACTGTACCTTTGCTGTACGCTCGGTGTCCTTGGCCTTTCCTCGCTCGTGGATGGTGGCGATCTGCTCCGCTTCATGCTCGCCGGCAACCGGGCCGAGCGGGCAGTGGTCGAGGATGCCGACTTCACCTGGGCGGCCCTTTTCGTCATGCTGTTGATGACACCGGTGCTGATGGCCTGGTGGTTCGCGCCGGTCCTTGCTGCCTGGCACCGGCTGTCGGTCGGCCGCGCGCTGTTCTTCAGCTTCGTGGCCTGCTGGATGAACTGGCGGCCTTTCCTGACCTACGGTCTGGGCCTTGTGGTCGTCGCCGGCGTCCTGCCCGGCGTGCTGCTCGGCATCCTGCTGCTGCTCGTACCGGGGGCGGCCAGCCTGATCACCGCCATCGTCACGCTGCCGATGATGCTGGTGGTCGCGCCGACGGTGTTCGCCAGTTTCTACGCCAGCTATCGCGATATCTTCGGTATTTCCGAAATTGTCTGACGCCAGCCTGCTCCCGCTCGGCTTGTTCGGCGGCACCTTCGATCCGGTGCATTTCGGCCACCTGCGCCTGGCCGAGGAGGCCATCACCCACCTCGGACTGGGAAGCGTGCGCTGGCTGCCGGCCGGCCAGCCGCCCCATCGGGGCGTGCCGCAGGTCACCGCCGGCCAGCGTCTCGCCATGGTGCGGCGGGCAACGGCCGGCAATCCGCGCTTTACCGTCGATGCGGCCGAGGTCGATGCGGCGGCGCCAAGCTACACGGTGCATACTCTGGAGCGCCTGCGTCGGGAACTGGGCGAGTTGCAGCCGCTGGTCCTGCTGGTCGGGGCTGATGCCTTTGCCGGCCTCGCCGCCTGGCATCGCTGGCGCGACCTGTTCGCCCTGGCCCATATCGCCGTTTCGCACCGCCCCGGTTTTCCAGTGGAAACGGCCAGCCTGCCGCACGAGCTGGCGACGGAATTCGCCGATCGCCGGCTGGCCGACGCTTCGGCCCTGCGCGTAGCACCGGCGGGCGGCATCGTCACCTTCGCGATGACCCAGCTCGCCATTTCGGCCACGCAGATCCGCAAGCTGCTGGCCAACGGCCTGTCGGCCCGTTATTTGCTGCCCGACGACGTTCTCGACTATATTCAAACCCATTCCCTTTACCGAAACGCCTGATGGACATCCGCAAGCTGCAAAAAATCGTCGTCAATGCCCTCGAAGACATCAAGGGCAAGGATATTGAAGTCATCAACACCACCAAGCTGACCTCGCTGTTCGATCGGCTGGTCATCGCAACCGGCGATTCCAACCGGCAGGTCAAGGCGCTGGCGCGCAATGTGCAGGACAAGGTTCGGGAAGCCGGTGCCGAGATCGTCTCGGTCGAGGGGGAGGATGCCGGCGAATGGGTGCTGGTTGACCTCGGTGACGTGGTTGTCCATGTCATGCAGCCTTCGGTGCGTGCCTACTACAATCTCGAGGAGCTGTGGCAGCTTACGCCGGCCCAGCGTCGCAAGCAGCAGGCGGAGCAGGCCGCCGCCGAATGAAGCTGGCGATACTGGCGGTCGGTCATCGCCAGCCCGGCTGGGTCAGCGAGGGTTGTGCCGAGTATCTCAAGCGCATGCCGCGCGAACTGCCGGTCAGCATGACCGAGATCAAGCCGGAGCCGCGTGGCTCGAAAACCCGCGAACAATTGCTGGCAGCCGAGCGGGCCCGCTTGCGGGAGGCCATGCCGGGCAGTTGCCGCGTCGTCGTGCTCGACGAGAGGGGGGATGATCTGACCACCCTGCAGCTTGCCCGGCGCCTTGAAACCTGGATGCAGGACGGCCGCGATGTGGCCTTGCTGATTGGCGGCGCCGACGGGCTGGACGAGGCGTTCAAGCAGCAGGCCGATGACCGGTTGCGCCTGTCCAGCCTGACCCTGCCGCATGGCATGGCCCGGCTGCTATTATGCGAACAGCTTTACCGCGCCGTCAGTGTCCTGAAAAACCATCCATACCATCGAGAGGGATGATGCGTCTCTATCTCGCTTCCCGCAGCCCCCGCCGCCGCGAGCTCCTGCACCAGATCGGTATCGATTTCGACACCGTCGTTTTCCGCCATGGCATGCGGGCAGACCTGGAGACCGATGAAACGCCGCTGGACAATGAAGATCCGGTGGCGTACGTCGAGCGCATCGCCCGCAGCAAGGCGGTGCATGGCCTGAAGATCGTCGAGGAGCGCCGCTTGCCGTTGCGGCCGGTGCTGGCCGCCGATACCACGCTCGAACTGGATGGCGAGATCATCGGCAAGCCGCTCGACATGGCCGATGCGACGCACATCCTCAAGCGTCTGTCCGGGCGGACGCACCGTGTGCTGACCGGGGTTGCGATCAATCATCTGGGCCGCATCGCGTACGTGCTGTCGACCAGCGAGGTGCGTTTCCGCGTCATCGATGACGCGGAAATCCGCCATTACGTGATGAGCGGCGAGCCGATGGACAAGGCCGGTGCCTACGGCATCCAGGGCCGGGCCGGGCTCTTCGTCGAGCACCTCGCCGGTAGTTATACCGGTGTGATGGGTCTGCCGGTCTGCGAAACCGGCGAACTGCTCAAGAAGTTCGGTTTCCGGCCCTTGTAAGTCGTTTGTGGCGGCCGGGCCTCAGCGGTTCTGGAAGTTCGGCTTGCGTTTCTCGATGAAGGCGGCCATGCCTTCCTTCTGATCCGCGACGGCGAAGGCGGCGTGGAAGACGCGGCGCTCGAAGAGCAGGCCTTCGTTGAGGCTCGACTCGAAGGCGCGATTGACCGATTCCTTGATCATCATGACCACCGGCAGCGAGAAACCGGCGATGGTCTGCGCCGCTTTCAGCGTTTCATCGAGCAACTGGTCGGCCGGGAAGACGCGGGCGACGAGGCCGGACTTTTCGG
>JBKBHB010000038.1:0-7830 GCA_046297855.1 Azonexus sp.
AGCCAACACTTCCCCTTGCCGGGTGTGTAGAGGACTTCCACCTCCAAGTCATCTTCCCCACCACCACAGCGAGGCAGACAGCGCCAGTCACGGCGCTACGCGCCATGCCTGGCGCACCCAATAAAAAGGCCAGTCGATCGACTGGCCTTTGGGCACGTACCGGGCACGACGGGCGGATTGCCTATTTCCGGCTGAATTTCTCGGCCAGGGCCGTCAGTTTTTCCTGGCGACGCTGTTCGGCCCTGGCCTCAGCTGCGGCAGCCTTGCGCTGCTCGGCCTGCTTCTTGAAACGCTCACGCAGCAATTCGGCGGCATGCTGGCGATTCTCGTCGGTCACGTCGCCCGCCGGGGTTCCATCGAGATTGCGGCGGATGGTCCCCTTTTCCATTTCCTTCAGGTAGCGCGTCGAGATGGTATGGCTGCGCATGGCCAGGCGGAGCGCCTTCTTGCTGACATCCGGCAACTGGGCGAACACCTGTTTGTCGATACCGATGGCGAGCGGGCTGAACGAGCGGAAAACCTCAAAACGGGCCTGCAGGTCCTTGAGCAGGGCGCGCGGATCAATGGCTTTCTCGGAGGTGGGTTCTGTGGTCATGATGAAACAGGATCAGGGCGAGAGGCGCGAAGGTTAGCACGAAGGGCGGTGTTTTCGCCCCTCCGGGCCGCCTTCAAACGCCGTTTTTACGGAACCAGGCAAGCATGCGTTGCCAGCCGTCTTCAGCCTCCGCCTTGCGGTAGCTCGGCCGGTAATCGGCATGGAAGGCGTGCGGCGCATTGTCGTAGACGTGGATTTCGGAGGCTTTGGCGGCCGCGCTGCCTTGCTGCAGGGCCTGTTCCATGGCCTCGACCGTTTCCAGCGGAATACCGGTATCGAGTCCGCCATAGAGGCCGAGGACCGGCGCTTTCAGTTGCCCCGCCAGTTCGATCGGATGCCTGGGCGTCACGGCACTGGCCGTCCCCACCAGACGGCCGTACCAGGCGACACCGGCTTTCACGGCCGGATTGTGGGCACTGTATAGCCAGGTGATACGACCGCCCCAGCAAAAACCGGTCACCGCCAGCCGGGAGGTATCGGCACCCTGCGCCGCGGCCCATGCGACGCAGGCATCGAGATCGCTCATCACCTGCGCGTCGGGGGTCTTGTTGGTAATTTTTTCGAGGATTTCGGGAATGCTGGCGATCTGCCGCGGGTCGCCCTGACGGGCGAAGAGGTCAGGAGCGATGGCACAATAACCGAGCTTGGCCAGACGGCGGCAGGTATCGCGAATGTACTCGTGGGCGCCGAAGATTTCTGAAACGACCAAAACAACCGACGGCTTGCTCAAACCGCCGGGAGCCGCCCGATAGGCGACCAGTTCGCCATCCTTGACCGGCACCTTGACTTCCCCGGCCAGCAGCCCGATCTCGTCGGTCCTGATCGCCGTCTGGGCGATGACCGGCTGCGTGGCGACGGCAAAGCCGACGCCCAGGCTGGTCGCCAGGAAGCTGCGCCGGTCGAAATTTTGCGCCGGTACCAGACTGTCGAACTCGGGTTCTGTTTTCATGGTTTGTCTCCTCTGTGGGTGGGGGGAATTACATCAACACGATGTCGTACTGCTCCGGCGAGTAACTCGGCTCCGATTGCAGCGACACTGATTTGCCGATGAAGTCGGAAAGCATGGCCAGCGATTGCGATTCTTCGTCCAGGAACAGATCGACGACCGCCGGGCCGGCCAGAATGCGGTATTCGCGGGCATTGAACTGGCGCGCTTCGCGCAGCAGTTCGCGCAGGATTTCGTAAGCCACCGTACGCGCCGTCTTGACTTCGCCGCGACCGCCGCACGTCGGGCACGGCTGGCACAGCACGTGGGCAAGCGACTCACGGGTGCGCTTGCGGGTCATTTCGACCAGGCCGAGGGCGGTAAAACCATTGACGGTGAGGCGCGTATGGTCGCTGGCCAGTGCCTTGTTGAACTCATCGAGCACCGCTTTTTTGTGTTCCTCGTTTTCCATGTCGATGAAATCGACAATGATGATGCCGCCCAGATTCCGCAACCGGAGCTGGCGGGCGATAGTGACCGCCGCTTCGAGATTGGTCTTGAATATGGTGTCGTCGAAATTGCGCACCCCGACGAAGCCGCCGGTGTTCACATCGATGGTGGTCATCGCCTCGGTCTGATCGATGATCAGGTATCCGCCGGATTTCAGGTCGACGCGGCGGGCCAGCGCCTTCTGGATTTCCTCCTCGACGCCATGCAGGTCGAACAGCGGGCGCTGCCCGGTGTAGTGTTCGAGCAAGGGGAGCACGGCCGGCGTGTACTCCTCGGCGAAGGTCGTCAGCTTCTGGAAATTCTCCCGGGAGTCGATGAAGATGCGGGTCGTTTCCGGATTGACGAAATCGCGCAGCACCCGCTGACCAAGCGAGAGCTCCTGATAAAGCAGGGTCGGCGGGCTGGCAATGCGCGCCTTTTCGCGGATGTCGGCCCAGGTTTTCTTGAGGTAGGCGATGTCGGTGGCGAATTCCGCCTCGCTGGCGTTCTCGGCCATGGTGCGGACGATGAAGCCCCCCTTCTCGTCTTCCGGCATCAGTTTGGTCAGCTTTTCGCGCAGGGCCTCGCGCTCGCTTTCGGACTCGATGCGCTGCGAAATGCCGATATGCTTTTCCTGCGGCAGATAGACCAGCATGCGGCCAGCGATGGAAATCTGCGTTGACAGGCGCGCCCCCTTGGTGCCGATCGGATCCTTGACCACCTGCACGACAATGCTCTGCCCTTCGGCCAGGATCTTCTCGATTGGCCGCTCGGACGCCGTCTCGCGCGGTTGCCAGATATCGGCAACATGCAGGAAGGCGGTGCGTTCCAGACCGATTTCGATAAACGCCGATTGCATGCCGGGCAGGATGCGGCAGATGCGCCCCAGATACACATTGCCGACCAGACCGCGGCTGGCCGTCCGCTCGATATGCAACTCCTGGACAACCCCCTGTTGCATGACGGCAACGCGGGTCTCCTGCGGCGTGAAATTGATCAGGATTTCTTCGGTCATACGCTCTACAATTCGCGGTTTTTTCTGGATTCTACTATGCGCAAGGCGCCCGAACTTCTCGCTCCGGCCGGCTCGCTCGACATGATGCGCACCGCCTTCGATTTCGGTGCCGACGCAATCTACGCCGGGCAGCCGCGCTACAGCCTGCGCGTCCGCAACAACGAGTTCGGCACGCTCGGAAAGCTCGGCGACGGCATCGCCGAGGCCCATGCCCGCGGCAAGCAGTTCTTCGTCGTCAGCAACATCTTCCCGCACAATGCCAAGCTCGCCACCTACCTCGCCGACATGGCGCCGGTAATTGCCTTGAAGCCGGATGCGCTGATCATGTCCGACCCCGGCCTGATCGACATGGTGCGTGAGGCCTGGCCCGAGCAGGCCATCCATCTGTCGGTGCAATCGAACACCGTGAACTGGGCCGCCGTTCGCTTCTGGCAGAAACTGGGCCTCACGCGGGTCATCCTGTCGCGCGAGCTGTCGCTCGACGAAGTGGCCGAAATCCGCCAGCAGTGCCCGGATATCGAACTCGAAGTCTTCGTCCATGGCGCGCTGTGCATCGCCTATTCCGGTCGTTGCCTGCTCTCTGGCTATTTCAATCACCGCGACCCCAACCAGGGCACCTGCACCAACGCCTGCCGCTGGGACTACAAGGTGCACACCCCGGCCGCGCAGCCCGTGCAGTTCATGGATCGCGATGCCGAAATCCTGCTCGAGGAGAAGCAGCGGCCGGGAGAACTGATGCCGATCGAGGAAGACGAACACGGCACCTACATCATGAACTCGAAGGACTTGCGCGCCATCGAACATGTCCATCGTCTGGTGGAGATCGGCGTCGACTCGTTGAAGATCGAGGGACGCACCAAGAGCCCCTACTACGTCGCCCGCACCTGCCAGGCCTATCGCCAGGCCATTGACGACGCCGTGGCCGGCCGCCCCTTCGATGCCCGCCTGCTCGGCGAACTGGAAAACCTGGCCAATCGCGGGTACACGGACGGCTTCTACCAGCGCCACCACGATGCCGACTACCAGAATTACCTGCGCGGCCACTCCGAATCGGACAAAAGCCAGTACGTTGGCGATGCCGTCGCCTTCGACCCGGCCCGCGGCCTGATGGAAATCGCCGTCAAGAACCGCTTCGCGCGGGGCGACACCGTCGAATGCGTGCATCCGGCCGGCAACCACGTTCAGCGTATCGGCCGCATGGAGAACGCCGCCGGCGAAGCGGTCGATGTCGCCCCCGGCAGCGGCCATCGCGTCTGGATTGATTTGCCGCCCTTGTACACCAAATCCTTCGTCGCGCGTTTCTCTTAAGACAAAATCGCCCGAAACTGCCCCCGCCTGCATGCCCGGCACGCAGGCCAGCAATCGTCCCTATGCCCCACCATTCGAACCGTATGCCGCTGATTGACGCGCTCAAGGCAATCGCGGCCCTGCTGGTATTGACCCACCATTTTTCATCCTACGGCCCCCTGGCCGAATCAGCACGTCACCATTTCCCCGCCATTTTCGACTGGCTGTTCGTCTACGGGCGCATGGCGGTTCAGGTATTCCTGGTGATCGCCGGCTTCCTCGCGGCCCGCGGCCTGGCAGCCCAGGGGCAGGCCCTGTCGGCGTTCCCGCTGCCCCTCATCTGGAAGCGCTACCTGCGGCTGGTCGTGCCGTATCTGGCGGCCATCGGCCTGGCCATCATCGCCGCCGCGATTGCCGACCAGTGGCTGGACGACGAAGCCATTCCCGCCCGCGCCACGTTCAGGCAATGGCTGGCCCATGCCACCCTGCTGCACGGCCTGCTCGGCATCGATGCCCTGTCGGCCGGCGTCTGGTACATCGCCATCGACTTCCAGCTGTTTGCACTGATGGCCATCCTGCTCTGGGCCGGCCGCTGGCGCGTCGTCGCGCCGGCACTGGTGCTCGCCGTCGCCACCGCCTCGCTATTCTGGTTCAACCGCGATGCCAGCTGGGATAACTGGGCGATCTATTTCTTCGGCTCCTATGGCCTTGGCGCGGCGGCCTGGTGGGCTTCCGAACGCCGGCAGATGTCGGCCTGGCTGGGCGCCATGGTGTGCGTGACGGTTGCTGCCCTGATCCTCGATTTCCGCCTGCGCATCCTGCTGGCGCTGATCATCGCCCTGCTCCTCGGTTTCGGACGTCGCGCCGGCCTGCTCGAACGCTGGCCGGATGTCCGGCTGCTGGCTTTCCTTGGCCGGATTTCGTACTCGATCTTTCTGGTGCACTTCCCCGTGCTGCTGCTGGCCAATGCACTGTACGCCCAGACCGGCTACGACTCCCCCCTCGCCACGGGCGTGGGACTCGGCTTGTCGTGGGGGGCCAGCCTGCTTGCCGCGCTGCTTTTCTACCGCTGGATCGAAAGCCCGGAAGCCAGCCGGCGGATCACCGGCGGACTGGGCGCCCTGTTCGGCCTCGGCCGGCATCTGGTCGGCCGGATGCCGCTGATCGGCCCCCGGCTCGGCCCCTAGGGCGCCGGTCCCCGCCTCCTACTCGGCCAGTTCCTGCCGGCCCCGGAAGTAAGCCAGCGCCTCGGGGTTGGCCAGGGCCTCGACATTCTTCACCGGCCGGTCATGCACGACGTTGCGCACGGCCAGTTCGACGATCTTGCCCGATTTGGTGCGCGGAATATCCTGCACCTGGACAACCCGGGCCGGCACGTGGCGCGGCGTGGTGTTGTCGCGAATCTGCTTCTTGATCCGGTCGATCAAGGGGGCGTCGAGCGTGAGCCCCTCCTGCAGCTTGACGAACAGCACGACGCGCACGTCGTCGTTCCTGCCTGGTGGCCAATCCTGGCCGATGACCAGCGATTCGAGAATCTCCGGCAATTTTTCGACCTGGCGATAGATTTCCGCCGTGCCGATGCGCACGCCGCCCGGGTTGAGCGTCGCATCCGAGCGGCCGTAGATGATCATGCCGTCGTGCGCGGTGAGCTCCGAGAAATCCCCGTGGCACCAGACGTTCGGGAAACGCTCGAAATAGGCGGCGCGGTACTTGGCGCCATCCGGGTCGTTCCAGAAACCGACCGGCATGACCGGAAAGGGCTTGGTGCACACCAGCTCGCCCTTCTCCGAACGCACCGGCTTGCCGTCGTCGTCGAACACATCGACCGCCATGCCCAGCCCGCGGCACTGGATTTCGCCGCGATAGACCGGCAGCACCGGATTGCCGAGAACGAAGCAGGAAATGATGTCGGTGCCCCCGGAAATCGACGCCAGCAGGATGTCCTGCTTGATTTCACGATAGACCCAGTCGAAGCCTTCCGGCGACAGCGGGCTGCCGGTCGAGAACACGGCACGCAGGGCGGAAAGGTCATGCGTCTTGCCCGGCGTCAGCCCCATCTTGGCCGCCGCGTCGATGAACTTGGCCGAGGTGCCGAAATGAGTCATTTTTTCGGCCTGCGCCAGATCGAACAGCACCTTGCCCTGATCGGCAAAGGGCGAGCCATCATAGAGCAGCAGCGTGGCGCCGCTGGCCAGGCCGGAAACCAGCCAGTTCCACATCATCCAGCCGCAGGTGGTGAAGTAGAACAGGCGGTCGCCGGGGCGCACGTCGCTGTGCAGCTGGTGCTCCTTGAGGTGCTGCAGCAGCGCCCCGCCGTGGCAATGGACGATGCACTTCGGCACGCCGGTCGTGCCGCTGGAATACATGATGAACAACGGGTGATCGAAGGCAACGCGGCGGATGACGACCTCGGCCCCCGGAGCGGGCTGCGCGATATCCTGCCAATTCACGGCGCCGGCGATGCCGGCCAGGGCCGGCCGGGAAGCCAGGTAGGGCACGACCACCGTCTTGACCAGGGATGGCATCTGGGCGACGACGTCGGCATTCTTCTGCAGACAGTCCACCGGCTTGCCGTTGTACCAGTAGCCATCGACACAAACCAGCACCTTGGGCGCAATCTGGCCGAAACGGTCGAGCACGCCCTGCACGCCGAAATCCGGCGAGGCCGACGACCAGATGGCACCGAGCGCCGTTGTGGCCAGCATGGCGATCAGGGTTTCCGGCAGGTTGGGCAGGTAACCGGCCACCCGGTCGCCGGCACCGACCCCGGCATCGATCAGGAAACGCTGGAAGCGTGCCACTTCGGCATACAGCTCGGCCCGGCTCATCCGGCGCTTGACCTGGTTTTCCCCCCAGAAGACCAGCGCCTCCCCCTCGCGCCGCTGCAGCAGGTTCTCGGCATAATTCAGCCGTGCCTCGGGGAACCACCGGGCACCCGGCATCTGGTCGCCATCGCACAGCACCGTTTGGCCCTTGTCGCCGAGCGCACCGCAAAAGTCCCACAGCCTGGACCAGAAGGCTTCCGGCTGGTCGATCGACCATTGCCAGAGATCGGCATAGCGGCCATGGCCCGTGGCCTGCATGAACATGGCCATGCGGGTGTCGCCGACGGTATTCGGATTGGGCTGCCAGAGCGGTTGGGCTTCAATGGCGTAGGTCATCTCGTCTCCTCGGTCATGTGATTTATGGGTGACAGGATAGCAGGTTAACGTTAACGTCAACTGTCGCCAGCCGGACAAACCCCAACCCGAAGCATGACCGGCAGCCCCCTTTGTTCGCAATACAGGAGAACCCGCATGAGCTCTGTCGTCCTCACCGAAATTCACGGCCGCGTCGGCCTGATCCGCATCAACCGCCCGGAGGCGATGAACGCCCTGAACAACGAGGTCGTCGACGGCATCGGCGCCGCGATCGACGCCTTCGAAGCCGACGAGGCCATCGGCTGCATCGTCCTCACCGGGAACGAGAAAGCCTTTGCCGCCGGCGCCGATATCGGCTTCATGAAGGACTTCGATTACC
>JBKBHB010000039.1:0-6723 GCA_046297855.1 Azonexus sp.
CCGAAAAGTCCGGCCTCGTCGCCCGCGTCTTCCCGGCCGACCAGTTGCTCGATGAAACGCTGAAAGCGGCGCAGACCATCGCCGGTTTCTCGCTGCCGGTGGTCATGATGATCAAGGAATCAGTCAATCGCGCCTTCGAGTCGAGCCTCAACGAAGGCCTGCTCTTCGAGCGCCGCGTCTTCCACGCCGCCTTCGCCGTCGCGGATCAGAAGGAAGGCATGGCCGCCTTCGTCGAGAAACGCAAGCCGAACTTCCAGAACCGCTGAGGCCCGCCATGTACCAGACCCTGGAAATCGAACGGGCCGGCAAGGTCGCCACCCTCTGGATGAACCGCCCGGCCGTCTTCAATGCCTTCGATGAACAACTGATCGCCGAACTGACCCTGGCCTGCCAGGAACTCGATGCCGATGCCGACGTGCGCGTCGTCATCCTCGGCGGGCGCGGCAAGCACTTCTCGGCGGGCGCCGATCTGAATTGGATGAAGCGTGCGTCGCAATTCACCCACGCGCAGAACGTCGAAGATGCCCGCCGGTTCGCCGGCATGTTGCGCACCCTGTCCGGCCTGAGCAAGCCGACCATCGCCCGCGTGCAGGGCGCGGCGCTGGGCGGCGGCACCGGCCTGGCTGCCGCCTGCGACATGGCGGTGGCCAGCGACGACGCGACCTTCTCCACGTCGGAGGTCAAGTTCGGCATCATCCCGTCGGTGATCAGTCCCTACGTGCTGCGCGCCATCGGGCCGCGCCATGCCCTGCGCTACTTCCAGAGCGCCGAGCGGATCAGCGCCCGGCGCGCGCTGGCCATCGGCCTGGTCGGCGACGTGGTGCCGCGCGCGGAACTCGACGGCTGCATTGCCGGCATCGTCGAGGCCCTGCTCGCTGGCGGCCCGCAAGCCCAGCAGGCCGCCAAGGACTTGATTGCCGCCGTGCATGGCCGGCCGATCGATGACGCGGTCAGCGAGGAAACCGCGCAGCGTATCGCCCGCCAGCGCGCGACCGACGAAGCGAAGGAGGGCATCGCGGCCTTCCTCGACAAGCGCCTGCCGTCCTGGCTGGCATGACGGCGTTGTGAACGGGCGCGTCTGGCGCGGCGCGCCCGCCTGAAGCGCCAGGCGGGCGGCAAATTATATAAGTGGCAATTTGTCGTAAAATGCCAGCTTTGTTCGCCCGGCCCTGTGATGATCTTACGCACCCTTCTTCTCGCCGCGCTGCTCATGCCCGTCTGGGCAGTCGCCCAATCTCCCGCCTACCGCTTTTCGCCGGTGAATCAGTGGGACATCAGCAAGACCGCGGCCTACTGGAACCCGATCATCCGCTACGTCAGCGAAAAAAGCGGGGTGAACCTCGAACTGAAGATCGGCCGGACCTCGGCCGACACCACGGCTTACGTCCTGGCCCAGGAAGTGGAATTCGTCTTTTCCAACCACCTGTTCAGTCCGGAGCGCGATCAGTTGGGCTGGAAGGTTTTCGGTCGCCGGTGGACGCCGCCGTTGCACGGCCAGATCGCTGTGCCGCTCGATTCGCCAATCACCCGTCTGGAAGATTTGAAAGGTCAGGAGGTTGTCTTTGCCGGGCCGGAAGCCTTTATTGGCTACAAGGTGCCCTTTGCCCATCTCTTGTCGAAGAACATTGACGTCAAGGCCGTTTTTGCCGGGAACCAGAACGCTGCCTTTGCCCAGCTGTTCGCTGGCAAGGCCAAGGCCGTGGGCAGCAATTCAGCCCTGATCGACGGCTACAGCGCACGCGAGGGCAAGAAATTCCGTGTGCTGTGGACCTCGGAAGGCTTCCACGATCTGGCCTTGATGGCCTCCAGCAAGGTGCCGGAACGGGATGTCAAGGCGGTCGCCTCGGCCTTCATCAACATGCATCGCGACCCGGTCGGCAAGGCCATCCTGATCAAATCCTCCGAAGAAGTCGGGCTCGACCGACAGGCGTATTTCCTGCCCGCGACAGGTAGCGACTACATGGCCTATCGACGCTTCTTCCAGTCGGCGCCGGCCAGCCTGCGCTAACGGCCCCCCATGCTCAATGCCCTCGACCGCTGGTTGCCGGCATCGCTGATCGGGCGCGTCTATGCGCTTTATTCGGCGGTCCTGCTGCTGTTCGTCGGGAGCAGTCTGGTGCTCTTTTACCAGTACCAGTACCACCAGGCGGTCGACGAGGTGCAGAACTCGGCAACCATGCTGATCGAACTCGCCGCGCAGACCGTGGCCGACAGTGCCGTGATCGGCGACTACGACACCATCAAGCGGACCCTGGATCACTCGATTCTGCGTTCACAGTTCGACTCCGCCTATTTCATCGACCTCTCGGGCGGGGTCGTCAAGAGCCAGAGCGCGCCCGCGGCCGGGCCACGGGCGCCGGATTGGCTGGTCGATAGCGTGGCGCGCGAACTGTATGACGTAAACCGCAACATCTCGGTCGGCGGCAAGGACTACGGCGTGCTCCGCCTCCGCTTCTCGGTGGCCGCCATTGCCGATGGTTTGTGGCAGCTGCTCCGGACCGCGCTGCTGCTCGCGGCAGGCAGTCTGCTCGGCGGACTCTTGTTGATCTGGATGCCGCTTCGCCGCTGGCTGGGCACCCTGGACCGTGTCCGCGCCTTCGACAGCGAGACGCCGCGGGGGCGGGCGGTCAGCGAGGAGGTGTCGATCGACGACCTGCCGCTGGAGTTTCGCCCTGCCTTTGCCGTCATGCAGCGCACGGCCGACAGTTTGCGCAACGAGCTGGCTGCCCGCGAACAGACCTTGTCTTCATTGCGCGAGATTGCCGCCAGCCTGTTGGCCAAAAGCGAATATCGGGCTGAGGATGGCGGGAGCGACATTGCCAGCCTGTCGAAGCTGATCGCCCGTCTGGTCGCTGAACGCGAGTCAGGGCGCATCGAGCTTGAATTGGCCAAGGAGGCAGCGGAGGCAGCCAACCGGGCGAAGAGCGAATTCCTGGCCAACATGAGCCACGAGATCCGCACGCCCATGAACGGCATCATCGGCATGACCGATCTCGTGCTGGACACCCGGCTCGATCAGGAACAGCGCGATTTCGTCGGGGTCATCAAGCGCTCGGCCGAGTCCCTGATCACCATCATCAACGACATCCTCGACTTTTCGAAAATCGAAGCCGGTATGCTGAGCATCGAAAGGGTGCCCTGCGACCTGCGCGAGATCATCGATGGCGCCATCCAGTCCTGCGGGCTGCGGGCCGCCGAAAAGCAGCTGCGCCTGCGCCAGTCGGTGGCCGCCGATGTGCCGCCCCTGATTGTCAGCGACCAGGTGCGCCTGCGCCAGATCCTACTCAACCTGCTGGGCAATGCCGTCAAATTCACCGAGGCCGGCGAGGTGGCCATCGAAGTGGCGTGTGCCAGCGAGTCCGGGCAGCGCGTGCTGCAGGTGGCGGTGCGCGATACCGGAATCGGCATCGCAGCCGACCAGCTGGACCACATTTTCAATGCCTTTTCGCAGGGCGACAGCTCGACAACCCGCCGTTTTGGCGGCACTGGACTGGGCCTGAGCATCACCCGTCGCCTGGTCGAGCTGCTCGGCGGGCGCTTGGGGGTGGAGAGCGAACCGGGACGCGGCAGCTGTTTCCATTTCACCCTGCCGGTCGAAGAGGCCGAGGCGGAAGCGGCTGCGCCGGGCGGCGAGCAGGCGGCGGAGCCCGCCCCGGCCGTGGGTTCATCCGACGCCGAGACGGGGGCGCCGGTCCTGCCGGTTCTGCTCGTCGAAGACAACCCGGTCAATCAGAAAGTGGCCATGATGTTGCTCCAGCGCCGGGGGTATCGCGTGCAACTGGCGGAAAATGGCCGGGCGGCGCTCGAAGCCTTTGCCCACGCCCGTTTCTCGGCCATTCTGATGGACATGCAGATGCCGGTGATGGACGGCCTGGAGGCCAGCCGCGAAATACGCAACATGGAGGCGCGGCGCCAGGTGGAGCGAACGCCGATCATCGCGATGACCGCCAACGCCATGGAGGGCGACCGGGAGCGCTGCCTGGAGGCCGGGATGGACGATTACCTCGCCAAACCGATCCGCGCCGATCAACTGTATGAGCAATTGCAGCGCTGGACGCGGCTGCGCCGGGTTTAGTCCGGCACCTTCGGTTCGCCCGTCGCCCCCAGCCGCAGCGACAGTGCTGCGGCGTGACGTTTCAGGCAGCGGACGACTTCGCCCTCGGCGCGGGTGTCGAACATGCCTTGTACGCCGACGACCAGCACGGCCATGGTGATTTCGTTCTTGAAGTTGAAAACCGGCGCCGCGACGGCCTCGACGCCTGGCACGCGATGAAAGCCGCCGGTGTCGGCGAAGCCCTGGCGGCGGACCTGGGCCAGCATCGCCTCGACACCGGCCTTGCTGCGCAGTTCCGGCGGCACGTCCGGGGCCTTCTGCTCGGCGGCGATGAGCGGCGCGACGGTCTTTTTCGGCATCCATGCTGCAAAGACGCGGCCGGTGGCGGACGAGAGCAGTTCCAGCACCGTACCGGTGATGACGTTGACCGTGATCGGGCGGCGCGGCCGTTCCCAGCGTACGACGACTGGCCCCTTGTCGCCCCAGACGGCGAGGGCGGTGGTCTGGTTGATTTCGTCGCGCATCTCGGCGATGGCGTTGAGGCCCAGGCGGACGCGATCGAGGCGGTCCAGGGCAACGAGACCGATGTTCAGCGCAAAGGGGCCGAGGTCGTAACGCGAACTCATCGGGTCCTGTTCGACCAGCCCGGCGCGGATCAGGCTGACCAGATAGCGGTGCGCCTTGGAGGCCGGCATGTCGGCTGCCGCGGCGATTTCCTTTAGCATCATCGAACGCTGGCCATTGACCATCGCCCGCAGGATGCCCATGCCGATTTCCAGCGACTGGACCCCGTGTTTGCCGTCGACTTCATCGTTCATGACTGCTCCCTGAGTTTTGTTATATGGAATTGATTCTATAATACGAAGCCTGTTCGTGAAAGTGAGCCCCTCATGTCAAGCCTGCGCGTCTATGCCATCGACGGCATCGTTCCGGTTGTCGATCCGACGGCCTATGTTCATCCCAGCGCTGTCCTGATCGGCGACGTGATCGTCGGCCCAGGTTGCTATGTCGGCCCCTGCGCCAGCCTGCGCGGCGATTTCGGCCGCCTGATCCTGGAGGCCGGCGCCAACTTGCAGGATACCTGTGTCATGCACGGTTTTCCCGGGACCGATACCGTGGTCGAAGAAAACGGCCACATCGGCCACGGCGCGGTGCTGCACGGTTGCCGGGTCGGCCGCAATGCGCTGGTCGGCATGAATGCGGTGATCATGGACAATGCCGTGATCGGCGAGGCGAGCATCGTTGCCGCCTCGGCCTTCGTCAAGGCCAGCCAGGAAATCCCGCCGCGCGTGCTGGTCGCCGGCATGCCGGCCAAGATCATCCGCCCCCTGAGCGACGAGGAAATCGCCTGGAAGACGGATGGCACGCGCACCTATCAGGACCTGACGCGCCGCTGCCTGGCCACCCTGGTTGAAACCACGCCGCTGGCGGTCGTCGAACCGGATCGCAAGCGCATCGAGATGCCGGACGTCATCCCGCTGACCGAACTGAAGAAGCGCGGCGGCTGATCAGCTTTTCTTGAGCGGATCGTATTGCGGGAAGCGTTCGGCCAATGAGTGGTCGAGGCTTGGCACGCTGCCGTCGGCCAGACAGAAAGCCTGGTCGAGATGCTGATTGGAAGGTTCTTCCAGCCGCTTGTAGAGCTCCTTGCACAGCAGCCGGGCCTGTTGGCCCGGCCAGTGTGCCGGCAGCAGGACTTCCGGCAGTTCCGGATCGCGCAGTAGCAGGCGGCGGTAGTCGTGGATGAGCAGGATGCGGAGCAGGAAAGCGTCCTGATGGCTGATCGAGGCCATGTGTTCGCGCCGCAGTTCATCCAGGATGGGCTGGTAGCCGGCGACGAACTGACTATAGGCTTCGGCCAGTCCGCCCAGGTCCCAGGCCCGGCTGACCAGATCGGCGTCGCTGGCCGATTGCGCCGAGCGCGCATCGGCGGCAAACAGCGGGAGCAGCGCGCCCAGGGCCGGCGACATGCCTTCGGCGATCAGCGTGTCGAGCACGCTGGGTAATTCGGCGCTCGGGTGCACGAAGCAGTCGGCGCCCAGCGCACCGAAACCCTGCCAGAACAGGGCGCGGCGCAGTTCCTCGCGCAACTTGGCCTCCAGTTCGCCGACGACGAGGATCAGGCGCCAGCGGCGGTCCCACAGCGGGGCGGTCGAGGCATAGATGTGGCGCGACGCTTCCTCGAAGCGGCGGCGGCCGGACGGCGTCAGCACGTAATCGGCCCGCCGCCCGATGCTCTCCGTGCGCAACCATTGTTCCTTGGCCAGGCGGAACACCGAGGTGCGGATCAGGCGCTCGTTCAGGTCCAGGGGTTCGAGCAGGCGGATCAGGCTGCCCAGCCAGATGCGCCCGCCGCGCGGCAGGATGGCATCGCCGAAAACGGTGATGATCAGCGAACCGGCCTGGACCCGGCGCTGCTGGCGAAATGCGTTGAGGCGCTGCTGAACGAGGTCGCTCACGATGAAGGCGCTGTCGGCGGCCGGAGTGGCCGGTCGTGCGGCATGAGAATTGACTGGATGGCTTATTGTACTGCAAGTGTACGTATCATTTAAGGAACCTCTGATTAAGGCAAGCGCATATGCCGAGCCGGGTAAAATTGTTGGCATAGCCGAAACACGAATTCACTGACACGCATGAAGCAGATCTCCTTTGCGACGCTGGCCGAATCC